>LAKY01000009.1:595-6976 GCA_000987045.1 Clostridiales bacterium PH28_bin88 | reverse complement strand
TGAGAAGTGAGATGTGAGAAGTTAGAAGTGAGAGGAAGAAGGAATTGGCGGAGCCAATTCCAATGAGAAGTGAGACCTGAGAGATGGAAGTCGCCCTGGAGCACAAGTGGAACCATGAACTGCTGGGCCTGGTGCGGGAGATCAGTGCGATGGTGGACATCCACTACGTGCGGCAGAAGGAGCCCCGGGGCCTGGGGCATGCGGTGTGGTGCGCGCGGAAGTTCATCGGGGACGAGCCCTTCGCGGTGCTGCTGGGGGATGACGTGATCGACAGCCGGGTGCCTTGCCTGAAGCAGATGTCTGGATGTATACGAGCGATACGGTGGCACGGTGCTGGGCGTGCAGGAGGTAAGGGTAGAGGATACCGGGAAATACGGGATCGTCAGGTCGGAGCACGTGGAAGCCGGCCTGTACCGGGTGAAGGACCTGGTGGAAAAGCCGAGGCCGGAAGAGGCGCCCTGCACCCTGGCGGTGCTGGGGCGGTACGTCATCGAGCCGGAAGTGTTTGATTTCCTGGAAAAACAGGAGCCGGGCGCGGGTGGGGAGATCCAGTTGACTGATGCCTTGAGGTCCCTGGCCAAGGAGCGGCCCATGTTTGCCTATGTGTTCGAGGGGCGGCGCTACGACGTGGGGGACCGGCTGGGGTTCCTGCAGGCCACGGTGGAGTTCGCCCTGCAGCGGGAGGACTTGCGGGAGCCGTTCCGGGAGTACCTGATGGGGTTGCTGGGGGAGGAACTAAAGGCCAGCGGGAGGAGATGAAAAATGGGTGCAGAATGCACAGCTTTGCTTTACTAGCGACCTAACTTTGGCGGCCCTCGCGTCTTTTACGGGGTTCATCAGGCAGGGTGCTAAGAGCAAAAGCTGTGCCAGCCTGGAGTTCGTGTATGCTTCAACATTGGGCAAAAACGCGGCCCTAAAGAAAAAAAGTCCGTAAAGCGGGGCATCAGTCTTTAAATATGTCTAGGCGCATACTTAAACTTTTTGGGTTTTTGCGGGTTTCATTCATTTTTTCATTAAATACAAACCCGTTTTTTAAATAAAACTCAGGCGTACTTGGGTTGTATTCAACATCAGCATCCACAACAATGAATCTACAACCGACGCCAATTTGATTCAAATGTTCTGCATATCCTAAGGATAACCACAACATAAATGACCCATACGGTTTGTCTTTGTGTCTGCAACTACATGCTAGTTTTCCAATTTTTAGAGCGGGAACAGAATTGAACGGTATATCTAAGCCCTCCTTGGCTTTTTCAACCGGGTCTAACCGGAGGGAATCGGCGTTTAGAGCCATATATGCAATAACATCCGCGTTTTGCTTGTCAATTAGCAGTTTCACTTGACAGATATTTTGTTCAATGTAAATTGGGGCATCATGAACAAGAAATTCATTGTAGTCTTCAATTCCACAATCAAAATCCCCGAGCTTGTAACCCAGGGAATAATCAACAAGAACTACCGCCTCAGATATTTCTTCAAACGACTCTTCGCGATAGAACATACTTACTTACCTTTCGTGTAACTAACCAAAACTTTTAAGGCCTTTTCTCTTCTGGCCTTATTGGTATCAGGTCTTTTAAGATCCTTTACCAATTCAACTAAATCCTTTCCCTTCAAAATGGGAGTTGCTTCAATGGGTTTTGCCATAATTTTAACCTCCTCCTCTTGAGGCGGTAGTTGCTTGCTTTTATTTTTATTTTCTTGTTCAACCATAGTGTACCATTCCCTTTGAATCGAAATCAAGAGTATTGTGACGAAAAAGTGATGAAATATCGTCAAAATACTGTATTAGTACGAATTATTTTGTCGAATGACAGGCCAATTTTAATAGTTCATTGTAAGTATACGCCAGAGCTTGATCATTTAGACATTGGCCACACATCAGCTGAACACAAACAGCACTGGATACCGGGAAATACGGGATCGTCAGGCCGGAGCACGTGGCACCCGGCCTGTACCGGGTACAGGACCTGGTGGAAAAGCCCAGGCCGGAAGAGGCGCCGTCCACGTGAGCGGTTCTGGGGAGGTACGTTATCGAACCGGAAGTGTTTGACTTCCTGGAGAAGCAGGAGCCGGGGGCGGGCGGGGAAATTCAATTGACCGACGCTCTCAGATCGCTGGCAGGGCGGCGGCCCATGTACGCCTACGTGTTCGAGGGGCGGCGCTATGACGTGGGGGACCGGCTGGGATTCCTGCAGGCCACGGTGGAGTTCGCCCTGAAGCGGGAGGATTTGCGGGAGCCTTTCCTGCAATATCTGGAAGGGTTGTTAGGTCAAATGCCGGATGATCGAGAGCGTGGAGCATGATATATAGCAGAGGAAGAGACATGAGGGTCGGCCGGGGGAAGCGGGCCATTGAGGACCACTTCGACCGGTCGGTGGAGATGGAAATGCGGGGGAACGCTTGATTTAAGGCCTTTGATGGTATATTATGGTGATAATCAGGATATTTCATCAAGGGAAAAAGGGAACACCTCGAAGAAAAGGGTGGATAAGCTTGCGACGGGCTGCGGATGAGTCGGCAATTATGGAAGCATGATCAGGGGCTGGTAAAATGAAACGCTACCGGGTAACCCAGGAAGAATACGACGGCATCATAAGGCGGTTGGCCGAAGTACTGGCACAGGATTCGAACGTTATTTTCGGCTATCTACATGGGTCGTTCAACGAAAAGGACAATTTCGGCGATATTGACATTGCCATCTTCCTGAAAGTGGGCAGCGAGGTAAATTTCCTGCGTTACGAAGTAAGATTGGAGGAGAGCCTGCGGAAGCTGTTCCCTTTCCCCGTAGATGTGCGGGTTCTAAATCGCGCGCCCGTCTCCTTCCGTTACAGCGTTCTAAAAAATGGCCGGAAGCTGGTGGACAAAGACGAAGGCTTGCGAGTGGAATTTGAGGCTTCCACTTTGAGCCAGTATTTTGATTTTTACCCCTTTCGCCGGCTTTACTTAAAGGAAGTGTTGGATCTTGAGATATGAAGCCGAGAAATTAACCCGTCTGCTCTCAGAGCAGAACGCAGCGTTAAGACTTTTGCGGGAGTTGGCGACAATCCCCCTGGAGCAGTTCGCGGGTGATCCGCATAAGGTAGCCAGTGCCAAGTACAATTTCGTTGTGGCCATTGAGGCGACTATTGACATGGTAAATCACCTGATCAGTAAAAGAAGGCCAATGCCGCCGCTGTGGGCTCATTAATGATCCGCTCCACCACAAACCCGGCCAACTCCCCGGCCTGCTTAGTGACCCGGCGCTGTTCATCGGTAAAGTAGGCGGGAACGGTAATGACCGCTTCTTTGTCGCCCTCGCCAAACTGAGCATCCACATAACTCTTGAACTCCTTGAGGATCAGCGCGGAAATTTCCTGCGGCAGCAGTTTTTGCCCGGCAATGGCCACAGGCTCGGATGAGCCCATTTGCCGTTTTACAGCGGCAACCGTACGCTCCGGCATGGCGAGATGGCCTCCAGCACGGATTCGCCCGCCACAGGCCTCTGGAGATCAGTAAGTCGTTGGAGGAGGTAATAATGGATAAGATTTCTATTACAAACTTGGACAAAATTGCCAATCGACTTCAAGGGGTAGACGCAAAAGTATTGCAAAATTACCAAATTGGAAAAAGCAACTGGATTCGCGCTTTTACTATAGAAGAGGAAGATATAGGATATGTATCTTTTACGCTGAGACTATTACGCGACATTGATGAAATTGCGGATAAACTGAATAGAACCATAAGCATCACAGAAAATCTTGGTTTTGTTTTGCACTATATTGCTCGAGATAGACAAAAACTCGGGTGTCTTGACATTTCAAGGATGTTTGCACTATTATACTCAATCTGTGGACAACCTGACCCTTTTTACGATAACTATAAATGTTCTTTTAATTATACTTTTGAGATGAATTTAGACTATCAAATGACAGGCCAAAACAATTTAAATACATCAATGCTTTTATTCATCATTCGAGATTGGAAGGGAGGTGTCGAATTTCAGTTTCGAAGATATCGCAAGGGTGAAGAAGATAATTACCTGGTTCCAGATGAAGATACTTTGCCTCAAAAGCTATTAGAACTTATCTGGATTTACTTAGATTCATTTTTATTGGGCTATTATGAAGGGTTAACGTCCTCTGTCAAACCATTTAAGAGCTTTTTACGTGTGAACCAGTATTGTCATTTGCTGTATGGCTACCGGCGAGGAGAATTTTATTGGCTCCAAGACACTTTATGAGCTTTGTGTGCCGTGGTGCGGCTAATGCGCTTCTATCCCCGACGAGGAATTGATGCCCCTGGTGCTAAAAAGTTGCGCGACCTACGGAGAACGGGAGAACATCCATTTGTTGGCTTCAGCCAGCGGGTTCGCCCAGTCCGAGGAAACCCTGCGGGTGGTTTTGCGGCGCTTGCCTGGCGTGAAAAACGCCAATAATACCCGGCAACAGCGGAAAAAGTGGGACGCAACCAGCCCTGCCCTTGCGGCAGCGGGAAAAAGTACAAGAAGTGCTGCGGAAAGGCATAAGCTACCGGCGCATTTGGAAAACAGCGTGATGATATCAAAGGCGCGTAGTGCCGATTTAAGACGGCTATGATATTACGGTTACTGGGGTGGTCTGCTGTGTTGAGTTCCGGTTCGGAGGAGGTCAGCCGGATGAACAGTCCCGTGGTGGAGCTTATTGCCGTTGCCGTCATGCGGTCAAATATCCGCTGTCTTCGTTTGCCCCAACGGGAATTGGTGGTATTTCGCCCGAAAGAGGGCGTGTATGATCCAGTCGAGGGCGAGATATTGAAAGTTGTCCCCGCCAGAGAATGGCGCTACAAAACCGCGAACTATATATCGGGCACGGTAATCGATGCTTATATCGATGGCTCCGTTTTGGCGCCGGTTCCGCTGGAGCTTTACTTGCGCGGTGTATGGGACCCTGGTGATGAGTTCGCCGGCGCGTGGGATGTTAGCGAGAAACACAAGCTGCCTCCGACCTTGCGTAGCTGGGTGGAGGCTATCCTGAAGGCCGGCAAGCGCCCGGTGTTCGAGATGGAACAGGTTATTCCCGGATTTGACCCTGACGACGTGGAAGACCCCATCACCATAGCGGCCGAGCACGGAAGGGCGGGAGACCTGGATACCGCCTTCGACATGCTGCAGAAGTGCCTGGAAGGGGACTTGCGCTGCATTGACGCTTACGCCCACCTCGGCCTGTACTACATGGGGGATGCGCGATCGGAATGGAGCGTCCGGAGAGCAATCAAATGTTATCAGGCTGGGGTGCAGGTGGGTGAGCGGGCTTTGCCGCCCGGTTTCGACGGCCTGCTGCCGTGGGATTGGACAGACAACCGCCCGTTTTTGCGTGCTTTGCACGGGCTGGGTCTCTGCCAGTGGCGGCTGGGGGATTTTGCGGCGACCCGCGAGACCTTCCGGCGGATTTTTGTACTGGATCCGGATGATTCCTTAGGGATCAGGTTCCTCCTGAAGGACGTTGAAGAAGGCCGGGATTATCTTGAATCCGCCGCTGAAGAGAATTAGGCGCATTGGGCCGGGAAACCGGCCACCAGGAATAAAAAAAACGACCTCCGGGTAGTACGGCGGTACGGTGCCGGGCGTGCAGGAGGTAAAGGTAGAGGACACGGGGAAATACGGGATCGTCAGGCCGGAGCACGTGGCACCCGGCCTGTACCGGGTACAGGACCTGGTGGAAAAGCCCCGGCCGGAAGAGGCGCCTTCCACCCTGGCGGTGCTGGGGCGGTACATCATCGAGCCGGAGGTGTTTGAATTCCTTGAGAGGCAGGAACCTGGCGCGGGCGGGGAGATTCAACTGACTGACGCCCTGCGATCCCTGGCGAAGGAGCGGCCCATGTACGCCTACGTGTTCGAGGGACGGCGGTACGACGTGGGGGACCGGCTGGGGTTCCTGCAGGCCACGGTGGAGTTCGCCCTGAAGCGGGAGGACTTGCGGGAGCCGTTCCGGGAGTACCTGGAGGGACTGGTGCGCCGCTTGCCAGCCATAATGGAGGAGGGGGCCTGAACAGGTCGGCTACCAGTCCTCGTAGACATGTTGAAATAACCGGGGGCACAGTTTATCAAACCGCAACAAGAAACCCACCGGGTTTCCGGTGGGAGAAAGGGTCCTTTACTGCAGCTGTTACAAAATTATTTGCGGCGGTCCAGAAAATCCATTACAAACGATGTGGGAAGTCTAGGAGGGGAACCATGTTATCGTTAGCGGAACAGCGCGAGGCAAGCCGGGAGCATATGCACGAGGTATGGGAACAGGTTAAAAAGGGTATCCCGTTGGAAGATGAAGAGAAAAGTCTGGGCGATGCGCTGGCTTTGCACCGGGAATTCTATCCCGTGTGGGACCGTTTGCTTCATCTGGGAGGCGCCGAGTTCAGCGT
>LAKY01000009.1:0-539 GCA_000987045.1 Clostridiales bacterium PH28_bin88 | reverse complement strand
TCATCCTGGAGAAATTGATCGAGGAAATGGCTCCCGTATTGAGAGAACGCAGACCCTTTGATGGAGAAAGCTACCGGAGGAAACTGCTGGCGCTTGGCGCAAAAACGCTGGGCAACAAAGTCGGCCGGAATGAGCCCTGCCCCTGCGGTAGCGGCCAGAAGTTTAAACGGTGTTGCGGGCGCGACGGCGCCGGTCTTACCAGCAGGCCCGCCGGCGGGGTCAACCCCGGGCGCATGCTCCTGGCGACTCACGGGTACGCCAGCCCGGACTACCTGGCAAACTGCCCTGAGGACGACCCGGTGTTGTTCCTGGAAAACGGTACCGCCGTCGCCCGGGCGTTAATGGAGGCAGGTGATGCGGAAGGCGCCGCCCTGGCTCACGAGCAACTGGTGGAGTTTGCGGAAAAAGCAGGCAACCCNNCCAGGACGGAGAGGGATGGGAGCAAAAAGGGATTGAGGTGGCGGAGCGCCTGTGCCGGCTGGAAATTCGACCCCTCCAGGCAGCCCAGTACCGCCTGGAGACGGGCGACTTTTACCTTC
>LAKY01000040.1 GCA_000987045.1 Clostridiales bacterium PH28_bin88 | reverse complement strand
GGGTGTTTTGACCAAGTTGACCTAATTATCTGGCCTAAAATGGATGTGATGCGGAAAATGGGCTGCAATTGACTTGGCGGAGGATACCGGTGGTTTGGTAACCATTGGCATCCGACCCACCCGGCCGGAAACGGGGTACGGGTATATTCGTCTTGGAGACCAATCGTGGGACAAAGAGAGTTTCCGGGTGGCGGCCTTTACAGAAAAGCCGGACGCAGAGCGTGCGATGGCCTTTCTTTCTTCTGGACAATACCTTTGGAACAGCGGGATGTTCGTTTGGAAGGTTTCTGCAATTCGGAATGCTTTAGAAAGATACTTGCCAGAGATTGCACAGGGCCTAAGCCCTATTCGAGAAGCGATGGGCACACCTGATTTCGCAGCGGTATTGGAGGAATGTTTCCCGCTGTTACCCAAGGTGTCGATAGATTATGGCGTGATGGAAAAGGCGGACAACGTCTGGGTGGTGCCGGGGGACTTCGGTTGGGATGACCTGGGTACCTGGACGGCGCTGGAGCGGGTGTCGGAGCCAGACATCAACGGGAATTTAGTTCAGGGTCAGGCGCTGTTGGTGGATACCGCAACCACTATTGTCCGCAATGATAATCCGGATAAGCTGGTGGTGACCTATGGCCTGCAGGATGCCATAGTGGTGGATACACAGGATGTGCTTATGGTAGCCGATAAAAGCCGAGCACCAGAGCTTAAGCGGCTCTTGGACGAGCTACGCCGTCAAGGTCTGGATAGGTACCTGCATGGATTGACCGCTTCAGGGAGGGAAGGACCTGGCGAGAGTACTGTAATGGGGCTCGACTCCCTATTACATAAGCATCCGGTTATTGAAAAGCCATGGGGCCGGGAAATCTGGTGGGCGGTGACAGAGCGATACGCCGGGAAGGTTTTGATCATTCGCGCCGGGCAGTCTCTAAGTAAACAATACCATAGGCAAAAGTATGAGACTTTGCTGTTTTTAAAAGGCCACGGGCTAATGGAATTTGACTCAAAAAACATCGAGGTGTCGTCACCTATGACTATCGATATCCCGGCAGGAACGGTACACCGTATTCGGGCGTCTACGGATATGATTGTTTTTGAGGTTTCCACACCGGAATTGGATGATGTGGTACGACTGGCTGATGACTATGGCCGCTTAGCCGATGCTAAATAAGAGAAGATGGAGGAAGAGATGAATCCAAACGTATTTAAGACCTACGATATTCGTGGTGTTGCGGAAACGGACTTTCCGAATGATCAAGTGAGATTGCTTGGAAGCGCTTTAGGGACCTATTTTTTAGAACATGGGGAACGAACAGTCATTGTAGGCCGCGATAACCGCCGTCATTCTCCCCGTATTCGTACCGCGCTGGTTGAGGGACTATTGGATACAGGTTGCGATGTCTTGGACGTTGGGCAGACTGTAACCCCTGTATTTTATTTTGCCCACTTCCATTATGGAGTTGGAGCTGGCATGATGATTACAGCCAGCCACAATCCGCCGGAGGATAACGGCTTCAAAATCTTCTGCGGCGGCAGCACTATTTACGGACCGGAGATCCAGCTGGTACGGAAGATATTGGAGCGGGGGGAGTTCTCCTCAGGCCAGGGTATCCTCCGAGAGGCTAACCCGGAGGATGCTTACGTAAACTATATCACCACCCAAATTCAACCGGCTCGGCCGCTGAAGGTGGTTATTGATGCCGGGAACGGTACCGCAGGCCCCTTGGCCCAAAGGCTTTTTACCGCATTGGGATGTGAAGTTGTACCAATTTATTGTGATTCTAACCCGGACTTTCCTCATCATCACCCTGACCCTACCGTACCCGAGAATCTTGTTGACTTACAGGAATACGTGCTGTCCAGTGAAGCCGACGTTGGTCTAAGCTTTGATGGAGACGGCGACCGCTTGGGCGTTATTGACGATCGCGGCCAAATCCTATGGGGAGATATGCTGCAGATCCTTTTCTGGAGGGAAATCCTCCCTAAGTACCCCGGTGCGCCGGCCATTGTAGAGGTTAAGTGCAGTCAGGCACTGGTGCAGGAGATTGAGCGACTGGGAGGCCGGCCTTTTTTCTATAAAACTGGCCATTCTCTTATTAAAGCAAAGATGAAAGAAATAGGGGCTCCCTTCACCGGAGAGATGTCTGGACATTTCTTCTTTGCTGATGAGTATTTCGGGTTTGATGATGCCCTTTATGCCGGGGCCAGGTTGATTCGAATTTTAGCAATGGAGAATCGCCCGCTTTCCGAATTACTTAGAGACGTGCCCAGGTTTTATTCCACGCCGGAAACCCGTATTCCTTGCCCCGAAGAGGGAAAAGCACGGGTGGTGGCGGGGCTAACTGAAGCATTTCGTAGTGAGGGCTACGAAGTCATTGACGTGGATGGCGCCCGGGTACTTTTCCCCAACGGGTGGGCTCTCATCCGTGCTTCCAATACCCAGCCTGTCCTGGTGGCGCGTTGCGAGGCGACTTCGGCGGAAGCCCTAGCTAAGATCACCTCGTTAATGTCGGCGCAGTTGTCGAGATATAGCTTAGGGGAATTTTCTTGGGACGTGGGCCAAAGATCATGATTTGTCTTACATAGGAGCGGTGGCGGACCGGATTGTGCCCCACATGCATCCACTTATGATCGTTTCGGAGAGCACCACATAACCCCGGGACTATAGATGGGCCCGCCGGTTCTGGTGGTTGACTCCCAAAAATCCGCACCCGGTTGGGCTGGGTGCCTTCATGCGACGACCTGGAGCGTATTGTATCTTCGGCGTGGCGTTGGGAACAGAGGAGGCCACGACGATAGAGGTAACTACTAGCATGATCGGCGGTTTCTTGGTAAAGAAGCGCTGATTTATTGCGAACAAGAAGGAAATGGAGTATTGGCGTGGAAAATGCCGTGGATGAAGGGTTAAAGTCTGGAGGGTTATGGCAGAGCGGTGGCAGTGGCTGACGCGAGTTATGCTTCTGGGGACATTGGCCTTTGAGCGGTACCTCCCTTCGTTGCCATACCCCATATCGGTTTTGAAAGCGGTGTTATCGAACGGATCGGCGATGGTTTTACCGGGTTTTTGGGGCTTACGATTCAGGTACTGATTGCGCTGTTATGTTTGCCGGGGTTATTACTTCCCAGCAGCGCGGTCTGCAACGATACAGCGACTTTATTCTGGTTTTCTATCGCATAGAATACAGTCACTTGGGGCAGTTTCTCGGCTAGAAGGTGGGATGGATTCCGTGAACATAAAGGTTTTTACGAATTATGCTTCGCCGCCCGGCATCGAAAACAGTTTTGAGGAGTTGCAGCAGGCAGGTTTTGAAGTGAAACACATTTCTACATACTGGCCGGCAGCGGAGGACCCCCCGTATGCACTAGCGGTTGTGGTATTTGCTCTCGAACAGCTAGGGTCAAGCTTTCTGAGCCAATTTGGAAGAGTGTTTTTTGATTGGGTTAAGAAGATCGTACTTAATAGATGGCATAAAAGAACAGGAGGATCAGACAAAGTATATCTTGATTTGGAAATTCAAACCTGTGATTTTCAAATCAGAATAAAGACAAATGACATATTGATGGCGGAAAAGGCGATCGACACGTTACCCGCAGTTATTCGAACCTACTTACCAACAAAAGAAAAGAAAAAGAAGGCACTAGTTTTGGACGAAAAGTCGGGGAGTTGGGAAGTGGCCGACTTTTATGACATGGCAGGTTTATCTATGGGCATGGACATAGACAGTGGAGAAGAAATCCCCCGGGATAGCGACAGATGAATGCAAGGAGGGGCGCATGAAGGTTACCATAGAATTTCGTGATGTATTATGGTCCTATTGTGAGGAACGCGCTACTCCGGAAAAGCAAGTTATAGAATTTGAATACGATGAAAACACTACCATTCAGGAACTATTTGACCTCTGCTCACAAAGCTATGCGGATCTATCTAATTACTACCGGTTAAGCGGCAAGATATACTACAATTGCAGTTTGTTACCCTACCTGATGAATTCAGAAGGGAGGGTCATTTGGAACGTTTCTTATGCAGAGGCCAGAGTTACTGATTTCTTAAAAACACACGCGGTCTCTGGCGGAACCATCTACGCCGATACAGGTATCCCTCAAGCCGGTGGTGTTGGCGTTGGAGAGGTCACCGCTTTATGGAGTTACGTTTATCCTGTATTGGAACAAGTCGCCACATTAATGGGACTCTCTTTTGGCATTATTGAAATAGCAAGACTAGCACAGAGAGTCTTCGTTAAGAAAGAAGTACCTCCTCAATCGGTCTTCGACTTAATTATTTCCAGGGATCAATGGAGTTCCGGGCAACTGGCCGATGCATTGGGTTTGGACAAGGAAGAGGCCAAAAAGCTGTTGCAAGTTTGCGGATTTCGGTGGGACCGACGAAAAATGATGTATGTTGCCGGTGACAATAAGGAACAAATCATAGCCAAGTTATCACGCTGTAAGTGGGAGGAATAAGAGCCCCAATAATGCTTTGGCAAGTGGGAAGTCTTTCGCACATATTATGTGGGCACGGGCCTGGGCACAGGACCTGAACCACAACCAGAGAGAGAATGCGGCGGGTACAGGGGGCCGTGCGGCGCGAGCAGGACGGGATGACGGCGCTGGCGGCAGCCAGCTCTTAAACATACTGCCGCCTGGTTTGCTGGATTAAGCAGGGAATAACCGGGTTAATGTGGAATATCATGTTCTGAGGTGGGGGCATGGCCTGTATTCAGAGTTTTGATGAAACGCACTATCGTAGCAATAGGGTCCGGGACCCGGTACACGGATTCATCCATTTTTCTGACATCGAGAAAAATGTCATTGGTCTGAAGGAGTTCCAACGACTTCGGAACATCAAACAGCTTGCCTTTACATACTACGTCTACCCGGGTGCCATGCATTCGCGATTTGAGCATTCCCTGGGCGTGATGGAGTTGGCGACCCAGGCAGTTGTACACCTTCTGAAAAATAATTCTACCCTGATTGAAACGAGCCTGGAGAGAGTGGGACTCTCCGTCAAAAGGGCGGTGGATTGCTTAAGGCTCGCGGCCCTACTGCATGACGTGGGACACTTGCCGTTTTCCCACGGAGCTGAAAGCGTACTGCCGAGAGGCAAGAAACATGAAGATGTCAGCATCGCCGTCATTCACTCGCTAAAGGGCAAAATTGATCAATGGTATTTCGATGGTGCTACAGATCTGGTGGTTCAACTAATCAACAAAGAGCCGGTGGTGCCAGAGTTAAGTTTCTTGACAAATATCCTTTCCGGTCAAATTGATGTTGACCGCATGGACTACCTATTAAGGGATTCATTGCACTGTGGCGTGAAATACGGTAATTTTGATCATGCTCGCCTGTTGGAAACGCTTTTGGTTATCGAAAGCGACACGGGCGGGGTTGGCTTGGCTATTGATCACGGCGGTATGCAGGCACTGGAGGCCCTAATTCTGGCGCGTTATTACATGTATACGCAGGTGCTTTACCATAGAACAAGACGGATATACGATATTTATCTGCAGAAGTACCTTGAAGAGCGGAAGGTAACATTTGATAACCTGATGGCTGTAATAGACCTGGATGACCTGGACTGGACCACTGAGATGCGAAGAGTAGCTAAATGCAGGGAGGAACCAGGACATCTGTGGGCGAAGTATATAGTAAACAGGGAACACCATTCTTCGGTTTACGAAACAGGCGTCTTTGCCGGCGCGAAGGACCGGCGACTCTCTGATCGCATCTACAACAAACTGAAGGCGGAATTCCCGGATCATGAGTTTATCATTGATTCAGACGCCAAAGGAACTATTCACAAGTTTGTCCTTCCCGACGAAGAAGAGATGGGTGACTTTTTCAACGTGCGCACAAAACAAGGGCAGTATAGACTGCTCACCGAAGTATCCAAAATCATCCGGGATATGCCAAAAGGCTTTCATGTGTTCAGAATATATGCCAAAAACAATTCTCGAGAGGAAAAGAACGGGATCTACCCAATAGTGCAAAAGGTAAAGGACGAGGTCTACCAAAGAGCTGTGGAGTTGGAGAGGAGGGGCCTGGTGTGAAAGTGGGATTTGATTATTCTTTCGAAGACGCGGTGGTCGCTTACGTCGCCCGGCAGTGGGAATCCACCACCACGCAGCTAGGCAGGACGGTCATGCAAAAGGTGTGCTACTTTTTGAAGGCCAAAGGGGTCCCGATAGATTATACCTTTGAGATGTATCATTACGGCCCCTATTCTCAGGAACTTTACTTTCGCATGGACGAACTGGTGGCCGACGGAATTCTTGAAGACATGAGCGTTACGCCTAGTAAGTCTGTTTATGTCACCGGCGACAGGGACAAGGAAATATTGGATAGACACTGGAATTTACTGGAGCCATACCGCGAAGACATTAACCAAATTATAAAACTGTTAACCAATTTCCGGCCGGTAGACCTGGAGATGCTGGCGACTATCCATTACTTCCAAACCTCATACGCCAAGTTTTATAAAAACCCTCCTGCCAAAGAATTTGTCATCGCTAAAGTGGTCGAAACCAAAAAGGACAAATTTGATTCTGACTTGATTAGCCGGGCTTACGATGCTCTGCAGTCAGCCGGACTTTTTGCATGGAACAACGTCTAGCCTTCCCGTTAGCACGCGGGGCCTGGGTACCAACCGCTGGGCATAGGCTTCATAGTGACTAGGGGGGTTAGGCAGCCTCCGCAACCCCGGAGCTGGGTTTCACGCTACTGCGGTTGAGGGTGCCGTCCCTCACCCTTGGCGGCGATTAGGGCGAGTAAAGAAAAGGTGCTGATCCTCTCTGTCTTGTAGCCTACTGAGGTTGCGGGTCAGGCCCGCCTCCAAGGTGAATATTGAAACAGTAGTTCGTTGATTGGTAGTGTGAAATTTTTGGAGTTTGCTCCAACTTAGTACTGACTAGGCTCTTAGGGAGGACGTTATATTGATCAAGGTGTTGGTTACTGGAGGTGCGGGGTACATAGGGAGCCATGTGGTTAAGGCCCTGGGTGAGAAGAGTTATCAGGTATTGACGTATGACAGCCTCGTGACTGGTCATCCCTGGGCCGTTTTATATGGCGACCTGGTAGAAGGCGATTTACTGGACGCCAAGAAATTAGAGGAAGTTGTAAGCGATTTCCGGCCCGATGCGGTAATTCACTTTGCAGCCCATATTGTTGTCCCCGAGTCGGTCGCTCAACCCCTTAAGTATTACGTCAATAATGTCCAGGGGTCGCTTAACCTGTTATCCGTTATGGCTAAATGTAGTGTGAAAAAACTGATCTTTTCTTCCAGCGCGGCGGTTTATGGTATACCTGATCGCATTCCCGTACCTGAAGAAGCACCCTTACAGCCCATTAATCCTTACGGCCACACTAAGGCCATGGTAGAACAGGTGTTGAAAGACTTATCCGCTGCCGGAGAGATCAACTATGTGTCTCTCCGGTATTTTAACGTGGCCGGGGCGGACCGGGATGGGCGGATCGGCGAGGGGAAGGAAGACGCTACCCACCTGATTACCCTTGCTACCCGGGCGGCGGCAGGCAAGCGGCCTTTTTTAAGTGTTTTCGGCACTGATTATCCTACCCCTGACGGTACCTGCATTCGGGACTACATCCACGTGGAAGACCTGGCCGAGGCCCATGTGTTAAGCATGGAGTATTTGTTGCAGGGCGGGGAGAATGAGGTTTTTAACTGCGGTTACGGGAAGGGATATTCCGTTCTGGAAGTGATTAAAGCGGCCAAGAAGGTTACCAGCGTGGATTTCCCGGTGAAGTACGAAGGCAGGAGGCCGGGGGACCCGCCGGCTTTGGTGGCTGACTCCCAAAAAATACGGGCAAAGTTGGGGTGGGTCCCTGCCTCCGACGATCTGGAACGGATTGTGTATTCGGCGTGGCGCTGGGAACAGAAGAGGCCGCGGTGATAGAGATAAGCCGGCAGCATCATGGCGTTTACTGGTTTAGGAAGTGTCGTTTTGTTTTGAAGAAGAAGGAAATGAACTAACGACGTGTAAAACAGTGTAGGTAAGGGAGAAGAGTCTGGAGGGTTAATGTAGTGCGCTGGACATTAATGGGAAAGGTATTGGGGGACCTGTTGCTGGTCAACCTGGGGTTTGTGGTAGCCTTCCTGGTCAGGTTCGGAGGGAAGTTGCCACCCGCTAACTGGCAGGCCTACTGGAACCTTGTGCCGTGGATTAGCGCGGCCGCATTTATCCTTTTTTATAGTTACGGTCTCTATACCCCCGGGCGCCGTCGCTGGGAAGAGATCTTATCGGCTTTGATTTGTGCTACGGGGATTTTGTTTCTAGCCACCTTAGCGCTATCCTTCCTTTTCCACCAGTTCGCTTTCCCCCGGTCTGTTTTTATCTTGGCGGCTCTCTTACAACTGGTGTTTTTGGCCGCGTGGCGGCGGTTTGCCTGGGCATGGTCCCTGAAGCGGATGGGACCGCTGCGGCTGGTGGTGGTGGGCTCCGCGTCAAGGGCGCGGGAGAGAGCGCACAGGCTGTTAGACGAAGGAGCGGGCATGTACCAGGTGGCCGGTCTGGTGATCGACAGGCCCGAATTGCGGTTTAACGAAGAGCCTGGCTTGCCCGTCCTGGGGCACTTCGGCGAAATAGCCGCCGCCCTGGATGGCGCTGCGGCTAACGGCGTTCTTTTTTGCGCGGATATACCTTTGGAAGTTCGCGGCCCCATGCTGGCGGAGGCCTTGTCCCGGGGCTTGTCTGTCTTTGTGGTGCCTGATATGTACGAGATCCTGGTGGCCCAGTCGCAACTGGAGCAATTGGACGGCATCCCGGTCTTTCGTTTGACAGGCTTTGCCAGGCGGCCTGTGGGGGCCTGGAAACGGGCCATGGACATCTTCCTGGCGGTTGCCTTTGGCATACCTGCCGTCCCACTGGTGTGCCTTGCGGCAATCGCTATTAAATTGGAATCCCCGTCAGGTCCCGTTTTCTTCAGCCAGGAGCGTGTAGGCCGTGGCGGCAAGATTTTTAAGCTGCTGAAGCTGCGCACCATGGTCCCTGATGCCGAAAAGCTTACTGGGCCGGTGCTGGCCAGCCAGCATGACCCGCGCGTCACCCGTGTTGGGCGGATACTTCGGGCTACCCGTATCGATGAACTACCCCAGCTCTGGAATGTACTTAAGGGCGAGATGAGTTTTGTCGGCCCTCGGCCGGAACGACCCTTTTTTGTGGAGCAGTTCCGTAAACAGGTGCCGGGCTATGATTACCGCCACCAGATCAAGACGGGCATCACCGGCCTGGCCCAGATAGAGGGCAAATACAGTTCTTCTCCCGAGGACAAACTGCGGTTTGATCTCTTATATGCCAAAACCGTTTCTCCTCTTAAAGACGCCCAGATTCTTTTACATACCCTGAAGGTGATGCTGATGCGGGACAAGGCTTCATAGTAATAACCAGCGACTACATGTTCTGTGTTGGGGACACCGGGCTTATTCGAATGTTTTAGCAAGTAGCTGCAAATGTGAACCGTGGCGTTGATAGAAGTAACAAGGCAATGGCTATTTGCAGAACCAATAACAGCCTTGAATGTGACTATAGGGGGATCATCTTCATGAAACCTGTACGCAAAGCCATCATCCCGGCGGCGGGGCTGGGGACGCGGTTTTTGCCGGCCACCAAGGCCCAGCCCAAGGAGATGCTGCCTATCGTGGACAAGCCGACGATCCAGTACATCGTGGAAGAAGCGATAGCCTCGGGGATCGAGGACATTATCATCGTCACCGGGCGGGGGAAGCGGGCCATCGAGGACCACTTCGACCGGTCGATAGAGATGGAAGTCGCCCTGGAGCAGAAGGGGAACCATGAACTGCTGGGACTGGTGCGGGAGATCAGCGAGCTGGTGGACATCCACTACGTGCGGCAAAAAGAACCCCGGGGGCTGGGACATGCGGTGTGGTGCGCGCGGAAGTTCATCGGGGACGAGCCCTTTGCGGTGCTGCTGGGGGACGACGTGATCGACAGCCGGGTGCCCTGCCTGAAGCAGATGCTGGATGTATACGAGCTGTGCGGCGGCACCGTGCTGGGCGTGCAGGAGGTAAGGGTGGAGGATACCGGGAAATACGGGATCGTCAGGCCGGAGCACGTGGGACCCGGCCTATACCGGGTACAGGACCTGGTGGAGAAGCCCCGGCCGGACGAGGCGCCGTCCACCCTGGCGGTACTGGGGAGGTACATCATCGAGCCGGAGGTGTTCGACTTCCTGGAGCGGCAGGAGCCCGGGGCGGGCGGGGAGATCCAGCTTACCGACGCTCTTAGGTCCCTGGCGAAGGAGCGGCCCATGTACGCCTATGTGTTCGAGGGCCGGCGCTACGACGTGGGGGACCGGCTGGGGTTTTTGCAGGCCACGGTGGAGTTCGCCCTGCAGCGGGAGGACTTGCGGGAGCCGTTCCGGCAGTACCTGCTGGGGTTGATGGGGGAGGAACTGAAGGCCGACGGCAGAGAGGTATCCTGAAAAGCCGAGAGAGTGGCTGGCAGGACTGATCCTTCTGAAATATGGCCCCGCCTTGAACGCAATAAACCTTTGGTACACAATAACCGGGAGGGATTGTCAAATGGCTGCCAAGGATGTGCACGCCGTTAATGAAAAGAAGCAACAATTGATTGACCTGACCAAGGGATTTTGTGACAAATTCCTGGATAAAGAGTACGAACAAGTAATTCAGAAAATGATTAATAAAATGGCAAAATGACTTATTTTGACCCGGAGTTTTCTACTGCGAGGAATGCCGAAAGCAACCCCTTAAACCATCTGGTATTTATCAACGGGATGCTAGTGCCCATTGACATGTTGAAATAATCGAGGCCACGGCTATCAAACCGCAAATTCTTTATTTGCCGGCAGGAAGAACTAAGCAAATCCTTGGTTCACGAGCCAATCGTTTTTATTGGAATGAATATTTTGCTGAGGCGGGGCATCTGGTACAATAATAGAATAAGACTATGTGGAGGAGGTAGACACGTGATGGCCACTAACCTAATCAAATCAGATCCCAACGTCCTTATGGGTAAGCCGGTTGTTGACGGCACTAGAATCCCAGTCGATTTAATACTGGAGAAGCTTGCCGCGGGCGAAACGGTCGAACAGATCATCCAGGCACATCCCCGTTTAACAGAAGAAGCCGTTCGTGCCGCACTGGCTTTCGCCGCGCAAGCAATCAAGGCTGACGTGGTATACCCCGTCGAAGAGGCAGTCCAATGAACTTTGTGGCGGATGAAAGCGTTGATAGAGATATAGTTATCGCTATACGTTCCTCTGGCCACATGGTGACTTATGTGGCGGAGATGGAACCGGGTATAACCGACGAGGTGGTTTTGAACTTGGCGAACAAATTACAAGCCGTGCTAATAACTTCCGACAAGGATTTTGGCGAGATCGTGTTTCGCCAGGGTCGAGTTGCTGCCGGAGTTGTTTTGGTCAGGTTGATGGCGCTATCTCAAGAGACGAAAGCCCGGCTCGTGGCGGGCGAACTAAACAAGCACCTTGATGAGTTGAGAGGGGCGTTTTCGGTCATCACGCGTAACCGACTGCGTATAAGGAAGATGCGCTAGTGATAATTGTAAAGAAACCGCTGGAACTGGGACCTCGGAATGCTGTCCACCGCCTTGGCCTACGGGGGCCGAATAATAATGCCTGCCTAAATACTCCATGTGACCGCTGCCCTGGAAAAGCTTATTTCAGACCCTGAGTTGCGGGATACCATTGATGCTGCCGGCCGAGAAAAGATCCAGGACTATTCCTTGGAGAAGGTATTAGGTGAAATGGTCGGTATCTATAACCGCTACCTGAATTAGGGGGTGGGCCCTGCAAAGACGCGGGCAGGATCGGGCTGCATGGGAAGCGTATTTGGCTATTCCAGAAGACAAACTGCTGCCTGCTGAACGTGAAACCCTGAAGCTCGAGATGGCCACCCCCGTGTCAACGGTCACTTTATCAAGTACGCCAGTTTGAACCTGGACATAGCCGACGAGGCGTTGGCTGTTCAGCGCTGGGATGTGCCGCAAACCCATGCGGTTTTGGGCGAACAGAGCTTGGCTCGGTTAAAAAACTACCCTGCGGCATCCGAGTTTTTTCTCCGCCTGGCCTACTACTGGGCTGCGTTACAAGACTTCCGGAAAGCCTGCCACTACTTTAAGCTTTTTCGCAAGACGGGCATCTCCATTGAGCATTACGCACTGTGGATACAAGATTACTACAGGGCGCTGGAAACTATTTGCACTCAACCCGGTAGGGAAGCAAGGGGTTAGCACTTTATATCTTTAAGGGTTGAGGCCGATACCAGTCAGCGAGATTGAATCAAGGGTGCCTGGCACTCTAAAAATTGGACAAAACGAATTGGTGGCGCTGGATGTGGTCCTGGTCAACCTGGCCCTGGGGCTTGCCCTGTGGCTGAGGTGCAGCAAGTATCCCGTACCAGCCAGACCCGGTTTGCGGCGGTGCGGTTCGGCAACGTACTGGGCAGCCGCGGCAGCGTGGTGCCGCTCTTCAAAAAGCAGATTGCCAGGGGCGGGCCGGTTACGGTTACCCACCCGGACATGACCCGTTACTTCATGACCATCCCCGAGGCGGTGCAACTGGTAATCCAGGCAGGAGCCCTGGCCCAGGGTGGGGAAGTGTTTGTGTTGGATATGGGCGAACCGGTGAAGATCGTGGACTTGGCCAGGAGCATGATCCGGCTCTCCGGCTTTGAGCCGGATGAGGATATTGAGATAGTGTATACCGGCATACGGCCCGGCGAGAAGCTGTTTGAAGAGATCCTCACCTCGGAGGAAGGGATCGGCGCTACCCGACACCAGCGGATCTTTGTGGCTAAGCCAGATGGGGTAGATGCTCCTGCTCTGGAACGGCTGTTACATATAGTTGGACAACCCGGCTGGACCGCTGGCGAGGAAGAGGTGCTCGCCGTCCTGCGGTCTGTCCTTCCTGCTTTTCGTTCGGACATGCTGGGGCTGGCGGAGGAGAGTGGGGCCGTTACCAGTGATCTGCAAGCCAAACCAGCGCGGGATACCCGGGGTTTGCTTACTCGTGAGGAAATACCCGGGTTGGCCCAGCCGGTATAGGCTTGCTGTAGTTGAAACCGGTACGTAAAGCCATCATTCCGGCGGCGGGGCTGGGGACGCGGTTTTTGCCGGCCACCAAGGCCCAGCCCAAGGAGATGCTGCCCATAGTGGATAAGCCTACCATCCAGTACATAGTGGAAGAAGTGGTGGCCTCGGGGATTGAAGACATTATCATAGTTACCGGCCGGGGGAAGCGGGCCATTGAGGACCACTTCGACCGGTCGATTGAGAAGTGAGATGT
>LAKY01000043.1:2858-24575 GCA_000987045.1 Clostridiales bacterium PH28_bin88 | reverse complement strand
TTGGTGAGGGCTTTTTCTTTATCCCCAAAAGCCCAATCTACCGCATTATTTTGGGGTAAAGTCTTTTTTCCCATCCTTTGCAACCGTTCTCCTACATGGGTTCTTAGTCATCGCAAAAAGCTCGAATCTGCTTCCCCCGGCGGAAACGTTTTGTCACGAGCCCCCATACCATCTCCGCTTCTTCCATTTTAAAGGCCATGGCCAGGGCGGAGTAAACCGCCATCCCGACAACAATTCCCGCCCCCACCTGCCCCGCCTGGTGCAGCTTGCGGGAAAGATCCAGCCAGTTAGCCGCATAAGTAGCCACCGCATAGCTCATGATCCCCATCAGCACCGAGGCGAACAGGCTCTTGCCAAAAGAGGAGGCTATCCGGGCTCCGTCCACCGACCCCAACTTCCTCCGGAGAATATAAAGCAGGAGCGCCATGTTGAAGACCCCCGCCACCGAGTAGGCCAGGGCCAACCCCCCCTGCTCCATGGGCCGGATCAGGGCATAGTTTAAGGCGATGTTTAAAGCAATGGTTGCTATCCCCGCCGTCACTGGCGTACGTGTATCCTGCAGCGCATAGAAAACCCGGTTCAGCAGTTGAATGGACGCATAGGCGAACAGGCCCAGGGAATAAAAGAACAACGCATTGGCGGTGGCCTGGGTAGCCGAGGAGGTAAATTTACCCTGCTCGTAGAGGAGCCGCACCACCGGCACCGCCAGGGCGATCAGGCCGGCAGCGGCCGGCAGGTTGATGAACAATACGGACCTGAGCCCCAGGGACACGCTCCGGCGGAACTGGTCCATCTCTCCCCGGGCGGCTTGACCACTCAGGCTGGGAAAGACCGCTACCGCCACCGCGATGGCAAAAATGCCCACCGGCAGCATCATCAGCCGCTGGCCGGTCCGCAGCGCCGCGACCGCCCCGTCCGACAGGGTTGAGGCCAGGTTCTGGTTAACAAAGACGTTAAAGTGAATCACCGATAACCCGATGAGGACCGGTAGCATCAGCCTGCCTATCTTGACTACGCCCGGGTGCCGGACATTGAAAGATAAGCGGTACCTGAGCCCACGGCGAAGCAGCGTGGGCAGCTGCACTCCGATATTGGCCGCCGCTCCTGCCACCACCCCGATGGAAAACCCCGCAATCCCGTAACGGGGGGAGAGGATGAGGCCTACGACGATAATACCCAAGTTGTACAGGACGGAGCCAATGGCCGGGGTTAGAAAGTGCTTGTAAGAATTGAGAATGCCCATGGAAATCCCGCTCAACGCCATAAAAAAAACCTGGGCAAACATGATCCGGGTTAGGGTTATTGTGAGTCCCGCACTTTCCGCATCAAAGCCGGGAACCAGCAGGTAGACCAACTGCGGGGTAAATATCAGTCCTATCGCCATTCCCACCAGCATCAGCAGCATAATCACGTTGAAAACAATACTGGCTACTTCCCAGGCCTCTTCCTCCCGGTGGGTAGCCACATAAGCGGAAAAGGTGGGGATAAACGCAGAACTCAGCGCCCCGCCCACCAGCAGCATGTACAGGAAATCAGGAATGGAAAAGGCGGCGTTATAGGCGTCGGTGATGCGGTTCTGGCCGAAGCGAGCATAAATAACTACATCCCGGAGATATCCCAGGATGCGCGAGGTAAACATGGCCGCCATGATTAGGCCCGCCGCCTTCACCACACGGTTTTCACTGGATGTCATGCAGGGACCCCTTTCCGTAGGAGTAGCACCATCCCACATTATACCACCTTACAGCCAAATGGGGGAAGATTGTTTTCAGGGCTTGAGGCCAGCCCAGTAGTCCTCAGCCGTGCCGGCGGCATCATACCAAAGCTCACGAACTTTTACCGCCACCTCACGCCCCCAGGGTAGCACTTCTTGCAGTAGTTCCCGCCACGCTTTCTTCCCAAAGGCCAGCGAACGGGTGGTCCAATGCCCGGGGTCATTATTTCCGAAGAGATACTCCTCTCCAAGTAATTCCAAGTGAAAACCCGTGGAGGTGATTTGCACTCCAAACGCGCCGGTTTCCGCCGGACCCAGCATCCGGTCCACTTCCCGGGAAGTCCGCCAAAGTCCCCCCAGAGCGAGTGACAATACCGCTATCACGAGCAAAACCTTGTACCGCACTACCCCTCACCCTTCGTTAAGGCGATAAAGAAAACTTGGCTTAATACTACCTTGTCCTTTTTTTCCCAGTTTCATACCCGCTCCCGGGACCAACAAATTACGCGCTTTCCACAACAAAAAAGGCGGGCTTTTGGACAGCCGCACCTGAGGTAGTTACCCACGACAATACTCTCGTATCTACTGAGTTCTCTGCTCGGTCAAATCCTGTACCGCTTCGGCGACCGCATGGGCCACCAGTTCCGCCGCGCGCTCAGCCTCATCAAGGGAGTTCTTCGTGCTCCCCACTTCCACCAGTACAGCCCGTGGGTGGAGATGCTGGTTATACCGCCCATCCTGCACCCGAACACCTTTTGATAACCCGGGATACAGGGCTTCCATCTTGGCAGCCAACAGGCGCGCAAATTCCAGATTCTGTTTCCAGTAGGGGTGTTCAAGGCGGGTGTTGCTGCCCACGATCAGCAACACCCGGGCGGTTTCGACCCCGTTCACCTTCACCACCTGGCGTTCTGACAGGCCGGCATCCCGGTGGATGTCCAGGAGCACTTGCAAGCCCGAGTTTTTGCTCAAGAGGTCTCGTACCGTTTTTTCCGAATTGGCATAAGACTTGGCCCAATCCGGGTAGTCGTGGATGGTCTCCGAGCGGACTGTCTTCAACCCGTAGCGGTTCTCCAGCGCCCACTGCAGCTTTTCCGCCACTTTGACCACCCCTGCGTTTTTGCCCTCCAGTTTCTCTTTCCCGTCGGTGGGAATATAGGTCTCGGCGTTATGGGTATTGTAGATACCCACTAAAGGCACGTTACCGGCAACCAATGGCGCCGGAAGGACTTGCGAAGGCGGTGATTCCTCGTCCGCCATAGGAGCCTGGATTAATTGTCCGCTTCCTGCGTCCTGCCCGCCCTCATCCTCGATCACGCTGGAAGCAACGGATGATACAGGAGCAGTTGCCGCGCCTGCGTCCAGTACAGCCAGTTGGGATGTCAACAACGTTTTGGGGTTTCGGATATCTACCCGTGTCAAGGTGTACATGGCCGACTGTACCAGGTCGCCCACGCCCTGTCCTCGCGGGCTCCCCCCCTCTTCGGCAAAAGCGATCAATGGCATCCCATGGCGAAGGATCTTCTTCAGAGTTTCTTCACTGATAGTCCCCCACAGGGAAGGGTTCCCGGAACTCGTTGACTCAGGCGAGAGGCGTATAGCAGGGACTTCCACTTCCGGAGATGAAAAAAGGCTTAGGCCGGAAAGTGAAAGACCTATCAACAGCACCAGGAATAACAGTGGCCGTACCCAACGGCGGGAAGGCCGGCGGGCGGAATTGGGTACATGGAAAAAATCAGGCAATAAATCCTCCTCCTTTCCCCCTCCTGATCCCATGTTATGCCCAGTTCCACTGAGTTAGTACTGGTTTTGGACAACCTTGACTCGGTCGTCGGAAGGCGGAAACAGGAAGCAAGAGGTTAGAAGCAAGATGCAAGACCAGAAGCACTAAGACAGCGTATGGAACCGAAAGACATACAATAAAATCCCGCTTCCTGTATCAAGCACCTTGTTTCTTGAATGCATCCGACCTCATGCTTCCGGTAGGTTTACTTCAGGCTTCCTAACACATTATCCTCGTTTCTAAATACCGAACTGTTTAGGAGAAAAAAGCAGGGAAAAGGCGTGGTTTTCAGAGAACCACGCCTTCCGGTAAAGGGTTGTTTCAGGGTAATTTTCCCGTCCCCTGGTTACGGTTTTTGGTAGTCTTGCTGTTTACCGCAACTCCGTGGGAACAAAGGCATCGATGACCCCGATGACCAGGGCTGCCAGCAACGCTCCCAGGATATTCACCGTGAGGAACGTGGGGATAATAAACTGGGCCAGGTAGATAACCACCGCCGCTGTAATAAACCCGACGATACCTCTGCTCTGGGGAGATACGTTCTTACCCAAAACGCTCTCGGCTATAAACCCTAAAATGGCAATGACAACGGCGGCAATCAGCGCTCCCGTAAAGCCAGCCACGCGGATACCGGGCAACAGCCAACCAACCAGCATCAACACCAGCGCGGAAACGATAAAACGTATCACTGCTCCAATCATAGGCCTGTTCACCTCCTTTTTCCTATTTGTTCATATCATTGCCCATAAAAACTCGGCGTTATACATCTAGCCATATCTTCACCGGTGTTGCCTTTTTATTAAGGGCATGGTAAAATATATCCTGTTGATTATCCTGCCAGCCAGCGGGTTTTCGTAAGGAGGTGACCACCTTGCCCAACATCAAATCGGCAGCCAAGCGAGTGGAGACAGCTCACCGCAACGCCCTCAGAAATTCTGCAGTCAAGTCCTCCGTGAAAACGGCTATCAAGAAATATGAACAAGCGCTGAGTGAAGGCGATCCGGAGAAGACTAAGGCCTCCCTGATCAACGCCACCCGGACTATTGACAAAGCCGCAGGCCAAGGCGTAATTCATAAAAATGCCGCCGCCCGCAAAAAATCCCGGCTACAGCGCAAGCTTAACGCCTTACAGGGTTAAGCGCCTGCTGGACACAGTAAACCCCCGGTACCCGGGGGTTTTGACTTTGGAGTTTCTTCTTCCCAGATTTTTTGTTAATCAAGTCGTAGTGTTTAAGAAAGAAGCGCTGGCAGAAACAAGAAGCAAGAGATAGGAATTAAGAAGCAGGATTGATTAGGGGAGGAATTGGCGAAGCCAATTCCAACAAGAAATCTTGCCTCTTGCTTCCTGCCTCCTGCTTCTTGTTAGGAGCACATGCGGAGTATGACCACCTCCACCAGCAACCGGGGGTCACCCCGCCCGTTCTTTAATGATACGTCCAGTTCCAGGAATTGCTCTATCGCCCGCTCCAATTCCGCCTCATTAAAGTTACGGGCCTGCGCCTGTGCCTTGCGCGCGACAAAGGGATGTACCTGCATAGCTGCCGCCAGCCGGTCACCCAAGTATCCTTTGGAGTTCAGTACTTTAGCCTGCAGCATCAACCGGACCTGCCTGGCCAGCATCAGGGCTACCGGTACCGGCTGTTCACCCAACAGGAACATTTCCCGCAGGAGCCTGATGGCATGGGCAGTATTTTTGGCCCCTACCGCGTCAACCAGTTCAAAGATGCCCGCTTCTGTAGTCCGGCTGACCACCTGCCTCAACACAGGCAGGGTGATTGACTTTTCCCGCCCCAGGTAGAGGCATGCTTTTTCCAGTTCATTCTCCAGCAGGCCCAGGTGGTTGCCCACCGTGGCCACCAGGTACTCCATGGCTTCCGCTTCAATCTGTTTCCCTCGCTCCCGCACGGTGGATTTGACCCATTCATTCAGGTCTCCCCCTCTAAGAGGGGAAAACTCCACCACCCGGCCCACCTTTTCTACTCCTTTATAGAGTTTTTTGCGCGCATCAACACTGTTTAAAGTCAGGAAAACCAGGCAGGTAGTTGGGTTGGGCGAGGCCAGGTACGCCAGAAGGGCACCTTCCTTGCTGTCCCTCTTGTCTTCCTGCCCCACCTGGTCAGAATTGCCGCCCGCCCCCTGCCGGGATTGAAAGAGGGTGGTTCCCGCCACCACAACCAGTTTTCGCTGCGCCATAAACGGCATGGTATTGGCAACGGCCACAATATCTTCAGGCGAAACCTCTTTACCATCCAGCTGCTCGTAGTTCCAATCTTCCATACCCGCCGGAAGCAGTTTCTGCTTTAACACAGCCAGCGCCTGCCGGTGGAGATGCTGTTCTTCTCCGTAAAACAAGTATACCGGCACTATCTCACCCCGGTTTAAGTCCGCAATCAGCTCCCGGAAACCGGACCTGGCCGGCGCCCTTCGGTTCATGGCCATCGCCTCCACAGGTATTATTCTCTTCTTCCGGGCATAAATCCTCTTGCTGCTCCGGCGCAATACGGGCATGAAATCAAAGATAGAAACAAATAATACATCCGCAAACGGGGAACCAGGAAGTGATCAATATGACTTCAAGTCCCATCAGAACTATGTTGAGGCCCCGGCGGGTACCCGGCCGTATGCTGGGCAGGGACCTGGGCATTGACCTCGGTACCGCCAACACCCTGGTGTACTCCAAGGGGCGAGGCATCGTGTTACGGGAACCCTCAGTAGTTGCCATCGATAGTGAATCTGACACCATTGTGGCGGTGGGCAAAGAAGCCTGGGAAATGATCGGGCGAACTCCCAGCCGCATTACCGCCATCCGGCCTTTGCAGGAAGGGGTGATCGCCGACTTCGAAACCACCCGGCGCATGCTCTCTTACCTTATTAAGAAGGCTTCCAGCCAACTGCCCTTTGGGAGACCCAGAGTGATCATCAGTGTCCCCTACGGGACCACCCAGGTGGAAAAACGAGCGGTGATGGAGGCGGGCCGCCAGGGAGGCGCCCGTGAGGTATTCCTGGTAGAGGAACCCTTGGCGGCTGCCATGGGAGCCGGGCTGGCGGTGGAAGAAGCAATCGGCCACATGGTGGTAAATATCGGCGGGGGAACTACCGAGGTGGCGGTAATCGCCCTGGGCGGGGTAGTCCGGGGAACCTCCCTGCGCAGTGCCGGGGACGCCCTCAACCGCGCCATACAGGCATACCTCAGGAAAAAGTACCGGCTGGAGGTGGGGGAACGGACAGCGGAAATCGTAAAGATTGAAGTGGGTTACGCCTGCGATCCGGACCCGGTTGGGCAAACCGAAGTTAAGGGCATTTACCTCCCCACCGGGCTTCCCAAAGCCATTACCGCAACCGCCCAGGAGATCAAGGAGGCCATGGAAGAACCATTAAACAACATGGTACTGGCGGTGAAAAGAATCTTCGAACAAACTCCACCACAACTGGCTTCTGATATTATTGACTACGGCATCACCCTCACTGGCGGAGGAGCCCTTCTACATAATTTGGACCGGCTGCTGGGCCGGGAAACGCGCCTTCCGGTAAAGGTGGCTCATGACCCCCTGGAATGCGTTGCTCGCGGGACAGGGCACATTTTGAACTACATGGGTACCGCGAGCAGAGTTGCCTTGTACCGGGCGTAGCCACCGTGACAGGGTACAAACTTTGCCGTTAATTGCCGTACCAGGTAACCGAATTTGAAAGCACCTGTCTAGAAACAGCCGGGATTTACAGGGCATGGCACAACTGGCAAAAGAACTTCAAGAACCGCAGCTTACTTCTTTTATGGTGGCCATCAGTTCGCTATAATATTTCCGCGCCAGATCGACAACCAGTGGGTCGATCTGCCCCCGGTCAGCCATCCGGTCCAAAACCTGTAAACACTGGGTACGGTCCAACCCGGGGCGGTAGGGACGGTGCTCGGTAAGAGCGGAAAAGATGTCGGCTACCGCCATAATCTTGGAGCCCAGCGAGATCTCCTCTTTTCCAAGCCGGAAAGGGTAACCCGTCCCGTCTAATTTCTCGTGATGGTGGGGAGCCCAGGCGGCAACCAGTTCCAGCCCCGGAATGTTTTTCAGTAACCGGTACGAGTAATAAGTGTGCTGCTTGATAACTGCAAATTCCTCATCGGTCAACCTGTCCGGCTTGTCCAGTATTTCGGTGGGAACAGCTATTTTCCCCAGGTCGTGGAGGTATCCGGCCACCCTGATCATCACCCGCTCAGAATCGGAAAAACCGGCACGCGCCGCCAGAAATTCAGCGACTGCGGCAACCCTTTCCGAATGGTGACGAGTAAAAGGGCTCTTATTGTCGATGATCCGGGCAAAGCATGCCACGATTTCCAGCAGTTCCTCGGGCGAGATCCTCATGCTGCGCGAAGGTCGCCTTTCGTGGACCAGATCGCTCAGGAATTGCGGCTGCAGATCAAGCCAGAAGGCTTCCCGGGCAGCAGCAGTGTGAAAGGCTTCGACTACCTCGGGGCTGAACAACCTGCCGGAATTGCCGGCAATTCTCTCTATAATCCCCCGGTGACGGTGAAGAATATAGCCCCTCTCCCTTTCCACCAGTACGGCTACCCGGTCGGCCAGGTAAATGATGGCGCTGTTGACGGGGATGGTTTCCCCTGCCAAGCCGGATGGGTTGAGCCCGCTCCAGCGGTCATGATGGGACAGCAAAATACGGGCTATCTCCCGCGTGTGGCGGCTGGGCAAAAAAATGTTATACCCTTCCCGGCAGTGGCCATAGGGATCGCCTTGATCAAATTCAATCAATTCTTCCGTCTCACCCCTGGAGGTTACCCCGGCATCATGAACAAGGGAACTTAAAAAAAGCATTTCCCGGTCTTGACTGGTTATGTCCATCCGTTCCGCTATGGCCATGGCGATTAGCGCCACTGTCTGATGGTGGTACGCTATTCCCGTAGCTGAAAGATCCAGCGCCTTGGAAAAAGAATAGACTATTTCCCCTAAATCAGTGATAAACATTCAATTTTCCCTCCTTCCGCAACAGCTTTAACGCCCCAAAATTGAAAGTGCCCATGACCCCGCAAAAACCTTTTTCTCGGCAAAACAGAAAACTCCTTGTCTATGATAAATTTTTGTCAGTAAAGGAAACCACCTTACTCACGGATTACCGTCTCCGCCCACCACTTCTGCCCGTCGCTCCAGAAGGTGATGGCTCCATGGGAGTCCGTCCGGTAGACCGGTACCCCTCTTTCTTCCCAGTAGCGGATAATGTCCGGTGCAGGGTGGCCAAAGGAGTTGCCCTCCCCCACCTGGATAACAGCCGCGGAAGGAGCCACAGCAGCCAGGAACTCCCCGTGCAAACCATAGCGGCTGCCGTGATGGGGAACAGCCAATACCGTGCTCTGCAGCCCGTGACCCAACTCCAGCATATCCTCCATCCCCTCCAGTTCAACGTCACCGGTCAGAAGAAAGCTGGTCCCCCTATAAGTAAGCTTCACCACCAGCGACCCGTTGTTGTCGTCAGAACGGGTACCGGAAAAGTCCACAGCCGGAGCCAGGACCTCTAACACCGCCTCTCTTCCGAGAGTAATGGTGTTGCCCCGCCGGGCGACTACATGCCTGGCTCGCCTCAGGGATGCCAAGTCCAGGAACTCCTGGTAACCCCCGTTAAAGTACTCCGGAGGGGGGGTAACCACCATCGTGGCCGGGATTTGGCGGAGCACCGCAAAGAGCCCTTGCAGGTGGTCAGTATCCGGGTGAGAGCTGAGCACAACATCCAGTTTCTTGACCCCACGGCGAATCAGGTATGGTACCACAATGTCCTCCCCCACATCAAACCCGGAGCCCCCGGTAACCGGCCGCCCTCCCCCGTCCACCAGCAAATCCCGTCCCCCCGGGGTACGGATGTACACCGCGCTTCCCTGCCCCACGTCCAGAAAGGTGACTTGTAGAATGTCTCGCTGTCCCATGTAAGGGACCAGGGAAAGGGCCATGATCCATGCAGCGGCAACGCCGGCCAGCAGGTACCGGCGCCGTTGGAAAAATGTCTGCCACCACGGGTCTGATCTGCGCTGCCAGACCTCTCGGGCTATAACCAAAAAAGTATAATACGACAAGGTTTCCCAGGGATGAGGGGTGCGTACAGGCAGAGCGATACCGGGGAAATCAGCCATAAATTGGGTCCCGGCCAGTAGCACTTGGACTATGGCGCCAACTCCCTGTACCAAAATTGCGGCAACCGGCGGTAGGAATATCACCAGCATAACCACCACCAGGCCCAATACCACCACTACCCCCACCACGGGCACGATGCTCAGGTTGGCTGCCAGGGCGGCCAAAGAAATCTGATTAAAGTAGTAGGCGGTTAACGGCAGAAGGGCCACCTGGGCAGCCAACGGCACTACCAGGTAACGGCGCCAAGCCGGCAAAAACGCCAGCAGGCCGCCCAGGAGAGGGTACAGGTAGACCAGTCCCCAAGTCGCCACAAAAGAGAGTTGGAAACCTGTATCAAACAGGGCGAAGGGATTGACCAACAGAAGTACCATCGCCGCCAGGGCCAGGGCGGTATAGAAATCCCGGTCCCGGTCCCAAAGGTATGCACCAATACCCAACGCCGCCATCAGGGCGGCCCGTACCACCGAGGCGGTGAAGCCGGTTGCCCCTGCGTAAAAAACCAGTCCGGCCAGCACCAGAGCACCCGTAGCTCTCTTGCTTAGCCTGGCAAGTCCGGCAACTTCCATCATAAAAAACAAGAGAAATCCAACGTGAAGGCCGGATACCGCGAAGACGTGCATCACGCCCAAGGCGCGGAATCGCTCCACCTCTCCCTTTTCCAGCCGCTCTTTGTCCCCGAACAGGAGGGCCAACAGCACTCCCGCCTGTTCTGCCGGCAGCGCCCTGTCTACCAGGGCCACAACCCTGGATTTGGCCGCCAGCGACACGGCCACCACCGGATTGCCCAGCCGCCTGCCAACCCGCTGCAGGCTGCCGGGGTTATCCACCTGCATGCGGGTAAAAATGCCCCGCCGGGCCAGGTAAGACCGGTAGTCGAACTCCCCGGGGTTGCGCCGGGTGGAAGGCAGTTCCAACTGGCCCTGGACCTGCAGGACATCCCCGTAGCGGTACAATGGAGCCCCCCAGGGGGTAAGCTCCCGGTCTCCATCTCCTCCGGGCAGTGGTCTACGCTCCCCGCTGAGATCCTCCGAGCCCCGTTCCTGGCGTCCACCGGCGCCCTTTTGGCTGAATGTCCGGGGAGCGTAGACCACCACCTGCACCTTTTCGTTCAGTTCCCGGTACCGGCTCTCCTGCCGCACCTCCTGTGCCCGCAGGGTATAGGCCACCCGGTTGGCGTACACCTGGGGCTCTTCAGCCACCACGCCTGTCAAAACCAGGTGCGTTTGCAGCCAATCCCCCAGGGCTGAGCGGTTTCGTTCCACCGCCATCGTAGCCCAGAACAGCCCCACCGCCAGGAAGCAACCCAGTATCAGCCAGGTGGTGAACCGCCATCCCCGCCGGTAGCCCGCCACCACCGCTAGTAAAAACATCACCGCTAGTAACGCAACAAGGCCCAGGGACAAATTAACCCTCTGGGCCAAGATAATTCCGAAAATAAATGCCACGACTGCCATCACCAACGGGCGCTGCATCCGGTTCCCTCCCGCCGGGATTTCTTCTCCCTCGGGAAAATTCGCCCATTTCCGGCAATTTCCTGCTAGAAGATGCTAATAAGCCATTTTCCATGCCCGACAGGAAAACAAATGGCAGAGGTTGGGCAGACCGGTGACCGGAAAGATGCCTCCACCTACCAGATATGCTCCTACCACCGCCAAGGGGGGAATATGCCCATTATCGTTTGGTCGATGTCGATTTCTCTTCACTCGCGCAGGTGATAATTCGGCCAGGCCAGAAGGCTAACCCCGGTACGCCTCCCGCCGGTGCTTCACATGCAGGACGTAGAGGATGCCCTTTTCACGGTCAAAACGTAGGATAACCCGCCAGTCACCAACTCTGTACCGCCATATGTCCGTAGTACCTTCAAGTTTCTTTAAGTCCACAGTCTCCGGGTGCTGTGTTAACCTTTCCAGCGCGGCTACTACCCGTTCCCTAGTTATCCTGTCCAACCTTGCCAGGTCTTTTAGGGCCGGTCTGGTCATCTCTAGCCGCACTTTCATAGACCAAGCTCCTTTTTGGCTTGCTCCCAAGGTATTGTGTCGCCCTGGGCGATGGCTTTTTCAGCCTCGCGGATTGCCGCCAACTCTTCCGGCTCTAGCGGTTCGTCATCCACCGGTGCCTTTTCTAAGGCTCTTAGAAGCGGGTCATCAATCTTCATGCTTAGGAGGAATTCCAAAAACCTTTTGGCTACCGGCATTTCCCGATCCGGTAAGGCCTCCACCAACCTGTGCAGGTCTTCTTTAATGATACTCAATGCTATGCCTCCTCTACTCTTTCTTTGGTCCGGTTCAGAGTATTGATCTGCTTTAAGCAGTCGGAAAATACCCTGTGGTCTATTTCACCTTTCCTGCACATTTCATAAAGCCTGTCCACCGCCGTGTCATATTTGCCTAGATAAGCCACGTGGACTGATTTCACTTTTCCCTCTTCTTTTTTTGAGTGCTGAAGGTAGTAGTATTGATGCCCTTTAACCTGTTTAACTCTGACGTACATCCCAAACCTCCCAAGCAATGCAAGTCTTAGGCACTACTATTAACTAAATATTACCACAGTAGTGCCTAACCGTCAATAGGGCTAGACAGAAAGGTAACCCCTGTCTTCGTCCCGGTCTAAACGTAGGATGCGTTAACATGAATTCCCCTTAACCTGTGGCAAAGACATGCATTAGGCCCAACGCCCTAAATCTTTCCACTTCTCCCTTTTCCAGGCGCTCTTTATCCCCGAATAATAGGGCCAGCAGCACTCCCGCCTGTTCTGCCGGCAGCGTCCTGTCCACCACGGCGACAACCCGGGATTTAGCCGCCAGCGACACGGCCACCACCGGATTGCCCAGCCGCCTGCCTACCAGTTGCAGGCTGCCGGGGTTATCCACCCGCATTTGGGTAAAGATCCCCCGCCGGGCCAGGTATGCCCGGTAATCAAATTCCCCCGGGTTGCGCCGGGTAGGGGGCAGTTCCAACTGGCCTTGGACCCGCAGGACATCCCCGTAACGGTAGATGGCAGCCTCCCGGGGGGTGTGTTCCCGTTCCCCCGGGGCCGATCTCCCGCCACCCCCGGCATGCCGCTCTTCCAGGGCATTACCAGGGGCAGCCCGCGTGTCGCCTGCCGTGGCTCCCGCCGCAGTCAATCCACCCGGCGCGCCGTTCCCCTGCCCGCCAGAAGACGCGGGATGGTAGACCACCACCTGTACCTTTTCGTCCACCTCCTGGCGCCGGCCCTCCTGCCGCACCTCATACGCCCGCAGGGTATAGACCACCCGGTTGGCGTAAACCTGCGGATCTTCCACCACCACACCTGTCAGAACCAGGTGCGTTTGCAGCCAGTACCCCAGCACCGAACGGTTCCGTTCTGCGGCAAAGGTTGCCCAGAACACTCCCACCGCCAGGAAGCAGCCCGGGACCAGCCAGGTCGTGAACCGCCATCCCCGCCGGTAGCCCGCCGCCGCCACTAACAGCATCACCGCCAGTAACTCAACAAGGCCCAGGGACAAATTAACTCTCTGGGCCAAGATAATTCCCAAAATAAAGGCTATGATCGCCATCACCAACGGGCGCTGCATCCGGTCCCCTCCCGACGGGATTTCTTATCCCTCGGGAAAATTCGCCCATGACCGGAAATTTCCTGCAACGATATGTTAATAAGCCTTTTCCCCTGCCTAGCAGGAAAACAATTGCTAGATCAGTGATCGGAAAGATGCCTCCACCTACCAGATGTGCTCCTACTACCGCCTGAGGGGATTGCCCATTATCGTTTGGTCGTTGTCGATTTATGTAATTTCTTCGAAGAAAAATTTAGGCGTGACAATTTCAATGCCCCTGAACACACCTAGATTCAGCAAATGCTCGTCACCGGTAACAATGCGCGAAGCCTTCCCGGCCGCGGCACATTCTAAAACCATGTCGTCCTTGGGGTCTTCGACGATGGCTTTGATTTTTTCTACAGGATGAATTAATAATACCCAAGGAAATTCGAGAAGTTTTTGCAAGACCTCTAGCCGTTCCTCAATCCCGCCTAATAAGTTAAATTTCTTGCGTGCAAGGACTACCGAATATTCTCTAATAAGTTCCGGACTTACAACAGGAACAAATTTACCAAAAACCCACCCGTCAAGCACCCTGGCGGGGTAGCTTCCCGTGCTTAGCATACCGGAAATTAGGACATTGGTATCAATTACGACTCGCATGAACGTGCTTCCTCTATTTCATACATGACATCCTTTTCGCTTAAACCGGCCTGTTCCCCACGTTCCCGCATTTCGTCCAGTATGCTCTTTACTTCCAATTGTTTCGCTTTTTCGGATAGCTTTTTGAATTCCTCGTAGGAGGAATAACTCATAAGAACACCTTTTGGCTTTGAGCGTGATGAGATAATTACTACATCATCTTTCTTTTCAATTTCCTTTAGGTATTTCCCTAACAGAGGTCGTATTTTGTCAATACCCACTATTTTCTCCATGTTAACCCTCCTCTTTCGTTAATCTTAAGATTAATGATAATATTAATATAGAAAAAGGTCAACCCTTAACCTCCCCCTTTTCCAGCCGCTCTTTATCCACCGCCGCCAGTAGCAGCATCACCACCAGTAACGCAACAAGGCCCAGGGACAAATTAACCCTCTGGGCCACGATAATTCCCAAAATAAAGGCTACGACAGCCATCACCAACGGGCGCTGCATCCAGGCCCCCCCCCGCCGGGATTTTTATCCACCGGGGAAATTCGCCCATTGATGACGATATCCTGCCAAAAGCACGTATTTATTGCTGATAAGTCACCGCGCATCCTCTGTCCAACGGACCAGGTTTGGTCTGGGGTCAAGGATTGATTGGTATTGTTCCAGAATACCGTACTTGCCTTCAGGATCCAGCTGCTTGTAACGGTAATACTTTTGAAGCCGATCCTCCGGTTTCATCCACCCGAGATGTTTTATTCTCAGTTCGCTGGTCTCGCCTTTCAATTCTCCCAAGTTGTTCGGGAAACGACCGCAGTGCAGCGGTGTATCCTTCCATACATAAGAAAAGCCTGGGACGAACCTTACCATCAAGGGGCGGTAGCTTTGGTGAGCCCGCCAGTACGCATCCTCCCGGTAAAAGTTTTCATCCCACATGTCGTAAAGGCGAAAATAGTAGCAATAAACCGCTGGGTCTTTGGCTAATTCTCTTAAAATCTCGGGTGCTCTTTCTTCAAAGATCTCGTCGGCATCCAGGATCAGAATCCAATCTGGATTGGTGGATACCGCTAATTCCCAAAGCTGCTTTCTAAGCACAATTTCGTTGTGGAAGCCGGGCTCTTTGTTGGAAACAAGGGTCAACGGAATACCTTGCAAAACGTTTTTACATATGTCCACCGAGCTGTCCCTGCTGGCGTCGTCCAGGATAACGGCATTGGCTATATACCGGGCAGCGTGTTGCAGAACCCTGTGCAAGTACCGGTCAGCCTCATCTCTGACCAGCATGGCCAGGGTAATGCGGCCCATAACCGCAGTCTGTTGTTGACACCCTGTAGTCCCTGCTACGAGAAACTGTTCTTTAAAAGACTTCAGCTTCAGAAGATCGGACTCCCGGTAAATATGGAAGGGAGGGTAATGGGTATCGGCATACAGTTCCAGGCCCAGCGCCACGGCCCTGATACAAAAATGCCTGTCCTCGCCGGCAAAGCTCAGGTTATATATTTCGCTAAAGGATACCCCCATGGCAAGCGCCCGCCTGCTGATCAAGGTACACGCTCCCAACCCGCCCACCTTATAAGTACCCGGTGTTGCCAGCATGCGCAAAAAATCTTCAGTTCTCTTGGTCTTCTCCTCTTCACCCAACGGTTCGCCTCTGAAGGCATGGTAAAGTCGGTACTGATCGGCAACCCAGACTTGGGGAAGGGGAGCCATGTCCGGTGTCCACTTGGTCCAGTAGACCTCCGAGACAATGTCTTTGCTCAGGGAGGCCAGGTGGGTAATGGTTTTGGGGTGGAGATACAGGTCCGAGTCCACCAGAAAGAGGTAGTCGTAACCCGCTTCACGAGCCAGATGGATAAATCTATTTTTGTATCCGGCTACCTTCCACACGAGGTTCTCCTGCCAGAAGTGAGTGGTTTCATCGCAAAGATAGGCGTCATCGGATTTTCCCGGGAAGATCCGGACGTTATTCTTCCCCCGGGCAAAGCCAGCCAAAAGGTCGTGCCTGTGATTATTATCATCAACAAATGCGAAATCCAGTTGCAGGCCTGTTGTATCCAGCAGCTCCAAGGATTCCAGGAACTCTCGCAAGATGCTTGCTTTTTGCCGGACAGGACTGGCCACCAGCACCCGCTGTTTCAAGATGCCTCACTCCTTTAATTCAACCCCCAAAAGCTGGGGAGACCACCGGGGGCAAAATTCTGTGACGAGCAGGAGTATGGTCTTCTCTACCAGGCCCAGTAATTTCTTTGCGGGAAGTGGTTCCAGGTGATAACCCTTGGCGAGGGTGGCAGCGTAAGCATCCATCTCAACCGCCACCACGGAAAGGTACTCAAAAGACTCCTTCCTTGCCGGCAAGGGTTCCACCCGGGCTAAGATACTTGTCAACTCCTGACTTAATTGAACTAAAATATCCTCATACCCGCTGCCGGAAGCAACCTCGTGGATGGCAAATAGTATTATAATTAGAGCGAGCGGAATTTCCCCGGCTTTGATCAATTCTTGCCAGACGAATTTATTGTCCTTAAATGAAATTAACCGGCTAAACTGGGCCAAAGAAACCGTATTCCTCCCCCCTTGCACCAGCCCAAGGAGCTGGGTAAAAGGATAGAGAAACCGGGTGGATTGACCGAGGGCTGAAAAATAGGCCTTCTCAGCCTTGGCATAATGCCCGGCCAGATTATAGGCATCGCCTAAAACCCCTAAAACGTGGTAAAGAGGTAGACTGGCGCTTCCTCCCTGTTGCAAGACCTTTTCCAGGTCCTGCGCAGCTGCCAGGTAGTGCCCGGTGTGATAAAAACCCAATCCCCTGATGAGCAGCAACTCGGTTTGCTGCGGCAGGGCGGACAAGGCCTTGTTGATGAAGCTGATTAACTGCCCCCAATAACGTAAATGTAACAATCCCACAGCCATCTGATGAATGACATCCTCGACGTAACCCTCTGTTCCCCGCAGGTGATGCAAGGCCTTTTCCAGGCAATTAAGCCCCTCTTGCACATCGCCCTGCTGGTACAGTTCTACGGCCAAACAATACAACAGAAACGGATCACGGGGGTTCTGTTTTAATTCCCGTTCGATGATCAAGGTATTGCGCTTGGTTTTGTTTTTTTTACGCGACTCGGATGCTAAATAGCCATAGTGCCTGATTACTAAAGGGGCATCGGTAAGGCCCCGGCCGTCGTTGGCTTGCATAATTGATTGGGCCACCTGCTCGTGGATGGCTCCTTGAAACCTGTAAATGGGCTTATTCCTAAAAAGCCTTACAACCCGGTCGGAAATCACCTCGTGTCCATTACCCAGGTAGCTTATAATAGTTAGAAAGTAACCTTCGATGTCACTCCTGTAAAGGAGTTGCTCAAAGTTTTCCCGGCTCACCGGGTCCAAGACCTCATCCGCATCCAGGAACAGGATCCAGTCCGAGGCAGCCTGTTCCAGCGCAAAGTTTTTGGCCTGGGAAAAGTCCCCAGTCCAGGGGAAATGGAAGACCTTGGCTCCCGCCTCACGGGCCAGCGGGGCGGTCTGATCCTCTGAACCGGTATCCACAACTATAATTTCGTCTATTAATTGCTTGGCGCTGTTGAGACAGGATAAAATATGTTCCTCTTCGTTTTTGGCAATTAAGCAGAGGCTTGCGGTTTTTTTTCGGTTCATGGTGTTACTCCAATATTCCCAAATCGATAACCTGCCAGGCTTTGGATATCGCCAGCTTTTTGGCGGTAATGCTCCAGTAAGTTCAGGTAAGCTTCGGGAGAAAGGCTTTTCATGATTGTTTCCAGGCCATTGACCATTCGAACGTAGTATGTTTTTTGTCCTGCCTGGCTACCGGGCAGGTAATGCTTCAGGTCCTCATACATTTCCCGGGCAGAAGTCAACGGTGACTTTTCCCTAATCCTTTTCTGGCCTCCTCCCAGTTTGCCTTGCTCTAGATACCGGCCTAAAATCAACAACACCCAGGCATCGCACCTGGCCTCGCGGTTTTTCCACAACTGACGGGCCACCCCTTGGCCTTCAGAAAACCGGCCCTGTAAAAATAAGCCCATCACCTTCAGGATCTGGGCTGGAATGTAAAAACCACTTCCCCCCTGGATTTGATCCAAACAGGCCAGTCCCCACTCGAGTCCACCGGAATAAAGGCGGTACTTACCCTGTAAAAAAAGACTTTCTTCGGTTTGCTGGCCATTTTCTTCTGAGTTATCCAGGCACTGGCAGGCTAATCCGGGGTATCCCCAGGCGTAAAACAATTGAGCAGCAACCATGGCTGCGTCAACATTTCCCCAGTACCCATTTTTCTTAAAGTAATCCAGCAAGTGACGGGGATTGTACTTGATCATTAAAGCTCGAAAAAGGCTGTAAACAGGGTACACGTATTTGGGGTTAGACTCCAGGGCCTGCTCGTAACAGGTGATGGCGTTTTCCATCTGGCCAAGCCTTTCGTGGCAATACCCCAGGTGGTACAGAGCGAGAAAACTTCCCGCCCCGTGCATATGGCTGTAAAGCATGGGAGGAGTGCCACACCGGACAGCCTGGTTGAACCATTTGATCGCCAGTTGGTACTCCTGCTTTTCTTCAAAAAGGATTCCGCCCAGGTAATAAATGTCGGTATACTCAGGGTATTTCAGGTCTGCTGCCAGGCACAGGCAAATGGCTTCATCCAGCCGTTTTAAAGCCTGCAAGCAAACAATCAAGTAACGCAAGGCGGGAGACCTGAATAGCGTGTTATTGGCCGGGAGTTTTTGGTAAGTCTCGCGGAGATAGGGAAGGGCAAGGCCGGGTTTGCCCAGCATCATCCATTCCACGCCTAAATAGTACCGGAGGAAGGGGTTTTCCGGGTCTTCCCTGGATGCTTGTTTCAGTAAAGCAAGATTCCGTTTTCTTTTGCGATTGCGTTCCTTGCGTGGAAGCATTTGATGACTGATGACGGGTCCCTCCGACATCCTGACCGCCTTGCTGTCAGGGATGGCAACCTGTTCGTGAATCTTGCCAAAGAACCGGTAACGCTCGTTGTTGACAAAAAGGCGGAGCACATAAAAGCGGTTGTACTCACCGGTAGCATCAGCGGTGGGATTGTTCAGGGGTAACAGGTAGGCATCCGCGGTGTTGTCCTGGTCGATCAACTGCTTCAAGTCGCCGGTCCCCGCGAGCAACTTCTCATCGGCGTCCAGATAAAAAATCCATTCACCGGCAGCCTTTGCAATGGCGAAATTCCGGGCAGCGCTAAAGTCACCGTCCCAGGGATAAGAAAAAACTTTGCCGGTATAGTTCCTGGCGATTTCCAGTGTATTGTCAGTTGAACCTGTATCCACAATGACTATCTCATCCACCTGGCCTTTGACGCTGTCAAGGCAGGCTTTCAAGTTTTTGGCTTCGTCCTTCACAATCATCGCCAGGGTGATGGTGTCTTTCATCGGGAACACGAGGCCTCCTCCGACAACTGTTTAAAAACCTCAATATCGGGGTGTTTCTGAACAGCCTCCTGCAATATCTGCCTGCGGCGCTCTTCATAGAGATTGATCAGCTTGATATAGTACCGGGGGTCTTCGGAATTAATTTCCAGGGCATTCCGATAATGTTGCTCGGCCCTCAGATAATCTCCGGTTGCTTGATAGATTTCTCCCAGCAGGAAATGGGCTGCATCGTCGCTCTCGGTGGTTGAGTGCTCATGCAAAATATCCCTGGCGGCCTGATAATACCCATGGCGGTAAAAAAGCCGGGCAATTGCAAGCCGCTGTCCGGCTATACTTTCGTTGTCGGTCTTACTCAATAGCAGCTGGGCCTTGTCTGGTTCGCCCATCGCCAGCAACCTTTGGACGATCTCTAAAAGAAGAGTGGTCCCCGCCTGCCCCAGGGCAGCTTTAAAATTGTCTTTCCGTTGATTGAGCGCATCCTGAAGCAGGTTTAAAACATTCTCCGTATCTTTGGAAAGCCCGAGGGCACGTAGTTCTGCCAACACGTTACGGACTTTCTTTTTATTCCCCTGAATCCAAAAACAAAATAGTTTGTTTACTTTGGCCAGCGGGTACAGGGGACTGTCCGGAGGAAATTCCTCGATTAATCTAAGCGCTTCCAGGTACCGGCGCTCCTGGATCAGGCATATTACTAACTGCAGTTTAGCCTCCGGAGCAAGAGGCTCGCTATACTTTGTTTTTTCCAGGTATTCCAGGGCGAGACCGTACGCCCCTTCCCGAAAACACATCTCTCCTATTAGCCGGTAAGCACGGGGAGTACTGAAGTCAAAGGCTTTTTCCAGGCATTCCTTCGCATATTGTGGATCTTTATGAGGCTCAAGGATGTGCACAATTCTTTCCAGGGAGTGGAGGAAGTTGGGATCATCCCGCAGGCTGGCAAGGTAATACTTGAGCGCTTCTTCGTAATTCAACAAGGTTTCGGCAATCCGGCCCAAGTGATAGTAAGAGCGAAACCCTCGTACGCCGTTAAAGGAAGCATACTGGGCAGGCTGCTTGGGCATCGTCACAGCCTTTTGAAAAGATGCGCTGGCCTTGGCGTACTGTTTTAACTCTAAATGAAGCAAACCGGCATAATAATAAAGGTCGGCGTAATCCGGAAAAAACCTTTGCCCCAAATAGGCAACCTCCAGCGCCTTTTCCGGCTGCCCTGCTGACTGGTAGGCCTGGACAATGTAACGGAGGAGCTTGGGAAAATAGATAGTAGCGGGATCCAGACCGTTGGCGACCTGGGTGAACTCTCCGGCGGCTTCAAGATATTTTTCCGCGCGAAAGAGTTCCACCCCGTAGTGGTACCGTAATAACCGGTTGTGCGGAGTTTCCTCCAGTTCTTTTTTTATTATTTTCAGGTTCCGATTCTTTTTGTCTTTTTCTTCGATCTGCTTGTCTAGATAGCCATAGTGCAGGATCACTATCTCCTCCGCAATGCGGAAACCGGCTTTGCTGTTCTTTTCCAGGATCACATCGGCGATCTGCTCATGGATGGCGCCGCGAAACCGGTGTTCCCGGCGGTTCCTGAACAGGCGAAAGACCAAATCCGGGCAGGTATCAGTCCACCCTTCGTTACCCACGTAGTTGATAATCTTGCAAAAATAGCCTTCCACGGCCTCATCCTCGGCGAGCCTCCTTAACGCTGCCGTACTTTCCTTGGCCAGCTCTTCATCAGCATCCAAATACAGGATCCAGTCACCGGTGGCCGGTTCCAGAGAAGCATTGCGGGCCTCACTGAAGTTCCCCCGCCAGGGAAACGAGAGAACCATGGCGCCAAATTCCTGGGCTATCTGGCAGGTATTATCCGTGGAACCGGTATCGACAACTATGATTTCATCGGCAACGCTGGTGACGCTGTTGAGGCAGCGGCGGAGGTTTTGGGCCTCATCCTTAACAATCATACACAAGCTGATTCTGGTCGACATCGGGCATCTAAACCCCTTCAACATGAGTTTCTTTAGTATCATATGAATGTGAAACCGAAATTTTCTACAGATCGAACCTAACCAAAATATGCTATTATAGCCGGAACTTCCTAGTTTTTCTGGCATATGATATTCTAGGTAATCAACTCATGCCCCCTACAAGACGCTCACAGGGAGGGAAAGCAAAACCCCTGCCACTGAGAGGTAGCAGGGTGAGTAAAGGGGGGAGATCAAATTGCCTAACTTTAAAATTTTCCAAGATGACCCGAGCCTGGCGAGAATACGAATCTACGGCAGTAATGACGTGGCATTCAACACGGACTCGTCGGGGAACCTGACCATTACGTCGACCGGGCTGGCCATCACCGCGCCTGCCAACGGTCTGACGGTCACAGCCCCCGCCAGCGGCCTGGCGATTACGCCACCAACCAACGGCCTGACCATCACCAGCACCGGCCTAGCCATCACCGCGCCTGCCAACGGCCTGACGGTTACAGCCCCCGCCAGCGGCCTGGCGATTACGCCACCAACCAACGGCCTGACCATCACCAGCAC
>LAKY01000043.1:0-2826 GCA_000987045.1 Clostridiales bacterium PH28_bin88 | reverse complement strand
AACGGCCTGACCATCACCAGCACCGGCCTAGCCATCACCGCGCCTGCCAACGGCCTGACGGTTACAGCCTCCGATGCCGGCCTGGTAACGGCCAGAGCTATTACAGACGTGTCAGCAACCAGGGCAAACGTTACGAACACGGCGGGAACTCCCGACACAACCTATGAGGTGCTGAAATACGGCACCTGGTCCTTCGGCATCGTAAATGCCTCCCTGGACACTAACGCGCAGGCTAATGTTAAACTCCAGATCAGTCCCGACGGTGCCACCTGGAAGGATGAGGCCGGGCCGGTAACGATTAACCAGAATGCGATGGATACGCTGGTAGCTTCGATCTTCCTGAAATACGCCAGGGTATACTACAACGCTGTCAACGCATCCAGCGCTGTCACCCTAAAAATTTACTTCCAGGGCCATGCGTAAAAGACTTGGGAAGGCCCAGCCTTCCCAACAATACATAACTAAAAGGAAATGCATGTGCATCAAGTTTTCCACAACTCAAATCAACATAAACTGGATCACTAGCATGTGCTTGTACGTAGCCGCATGGCGACATGGGGGCAGCTTTGGCTGTATAACGCTTCAAGCTTTAAAGGAATAAGCTCTCCTTTGTCAGACAAATACCGAATTTATAAGAAAATTAGTTAAAGAGGGCTCTATCACCCCAGTCTGAATCAAATCTGGCATCAAACTTAAGTCTTCGGAGGAAACCAAAAGTTTTCCTCCCCATGGAGGAAAAATTAGCATCTGTTTGTTTCCTATGTAGGTACCCCACATTTCATTCACCCCAAATACAAAATGCCAGTGTGTCGAACAAGCTGTTCTCAATTACTTTCTTAACCCGATCCGGTAAGTTGAATTCATCAAAACTTATTCCATGAACATCATCTTTATTAGTCATTCCAATAAATTCTAGGTATATGTAAGGAACAATATGGAACTTCCTTAGTTAATTTGATCTGGCTTTGACAAATGGTCAAGGTTTAACAGGCTACAGGGCTATTTCTGAAATATCTTGGTAACATGCAGCTCCCGGTATTAAGATATCAACCTTTTGCAGTACCGAGACAATTGCCACAAGCTTCATTTCGCAGCTTAGATGCGCGGAGGTCATTTGACCTACATCCAAAGCGCCGCTTCCAGGCGCACCCATAATAAATCCGGTTCGTGAACCTTGCAGCCCGGAGCTGGCAACCGACCATCCACATTGCGCCCAGGAATTATCCCCCTCCACCACGCTCAATATCTGGCCGCTGCCGCTGGAAACCAGGTATACTTTGCCGGCAAAACGCTTGTTGGCCGAAAATGCGCTGGGAGCCCCGAGGGCCAAAATCGGACTGCCGTCATGATCAGTGTAGCCCGCGCTGGACACCGCCATCCCGACTTCCTCGCCGCTAACCGGGCCCGCGAAGTGAAATAGCTTTCTTCCGTCCACCCCGGAAAAGATATATACCGAGCCGGCCTCTTTCCTTCCACTGGGCGAGCTGTCCGGAGCGCCCACCAACGTCTCGGGAATACCATCCCCGTTCATGTCAGGAACAGTACTGATGGAGAACCCCAGCCCCGCGTTTTTTTCGACACCTTTGATGGTATAGATCAAGGACCCAGTTGCACCTGAATAGACATAGACCATTCCCGCCTGGTACAAACCGTCCGGTGAAGCAAAGGGCGCTCCCACCGCGAAATCAGGAATCCCATCCCCGTCTACATCCCCAAGGCTTTTCAGGGCGTAGCCAAAGGCATCGCCGGCATTCCAGCCGTCCAAACGATAGAGCAATCTGCCGGAGGCTCCGGAGTAGACAAAAACGCTGCCGGCATTGATTTTACCCCCTGGTGAAGCCAACGGCGCGCCTACTAGTATATCCGGAACATTATCGCCGTTTAAATCGCCCGCCCAGTTGACGGACCAGCCAAATTGGGCTTCTGCTTCGGTGTGTTGAATTTCAAGCAGTTTTGATCCGTCAAAACCCGACACGATACGTATGTATCCGGCCCATCTTGCACTGCCTTTACTGGCACCCGGAGCGCCTACAAGAATATCCCCCCAGCCGTCTCCATCCAAATCGTAGCCTGCATCTACCGCAAATCCAAAATCATCATTAGGTTTCGAACCGGATGCTTTGAAAAGCGGTCTGTAAGTTTGATCGGAAAAGACCGTAACCTCGCCGGCCGTCTCACCCGCCACAGAAGGGTCAGGTGGTGAGCCTATCACTATGGAAGGAGGATTGTTGTTAAATGCTCCGGAAAAGGCGAACTGGATACCTTTTTCTCCTCTTAGACGGGTAATACGGGTTTCTCCCGGTGTAAGACAACAGTTGCAGTAGCAAGGAATAATCCTCACATCCAGATCTGCTTCCCGCTGTGGGATAGTTAGAACAACTCGCATGGGGATAATCAATTCTTTAGTGAACTGCTGATCTCCGGAGGGGCAGTGAATGATAAATGCGGCTGTTACGGCCATTTTAATGTAAACGCGGTACACGTGAGGTTGTGATGTAGGCTGCTTGTTTAGGAAAATTATTTTTTCTGAGTTGGGGAGAAAACTGCAACTTATATGGGTATAGTGCTGCAAGCCAAAAAAAGGAAGCTCAAAAGTGAACTTCTCCTGAATTTTGACGTAACAGCTACTTCTTACCAGGTCGGTGGATACGCAAGTGACCTCATAAGGTGGGATATCCACAGGCCCAGTTCTAACCGTAAGGAATTTGGATTTCCTCATATGCTCCGAACTGCCCCCTTCCACTGGGACAGTATGCCTGAGTTCGTATACTAGCGAAGCAAACTAACTTACATTATCATATAACTGGAAATTGAGTGTCATAAGAG
>LAKY01000037.1 GCA_000987045.1 Clostridiales bacterium PH28_bin88 | reverse complement strand
TCAGGGGCAGATCGTTATTCAATCCCCTGGAGAAAAGGATTTGATGCACGTCCAGCCCGCTGCTCTTTTGTCTTATTATGCATAAATGTCCATTGTGACAATAGGGCCTAGCTTAAAGAAGACTTGCCTATTTATGGGCTTAATCACGCTTATGCAATGGTGCAAGCCTTTGGCGCGGCGGAAGCCTTAGTTGCACTGCCGTAGAAAGTTAAATTTTCTAGTGGTAGTATGAAAGACCCTGGGGAGTGTCATCCCAGGGCTGATCCCATGCCGGAAAGATGTTGGTGACAGTACAAGTTCTGAGGTAGACCCCCAGTTTTGGGACAACCTCAGTAACCTAGTGCAAGAGTCTTGCGATTCCTTCCTTGTTAACCGTACCCTGAAAGAGATGAAAAAACTTTTTTCTTGCTGCAGGAATATGCCCTTCTGCGGCGAATCAAGCGGTTGAACAAAAGCATACCAGGCGTTGGAACAGGTGCCTGCCAAGCAGGGTAATAGGGAAGCCGGTGTAAATCCGGCGCGGTCGAGCCGGCTTCAATTTGTTAACACGCCCTGGGCAGAACCATCTCTACCTAACATGCTGCCTGGGTATTATTACCATTCGTTACTGTAGTGAATTGGAGAAGCTCCTATTTTTTTAGTCGAACAATTGTTACACCGCCTTGCTCCGGCGAGTGCTCTTTTTTCCCTCACGGCTGGCATACTGCCGCTGGCACCGGAGTCCCCCGTCCGGCCCGATGTTGTACACGCGCACCCATTCCTCTTCAATGGCTATCTCCGAAAAACAGTCCTGGCAAAAGAACCGGTTTTGGGTCAAACGCCCCACCAGGGTGGACCCACACCAAGGGCAGGTGCCGCAATACTTTTTACTGGGAGCCACTTTGATCACTCCTTTGACCGTCCGCCCTTTCCACAAATCCCCTAATGCGCTCCTGGACTTCCCGGGGCAGCTTTGAGTCCTTGAGATAACAGTGAGCGCATAAGGGGTAAAACACCTTGTCCGTCCGGAAGAAAACATCCGCTTCCGACCCGCAATCTTTGCTGCACAACACCGCCCATCCCTCCTACCGTATTTGATGGCACAGTCCACACCAGCTCAAACGTACTACTTTGTGTAGTATTTATGCCTGTAAAATCCCATTTCTGCCAAATATGCCTCCGCCATCCGGACATACCCTATAAGGGTATGTCCTTACCTGCATTTTACCCGGAATGGGTTGATCTGTCAATAACTTCACAATAAATTCATCAGTTTTCGTCAGCCTTCGCAAATGTGACCGGCCATAAAGATGTTACGGATTTGCGGCGGGTTTAACAGGGAGGGTGAAGTAAAAGGTACTCCCCTTGCCGGGTTCGCTTTCCGCCCACACCTTCCCTCCATGGGCTTCCACCAACTGTTTGACAATGGCCAGGCCGATGCCGGAGCCGCCGCTAGCGCGGGTCCTGGATTGATCGGCGCGGTAAAAGTGGTCGAAAATGTGAGGCAAGTCTTCCGCGGGAATACCTACTCCGGTATCAGAAACCTCTACCTGAATCATTTCTTTTCCCGTGCCCTCCGCCAAAACCCTGGCCAGCAGGCTTACTTTCCCACCCTCAGGGGTGTACCTGAGGCTGTTGGTTAGCAGATTATATAGTACCTGGTGAATCCGGTCCGGGTCGGCCGTGATTACGGGCATTTCCGCCGGTGTGTGGATTTCCAGGGAGATGTGCTTTTCTTCCGCAGCGGGTCGCAGCAGCTGACCGGTCTTTTGCATCAGCTGTTTAAGGTCAACGAGGCGCCGGTCGATTTTCAGCTGGCCCACGTCCGCCAGGGCAAGATCTCGTAAGTTGTTGACCAGTCTGGACAGGCGCAGGCTTTCGTCGTAGACGGAGGCGATGTGCTGCGGGCTGGGATCCACCACCCCGTCCAGCATCCCTTCCAGGTTCCCCTGGATGATGGCAAGGGGGGTCCGGAGCTCATGGGTAATGTCAGCCATCAGGCGGCGGCGGAGCCTTTCGTTGGTTTGCAAGCTAGCAGCCATTACGTTGACAGCATCAGCCAGGTCCACAATTTCCTTGTCTCCCCGTTCTACCTGGGCACGTTCCTGGAAATTGCCGTTACTGATCCCCTTAACGGTGGTGGTCAGCTTCTTGAGCGGCCCGGCGATGGCCCGGGAAAGGATTAATCCCAGGACCAGGCCGAACCCGCTGGCCACCGCCGCCCCCCAGTAAAGGGAACGGAACACGGAGTTCAAAAACTGGCGCTCCGCCGCCCCGAAATAGGCATCCATCATCCCCATGCCCATGCTTGAATTCCTCATGTGCCCCATGCCAAGGTAATCCCAAAATTGATTGGTGATACTGATCCGGGCCAGGTAGGCGGTCACCACCGCCGAGACGGACACAACCAGTAAAAAAGAAAATACCAGCTTCCACGTGATGCTACGCACGGCCGTCACCCGCAAACTTGTAACCCACGCCGAACACCGTCAGGATGTACCGGGGATTTTTGGGATCGGGCTCCAGCTTGCGGCGCAGGTTCTTGATGTGGGCATCAATGGAACGTTCGTAACCTTCAAAGGAATAATCCTGGACAGCATCCAGCAGTTGCAGGCGGGTGAATACCCGTCCCGGATACCTGGCCATGGTCTGCAGCAGCCGGAACTCTGTGGGCGTCAATTCCAGGGTTTCATTGTCCCGCTTGACCTCGTACCCTTCAAAGTCAATCACCAGATCCCCTACCACCAGCTTGTCTTCCAGTACAGTCTCCCCACCGGTGCGCCGGAGCACCGCCTTCACCCGGGCCACCAGCTCACGGGTGCTGAAAGGTTTGGTGACGTAATCATCCGCCCCCAATTCCAGGCCAATCACCTTATCTGTCTCGTCATCCCTGGCTGTGAGCATAATGATCGGCGTCTTGGTCTCAGACCGGAGGATGCGGCAGACATCAAAGCCGCTCACCTGGGGCAGCATCACATCAAGGACGACCAGATCGGGCTTGCCTTCCCTGGCCGTCCTCAGGGCGGTTTCACCGTCGAGTGCGGTCAGTACCTGGAAGCCCTCCTTCTCCAGGTAGGCCTTAACCAGTTCAACGATTTTAGGATCGTCGTCCACTACCAGCACTTTTTTCTTCAAGCGGCTCACCTGCTTTCACTGGCTGTTATCCTACTCATTATACCGCAAGCTCATTATACCGCAAGAGAGGCCCTTATTTCAGGTCCCCCACCGCGGAGAACATTGTTTCCGTGTCGCCTTTAGTCGAGTGTATGAAGACTAAACTAACAGGCAGCATGGGAGTGACGTCTGATGGTGCGTACCATGATTACAATCCCCACCACGTTGGCGGCAATACCGACGCTCATTACCGGGTACTTGTACTGGGAGAGAAAAATGGCGGCACCCGATAAACCGATCACCGGCGCCACGTCCGCCAGGTGGTGCAGGCAACAAGCCACCATGGTGGCGGTAGAGGTGCCGGTGCCCGCCGTCGCCACAAGGTTACCACCGGCACTTTTTTGGCGGATAATCCTCCGGAGATAGGTAAAAAGCCCCATCTGGGTGCCGAATCCCGCGGTAATAGCGGCAACGTAGGGCCAGTCATCGGCGATCAATTCAAAGGCATGAGGCCAGGAGCGGGAGGTCAGTCCCACCAGCAGTAAATAGAAAGCCAACAATCCCACCGCGGCTATTACCCCGACCAGTACCGGCCATTTTTTGGAGACCATAAAGTTACCTCCTCGCAAATCTGTAAGTGCGATGCATGTTCGTTGTAACCATGTTAGCTCAAGGATATGGTGCCGGTATGAGCGATTTATGAACCTTTTGTGAAGATTACTTGTCTCGTCAGCCACTTGCAGCATCTCCTCCGTGGTATGTAACGGAGTTATCACCAGATCAGTATATATTATTGCGCAGTGTAATATATAACAGTTGATAGCGTCAAATAAAGACTGGCATGTGATGCCACTTTTAGGTGGCAATAATTGACGCTTTAAAGGCAGACCCCCAAGGCCTGCCTCGCTTTCACAAGTATTCTTCTAATGGTCACCTGCTGAGGTAATCCAGGGGGTTGCGGAACTGCCCGTTGACTTTCACCTCGAAGTCCAGGTGGGAGCTGGTGACGCGCCCCGTGCTCCCCACCAGGCCGATGAGTTGGCCGCGGGAGACTTTATCACCCACACTGACCTTGTAGCCTGAAAGGTGGTTGTAGGCGGTCTCCAGGCCGTCACCGTGGTCGATCACAATCCGCTTGCCGTAGTTGCCCCGGGTCCCGACAAAAGTGACTGTCCCGCTTTCCGCCGCAAATATTAAGACAGCTGGCTGAAAACTCTTGTCAATGGTGGCTGCGCCGTATGGTGGAACAAAAGGCGTGCAGAGAACCATCACTAGTTCCAACTTCGGCAGGCTTTCTTCCTTGTCAATCCGATGAACACCCTCGTTCCAGCCCGCCATGAAGTCAGTGTACAGGCGGATGATCGGCCCCTTCGACCGGTAATTGGTTGTCAACCTGATAGTCCGGCATTCACTGAAGTTTCGTGCGAACTCCAGGATGGTTGCTCAATTCTTCTGTATAATTGTCGATAAGCCATTCTTGCACTGGCTGTGTAAAGATAGATGGAGGAGGTGAAATTTATCGATAGAGGGAAAAAACCGAAGTGGTAGCATTGCCCCTAAATTGGGAGAAACAGGATTTGAACAGCTGCTATCAAAATTGTCGAGAAGGGGGAATTACCCAGGGATGGCAATGAAACAAGAAGTTGTTCAGCAAAATCAACAGCCGTCATAGCCTCGGAGCCGGCTTACGCTGGGGAGAGGTATTGGGCTTGCGGTGGCAGGATATTGATCTTGAAAAAGGGCTTATCTGGGGCAGAGAAACCGTTTCAAGGGTAATGGTGCCTGATGGCCCAAAGAAAACCGCGCTTACAATCCAGTCCCCCAAGACCAAAAGCGGTAACCGTTCTATTCCCCTCCCTGACTGGGCGTGGGATGCTCTAAAAGCTCACAAAACTAAACAGGATCAGCTCAAACTGGCTATGGGTTCCAGGTATGAGGATAAGGGGCTGGTATTTACCACTAGATTTGGCACACCAATTGAGCCCCGCAATTTCAACCGGAAGTTTTACAAGTTGGTTGAGAAAGCAGGGATAACCCGCGCTAACCTGCATGCGCTCCGCCATTCCTATGCCACGAGGCTCATGGAGGAGGGTACACACCCGCGCGTGGTACAGGAACTTCTGGGCCATGCAAAATTCACCATCTCCATGGAGGATTGCACCACGTTTTGGCCTTGGCTAAAGCTGAAGCCGTCACCAAACTCAATAGGTCTAAAGAAAAAGTTCCCTCCGGTAAAGAAGGGAACCAGTAGAGAGCAAGAACCGCCGGGGCAGTAACCCTGGCGGTTATACTTTATAAACTTTACCAGGGCGCTTATAAGGCACGTTGTAGTAAAATTGTAGTACCCGGCCTCATCTTCGTAGAAGCTAAACCCTGAAATCCTTATCAATATTGGTGAGCCATCCGCGACTCGAACGCGGGACACCCTGATTAAAAGTCAGGTGCTCTACCGACTGAGCTAATGGCTCACAGAACTAAGTCCAGGAACCATATTAACAGACAGAAGATTAGGTGTCAACCTCTTTATTACACCCTTTATTTGTCATCAAATCATTATTGGGAACTCCGGGCATCAAGCCACGCTTTTTCAACACCGTCGGGAGAATAACTATTGATCTCTTTGGCCAGTTCGCCTTCGGCAAAGACCAGGTGGTAATGCATGAGCCTTTCGGCGTCTCTTGCCCTGCCTTCCCGGACAGCTTCAAATATCTGGCGGTGTTGCTCCAACAGTTTCTGTGCATTCCCCGGGGTTTCGAACAGCTTCCGCCGGGCCGATTGTACAACCTGGTGGAGGGAATCGGAAATAGTATGCATGAGCTTTACCAGAAACGGATTGTGGCTTCCCTCCGCCACTGCCAGGTGGAACCGGGTATCCGCCTCATCACCCAGGATGTTTTGTTCCAGGTAATGCTCCATCTGTAATAAGGCTTGAGCCATGGATTCAATCTCCTCGGGAGACGACCTCTCAGCAGCCAGGTAAGCGCAGGCACACTCCATCACCCTGCGCACCTCGTATACCTGGTGAAAAGTGCCTCTCTCCAGGGCCAGTATGGCTGCCAACGGCTGGATAAGGGCCTCGGTGGAAATCTCCCGGACAAAAGTGCCTTCCCCAACCCGGATCTCCACAAGGCCCATTAATTCCAGGACACGTACTGCTTCCCTTACAGATGCCCGGCTGACGCCCAGTTTCTCCGCCAACTCCCTCTCCGGAGGCAGTTGATCTCCCGGTCGTAGACCGCCAGCGCTGATTAGTGACTGGATCTGAGCAATGATTTCCTCATAGATCTTTTTGTTTTTGACGGGCCTTAGGTCCACGGCACATACCCCCGATTTTTCAGCCCATTAACCGACTAAAACTTTAAAATCCCCCACTCCCGCGAATATCCTCATAACCTGCATCGGCCTGTTGTACCAGGCGGTATATCCTCGCCAACTCCGTTTCGACCTTCCAGAGGTGTTGGTACATAAGCTCTCTGGCTTTAGCCTTATCTCTATCCTTGATAGCCAGGTAGATACTCTTGTGTTCTTCGAACAGGCGCTGCGGCGTTCCGGCGGTGTTGGTCATCCACAGCCGCCGGGTGGTAGCTAGAGTCTGATACATGGTATCATAAACGGTGTTCATCAAGCGAATCAAAAGTGTGTTGCCTGTCGCCTCCGCTATGGAATAATGAAACTTCAGGTCGGCCCGCTCGCCGGTGTTTCCCGTCAAGAGGTCTTCTTCCATCTCCGCCAGGAAGGCTTCTATTTTACTGAAATGCTCGTCGGTGGCCCGCTCGGTAGCCAGCCCGACAGATTCTACTTCCAGGGCCTTTCTGACTTCCAGTATCTCCCGGACCTTGTCCTTTTCCAACAACAAGATAAATGAAAGGGGTTCAATAATCGAGTCTTTCTCTACCCGCCGGACAAAGGCCCCCTCCCCCGGGCGCACCTCGATTATGCCCGCCATGTCGAGAGCACACAAAGCCTCCCGGACGGAAGTACGGCTGACTTGAAGCTGTTCCGCCAGTTCCCGCTCCGGAGGTAGTTTATCACCTGGAGTCAAGTTGCCTGCAGCAATAAGTGCTTTAACCTGTTCGGCTATGTTTTCATATATGCGTTTAGCTTTAATGCGCCGGAGTTCCAACGGCAAATCACCCTTTTCTTCACCCGCCCGGCAGCGTTTCTGGGGGGGTTATGAATACGGGAGACGGCAGAACTGAAATACAACCGAGAATTTCCCCTTGATAATCTTAACACAAGCAAGTATGATGAGCAATTCACATTCACGGGATTTTATTCCCCCAGTGCTTCCGCCAGGATCTGCGCGGTGTGCCTGGCCTTCACCAGGCTGCCGGCCTTGTCCAGCCCGCCGCCGATCTGCAGCAGGCACCCGGGGCAGTCCATGGCCACCACCTGAGCGCCGCTCTCGTGGATCTTCTGCAGCTTGCGCTCCAGGATGGGGGCGGAGAGTTCGGGGAACTTGACGGAGTACGACCCCCCCATGCCGCAGCAGTGGTCGGAGTCCGCCATTTCGGTAAGCTGCACGCCGTAGATGCCGGCCAGCAGTTCCCTGGGCTCCCGGAAAATACCCAAAGTACGTTTCAAATGACAGGAGTCGTGGTAGGTTACCCGCACGGTTTCCGGCAAGCTGCCGCCTCCTGTAGCACCCCCCTTTCGCCGCAGTTCCAGGACGTACTGGGAAAAGTCCCTTACCTTCATGGCCAGCTCCCGGGCTTTCGGCTCCCATTCCGGGTCGCCGGACAATAGCTGCACGAAGTCGTGCCGCAGGGCATGGGTGCAGGTGGGGCAGGCGGAAACCACCACGTCCGCCTCAACGCTCAGCATGGCGGCCACGTTCTCCCGGGCCAGCTTCCTGGCCACGTCCTCCACGCCGCTGTACTTGGCCGGGGCGCCGCAGCAGGTCTGGCCTTCCGGGAAGACCACTTCCACGCCTTCGTGGTTTAATACCTTGACTACGTCCTCGCCCAGTTCGGGGTAGGCGAAGTCGATGAGGCACCCGGCAAAGAAGGCGGCCTTTTGTTGGGGCTGGGCCAATCCGGGTGTTTTGGTGATCCGATCTCTTAAGGGCACCTCCGCGATCGCCGGCAGGCTCCTGAATTCGGCCAGGCCGGCAAAGAAGAGGGGCAGGTGGCGGATCATGGGGGTGCCTTTGGTAAAGGGGCGCTGGGCCTTGGCCGCCGCCCGCAGGAGGGTGTGGAAGCGCCGCCGGTTGGCCAGGACGCTCTCGAAGATGAGGCGCTGGGTTAGCGGCAACCCTTTTTCTTTAGTCAGGCGGGTGCGTAGTTCCAGGATCAGTCCCGGGATATCGATCTTACCGGGGCAGACTTCTTTACACCGGCCGCACTGGATACAAAGGCCCTGAATGTCCGCTGAGTTCCGCATTTCGTTGAACCAGGCGGTGAGGATGGCGCCGATGCCCCCGGCGTAGACGTGGCCGAAGACGTGGCCGCCCACGACCCGGTAGACGGGACAGACGTTCAGGCAAGAGGCGCAGCGGATGCACTGCAGGGCTTCTTTAAACTTGGGGTCGTCCCGCATGGCGATGCGGTTGTTGTCCATGAGGATGATGTGCAGTTCTTTGGGTCCGATACTGTCTTCCCGGGCGGTGGGTACGGGCCCGGTAATGAGGGAGACGTAGCTGGTGATCTGCTGGCCGGTAGCGCTCCGGGGCAGGGCCTTCAGGATGGTGGCCACGTCGGAAAGGCTGGGCACGAGTTTCTCGAGCCCTACCACGGCAATATGGATGGGAGGCAGGGTGGTGACCAGCCGGCCGTTGCCCTCGTTGGTGCACAACACGATGCTGCCTGTTTCCGTTACGGCCATGTTGGCGCCGGAGATGCCCATGTCGCCGCTCAAGAACGCCTCCCGCAGTTCCCGCCGGGCCACCTTGACCAGGCGCGGGATGTCGCTCTCCAGCCGCTCTTTGACTTCTTTGCTGAAGATTTCGGCCACTTCTTCTTTCTTCAGGTGGATGGCGGGCATCACCATGTGGGAGGGCCGCTGACCGGCCAGCTGGATGATCCATTCCCCCAGGTCGGTTTCTTTGACGGTAAGGCCCTGCTCTTCCAGGTGCCTGTTCAGGTGGATCTCTTCGGTGGCCATGGACTTAGACTTGACCACGAGTTTTACTCCGTGCTTTCTGGCCAGGTCGCTGGTGTAGGCCTTGACTTCTTCGCCGGAAGCGGCGCGGAAGACGTGGGCGCCCCGTTTCTCTGCCTCCCGGGTGAACCGGTCGGCCAGTTCTTCCATGTGGTCCGCCGCGTAGGCCTTGATGCGGGCGACCTCGTCTCTTAAGGCCTCGAAGTCGATCCCCTCGTAGGCCTTGGCCCGGGCGAGAGTGTAGGAGTCGGCGAAACTCCCCAGGGCGGCTTCCAGGTTGGGATTGTGGAGGGCTTTCGCGATCTGCTGTCTGAACTCCTGGTTAGCCATCGTTTTCCCCTCCTTCGCCGTCCACGAAGATGACCCAGAGGTATTCGGGGCCGTGGACGCCGATGGTCAGCACCCGCTCGATATCCGCGGTGCGGCTGGGGCCGGTGATCAAGGCCAGGTAGCCTGGCAATCCGGCGGAAAACCGTTCCAGGGCGTCGGCCATGGTGGGGATCAGCCGGCCGGTCCGCACCACCAGGATGCTGATGAAGGGCAGGGTGGTGGCGAGTCGTTTATCGAGGTCGGTAGCGTCCTGCCCCAGGGTCCCGGTTTCGGCGATGGCCAGGTCGGCCTCCGCCACCCCCACCAGGGCGTCCCGGGCGTGGTGATCCAGCCTTTCGAAGTAAACCGGGCCTACTCCGTCCAGCGCAGCCTCCAAATCCAGCCCGTTGAACACGGGGGAAGGTGCCCATACGGTGGTGAAACCCTCGCCCCGTTGGGTCCCAATGTCCCGCAAATATCCCGCGATTTCCGCCAGGGCGTCGCGGGGTGTGGCTGCCCTGGTAACCTGCGCCGAAACGGCCTCGGCTTTTTCTTTAAACTGTTCGTATAAGGCTTGGCTATTCATTAACGTTTCCTCCGTTTACGGAACGCCGCAATCAACCCTCTCCGGACTGACCGGGCAAAACTGCCGCTCATCCCGCTCCTTGAGCCCTGACTTCTGGCTTCCGACCTCTGATATCCGATTTGTAGGCCATGTCCAGCAGCTGGACGGTGTGCACTACTTCCAGATCAAACATTCCTTTCTGGTGCAGGCTGTCTTCAAGCTGCATGCGGCAGGCCGGGCAACTGGTTACTACGGTATTCGCCCCGGTACCCGCGATATCCTTCACTTTGCGTTCACCGATCTGTAAGGATATATCAACATGGGTGATAGAAAACGACCCTGCCCCACCGCAGCAACGGTCGGGGGCAGTCATTTCCACCAGATCAATGCCCGGGATACTTTGCAGCACCTGCCGGGGCTGGCGACGTATCTCCTGGCCCCTGGCCAGGTGACAGGGATCGTGATAGGTAACTTTGGCGTTCACTACCCCGCGTGGCGGGATGAAGTCCAGGTGATCCACCAGGAACTCACTGATGTCAAAGGAACGGGCAGCCAGTTCCCTGGCCCTGGAAGAGTATGCGGGGTCATCCGCCAGCAAGGCCGGGTAGTGGTCCTTCCAGGCGCAACCGCAGGTAGCGCAGGCCACCACCAGGGCGTCAAAGGACAGCTTGCTGAAGGCGTCTACATGGGAACGGGCCATTTCCTTAGCGGTGGCCACGTCACCATGGGTCAGCACGGGGATGCCGCAGCAGTGCTGCTCCCGGGGGATTACCACTTCCACCCCGTTGGCCCGCAGCACGTTAACCACAGATCGGCCTATACCGGTATAGACGTAGTTGATCATGCAGCCGGTAAAAAACACCGCTTTTTTCCTGGGTTCAGCCACGGTATTGGTTTGCGGCAGCTGGTCCCTGAACTGAGTCCTGGCTAGCGGAGGCAACACCCGGCGGGTGTCCAGGCCGATGGGAAACCGGGGGTGGTACAGCCCCCCTTCCTTTTCGGCGGCCATCACCAGTCCCTGCACAAGACTGCCGGCTCTCAGGCCCAGGTCGAAAACGCCTGGCCGCTTCAGCCCCTGGAAGATAATGTTCTTTACCCACGGCAGCCCCTTTTGGCGTACCAGTTCCGCCCTGGCGGCCAGGATAATGGTGTCTATATGGACGCCGCAGGGGCAGTTGGCCACGCAGGCCTTGCAGGTCAGGCACAGGGCAAAACGCTCGGCTAGACGGTGGTTGGGAACGAGTTCTCCCTTGAGCAGGGCATCCGCCAGTTGGACCTTGCCCCGCGCTACCGCGGCTTCCATCCGGTTTTCCTTGTAAATGGGGCATACCGCCTGGCAGTTGCCGCACTTCATGCATTTAAGTATTTCTTCCCGGAGGAGTGCCAGGTTATCGTAAACACTCAAGCAGTTCCGCCCCCTAACCGACGATCTTGCCGGGGTTCAAAATGCCGGCAGGATCCAGGGCCGACTTGATCCGTTGCAAGACTTCCACCCCGTCCGGACCCAATTCCCATTCCAGGTACTTCTTCTTGGCGATGCCGATGCCGTGCTCACCGCTGAGGGTGCCTCCGAGTCGAATAGCCGTCTCAAAGATCTCATCCACCGCCCGGTGCACCCGTTCCATCTCATCCGGATTGCGCTCGTCAGTCACAATAGTGGGGTGCAGGTTGCCGTCACCGGCGTGGCCGTAGGTACCGATCGTCAGGCGGTGCCTGGCGGCGATCTCCTGCAGGGCTTTGAGCATCTCCGGAATGCGGCTGCGCGGCACGGTAGCGTCTTCCACAATGGTGGTGGGGCTCAACTGGGCCAGGGCCGGCAGGGCAGCCCGCCGCGCGGTCCACACCCGGTCCCTTTCCGTGTCATCCTGGGCAACCTGCAGCGCTCCCCCGTTTTCCCGGCACACCCTGGCAACCACCTCAGCCTCTTTGGCCACCACTTCCGGGATGCCGTCCACCTCGATGAGCAGCACCGCCGCGGCATCCACCGGCAACCCGACCCGGGCGTAATTCACCACTGTCCGGATGGTTGTGTTGTCCATAATCTCCAGAGTCGCGGGGATCACCTTGTTAGAAATGATTCCGGTAATAGTGCGGGCCGCCCCGTCCATATCGTCAAATACCGCCAGCATGCTGCGCCGGGCCTCGGGCGCCGGGATCAGCTTGACGGTGATCTCGGTAATGATGCCCAGCGTCCCTTCAGACCCGGTAAACAGCTTTACCAGGTCGTAAGCGGTGACGTTTTTAACAGTTTTTCCGCCGGCCCGGATGACCTTGCCGTTGGCCAGCACCACCTCCAGGCCCATCACGTAGTGCTTGGTCACCCCGTACTTCAGTCCCCTTAACCCGCCGGAACACTCCGCCACGCTGCCCCCCATGGTGGCGGTGGTCACTGATCCGGGATCGGGGGGATAGATGAGGCCGTAAGGGGCCACCGCGTCGTTCAAGTCCTGGATGATCACTCCCGGCTGCACCGTGGCCGTCAGGTTTTCCGGGTCTACCTCCAGGATCTTGTTCATTTCCAGGGTGGACAGCACGATACCGCCGCTCCCGGGGATCGTCCCTCCGCTGAGGTTGGTGGCCGAACCCCTGGGATATACCGGCACGTTGAATTCTCCCGCCAGCTTCACCACCTCTGCCACCTCCCCGGTAGTGCGGGGAGAAACCATTACGTCCGGCAGCCGGCGCGGCATGTCGGCGGTGGCGTCATAGGCGTAACACATCAGGTCTTCTTTATCTGTGAGTATCTTTTCACGGCCCAGCACCCCTACCAGACGGGCTACCAAGTCTGTCTTCGCCAAAGGTAGCACCCCTCCACCTTTATAATCAATGATTGCATCAACTTCTACTTGGTCAGTTCCATCAACCTTGGTAACCACAGAATAATGTCCGGGAAGATGGCTAACAAGCCTATACCTACGAACTGTAACAAGATAAACGGGATAACCCCGCGGTAGATATGAGCTGTCTGGATTTCCGGCGGCGCGATTCCCTTGAGATAAAATATCGCATAGGCGAAAGGCGGCGTCAGGAACGAGGTCTGCATCACCACGTTCATCATCATGGCGAACCACAACGGGTTGTACCCCAGTTTCGCGGCGATGGGGGTGAACAGGGGAACGGTGATCATGATGATACCGATCCAGTCAATAAACGCACCCATGACGAACACGATGAAGAACATGGCCAGCAGGATGCCCCAGTTGGGAAGGGGCAGGTTTAACACCAGGTTCTGCACAACTTCCCCGCCGCCCAGCCGGATGAAAATGCTGGAAAAGAACCCCGCACCGATCAGCACCAGGTAGATCATGGCGCTGATTTTCATCGTACTGTATACTGCCTCTTTCAGGTTTTGCAGGTTAAGTTGCCGGTAGGCGGCGGCCAGCAGCAAGGCGGCAAAGCTACCGATGCCCGCGGCCTCCGTCGGAGCGGCCAACCCAAAGAAGATGCTACCCAGTACAGCCAGGATTAAGAGAGCGACCGGCAGCACCGAGGTGGCAAACAGGTAAACTTTTTTAGGCAAGGGAACGGTGATGGCACCGGGCGGCAGGGCCGGACCCAGCTTGGGGTTGATGTAACACCGCACGAGGATGTAGACGAAGTACAGCCCCGCCAGCAACAATCCGGGAAGAAAAGCCGCCATGTACAACTGGCCCACCGAGATCCCGGCCAGCGGCCCATAGATCAAGAGCATCACGCTGGGCGGGATGAGGATCCCCAGAGTGCCGCCGGCGCAGATGGCCCCGGTAGCCAGCGACTTATCATAGTTATACTTCAACATGGCCGGCAAAGCCAAGAGACCCATGGTGACCACCGAGGCTCCGATTACACCGGTAGCCGCCGCAAAAATGGTACAAGTAACCACCGTCGCCAGGGCCAGGCCGCCCCGTAAGCGCCCCATGATGGCGTGCATGGCCTCGTACAGCCTGAGGGCCAAACCCGATTTTTCGATCACCGTACCCATGAATACAAACAGCGGGACCGCAATCAGCACATAGTTGGACATGACCTCAAACAACTTGAGCATGAACATGTTCAGTACCTGCGGCCCGACAAAAATCAAACCGAAGATGGTAGCCAGGCCCCCGAGGACGAAGGCGATGGGGTAGCCCAAAACAATGATGATGATTAATGATCCCAGCATCAAGAAAGCAATCAACTCGGCGCTCAAGGCCGCTCACCCCCGGTCACAGCGACGGTCAGATCACGAATAAACTCGGCAGTTCCCTGCAGCAGCAGCGTGATGGTTCCTACTGTCACCCAGGTCTTGAAAGGATAGACCGCGGGCAACCAGGTGCCCACCCAGCTTTTCTCGTGCATTTTCCAGGCAAAGATCACATGGGGGATCATGGCCTTGACCATCAGGACCCACAAGGGGAAAAACAAAAGCAGGGCGAATATCACGTCGAGTACTGCCTTGCCCCGGCCGGACAGGCGGCCGTAAAAGATGTCGATGTTGACATGCCCCTTAACCTTCAGGGTGTAGGCCATGCCAAACATCAGCATAATGCTGGAGAGAAAGTAACTCATGTCGTAACTCCAGATGGTGGGAGCGCGGAAGACATAACGGGACACTACTTCGTAGGTCATGGTGAACACCAACAGCACCATGGACCAGGAAGCAATTTTTGCTAACCACTCGTTGGTCTTATCAATCGCCCCTAAAACTGTATTTAAAACGCTCAACGGGTCACTCCTCCTGTAATTGATTGCCCAGTGAAGTTAAACGCAGGCCGGACGAGATTCAGCACAGCCCTTTCTAAGGTAGTGGGAGCAAAGCCCACCCCAAGGTTGGGCTTTGCTCCGGCATTTCCGGCTCTGTGTGCCGGGAGTAAACCCGGCGCCACCTGCTTAGTACTTAACTCTGACAGGCATCATGAACTCTTCGTAGTCAACAAACTTCTTCCTGAAATCCTTGGCAGAGGTCCAGATCTCCTGGAAGATGCCTCCCTGCTCCTTGGCTTTCTTCTCAAGGTAATTATAGGCGGTTTCCGCGAATTCCTTCTGAGTAGCCTCATCCACCTTGACCTGGGTAATGCCCTTGGCCTTGAACTGGTCAAGGGCCTTCATGCTCTCGTTGAAGTCCTTGGACCAGCTCCACAGGGTAACGGACCTGGCGGTGGTCTCCACCAGTTGCTTCAGGTCATCCGGCAGGGCGTTCCAGGAATCCTTGTTGATGCCGATGTAGAACAACACGCTGGGCTGGTGCATGCCGGGACCGGTCATGTATTTGGTAACTTCCTGGAAGCCTAATGTCGAGTCGTTATACGGGCTGCTGAATTCCGTGGCGTCCAGCACGCCGCGCTCCAGGGAGGGGTACAGTTCCGCCGCCGGCAAACTGGTTACCGCCACGCCATGTTCTCTCAGGATCTCTCCCCACCAACCAACGGTGCGGTACTTCAAGCCTTTCCAGTCATCGAGCTTGGCGAGGGGCTTGTTGGACCAGGCCAGGGTCTCGGGGTGCTGGATCCCCAGGGGGATCACCTTGATGTTGTAACCGGCCTGATCATACATCTTCTGCCAGAGCTCCAGGCCGCCGCCCTCGTAGACCCATACCAGGTGCTGGAACGGTTCGAAGAACATGGGGACGGAAGAGAAGAAGGGCGCAGCCGGCATCTTGCCGATCCAGTACCCGGAGAAGGTGTGGTATCCGTCAATGGTCTTGGCGTTGGCCGCATCCAGCACCTCGGCGGGGCCCACTACCGCGCCGGAGGGGTAGACCTCGACCTGCAGCCGCCCGCCGCTGGCCTTGTTAACCTCTTCCGCGAACTTTTCAGGCATCTGCTGGATCATGATGGATTTCGGCCAGGCGGTGGCTATCTTCCACTTGATGACTTCCTGTTTCGGCGCTTCCGCCTTGGCGCCGTCACCGCTGGCAGGCGCCGCCGGCGGTTTCGCGGTCGCGCACCCGGCCACGATCACCGCGACAAAAACCAATAACAACACAAGAGACAGGTACCTTTTGTTTTTAAACAATTCGATTTTCCCTCCTGACTTGTCAGTAATTTCTTTTCGGATTCTAAACCACTGGACCCTCTACTTCCACATCACCAGTCTCTCTGTACCGCTCACCTCCCCATCTGCCTATTACCCCTTCTACCGCTATCAAGCAAGGAATTGTATGTAACAGTTCTTTGATATGGTGGCTCAGTGGTCTAGCCACTGAGCCGTTATATTATTCAATGAATTTTGAACAATTCCTGCTTTCACATCAATTTTTTTATAAAAAATATTTTTGAAAGAGCACAGGCCCCATGTCTACCCCGCTTGTTGCAGCCCGCAAGGCTTGACCTGGAAAAAGTCACCGCGCATTTCTTTCAGGTCACCGGCAATCACCGGCCGGAACTCCATTCTGGCCAGCACGTCCCGCTCCAGGTCCACCCCGGGAGCGACCTCGGTGAGGACCATCCCATCCCGGCGCAGCTCAAACACCGCCCGTTCGGTGATGTAAAGCACCCGTTGCCCTTTTTCCACGGCATAATCCCCACTGAAGGTGACCTGTTCCACCTGGTTCACGAACTTCTTGTGCTGTCCCTCGTTCACGATTTTCAGGCGGCCGTCCCTCACCTCCACTTCGAGCCCGCCGGCGGTAAGCGTCCCGCAGAACACTACGCACTTGGCGTTCTGGCTGATGTTGATGAACCCCCCGGCCCCGGCTACCCTCGGGCCGAACTTGCTCACGTTCACATTGCCATACCGGTCGGCCTGAGCCAGACCGAGGAAGGCGATGTCCAGTCCTCCGCCGTCATAAAAATCGAACTGGTAGGGCTGGTCGATGATCGCCTCAGGATTTGAGGCGGCACCGAAACTCAGCCCCCCGGCGGGAACGCCGCCAATGGGACCGGCCTCAACCGTCATCACCATCTGGTGGAAGATGCCTTCCTCCGCGGCAACGGAGCCCACCCCTTCAGGCATGCCAATCCCCAGGTTAACGATGGCATTGGGGGTAAGTTCAAGGGCTGCCCGCCGGGCAATCACCTTGCGCTCGTCCAGGGGAAGGACCGGCAGCGCGCTCAAGGGAAACCGCACCTCCCCGCTGTACGACGGGTTGTACTGCTCCCCAAAGGACATGGGGTGCGTTTCAGGCGTGGACACCACCAGCGCGTCCACAAGGATCCCGGGTATCTTGACCAGTTTCGGGTACAAAGTCCCCGCTTCCACCACCCGCTCTACCTGGACAATCACTGTTCCACCGCAGTTCTTGACTGCCTGCGCGATGGAAAGCGCCTCCAGGGTTAAGGCTTCTTTTTCCATGGTGATGTTGCCGTTGACGTCGGCGGTAGTCCCCCGGATCAGGGCCACGGTAATGGGGATGCGCTTGTAGAACAGCCATTCGCGGCCTCCAAGTCGGACCAGTTCCACCAGGTCTTCTTTGGTGACGCTGTTAAGCTTGCCGCCCTGCAGGCGGGGATCCACAAAGGTTTTCAACCCCACATGGGTAATCGTACCGGGTTTGCCGGCGGCAATATCCCGGAACATGTGGCTGATCACCCCCTGGGGAAAGTTGTAGGCCTCGATCTGGTTCTCTACAGCCATTCTGCCCAGTTTGGGAGCCAGGTTCCAGTGTCCACCGACAACTCGCCCAACCAGCCCGGGGTGGGCAAAGTGATTCATGCCCCGCTCTCCCCCGTCACCCTGTCCCGCTGCGTAGACAAGGGTGAGGTTGCGTGGCTCTCCCGTTTTGAGAAACCGTTCTTCCAGGGCCGAGGTCAATGCCTCGGGGTGGCCGTGGCCGACAAAACCCTCAACAGCCACCACATCTCCGTCTCTTACCAACTTTACCGCCTCTGCTGCCGATAGGATTCTTTTCATGTACCATCTCCTTCCTGCCCTCCTAGTACCATTTCAGATTTTTTCAGGAGGCTTTTCTTCGAGGAGTGTTTATTGCAATAATGATGCCAACATTTTGCCTTCGTCCGGCTCACCGGCAGGCACCACCACCTTATTTGAAAGTTGGCAAGAAACAGAAAGATCACGCGTTAAGCAAACTTGGGTAAATAATATTGCCTGGGTGCCGCCTGTGCGCCGGGGTTGACCACCCAGACGTGTCGGCATCAGACGACGGTGTCGTCGGCGTTTCCCGACGACACCCGCAGTTTTTGGTAAGACCACCCGGCCATTTAAGCCAGGCTGTTACTATTCAGGTATTCAGAATTCAGTAATCAGTAGTCAGACCCCCACGACGCCTGCGGCGTCACCATCAGAGCATGAAAACGACGGAGCCTATTTTCAGGGCAAAATTCAGAATGCTTCGAGACGATAACCGTACTCTCATTCTGACTTCTGACTTCTGACTCCTGACTCCTGAGTAGTTACGCCAGTCCGTATTTATGAAGCTTGTCATAAAGGGTGGAGCGGTGAATACCGAGTATCCGGGCCGCTACCGTTTTGTTACCCCCCGCTTTTTCCATGGCCTCCAGGAGGCTGCTGCGTTCGGTGTCACAAAGGGACTTTTCCAGTGTCCCCCTCGCCGCCGGCGTATCCCGCTCTGCCTGGTTCCACCCGGTAATGCCGGCCGGGAGGTCCTGCCCCTCGATCACGGTTTTGTCCACTGTATTGACGAGCCTTTCCACGGTGTTGATCATTTCGCGCACGTTGCCGCGCCACTGGTAAGCCCTGAAGTACTCCAGGGCTTCCGGGGCAAATCTCTTACCCGGAATACCCATTTCGTCGCAGAGCTTTTCCAGCCAGTACTGGGCAAGGATGGGGATGTCTTCGTTTCGCTCCCTGAGGGGAGGGATGGCCAGAGTGATCACGTTCAACCGGTAAAACAGGTCGTTACGGAAGAGTTTTTGTTCCACCAGTTCTTGCAGGTCCTTGTTGGTAGCGGCTACCACCCGGACATCCACCTTAAGGGTTTCCACCCCTCCCACCCGTTCGATCTCTTTCTCCTGCAGCACCCGGAGAATCTTGGCCTGCATGGGAAGCGGCATGTCCCCGATCTCGTCCAGGAAAATGGTACCACGGTTGGCCAGTTCAAACTTCCCCGGTTTACCCCTCTTCCTCGCCCCGGTGAAAGCTCCTTCTTCGTAGCCGAACAGTTCCGCCTCCAGCAGGTCTTGAGGAATGGCGGCACAGTTCAGCCGGATGAACGGTCCCGATGCCCTTGGGCTCGCATGGTGGATGGCATGGGCCAGGAGTTCTTTGCCTGTCCCGCTCTCGCCTGTGATTAAGACGTTGGAGTGCCCCTGAGCCGCTTTCAGGGCCATGTTCTTGACCGCCAGCATTTTCCCGCTGGTCCCGACAATGTGGTCAAAGGTATACTTGGAACCCCTGATCTTCTTTAATTCCGTCTCGTAATACTCCACCTTGCTCTCCAGGGCATGCAGGCGTTCGGCCATCGCCCGGAGGTCTTTGACGTCCTTGAACATTACTTTGCCGACCGCCCCGATGATCCGGTTGTCTTCAAAAATGGGAATGCGCTGTACCACCATCTCCTGGCCCATGATCTTTTGTTTCAACCCGATCTCCGGTACACCGGTCTTGACCACAATGTGCATGCGGGTGTTTTCGATTACCTCCGTGACATGGCGGCCGATCACTTCTTCCCGTTTAATGCCCAGGAAATCCTCGTAAGCCCGGTTGAACATGGTGACAATGCCGTCGGGATCAACTACAATAATGCCTTCATAGGCGGTTTCCAGGATAGTCTCCAGGGTATGGGCGAATTTGCGTACATCAACCAGTTCTTCCATGGCTTTCTGTAGTTCGCTGACGTCCTGAAACACCGCCAGCGCCCCAATCACACGCCCCTGGCTGGTGATGGGGGTGCGGTCCGAAATCACCGTTGTTGAGCCCACTACCAGCCGCTGTCCCGTTCTGGGTTCACCGGTCTGCAGTACCTCCATCAACCCGTTGTTGGGGATCACCTCAGTGATCCGGAGACCCTTTACCTCCGCCGCGCTACACCCGACCAGCAGTTCGGCCTTCTGATTGAACAAGATGATTTTCCCTTCCCGGTCCACCGCAATGATGCCGTTATAGGCAGAGTCCAGAATGGCCTGCAACTGGTCAACAGCGGACCGGTACTTGTCGTAGAAGGCCGTCAAGAGGTCAGTGGCAGTGATCATCCCCACCAGGTACCCCTCTTTATCGACCACTGGCAGCCTTTTTACCGCCAGAGAAAAAACCTTGTCCAGGTCGTCATCGGGTGAGACGGTTACCACCCCGGTAGTCATCACGCGCTCAACCGTGGTAGTAAGCGGCAAACCACCGGTCATCGCCTGGTACAGGTGGGTTTTAGTGATCAAACCCAGTAAAAGGCCCCTTTCGTCAACAATGGGAGCGCCATCGACATGGTGAGCCAGGAAGGTCTTGGCCGCCAGGAAGATGCTGTCTTGAGGCCGGAGAGTCACCGGATCGGGGGTCATGTATTTTTGCACCTTCATCATTATAGCTCCCCTTCCTACTCCCTGATTTTGTATCCGTATTTCCGCAGCTTCCTGACAACCGAAGGTTGACTGATGCCCAGTGCCCTGGCAACCGTTCTCGTGCTGCCGTGTTTTTCATAAGCGGAAACAAGCATGATTTTCTCCGTTTCTTCCATCACATCGCGAAGCAGCCTCGAACCCGTAGGGGGAGTGCGAAACTCCGGCCCGTTTTCACTCAACAACTGGGGTTCAATCGTGTCCCCGGCACTCAACACCACCATCCGCTCGATGGTATTCTCCAGTTCCCTTACGTTGCCGGGCCACGAGTAATGCAAAAGTCCACCCATAGCTTCCGGCGAAATCCTCTTCTGGAAATGATATTTCTTGTTGAATTTGGCCAAGAAGTGCATCACCAGTGAAGGAATGTCCTCTTTCCGCTCCCGCAACGGGGGAATGAATATCTGGACCACATTCAACCGGTAGAAGAGGTCCTCCCGGAAGAGGCCCCCGGCGATCATCTCGGGCAGATTCTTGTTTGTAGCCGCAATAATCCTCACGTCGAGGGCGACGGGTTTGTGGCCCCCCAGCCGGAAACATACGCGTTCCTGAATGACCCGCAGGAGCTTGACCTGTAAGTCCAGCGGCATTTCCGCCACTTCGTCGAGAAAAATGGTCCCGCCCTGGGCGGTCTCAAACAAACCGGGTTTCCCGGAACGTTTCGCCCCGGTAAAAGCGCCGGGTTCATAACCAAACAGTTCGGATTCCAGCAACGCCGGCGGAATGGCCCCGCAATTAATCGTGATGAAGGGTCCATCTCTTCTCTGGCTGGCGCGGTGAATCAGTTTGGCTACTACTTCCTTTCCCGTGCCGGATTCCCCTGTGATCAGCACGTTGGACTCCACTTGAGCCATCTTTAAGGCTAGGTCCATGGTGCGGCGCATCGCCGCGCTGTCCGCCACGATATCGACCTTGACCTCTTTGGCACGGAGCTGGGCGAGTTCGGCCAGGTAACGGTCGTGCAGCTCTTTAAAGGTCTGAACCTGTTCCTTTAACATGTTCAACTCGTTCAGATCCCTGATGGTCGCCACTACCCGGAAGATCTTCCCTTCATCGTCGAAGATGGGCCGGCCGGTGAGCAGCACCTCCCGCCCCCTAATTCGCAGGCAAAGGTTTTCCTGTTTGCCGCTTTCCAGCACCCGCGTGGTTACCACTTCGGGAAGCACCCCGCACTTCTTCAACTCGGCAGCGGGTTTTCCGATAAAGTCCTGGGCCTTCACCCCCACAATCTGCTCGTAGGCCTTGTTCATCCGCAGCAAGGTGCCGTCACTGTCCGACACCACCAGGCCATCGGCACTCAAGTCAATGACATCGTTCAATTCACGGTTGATTTCCAACACTTTCTCCAGGATGGTGAGAAAAAGGGTGATTACCGCACCGGGTTCCAAGTCCGCGGCACTCATCCTGTAACACTCCCGCATCAGCTCTAAACCCCTTCCCCCTCGGAATTGACATCCAGGATCGCCCGAACTGTGTTTAAAAGTCATCAATAAAATGCTGTGTAAGTATTCTAGCAGCGAGGGGTACAATCCTCCTCGTGCCGTTTACTGGCTGCCTCTTGAAAATTATACCGTTAAAAGCAATTGACCGGTGCCCACGGCGGGCTTGCCGGTCAAGTGGGAGGTCGGAAGTCGGAGGTGGGAGGTCAGATCCGGGTATTCCTTTCGGGTCGTTTGCCAGCCACAGAGTCCAGTCGCGTGGCTGACTTATGACTTCTTGGTCTGACTGAAGATGAGATTAACTCACGCTCTCGCGGAGTTTGATGCCGTCGTGAATGCAGTTGACGATTTCTTCAATGGTGGTCTCGGGACCGAACACCTCCGTGATCCCCGCTTTTTTTAACGCCGGGAAGTCATCCGGGGGGATTACCCCACCCATCAGCACCATCACGTCATCCATACCCTGGTCGCGGAGCAGCCGGACCACCTTGGGCCCCAGAGTCAAGTGGTTGCCGCCCAGGGTGCTCAACCCCACCACGTCCGCTCCCTCCTGGATGGCGGCACTGACAATGGCCTCCGGGAACTGGTTTCCAAGATACACAACTTCCATCCCCGCGTCCCGCAGGAGCCTTGACACCGCTACCGCCCCCCGCCAGTGAATATCCAGCCCAAGCTTCGCCATCACGACCTTGATCCTTTTATTCATTGCATGCCTCTCCCTTCTCTAAGCCAGAGGAAACTGCCACAGGCCAAATTCCCGGCGGAACACTTCCTCTATTTCACCCAGAGTCGCATTCGCCCGCACAGCTTCGACAACGTATGGCATGAGGTTTTCCGTAGTCCCGCATTTAGCCTTTAAGACTTCCAGCGCAGCGGTCAAGCGGTCGTTGTCCCGGCTTTCGCGCAGGGCGCGGAGCTTGGCTTTCTGCCGTTCCTCGGTTTCCGGGTAACGGAATACTTCGATCTGCCCCAGGTGCGCGTCGGCGCTTTTCATGTAGTTTACCCCGACGATCTTTTTCTCGCCCTTTTCAATGGCTCGCTGCTGCATGTAGGCGTAGTTGGAAATCTCCCGGTGCAGCCAGCCGTCATCCACCGCTTTCACCAGTCCGCCCCGTTTTTCGATCTCCGCCACATACTCCTTGATTCGCTTCGCCATTTCACCGGTCAGGTATTCCACATAGTAGGACCCCGCCAGGGGGTCCACGGTGTTGACCACGTTGGTCTCCACCTGCAGGATCTGCTGGGTGCGAAGGGATACCAGGGCAGCCTGTTCAGTGGGCGCCGAATACGCCTCGTCGTAAGAATCGATATGCAGGGACTGGGCGCCGCCCAGGATCGCCGCCAGGCCTTGAACGGCGGACCGGGCGATGTTGTTAAGTGGCTCTACTTTGGTAAGGGTGATACCGGCGGTCTGCACGTGGTATCGCATCAAGCATGACCGTTCGTCTTTGGCTTGGAACCTGTTTTGCATCACTTCGTAGAAGACCTTCCTCGATGCCCGGCACTTGGCGATTTCTTCAAAAAAGTCGTTGCACAGGTCCCAGAAGAAGGACATCCGGCGGGCGAAGGCGTCGACGGGCAGGCCCCGCCTGATCAGCTCCTCGGCGGTGGCGATGGCGTTGGCAATGGCCACCGCCACTTCCTGGACGGCGTTGGTGCCGGCTTCCCGCAGGTTATAGCCGTTGTAACTGACAGGGTTCCACCGGGGCAGGTGCCTGGCGGCGTACTCGATGGCATCGCACTGGAGGCGGAACGAGGCCCTGGGAGGCAGGATTTCCGGCCCGCTTCCCACGGTGGTTTCCATCAGAAAGTCGTTTTGCGTAGTGCCGGCCAGCTTCTCAAAAGGTATGCCCCGTTTTTCCGCCATGACCAGGTACATGGACAGCAGGGCCACAGTTACGCTGGGCAGGTGTGTCACCAGGGAGACGGATACCTGGTCGACCGGCACCTGGTCGAACAACCTCTCCATGTCCTCCAGGGAGTCAATGGTCACACCGCACTGGCCCACGTTGCCTTCGGCTTCCGGGTCATCGGAGTTGTAACCGCGAATGGTCGGCAGATCAAAGACAATGTTTACCCCCGTGGCCCCGTTAGCCAGCAGGAACTTGATCCTCTCGTTGCAGTCTTCCGGAGCGCCGAAACCGGCCAGTTGCCGCACGGTAAACAAACGGCCCCGGTACATGTTAGGGTATACACCCCGGATAAAGGGGGGTTGCCCCGGATAACCGGTGTCCTGTAAAAAATCCTGCCAGGCAATCGCTTCCGGGGTATACACCAGATCAATGGGAATGCCTGACTCGGTAAAGTATTCGCCCGCACCTCCCTTGTCCTTCAGGGTTTCCCGCTGCCATTTCTCGCTCTCTTCCCTTAACTTGGAGATGGCTTCAGGATTGAAAAGATGCACTTTGGCGTCAGTCATAACTCCGTACCTCCCATTCTTTTTCTTCTACAGGTCCGCTAATACTTCATGTAGATTCCTTCGGGGTCCACCACTGTCCGCAGGACGTGCAACTCTTCAAGCAAGGGCGGGGCAGCGGGTTTGGCCCGGCTGACATCGATGGTAAAACCGGTGTTTTCCCTGACCACCTGCGGGGTGATGCCCAGGTCTTCAAAGTACTCGGCCAGGTACATCTCGTGGGTCCCGTCGTCAAATTTCATTACGCCCATGGTGGAAACCACGGCGTAGGGTCCGCCCCACATGCCCAGTTCCCGCCGGTCGATCAGTTTACCGGTCCGGTAGTCCCTGCATTTCCAGCCCGGGCTGGTGATGTAGTCCACCTGTTCGACAAACCTCCGCTGCTCGTGGATCATGATGATGATTGTCCGCCCGGCCATGGCGGCAATGTCCATGGCGCCGCCGGAACCCTCGAACCGCTTGTGCGGGCGCAGGTACGGCCCCATGCACGTGGAATTGATGTTCCCGTACTTATCCACCTGGGCGCCTCCCAAAAACCCCACATCAATCCGCCTGTTTTGCAGCAACTGCCCCATCACCTCAACGGCGGTCGGGGTCCAGGGGGTGCGGTATACCCCGCGCGGGTCAGCCACGCAAAAGGGAAGCGCCAGCGGCCTGCTGTCAAAGGCCACAGCTTCCATGACTAATACCATTTCAGGGGCGTGGGTGTGCTTGGCCAACATTGCCCCCACCAGGGGTATGCCGGTTCCCACCAGGGCCATCTCACCGTTTTGCAGCAGCCGGCTGGCCGCGACCACCATCATCTCCGGCCCCTTATAGCTGCCCTTACCGGCAAAACCGTTTCCATGCCCGTCACCGGATACTCTCACGGTCATTACTCCTTCACCTCCCGCAACCTGTCCAACCGCCGGCGGATGTTCGGGTTGTAGCCTCTGACCGTATCGGCCTTCAAAGATAAGAGACGCTTCAGCCCCACCTTGCCGAGATACTCGTCATGGTCCCTCACGCCCAGCACCCATTCCCCCAGCCATGACTGAAAGGCTTCTTCCTCCTTGGAAGCCGCCAGGTAATCTTTGAACCACCACGGGTCGTTGTCATAAAAACCCCTCACCGCTGTGGGGTGTGCCCCGTAGGGCAGTTCCACAACTGCATGGATGAAGGGCGCGGGGATGGTATTGGCTTCGGGCAAATCCCGTAGGGACTCTTCGGGGACGATGGTCTCGGCGGTAACAATAGTCACCTTGGAAGCCATGGCGGCGTAGTAATCCATAAAGGCGCCCCCCCGGATCCTTACCGTACCCTCTTCACCTGCTTCCTGGGCGTGAATCAGACACACGTCCGGGCGGAGCGCCGGGACCAGCACCATTTCTTGTCCCTCCCAGAAGGGGTCCCGGATAAAGGCTACCTTTTGTTTGGGCAGGCGCGGGTCTACCCCCCGCAATTCCTTCAGCGGGTCCAGTTCCGGGTTGATGATATCCGAACCCTTGAGAGAGAAGGTGGGCAAAAAGGGCAGTCCCATGGCCCCCGCCAGTATCCGCAGGGCGCCTGTCTGGACCGTCCAGTCGTCGTGGTGGTAGCCGCTTGCTCCCTCCTCAATTTTCCTCCGGAAGCAGTAGGGGTGCCCGAATACCTCATGCCCGATGTAATTGGTTTCCGTGAGGCTGACGCATCCGGCCCCCACCAGGAGGTCTATTTCCGGTCCGCCCGGGTTGGAAACTAGGTGCAGGTCCTTTCTCCCCTGGCGGATCAACTCGTAAACCAACCCCATGGGTTTTCGCACCACGGTCCAACCGCCGGTAAAGACCCGGTCGCCGTCTTTCACCAGGCTCGCCGCCTCGGCTAGCGGCAACAGCTTCTTTTTCCTCGCCACTGGCATCACCTCTTTTGTACTACCGTTGATGTGTGAATATTGCAATAACCATGCCAGTCTTTACAGCCCTCTCCGAATCGAGATTAGCCCTTGGTTACGCTCCCGGGTGCGATACAACCGGTAATCACTCATACAAGCCCGAAATCAAACGGCGAAATACCCGCAACACTAAAGAAATACCGATACATTTCTGCATCGGAGCGATTACGTGATGTATCACCCGGCAGACCGCCTTGGAGAATCAACAAAATTTTTTGCTCCGACAGGTGGTTTTGAATGGATGTCGAAATCTTGACAATTAGCTACGTTACATTTTTATATAACGACGGAAGGGACTGCGACAATGGTTATTGCACAAGTTTTGGTACCAATTCTGCTTCTCCTGGCCACAGGTTATCTCCTGCGAAGAATGGTGGGGACAGATCCAAGACCGATTTCGCAAGCCGGAATGTATGTGTTTATGCCTGCCCTGGCCATCAACTCCCTGTCCAAGACCATGTTACCCGCGGAGGAAGCGGGCCAGATTATCGTTTTTTCCATCATACTCCATATGGCGGCTCTAGCTGTTACTTTTGCCGTCGCCAAGATATTCCGGTTATCCCCAACGACCAACATTGCCCTGCAATTGAGTACCGTGTTCCCCAACAACGGCTATTTCGGCCTCCCGCTCTTGCTGTTTGCTTTTGGCCAGCCAGGGTTTGAACGGGGCATTGTGGTCAACATCGTGACTATGCTCCTGATGTTCACCCTGGGAGTTTACCTGGCATCCAGCGCCAGAGGCGGATGGGCGCATGCGATCAGGGCGGTGCTCCGGACACCGCTGGTGTACGCCAGCGTCATCGGTATCGTGATGAAGAGCCTTGGGATCGTCCTCCCCCAGGTGTTGGATTACCCCGTAACCATGTTGGCCGACGCGGCCATCCCCCTGTTCCTGGTGGTGCTGGGGATGCAGCTGGTGGATGTAAAGGTATCGCGGGAGGCGGAAAAAATTGCCCTGGGTGTAATCCTCCGCCTGGTTGTCGGCCCGCTGCTGGCCGTGTTGTTGGTACGCGTGATGAATATCACCGGCCTGACTGCCCAGGTTTTGATCCTGGCATCGGGCGTGCCTTCCGCGGTGATCACCGCACTGCTGGCCGCGGAGCACGGAGCCGAACCCGAACTGGTCACCGGGATCACGTTTGTAACTACCCTGCTTTCCTTTGTGACACTGACAATCCTCCTGGCGTGGATGCTTTAAGAGAGGTGGGATGTGGGAGGTGGGAGGTCAGAAGCGGGTATTCCTTTCGGGTCGTTTCCGGCCACAGTGTCCCGTCGCGTGGCTGACTTCTGACTTCTTGGTCCTGACTTCTGTAGTTCTAGCTGGTTTCTGACAGCGCTTGAACCACGTACATGGATAGGAGTGAGTGCGTTGCCCTGGGCTCAGGTTTATGACCCGTTCTCAAATACCCTGGTTTCAACTTTAATGGCCACCCTCCCTATTCTTGTCCTGTTCTACACCCTTGCCGTCAAACGGCTTCCGGGATACCGGGCCAGCATCATCACGGTGGCGGCAGCCGTGCTTCTGTCGGTGGCAGGGTACCGGATGCCCGTGTCCAAGGCGGTACTGGCGGCGGTATTCGGTGCGATGAACGGCCTGTTTCCTATCGGCTGGCTGATCGTGGCCGCCGTTTTCCTCTTCAACATTACCGTCCGCACCGGCCAGTTCGAGGTCATCAAGAGATCCATTTCCGGTGTCGCTTCCGACCGGAGGTTGCAGGTGCTGTTAATCGCCTTTTGTTTCAGTTCCCTGCTGGAAGCGCCGGCGGGATTCGGCGCCCCGGTCGCCATCGCCGCGGCCATGCTGGTGGGATTGGGTTTCAACCCCGTCCACGCCGCGGGCCTGGCCCTTCTGGCAAATACCGCTCCGGTAGCTTACGCCGCCATCGGTATTCCCGTGATCACAGCCGGCAAGATCACCGGGCTCAGCATCAGCGGTATCAGCCAGATGACCGCCCGCCAGCTGCCCCTCCTGGGGTTAATCACGCCTCTCTGGCTGGTGTGGACCATGGCCGGGTGGCGAGGTACCCTGGAAGTCCTCCCTGCCGTGCTGGTGACCGGTACGTCCTTTGCGGTTGTGCTAGGGCTGACCGCCAATTATCTGGGGCCTGAACTGCCCGCCATGGCTGCGTCCTTGGCCGCGCTGGCATCTCTGGTCGTTTTCTTAAAAGTATGGAAGCCCCGCAGGTTGTGGACCTTTTCAGGGTTGAACGTTTCCGGTGTCACGGAAACCGCCTCAGCCTCCGGGGTTAGCACCCGGGATATTGTTAAAGCCTGGTCCCCGTTCGTGATACTGGTGATCATCATCTCGATCTGGGGAATTCCGGCGGTCAAAAATACACTGGACCAGGTCAGTATTGTATTCCCCATCCCCGGGTTGCACAACCTGGTGATCAAGGGGAGCCCGGTCGCGGACCAGCCAACTCCTTATGCGGCGGTATTTACCTTTAACTGGCTGTCATCCGCCGGTACCGCCACCTTCTTGGCGGCATTTATCACCATGGCCCTGCTTCGCGTAACACCCGCGCAAGGAGCGGCTATCTTCAGCGACACCATCCGTCAGTTGGCTGCTTCATTGCTAACGATAGCCATGATGCTGGCCTTTGCCTACATTGCCAACTACTCTGGATTGAGCACCACCCTGGGAATTGCGGCTACGGTTACCGGCGGGTTTTTCCCCTTCTTCTCCCCCCTGTTGGGGTGGTTGGGGGTATTCCTGACCGGAAGCGATACCTCATCCAACGCCTTGTTCGGTAAGCTGCAACAGGTGACCGCCGAGCAGCTCGGCATCGACCCGGTGCTGACGGTGGCATCCAACGCCAGCGGAGGGGTTACCGGGAAGATGATCTCGCCCCAGAGTTTGGCGGTGGGCGCCGCCGCGGTGGGCTTGACCGGCCGTGAGAGCGACCTGTTCCGCTTCACCATCAAGCACTCCGTCCTGATGGCCATCATCCTTGGTATCCTGACCTACCTGCAGGCCAACGTGCTGTCCTGGATGATCCCATAATTACCACAAGCCTTGATAAGAACCATCAACAAAAACTGGTTTTTTAAATTGGGTTGAAAACGGACGGAAAAAGGTTATAATAAAAGCAAAGGGAAGGTGCCGTCACACCCGCCCTTGCCGGGCAATGCGGCCCGGAGTCATTAATTTACTGGTGGTTAACTGTCATGGGAAGAAGGACGTTTACGGGAACGTTCTTCTTCTTTTGTTATTGCGCACAGGTAAAGCCCGGAGGAATTTTACCTCCGGGCTCAGAATTATCACAACCCGTTAATATTTCGGGCCGTAGTAGTCGCTAACCCACTCGCCGGTGGTGGCGTCCAGGATCAGCGGGGCGAGGTGTTTCACCCGGTAAACCAGGGTGATGTCCGAGCGAATTTCCCGTTCGGTTTGGTAGTCCCAGCGGTAGAAGCGGTGGTAAACGGGTTCCATCTCCACTTTTTCCCGGATGATCTCCATGGCCTGCTCCAGGGAAATGGTCTGGTCTACCTGGAATGCGCCGTCCAGGTCCCAGTTCATGCCGTAGTCCGTTACTTTGCCGCTTAGGGCGTTGACGTTAAGCCAGAGGGAGTTCATAGGGTAGTTTACGCCGTTAACCTGGCGGACGAAGCTGAAGTGGTAGTTGTAGTAAGGCGGCCCGTACTGTGCTTCGGGGGGCTTCACCGGCCTGACCAGCAGGGTCTGCTTAAGTAGATCGGGCTGCATGCCGGCCATAAAGGCAATGGCGGTCTTTTCCGCCTCTTCCATGGGAACGATAGGCTGCGCTTCAGGCTTGACTCCCGGCTCGCCTTTCTTGTCGTAGTAAGATTCGGGGTAATCACCGGTGTTGCCGTTGAAGCCTACCTGTTCAATCGCACCCGTCTGGGCGTTGACGCGGACCGAGACGTTCTTGTACTGGTACCCCTCGCCCACTTTTTCCTCCATGCTCCAGTTCAGGTTCCAGGCCTTCTTCTTTCCTTCAGGGTAGGTTCGCTCCAGGTAGGCGTTGAACGAGTTGAAATCGTCCATGTTTTTTACCAGGCCGTCGATTACCGTGACAGCCTTGGCCAGCGGCAGCCCTTTTTCCCCCACTTCCAGGCGGGGCAGAGGACTTCCCAGGTTAAAGACGGGGGTGGCATTCACTGCCGGCACGTCAAACCGGACACCCTGTACTGTATAGGTCAATTCCTGCCCGCTGTAATCCACCAGTTTCTCGGTCCGGGCATCCACCATTACCCACATTTCCGTCTGGGGCATATATACCAGCCTGGTTTGGGGACCCTCGGGAGTGTACTCCTGCCGGTAGGTCAGGCCGAAGCCCATTCCGTTCAGATAAGCGGTTTTGGCCTCGGACGCGCTGATCATCCCTTCAGCGGAAGGAAATACCACGTTTTCCCACATAAAGTTGTATTCCTGGATCTCCCCGGTTAAACGGTTCACTCCCAGGGAAAAACCGTTGTTGGGGTACAGGATCCCGTTCTCCTGCCGGTCGAACCGGAACTGGTAAGGCATGCCCGCGATCTTCTCCAGCGGGACGTCGCTCCTCATTTCGATTCTCGCCTCAACCGTCAGGTTACGGACAACTTTTTTGGCCTCTTCCGGCTGCAGGGCGGATATAAATGCCTCCGCGCGGTTGAGGGCTTCCGCTTCTGAAATGGTGGGGGGTTGCCCCTGGTCTTGCGGGTAGTACCCTGGCTTCCACCGGTTGAAATGGCGGATGGCGCCGGTCGTGGCATTTACTCCCACGTTAATGCTGGATTGTTCCTCTCCCTCGGTCGTCACCCAGCTGAAAGACCATGTCCCCTGGTCATCGGGACCGTTATTGTAGTAGTTGGAATACTCCAGCCTCATGCTATCCGGGATATTCAACGCGGCCCTGGCCAGTTCCAGCGCCCTGTCCATGGAAATGGCGGTGCTGGGAACCTGCTGGTCGAACTTGGGCATAGGGTCGATGATCACTTTACTCGACTCAACAATGCCCTTTGTCATCGCCTCTGTTTCCGCCACCACCGGCTTGACATCCGCCCCCCAGGAAGGAATGGCCGCCGCGGCCAGCAGGCTGGCGGACAGGGCTAAGGCGGGCAGGGCACGATTTTTCCTTTTCATCTTGGTTTACCCTCCTTTGGCTACTCGTCATCAGCATTGACGAAAGTCTCCTCCGAAAGGTTCCAGGATAACCTGAAAATTTTAAAAAAATCACCAGCCCACCGGCTGGTGATATTTACGCTTATTCCAGGTCAATCTTTTTCGGCCCCTGGCTTTCCCCCGCCGGTTTTTGTCTTTCCAGCAGGTTGTCCACCAGGCCCCGCACCGCCAGGAGAGTGTATCCCGGCGGGCAGCTTTCAGGCGCCCGCCGACCTGGCCGGCCTCCTGTTTCATTGTCCAAAGCATACTTTCCTTTATATCCAGATAAACCGTATCAGAATATGGGGGTTACGGTAACAGTCTGGTAGCGGCCAGGGCCTACCGCCACGATGGCCACCGGCACCCCGGCCAGTTCCTCAATCCGCTCGATGTACCGCCGGGCGTTAGGCGGAAGTTCCTCCAGCGACCGGGCGCTGGTGATATCCTGCTTCCACCCTGGCAGGTCTTCATAGATGGGGGTGCATTCCGCCAGGGCTTTCAGGCCGTGGGGGAATTCCTTCAGTACCTCACCCTTGTAGCGATAGCCGGTGCAGATCCGGACGGTGTCCAGGTCATCCAGTACGTCCAGCTTGGTGAGGGCCAGGGCGGAAAGCCCGGAAACCCGCACCGCATAGCGCAGGATCACCGCATCCAGCCAACCGCAGCGGCGCGGTCGGCCGGTAGTGGTGCCGAACTCATAGCCCCGCTCCCGGATATGATCGCCATCCGGTCCCAGGAGTTCAGTGGGGAAGGGCCCTTCACCCACCCTGGTAGTGTATGCCTTGGCTACACCGATCACCTTGTCGATCTTGGTGGGGCCCACGCCCGCGCCGATGCAGGCGCCCCCGGCCGTGGGGTGGGAGGAGGTGACGTAGGGGTAGGTCCCGTGATCCACGTCCAGGAGCGTCCCCTGGGCTCCCTCGAAGAGCACGTGCTTACCCGCCGCGATGGCCTCGTTGATGACCAGGGAAGTATCAGTCACGTAAGGACGGAGTTGGTCCGCGTATTTCAAGTAGGGTTCCAGGATTTCCCGCGGGGTAAAGCCCTGGCTGCCGTACACCCCCAGCAGGTGGTTTTTGTCCGCCAGGTTTCTTTCCAGCTTCTGCTCAAATTCCTCCCTGTCCAGCAGGTCTACCATCCGGATACCGGTACGAGCGGCTTTGTCCATGTACGCCGGGCCCACACCCCGCTTGGTGGTGCCAATCTTATAGGCGCCGCGGCGCTCCTCCTGTACCTCATCCAGCCGCTGGTGGTAGGGCATGATGACGTGAGCGGTTTCGCTGATCCGCAGGTTATCGGTAAGGATACCTTCTCTCTTCAGGTACTCAAGCTCCTGCACCAGCACTCCGGGGTCCACCACTACCCCGTTCCCGATCACGCAGAGCGTGCCCGGGTAGAGGATGCCGGAAGGAATGAGGTGTAGTTTAAAGGTGCGCCCATCCACCACCACGGTGTGGCCGGCGTTGTTGCCCCCCTGGTAGCGTATCACCACATCGGCCTGCCGGGCCAGGAAGTCGGTGAGCTTCCCCTTACCCTCATCGCCCCACTGGGCCCCGATTAAAACCACTGAAGACATTTTAAACACCTCCCTGTTTCAAGAAGCAAGAGGCATGAAGCAGGAAACAGGACCAGGGGAAAGAATTGGCAAAGCCAATTCTAACAAGGATCTTGCCTCTTGCCTCCGGCTTCTTGCATCTTGTATGGTTTATATCTTTTCTTTTGATATTATACCCCTAGCGGTTAAAACTCCCGCAACCGAGGCTTGGGCCAGCCCCCGGGTGACTCCGGCGCCGTCCCCGGCGGCGTACAGGTTCTCTACCGGAGTCTCCAGGTCCCCGGACAGTTGGAGACGGGAGGAATAGAACTTTACTTCCACGCCGTACAGCAGGGTGTGCCGGGAATAGATCCCGGGAGCAATCTTGTCCAGCGCCTGGAGCATTTCCACCAGCGCTGTCAAGTGCCGGTAGGGAAACACCAGGGAGAGGTCGCCCGGGGTAGCCTCTGTCAGGGTGGGGGTCACCAGCCCTTTCTGGATGCGTTCCGGGGTGGACCGCTGGCCAGCCACCAGATCGCCTAGCCGCTGGACCAGCACACCGCCGCCCAACAGGTTGGCCAGGCGCGCCACGTACTTGCCGTAGGCGATGGGCTCCTTGAAGGGTTGAGTAAAGGTCTTGCTCACCAGCAGCGCAAAGTTGGTGTTCGGCGTTTTCTTCTCCGCGTGGGAGTGGCCGTTCACCGTGATGATCCCGTCGTTGTTTTCCTGCACTACCTCGCCGTACGGGTTCATGCAGAACGTACGCACCTTGTCATCGAAGGACTTGGAGTAGAAAATGAGCTTGGACTCGTAAATCACCCTGGTCAAGTGTTCCATTACGGGTGCCGGCACCTCCACCCGGACACCGATGTCCACGGGGTTGACGGCAGTCTGCAGGCCCAAGCGTTGTGCTTCTTCTCCCAGCCATTCGGAGCCTTCGCGCCCGGGGGCCACTACCACGTAGCGGGCGGAAATCTCTTCCCCGCTACGGGTGCGGACCCCTACGGCCTTACCGTCACGGGTGAGTACCTGCTCGACGGCGACATCGGTGAGCACCTCAACTCCCTGGTTGACGAGAAATTCCTTCATGGCCTTGAGAATTTCTTTGGTACGACCGGTCCCCAGGTGCCGGATGGGCGCCGGGACCAGCTTCAGGTCCGCCAGCACCGCCCGGCGGTGAATTTCCTGGATGGCGTCGTCATTCTCCAGGCCATAGACCTTGTCCGGCCCGCCAAACTTGACGTAGATCCCGTCCACATACTTGATCAGGTCCACCAGGCGTTCAGTAGGGATGTACTGGTCCAGCATCCCACCCACTTCGGGAGACAGGGTGAGTTTGCCGTCGCTGTAAGCGCCGGCGCCTCCCCAGCCGGAGACGGTGGAACACGGGGAACAGTGGATGCAGCTGATCTTTTTTTCTTTGGACGGGCAGAACCGCCGGTCGATGTCGTGGCCCTTTTCCACCATCAACACCTTCAGACCCTTGCCGGACTGGACAAGTTCCAGCGCCGCGAAAATCCCGGCCGGCCCCGCCCCCACGATAATCACGTCGTACTTCCCGGTCAACCCACATCCTCCTCTCGCACTCCTCAGGTATAGAAAACTTGGCTTGCGACAAGCCTTTGGCGCAGGCGGAAGCCTTAGTTGCACTTATGCTATCAGAAAGGTAGAACTTATACTTTCTGATAGTGCAATAAAACCTCTTTACAGGCATAAAAATTACCCAAATAGAAACCAAAGCCAGTTTCCTATTTGAGCATTGCTTTTCTCCTCTTAGGTATTTTATAGACAACTTGACTTGTGCCGGGCTTTAGCGAAGGCAGAACTCCTAGTTGCCCTTATGTTCACAGAAAGTTGTACTTTCTGTTAGTAGAACATAACCTGGGCAGCATTAATATTATAACGCAAGGACAAGAGGGGTGTCAACGTATTTCCGAATAGAGCTTTTTGCGTTGTGCCTGTGCTCGTGTTCTTCTGAAAGAAAGAGTATGCGTTTCCCTT
>LAKY01000073.1 GCA_000987045.1 Clostridiales bacterium PH28_bin88 | reverse complement strand
CTTATGACACTCAATTTCCAGTTATATGATAATGTAAGTTAGTTTGCTTCGCTAGTATAACATGCTTACGTTAAAAAAGGAAGATGGGGATGTTGAGTACCAGTACGTGTTTGACGCCAAATACCGCCTAAATCCTGCTCTCTTCGGTAGTGACTATCACTCAAAGTACCGCAAGCCGGGGCCCGAAGAGGACGATATCAATAACATGCATCGTTACCGTGACGCGATCCTTTACTACTCCAAAGGAGAAGCAATAGCTAAAACTGTTTTTGGGGCCTACATTCTTTTCCCTTACAAGGACAGTAATTATTATACAGGCATAACGGACGGACAGCCACATGCTTTCTACTCAAGTATTGAAAAAGTAAACATTGGGGGGTTCCCTTTTCTTCCGGGAGAGACTGGGTTGGTGGAAAACTTTTTGGACGAACTGGTTATGGACTCACCTGATTCGGCCTTTGAGCGGGCGGTTCCTCAGGCGGGGTCCAAATCGTATTATAAGCACAAATTCCGTCCGAGAACCGTTCTGGTCGGGATGGTGAGAGATGAGCGACAGCTGAAAGTCAACCTTGATAATCGCTTCTATCATATACCTTACCAACGGGTGAAGAAGACGTGTTTTAACATCGACTGCATAGCCCTCTACCAACCAGAAACAATTTTTGAAACAAATGCCGGAATAAGGTATTATGGGCAAATAGACGAGATGGAGGTTGTCAAGCGAAATGATATTACTGAAATCCCCAAAAAGAGCGAAGAACTGTACGTCAAGTTTACGGTAAGGGAGTGGAAAACACTTGACCAACCCATCAAGCCGGCCGGGTACGGAGTGAGGAGTCATATATATACCACGCTATACTTGCTTAAACAGGCTCAAGAATTGCCCGAACTAAGCTTAATGTCTGAAGAAGAAATGCGACTATGGAAAGAACTTCGGAGACTGGGAAAGAGGATCAAATGGAGAGCCCAGAACCGGCTGTTGACCGCTGGCAGTAAGGTCGATGAAATTGAGTTCGATAATGTTACCATCAGGGTTTCTGGGGACCGATTGGTTATCAGCAATGGAGTGAACACTGAAGACATGTCCCTTGCAAACCTTAACTCCAATCCCCGGTCGGTTTTAAAAACGATCTTGCGGTTGGGGCCAATGTGAAGGATAATGTGTAAAAAAGCTGGTAAGGGATAGGATGTGGAATTGGTACCTTGTGCAGAGGTGTGTTGTGTATAATTGGCAAGTCCACCTTGTAACATCTGATAGCTGCCATCCATATACTGTTAATAAAATAAGGTCATTTAGGAGGTTTCTAAAATGCCCAATTATCAAAATCCATTTGGTCCTTACTACGGCCCTCAATCCGGGTCTCAGTATGGGTCACAGTCGTGGTTCTTGCCGTTCCTGTTTCCGCTCCTGTTTTTCATTCCGTTCATTTTCCCGTTCTTCTGGGGGTTTAGTAACAGGGTCGACAGCTAGTTTATTTAAGGCCGGAGCGGGTTAACTCCGTTCCGGCTATTTTTATTTACCTACAGGGGTTCCAGTAACACGTGGCGATTCTTCGGCCTGTTCTTCGTGGGGGGTTCGGATTCGGCCTTATGGGTAGACCAGTATATTGGTGGCAACCGGCCGGGAATTGCCGTCTGAGGGGCGGTTAAGGACCTTGCCGTTGAAAACGAAGGTGCTGGACCCACCGCCATCCAGGTTGTAGGCATCCACTACGCCCAGTTGCATCAACTTGATTTGCAGTTCCTCCAGGGTAGCCCCGTTGCTCCAGCCCGCTTGGCGGCCGTCAATCACCATCATGAGCAAGTCCCCGTTGGCATACTGCCCGATGACGGTGCGGGGCTGCTTTTCGCGCTGCCACTTGGCCGGTATGTTTTGGGGCAGCCGCCCCGCCAGCAGGACCGGCACAAAGCTCACGCCTTCCCGGGGATTTAGCGCCAGCAGTTCTTCTTCCCGGCTAAAAACCCCGCCTATTAACCGGCTCTCCCGGGAGAACCCCGCGAAGAACAGGTCGTCGTGGGAAGGAGAAAAACCGCCGACCAGTTCCCCGTTGATCATGGTATTGCCGATGGGTACGATTTGGGGTTCTCCCTGGCGAGAGGTCCAGTAGAAACCTCCTCCGTTAATCCCCAGCACGGCTCCCGTGCGCTGTACAGCGTCCAGGGTGGTTTCCGCTTTTCCAGGTTGACCCTGCCCCAGGGCCACCTCGATGGCTTCCGGATTGAACAGCTTCACCTTGGCAGCGTACCCCCGGTACTCTTTTTCAATTATCTTGAAAACCATCACCTCGACCTGATCTGACCGGTGAACATCTACCGGCGTACCCAGCCTGGCGGTGATCTGCTGTTCGTATACCTCATCGGAAAACTCTTTCTGTTCCTGGCTTCTTTGGACCAGTTCCTGCAGCAACCGCTGCTGCTCTTCGTACTGGCGTTGCTGGTCCTCAGTGGACAGCCTGATCAGCCCGATCCCTTCCCGGGTCAGGTCCAGTTGAGCCTGAACCGCGGTGGTTCCCCGCGTGAATTCGTTGAGGTCCAAGCTCAGAAGATTCTTCTCCAACCGCACAGGGGGGAGGGTGATGCTGCTGACCGCCAAAAACATTCCCAGGAAAGGGGCAGTGGCCAGAAAAAGGAACCGGTTACTTTTTCCCATTGTTTAACTCCTTAAGGTTATCAAGGCTCTGCCTCAAGTCTTCCAGTTGCTGGTTAAGTTCTTCGATCTTCACGTTCAGGGCCGCCCTGGCGGTGTTGGAGGTACTGATGGTTTCATCCGCCTGCTCCAGGGCATCCGTGATATCCCTCATTTCAGCCGCGAGAGACTGTAATTTACCTTCCAGTGACTGCACGTTGAGGGCGTTGGTTTCCTGGACGTCCCGCAGGGCGCTGTCCACATACTCCTGGAGAGACGCCTGGTGCTGGCGGAGCCTGGCATCCATGTACCAGTGCCCGCCGTAGACCAGGGCTGCCCAGAAAACCGCTGTCAGCAGCCAGGCAAAGATCTTTGATGCGGAAGACTTTTTAGCGTGGCGGCGGCGCTCAGGAAACATCCCATCGGACTCATGGTCCTCTGTAAAATACTCCGGTGGCAATCCTTTATTGCTCATTGATACAACCCTTCTTCCTATGCAGGTTTCACTCCGGCCATCATTGAGTGTTTAGGCAAAGAGGGCGGAATCTCCTCCAACAAAGAAAATTTAACACTTAGCTTCTTCGCTCGGGTAAACCGCAAACGGTGCTGTCCTGTTGCAGGAAAAACCTGTCCGATGTAGAAATAAATTAACGAAATAGGCGATGGAGCTCGCCTTAACCACTGCCAAGCAGTTGATGGCTCCTACCGGGGAAACCCCTTGGTAGGAGCCTTTATCGTACTGTACACAATGACGGGGAAAGGAGCGGCGAAGTGGAAAGGGGTTAAGCTTCGTGTGATTTTTTCACCGGGGATTTGAAAATACTGCATGAAAGGCATTAACGCAGAGAATTCATGGAAAACATAGACAGGAGGCATATTCTTGGTATATATTTACATTGGGATCGGGGGGTTCTTTGGCGCTGTTGCCCGGTTTGCCGTTGGCAACTTTGCCGGAATTGTGTGGGAAGGTTCTTTCCCGGCGGGAACCTTTCTGGTTAATCTGGTGGGATGTTTCTTGTTAGGGTTTTTAATGACCTTGTCCCTGGAGAGGCTGGTGATCACCCCCAGCGTCCGGATGGGCGCGGCCACAGGTTTTCTGGGGGGACTCACGACCTTCTCAACTTACACCTATGAGGCACTTAACCTGGTGAGTAATGGGCTGTGGGGTACGGCGGTTTGGTACATCTTACTCAGCGTGCTGGTAGCTTTGATCGCGGCTTGGCTAGGAGTGGCGGCAGCCAGGGCGGTCCCCGCGTTCTCCCAAAGGGCGGCGCAGCGAGGATGGGCAGCACAAAGAGATCCGGGAGATTAAGGGGAGAGTCAATTGGACTACATCTTGGTCGGGATGGGCGGAGCTTTAGGTGCTATAACGCGTTATGTGGTCAGTAAAGTGACTGCGGAGAAAATCAACACCCCTTTCCCGCTGGGGACCTGGCTGGTTAACATCACGGGAGCATTCTTTTTGAGCTTCCTCCTTGGACTGCTGGCCCATGGGGTTGTACTGGGAAGAGACTTGGGTCCGGCGCTGACCACCGGCTTTTTAGGGGCTTATACCACCTTTTCTACCTTTTCTTATGAAGCCGTCAGGCTGGTTGAGGACGGGGAATCCTTTCGCGCCCTGAGTTACATTATATCCAGCGTCATCTTTGGCCTTGCAGCGGCCTGGTTGGGCATACTGGTTTCGATCCATTTGGTATCGTAGGAGGGGGTTCATTTGAATATCCCGGGTCCGGCCAAACTCTTGACCATTTACATTGGGGAAGGGATGCAGTGGCAGGGAAAAAGCCTTTACCATGCCCTGGTGATGAAGCTTAAAGAAGCGGGTATTGCCGGGGCTACAGTCATTCGTGGTGTTGAGGGTTACGGAGAGGCAAACCGGCTGCACACCACTCGGCTGTTGGACCTTTCTGTCGACCTGCCCGTGATCGTGGAGGCGGTGGACCAGGCCGAAAAGATTGAAAAGGCGTTGCCGGAGATCCAGGCTATGGTTAGCAGGGGGCTCATTACCCTGGCAGATGTCCAGGTGATCCCCGGGAACCGGAAGCCGGGCTAATCAAACCCAGCGCCATGAATTACCTAAACAAAAGGGCTACCCGGACTAACGGGTGGCCCTTTGCTGATCGGTAGACTCCTATGCCGAAAATCTCTGTTAGGAGCGGCTAATTTGGGTTGGGATAGCGAAACTTATTGGTTATGTTTGCGTATTTACTTGACGGATGGCATCCCTGAAAAAGAGTAATTTTCAAGCAGGGGCCATAGGGATTTTGAACTCATGGGAGGTACCTATGCTTGCGACTTTATTTAAGCGGAATGGATCCTCAAACAAGGAATCCAATGGGCGCTACCGGCATGGCAATGAACATCTCATTGATCTCCGGCAGGTGGTGAAAACGTACGAGAGTACCGCGGGGATCTTTACCGCGCTCCACGGGGTAGACCTGCAGGTGGATGCCGGTGAATTCGTGGCCGTCATCGGCAAGTCGGGCAGCGGCAAATCCACGCTGATCAATATGATTACCGGGATAGACCGGCCACCTGCCGCCACCGGGATGCTGCAGCCCGTCGTACTTTAAGGGCGGTGGCTGCTCCCGGAGGATGAGAATGCCATTGTGATCAACACCGACTTGCGGAAAGAAGAGCCGGACATCAAGGTGGGTGACGAGGTTACACTGAAGATTGAGGGCCGAAATACGACCTACCTACACCGTCACCATCAAACCCGACCGGCAGGATGAGCAGCTGCGCTGGAATATGACCGCCACCGTGGTGAGCGAACGCGAGTAAACCAAACACTTCAGGTCTTGATAAGAGTGGCTGGATGCCATCCTCCAGGGCAGGAATGGGTCGGGCAGTGTAGAAATAGAACATGGTTAATTGGCACTTTAGCCAAGTTCATCTGGGGAAGTGGTGACCGGTGACGGGAGGTATTGCTCCATTCATATTTGCGCTACTCGGACTTTTGGTTGGTGGACTCGCAGCCTTGCTGATAGCCAAGGAGCAGCAGTTAAAACAGTTAACAGGCTCCTTTGACAAGGCTGTTGAAGAAATCAGCCGTCTCAAGAGTGAATTGAAATCGGAATCCGAAAGACGGGCCGCGGCGGAAGAAAAAAACTCCCGCATCCCGGAACTCGAATCGTCAGCAAAGGCAAGAGATGAGCAACTCGCGAGGATGCAGGAGGAAAACACTTCACTCAGGGCCAGGCTGTCCGAACTTGAAACAAAACTGGAAGAAGAGCGCAAAGCAACGGCTGAAAAGCTCGCCCTCTTAAACGAGGCGCAGCAGAAGTTTTCCGACGCATTTAAGGCGCTTTCCGCCGAGGCGCTCAAAAGCAATAACCAGTCGTTTTTGGAGATAGCCAAATCAACCCTGGAAAGATTTCAAGAAGGTGCCAGGGGCGACTTGGAGCAGCGCCGGCAGGCCATCGACGAACTTGTCAAGCCCTTGAAGGAGTCCCTGGAGAAGGTTGATCATAAAATCCGGGAGATCGAAATCGCGCGCACCAGCGCTTATTCCAGTCTCACCGAACAAGTCAAGACCCTTGCCACCACCCAGGCCCAGCTGCAAAGTGAGACCGCGAACCTGGTGAAGGCGCTGCGCGCTCCCACGGTCCGCGGTCGCTGGGGTGAGATTCAGCTTAAACGGGTTGTCGAAATCGCCGGCATGGTCGAGTACTGCGACTTTACGCAACAGGAATCGGTCACTACCCAGGACGGCCGCTTGCGGCCGGACCTGGTCATCAAGCTGCCCAACAACAAAAACATAGTCGTGGATTCCAAGGCGCCGCTGCAGGCCTACCTGGAGGCCCTGGAGGCTCAAGACGAGAACACGAGACTGGCCAAACTGAAGGATCATGCGCGCCAGATTCGCTCTCATCTTACACAGCTGGGCACCAAGGCCTACTGGGACCAGTTCAACCCGTCCCCGGAATTCGCGGTGCTTTTTTTGCCCGGTGAAACCTTTTTCAGTGCGGCCCTGGAACAAGACCCGCGGCTGATAGAGTTTGGCGTTGATCAGCGCGTGATCCTGGCTACCCCTACCACGCTTATCGCCCTGCTGCGGGCTGTAGCTTACGGCTGGCGGCAGGAGCAAATCGCGCAAAACGCCCAGGCAATCAGCGAACTGGGCAATACTTTGTATGACCGTATCCGGACTCTTGCCGGGCATTTTTCCGATATCCGTAAGGGTTTGGACCGGGCGATAGACGCGTATAACAAAGCCGTGGGCTCTTTCGAGGGGAGGGTTTTGGTTACCGCCAGGAAATTCAAGGAGCTTGGGGCCTCAACGGGAATTGACATCGACACCGTGGAGGTGATCGACAGGTCCACGAGAGCCGTTCAAGCGGAATTAGCAGTGCTTCCCCGGCCTGCCGGTGACGGGGATGGATAAACAATAATTTTTTAAGGGATGAACCTGATTACGACATTTTTCGTTGATGCGGTGTATTATACTAATTCGTGGCGGATTTTCGCGGCTCCGGCCCGTTTTCCGGCAAAAACCTTTGCCACAAGCAAGAGGGGGATCCGCATGGCACGCGTATTAGTCATCGAAGATGAGCCCGGTATTGCCATGGTGCTGCGGGAAGTTTTACGTGAAGAAGGGCATAACGTCATTACAGTACCTAACGGTGTGTCCGGGCTGGAGCGGCTCAGACGGGCGCCTGTGCCGGAAATCGTGCTGGTCGACCTCGTTATGCCCCGCATGAACGGGCGGGCAGTAGTGGAAGCCATGCGTTCCGATCCAATGCTCCAGGATATACCTGTAATCATTATCACAGGGTCCCTACCCTGCGCGGAGAATCTACCGCCGGAAGGGAGCTACCAGGCCTTTATCAGTAAACCCTTTGATCTAACGGACGTGCTGGAAACGGTGCATAGTTTGCTGGACTCTCGCTATTCATCTTCAACCGTCGCTGGTTCCTACCTTCCCCTGCACGGGACCTAAAACAGGTCCGAAAGGTCCAATGGCAGGCCCTTACTGATCTCCTTCGCCCTGGCCTTAATCATTTGTCGAGATCCGGCCAGGGCATTTTGTATTGAAGCCAGGATGCATTTTTCGGCGCTCTGCCGGTCAGGCCAGTATGCATTAGGAGACAGACGGACCGCTTGGACCTCCAGCATTCCATTGACCACAACGGTTACCTGTCCTTGAGGATCAGACCCGGTAACCTGCTGCCTGCGTAACTCCTCCGCCGAGCGAAACAGCTCCTCCTTAAACCGTTGCAACAGCCCCTCAATGTTGATAGGGAACATTCGATACCCTGGTTTCTGAAAAACCTAAACAAATCAGATTTATTCAGGTTTCTCTCCCGCCGACTAACGGGAGGCAGTGTCACAGGATTCAACTGCTGAACCACAGGCTCTCGCCTGTGTTCCGGGTGGCTTACCGCCGCCGTTAACCTTTCGGTTATCCGTTCTGCCCGGAAGGGGGTGTTACCCACCGCCTATTTGAGAGGTGAGATGTGTGAGGTTAGAAGTGAGAAAAAAGATCTTATGTCTCACTTCCCACTTCTCGCCTCTCACTTCTCAATTGTACGGCAGCAGCCTTTCACCGCGTGTACTGTGCCGTACTTACCGCAAACTTTATGGCAAAGGGTTTACCCTGCTATCAGTTGTTTTCTGTAGTACTGCCATGAAACCAGGTTATACACCTCCTGTTTGGTTAGTTTTTTGATCGCGGCGGCAGCCGCTCTATTTATTCCGCTCCACTGCTTCCAGTTGGGAAGTCTTAAGAAATTCTCTTTGTCTTTGATGTATCTGTCTATCAGGGGCTTTGGTATTTTTTCTTTGCTGATGCCCAACCCCCGCCGGGCTATGGTATAGGCCGCCGCTTGATGGTTGGATATCCCGTACTGCTGTTGGTATTTCATGATGCCTATTACTGTGGTGAACGGCGGTGGTACTTTGACCAATGGCACCCCTTCCCTGGCTGCCCGCCGCTCCACGGCCTGCAGGAACTTGGACCAGACAAAGCTGTGGCTCATCCGGTTGAATTTTGCTGTTACTGTCTTGTCGTCTTTGAAGGCCAGGTCTTCGACAGCCAGGAGGCTGTTCAACTGCTGTGCCATGTCTACCACCAGGGCAGCGGTTTCGCCGATGCTGTTGTCCCGCCGGTTACTTCGTTGTTCTTCTGTGAGTTGAAGGATGATGCCTCTAACTGTTGTTTTCACAGGCAGCCACCTCCTGCTCGCCAATTAGAGCCATCACCTGGGACTCGTTGTAACGTCTGTGACCGCCGGGTGTGCGCAAGGGTTTTAACTTCCCTTCTTTTTCCCATCGGCGTAATGTATGGGGCCACACGTTCAACAGTTTTGCTACCTGGTGAGATGTTAACAAGTTTTCCATTGACACCACCTCTTACCAACATTTTAGGTCGAACACGTGTTTGGTGCAATGGTTTATTACTTCATGCTTCTCTTTATTTATTTATTTAATCTGTAACTGCTTCAAACCTCCTAGCGTGCAATTTGCTATATCCTATGCCAATACCTTGGATGAGGTTACCAAAACGGCTGCCTGAAGAGCATTTTCGCCGGTATTTCTTGTTGACACTCTGACGCTGTATGCATTCTGACGTATTCTTCCAGTATTTATCATGTGGTTTTCGGGACACCGTGCTGCTTTATTGTTTTGGCACGGTGCTTCTTTGCCGCCATCCCCAACCACCCTACCGCAACCAATCACTTCATTGTTATGTATTACGCATATCGAGAACAGGGAATTACCCAGACTGATTTCCGTGGCTGCAGTCTCTAAAGTCCTCCATCCAACCGCCTTGCGCAATTTTTTAAACTCTTCTATTGTTGGGGAGCGTTCAACAAGAAGGTATTCATCCATTTTTATAACCATTCCTTTCGCTGCGCTCAGGCACAAAACGTCATGAAAATTGTTGCCTGTGCGCTATTATTTAATTGGTCGTGCAAGTATACTACAGAGCACGGGGAGGTGAGTGCGTCACCCTACCCTTATTTGGGGAGACCGCATTTTTATATGTGTCGCTCTGCCCGGTCAAGCACAAATAAGTGTGGCATCGACCAGTCGGGTAGAGAGACGGCCTCGCACACCTTATCCATAGCAACTGTCCCAGTGCCTGCCCCTTTCGGCGCAGTGTCCTAGTTGAACCGGCATAGTGTCCTTGTGCCGCTCCCCCCCACAGAACCGTACATGCACTATTCGCGCATACGGCTCTTCATAGTACCATTCACGGTATATACAGAGAGGGTAGTCTTAGCTCCCATATCGTTATCATTACTTTGGGATTGGGTAGCTTGAAGCGTTCGATTATTTTGTTGAACTGCTCCCAGGTATAGCTTCTCTTTTGGCTACGCAGATTTAACCACTTGAACAAGAGTCGAATTACCGCTCTTTTGTATCGGTTCATGGCTTGGTAATTATCTGTAATCCCGTAGTAAAGATAATGCCCTCTCAGTTTGCTCTCCACCATTTTCATGATTTCATGCATCGGCATATGGCGGTTCTTCTTGATCCACTCCGTGAATTCGGCCAGCTTCGCCCTCAACTTCTTTTTACTCGTTTGGCGTTTTGCTCGGAATCTTCCATGTCTGCTTTTGCTACAGTAGTGGGTGAAACCGAGGAAGTCGAATGTGCCATGGGTGGTCTTCCCTTCTCGCCTTGCCTCTGCGTGCGCTCTTCGCCCAAAGGCTAAAATCTTCGTCTTTTCCACGGCCACTTCCAGCTTGAATTCTGCTAGTCGCTCTGTCAGTAGGCCGAGGAAGGCTTCCGCATCTTCTTTGTACTCGAAGCAACATGCGAAGTCGTCCGCAAAGCGGACGATGTATGCCGCTCCTTTGCACCTTTTCCGTACCACCTTTTCAAACCAAAGGTCTAACGCATAATGCAAATATATGTTCGATAAAATCGGCGAGATATTGCCGCCTTGCGGTACGCCGACTTCCGATTTCTGGAGCTGACCATCTTCCATGATGCCCGCTATTAGAAACCGCTTTATTAGTCGTAGCAGGTTGGTGTCCGCTATTCGATGCCCTAGAAACTTCATCACCCAGTCGTGGTCCACATTGTCAAAGAACCCTTTGATATCGGCATCGACAATGTAGTTGACTGGTTTATTGGCGATTAGCCAATCCAGCAGTTTCAGCGCATCGTGTTGGCCTCTTCCCGGTCGGAATCCAAACGAATTGTCTAGGAATTCCTCCTCGTAAATGCCGTTCAGTATCTTACTGACCGCCATTTGCACCAGCTTGTCCTCGTAGGCGAGTATCCCTAACGGTCTCATCTTGTCTGTTCCAGCTTTGGGTATATACGTGCGTCGTACGGGTAGCGGTCGATATGCCCATCGTTTCATGCGACCCAGCAAATCCTCGATGTTTGCATCCAGGTTCTGCCCATATTCTTCTTTGGTCACCTTGTCGACTCCGACTGCTTTGTTGCCCTTGAGCTCCGCGTGGCATGCTTTCAACATCTCCGCATTAATGAGATGTATCAGCGATGTCAATCGCGGCTTCGCTTGTCCTTTGGTGGGTTCCGCTATTCTTGTCAGTTCTGGTTCCATTCCTTCGTCACCTCCTAGTGTGTGAATGTCTCCCTAACAAGATTGATACCATGTTGCTCCCTTCCCTCCGCTGGCTTTCCCAGTTTTCATCGGTACTATGAAGCAATCCGACTTCCCCGCCTTAAACCGTTTGACTTCCTCGTGTTTATCACTTGTCCGTCATACTCCCTTGCGGAAGGGCGGCGGGGATCTCCCAAGTTGTCATGCAATCGCATTGTGTAGCATGCCAAGGTCTCTGACCCCGGGGATGCATTGACCTCCTTGCCATTGCGGCGGTCGCTGTGTTGCCTTATGCTTCTACGACAGCATCGGCCCTCCCAATTTATGATTTCGGGGCTCAATCCCTTCAGCTTTCGCTTTCGGCCTACTACCTCGCTGTCTACGCTTAGTCCCACTGATTACTCAGTAGTTCCCAAGACTCGCTACTGGTGGCTGGCTAGGCCTTTCCCAGGTGGGATTCGCACCCACTCGACTACATAACCTTCTTGGCGCACCGTAGATTTATCTTTGTATAAACAACTCCTTTGTTTATAGAGGGCGAGCAGTCAATGCTTGTGCGACCACTATACCATCTGAGAGAGGGAGTGTTTATGCTCAAAATTGTGTACCCTATCTGTTGCGGCATCGACGTGCACAAAACTTTCGTCGTTGCTACCATCGCGACCACTGATCGCGAAAATATCACAACCTACCAAACCAAACGCTTTTCCACCTTTACCCGAGATCTTAGAGCTTTAGCGCTGTGGCTCTCAAATAATCAGTGTGTGCATGTCTGCATGGAGTCCACTGGCAAGTACTGGATTCCTGTCTACAACATCCTGGAACCTTCCTGCCGGATCACCCTGGCACATCCGAAGTATGTCAAGGCGATCCGCGGCAAGAAGACTGACAAAAAGGATTCCGTTTGGATTGCAGACCTCCACAAACATGGGCTGGTCCCAGGTAGTTTCATCCCTCCAGCAGATATTCGCGAAATTCGCGACTTGCTGCGCTACCGTTCCAAACTGGTTTCCTTTGCGTCCAGTGAAAAGAACCGGGTGCAAAACTCCCTGACGGTTTCTAATATCATGCTTTCCAGTGTGGTGTCCGATACCTTTGGCAAAAGTGCTTCGGCTATTCTTTCGCATTTGTTGAAACATCCTGATGATCAGGACTTTGATTTTCGGCCGCTTTTACACGGCTCGATGCTTAAGAAACAAGACGATATTGCCTTAGCCATTGACGGCACCATTAGCGAAGTTCAGGCTGGTAAAATCACTCTTTGTTTAAGCCACATGGATGTTATTAAAAGCTATATCGCTCAGATAGAAGCAACTGCCCTGCACTTGGCTGTCTCTTATTCCGGTGCTATAAAGATTATCCAGTCTGTTCCTGGTATTAGCCAACTTTCGGCACTTGTCATTCTCTCTGAAATCGGTGCCGATATGGCCGCTTTTCACTCAGCCAAGCACCTTTGTTCATGGGCTGGACTTGCTCCCTCCAACGATCAGAGTGCCGGCAAGAAGAAATCGGTTCGCATCAGTCGTGCTGGCGTTTACATCAAGCCCTTACTCGTTCAGTGTGCCAACGCAGCTATCAAGGATAAAGACTTCCCGCACTATCGTACCCGCTATGAAGCGATTAAGCGCCGTCGCGGCCACAAGAGAGCCATTATCGCCATTGCTCGAATGATGTTGACAGCTATTTACCACATGCTTTCAACCGGTGAATTGTTCAATCCGAGTCTCTATGAGAAGTCGCAGTGCAAACCCGGTTTCGTAGCTTCGTCAGAACAACATGCGGTTAAACTATTACAGCGTTTGGGTTATTCGGTTGTCAAAATAACTGAGTCTGCTTAGACTCTGATTGCTATTGTTTCTTTTTTGACCTGACTTTTCAGGTCTGTTTAAGTGCGCCTTTTTTTAGGGATTTCTGTTGTTCTTTACTTCCATGTACATTTTCAGATTTTTTACCTCTGGAACGAGGGGTTTTCCGGGTATTACTTTAACATGGCGATGACGGTGGATGCTTATACCGCCAGGCTGGGAATGGAGGGGCTTTCCCCAGCGATGTCTGTCGTTGCCTTTGTGGACGGACAACCCGCCGGTTTCACGTTGAACGGTGTACGCATCATCGGTGGGAGAAAGGTGGCATGGAACGGCGGCACCGCGGTGCTGCCCGGGTTTCGGCGGTGAGGCGTCGGCAAAGCGTTGATTGAAGCGACTCTGAACATCTATCGCGAAGAAAAGGTCGAGGTCGCGACCTTGGAAGCAATAAGGGAAAACAGCAATGCGATCGCGCTGTACCGGCAAATGGGATACGAAATTACCGACCGGCTGGTTTTCCACCAGCGTCACGGTGCGTTCGCACAGGCGCCATTTCGCAGTGATAAAGAACTTTTCTACCGGGCAATCCGGGGGATACCGGCGGACGTGCGAGACCTCTCTTTCTACCGGAACATGGCTCCCTGGCAAACCCAGTGGGCGAGCGTGCGGGATGGCGAGTCGCTGGTGATCATCGATTCTTCCGGGGAAGAAGCAGGGTATGCCGTGTTCAAGCGTTTTTTCGATGAGTCGGAAAGGCAGGTTGCCATCGCTCTTTACCAGTGTGAGGTGAAACCTGAACGGGAGGACGCGGACGATATCGCCTGCTTCATGCTTGCCCAGGTGTACGCTCCCTTCGACTTGGCATGTCGCCGCTATACGGTAAACCTCTCCGCGTCTAACGCCCGTGTTGGATTTGCTGGAACGCGAAGGTTTCACCCCGTTCGCGGAGCAGGTATTTATGGTGAGGCTTATATAAACATAACGATAGCACTTCTGGCACGAGTTGCCATGGAGAGCGTAGGCCGGCATGGGAGGAGCGAAAGGCTATTTCCCCCCGAAGCCGGCAAGACAGGCTCCGTGAGCCTAAAACATTCTCCTCTTGACAAAGACCATTACGATTAATGCTGCCAGCGATGCGGAAACAGCCAGCGTCCCCGCAAAAGCGTGGGGGGAGTCCTGAAACGGAAGAGGGACGTTCATTCCGTACAGGCTGGCGATGATCGTCGGTATTGATAAGACAATGGTTACCGAGGTGAGGAACTTCATTACGATGTTGAGGTTGTTGGAGATAACGGACGCGAAGGCGTCCATGGTCCCGCTCAAAATGCTGGTATAGATTTCACCCATCTCAATGGCCTGCTTGTTTTCGGTGATCACGTCTTCCAGCAGGTCCTCGTCCTCTTCATACATCTTGATCAGCCGAGAATTGCTTGCGTCCGGGTCCAGGGGTTCCTTGCTCAACCTGGATTTTAATAGTTTTTCCATGACAATTTCGTTGGACTTCAGGGACGTGGTGAAGTACACCAGGCTCTTTTGCAGGTCCAACAGTTTAATCAATTCCTCGTTCCGCATGGACTGGTGGAGCCTTCGCTCGACTTCATCAGTCTTTTTATCGATCTGCCTCAGGTACTTAAGGTATAATGTTGCCGTCCTGAACAAAATCTGCAGCAAAAACCGTGTTTTTTTATTCGTGTTAAAAGTCTTCAGCTTACCGGAAGCGAACTCGTCCAGGAGTTCGTTTTTTTCTAATGAGACCGTGATAAAGAGCTCTTCCGTCATGATCATTCCCAGGGGGATGGTGTCATAAGTATTCCCCCTGATCACCGGGATCTTGATGATAATCAGAGCTTGGCCTTCATCAAACTCGATGCGGGAAATTTCCTCTTCGTCAAGGGGGTAACGGAGCAGATCAGGGGAGACTTTCGCATGGTCACATACCCCCGACAGTTCTATTTCGGAAGGGGCGGCAAGACTAATCCAGCTGCCCTTTTCACCTAGATTTTCAATGGCAACAAGCCGGTCTCCTACGGTCTTGAAGATGTTCAGCACGGATGCTTCCTCCTTTCTTTTGCTACCCGGCTCCACGCTTATGGGGGATTCCGTATGGTAGTAGTTGGCATAACGATGGTATAACGAATAGAATATTTTCTTTTACTACTATCTCCGTCGCTATCCATTTCTACCACCTCCCCAATAATAAAAGCCTTCTCAACAAGCGGAAGGCTTTTACCAAAAGACAGGGATGTTCTCTCCACTCGTTGAGCTTTAGCACTGCACGGCGTAAGGGGGATTTCCCAGCCGCATTAGGTAGAACCTTAATCCGGTAATACCTGTTAACCCATTGGCATCTTTCGATGTTTCCGGGTAGCGACCTGTTTCCGTACAGGAGCCTCACCTAACGAAGCAAATGTGTTGTTGTCGATCTAAATATATCACTAAACAACTGTTCTTACAATCACTTTCCCTCATACTTGACAACAGAGGGGGACATTACGAACCTGTTATCGGACGAAACCTACGGGTCTTGGCTGCTTATGCCAGGAGTGACGAAGAGGTTGCCAATTAGCGGGGAAATGCTAATCTAGGTATGGATCGCGATCAATCCTTACGCTGAGTAGCGATCTTTACATAATGATTGTTTAGGATGGACACGGTTTGAAATATCTTAGATAGGGTGAAGTAACATGGCACAACAATCGGAGCTGCGGTACTATCCGGTAACCCCGGAGCGGTGGCGGGACCTTGAGACGCTGTTCGGGTCGCGGGGGGCCTGCGGTGGGTGCTGGTGTATGTGGTGGCGGTTGAGCCGCAGCCAGTTCGAGCGGCAAAAAGGGGAGCAAAACAGGGAAGCACTAGCCGCGTAAATGGCCTGGAACAAAAAGGAGAAGAGATATTTTTGAAAAGAATAAAAAAGCACGACTTTTTCCTTTGCTATAGGTATGCGAATAAAGGGAAGATAAAATTGTGGTAAATTTAGGGTGTCTATTGCTTTTACATTGGTGTAGCTTTAAACCGGGTTCAGGTAGTTTCCTTTCAACACCCCGGCCTGAACGCGGATATCGTTACAAGAAACACCATTCATTATCCGTTCCAGGAATTAGTACTAAAAGGCTGGTAACCATAGGACCGGAGGATGAACTGCCCCTATCTCAACATGCGCCAGGGGAGCCAGGGCCGCCAGATGGTGCGCGCCGGCTTTTCTAGCCGGGGAACACCACCTGCCCCTTCTGCGGATCCAACGTGCCGAACGGTTATATCAAGTACGATGGTAAGGCCGGGAGAATACTTTTTACGGCTGATGCGGCACCTGGCTTCACCCATACGATACCCTGGAACATCTCTCTAACAGATACTGGAATTCAATTATCGTTTCTGTTATAATGAATTAAAACAAGCAAGTCCCAAGATGAACGGAGGGGTAAAATGTCTGAACTTCTCGAGAGGATAGAAATAACGCCGGAAGTGTTACATGGCAAAGCAAGAATAAAAGGCACAAGGGTAGCTGTTTATATGGTGTTGGAAATGTTGGCTGGAGATTATTCGTTCGACGAGATTCTTAAAGAATATCCACATCTTGCACCGGAAGATATCAAGGCTTGTTTACAGTATGCGGCAGTTGCGGCACGGGATGAATTGTACCCACTGGAGGCCAACGTATGAGGTTTCTTGCGGACGAAAATATTCCCGCCTCAACAGTTGCCACTCTTCGATCATTGGGACATGATGTAAGTTATGTAGTCGAATCGGATTTACGTGGTCAAAATGATAACCATCTATTTAAGGTTGCGGTCAAAGAGAGGCGAAACTTCATAACCAAAGACCTTGACTTCTCAAATATTCTTGTTTATCGGCCTACTGTAGATACAGGGGTTTTAGTGATACGAATCCGGGATAGTCGACCAGGAAAGATCAATGTGATCTTGACTAACTTTTTACGGAACTATACAGGCAAACTCGAAGGAAACCTGGTCATTCTAGATGAAAATAAGTTTCGCGTGAGAAGGATGTTGCCCCAGGATTAAAGAAGAATGAATATCAACGTCATCAGGTTATAACAACATGGATGCACAGCTAGGTTTTTTTGCCAAATAACTTTGTAGAACCCTTCATACCAACTTGAAGGGCTTTTTAGATTCTTCTTTAACAGTAAAACAGTAAGGAAAATTTCTATGACTCCACTCTTCCCAAATGCATGACGCCAGAGCTGAATAATGATACCCTCTGATTCACCCGGGGGTATTACTTAAAACTCTCAACTGAGGGAAACGATCTCTTCCAGACAAGGCGAAAATAGATTTGGCCTGCTCTCTATCCCACCAAGCAGGATGACATCTGGCCCGGCATTTTAAGGGCTGAATGGGACCTGGTGGTGATAGACGAAGCCCACAAATGTTCGGCTCGCACTGCCGGGAAAGAGGTTCGCAGGACCCGGCGGTACCAACTGGCGGAAAGAATAACCGCTCAGGCTAACAACGTGCTGATGTTGACTGCCACCCCCCACCAGGGCGATGAGGACCAGTTTGAGCACTTTCTCCGGCTGTTGGATCCGGACCAGTTTGTCGGCGGTGAAATAAATAAGCGGATCATCTCCATGGACCATAGCCCCTGGTTCCTGCGCCGCATGAAGGAAAGCGGCGGTTGATGCCGGAATACATTCAAGAGTACTTTCTTCAGGCGGCGGCCCAGGTTAATTTGCCCGTTGAGGCCAGGGCTGACGGGTTGTGGCGTTTACATTCAGTGCCGGCCAAATTCCGGGCCACCAGGCTGCAGGCGGTTCGCCGGTACGGTACGCCCCGGGACCGTTACTTAAAGCTGACCTTCTACAAAAAACATCTGAAAGTACCCGCAAAAGTTTGGTAAAAAGCTGGCCGGGCCGGACAGCCCCGGCAGTTAACCCTGGCAGAGGCCGTCGATGGAGGCGAGCGGGAGGAATTTCTCACCCCCATCGCCTATCTCTGGACCCGTACGGTTGACTGTCCCAACCCGGCCTGCCGCGCTACCGTGCCCCTGCTGCGCCAGACCTGGCTTTGCAAAAAGAAGGGTCTTTACGTTGCCCTGAAGATACTCCCGGACCGGGCACTGAAGAAAGTGCGCTTCCAGGTGGTATCGGCAACGACGGAAAAAGAGCTGGGCTTCAACCCCGCCGGGTTTTCCAGCCGGGGGAACGCCACCTGTCCCTTCTGCGGCTCCAACGTGCCGAACGGTTATGTCAAGTCGGAGGGTAAGGCCGGGAGAATAGGCGTGCAGATGATGGCAGTTGTTTGCGCGAGGCATGGTCAGAAAGGAAAAGTCTACTTATCTGCCAACGAGTTGAACGAAAGGACAAACCAACCAGACAATGGTTCTATCCAAGACAGAATCAAGAGACTTTGTGACGAGACTGACCTTACAATTCCCGAAGAAAAAATATTTGCTGCGGGCCTTGTACCGGAAGTTTAAGAAAACAGTTTCCCCTTTTGCGGGAGAAGTTTTCCGTCTCAGCCTCGACAAGACCTATCAACTCTACGAGTACTGGAGTTACTTCAAGACGGTGGAAATATTGCGGGACATCTTCGGTGACTCCGGTTTTGATGCGAGCAATCTTTTTTCTGCGTCACCGGCAGACGGCGGCTTATCCCTTAGGCTCACTCACGGAACCCAAAGTCGGGTAACCATCAGTGAAAAAGTCAAGGTGTATTTTCAGCGGTATTATCGCAGCATAAACACCCCTGACACTATAGGATCATATTCTCATCTGATGATACCGGATATTGCTATTGAATATATCGACAAGCTCGGTGAAACCAGGGTAATTATACTTGACCCAAAGTACCGGGTTTACCAGATAGGGGTCACAAGCGCTCTAGATGACATGCATATGTATAAGGATGCTATCGTCAACCAAAGTTTTCAACGAGTGGTGCAAGGGGCTTTTATACTAGTGCCGGAACTTCCGCTGGATACGGATATAACAAAGTTCATGTCCAGTGATTACCTGAAAAGCCAACGCCTGGGGATTTGCAAATTAAAGGTTGGTCATTTGGAAGACGAAAATAAGTTAAGGCAATTGCTCAGATATTTAATACAAGCGTAAAATTGATAGGTTTTAGCTACCCCGGGCGCCGTACTGGCTGAAAATGCGGCGCCCGCACCGCCAAACCCAGCGGCGTTAAGCCTGCCGCCAGGGTTTATCTTTTCCCAGACCTTAGAGACGGTTATTGAGCCTGTATTCATCGCGCGCTGGAGTATTTCACGGGGGATGGATTGGCAGAGTGTAAAATATTTGACTGCGGCTGAGACTTTTTATGTGTAAACTAAGGAGGAGAGAAAGGGGGAAAAGAGGAATGGACATTACGAGAGAACTAAAAGAGTACCTGCAAGGCCTGGGGGCGGACTTGGTTGGGGTGGCTCCGGCCTCCGCGCTTTCCTCCGCCGGGGAAGGCTTCCGGCCTGCGGATTACCTGCCTGCGGCCCGGAGTATCGTTTCCATCGCTTATGCGCTGAACCGGGGACCTGTGAAAAACTTGCCGGCCAGCAGGAACGAGTATGTCCTGGAATTCGATTGCGTCAACGGGTTTTTGAAAGAGTTGGGCTACCGGGGCGCTCGTTTCCTGGAGACAAAGGGTTATGACAGCCTGCCTTTTTCGCCTGAGGCCAGTATCGGCGACGCTTCCCGCTTGATGGGTGATTTATCGCATAAGCACGCAGCGGTAGCCTGCGGCCTGGGCCTCTTTGGACTGAACAACCTGGTACTTAACTCCCGGTTTGGCGCCCGGTTGCGATTTTGTACGATAGTCACGTCAGCACCGCTGATTCCCGATGAACCTCTCCAGGATAACCCCTGCACCTTGTGCGAGGACTGTGTTACCGCCTGTCCCGCACAGGCCCTGAACGGCTGGCGAGGGGCTTATTCTCCCGAAGAGGGCTGGCGCATGGACAAGGAAAAATGCTATCACTACATTTTTGTCCGGCTTGCAGGGAAACGGTGCGGGATGTGCATCGGCTCCTGCCCGCAAAGCCAAGGGTAAATTAGCCCTGGCTTGTAAAATTATTTACAGACCGGCACGGCGACCGGTGATATGATCCAGGCATCAACGGAAAGGAGGTCCGCCCATGCTTTTAACGGATGAAGTCAAGGAATTGATTCCCAAAGCGCCAATCGTACCTGTCGTGACTGTCTCCAGGGAAGGGGAGCCTCACCTGATCACGGTGGGTAAAGTTAAGGAGGTGCGAGACGAAGGTATCTTAGTCTTTGGTATCTTCAGGATGGAAACCACCCAAAAGAACCTCCGGGAAACCGGGAAAATGCAGGTGGTGATAGCCTCAAGGGAAAATTCACCCAAAGGCTTCCGGTTAAAGGGTGAAGGTCGCATCGAAGGGAAAGAAGTGTTGTTTCAGGTTGAAAAGGTTGAATCCCTTTTATAACGGTTCCGGGCCTTTCTCAGTGATACCCGCTTCCCAGGTGGAGCGGGTATTATTGTCTGGCATCAGAACCGGGCAGATTCAGCTTTCAAATGTTGGTGATTGGCGTTAAAATAGGCCTGTGGGGGGTAATGCCGGTGAAAAGGTGTCTTCTATGCTTGCAAGAACTACCCGTGTTTACGGGGTTGGCCAGGAATGAATTCGTCAATGTATGCCTGAGTGCCGCCAAAAAACAGCTGGATAAGGGGACAACCTTGTTTAACCAGGGCGACCGGTTAGAGACCGTGTACCTGATCAAGGCCGGGAAGATCAAGATCGTGCGGGCGACTGAAAGCGGGAGGGAATTAATTCTGGACGTACTCGGTCCGGGAGAGGTGTTGGGAGAAACAGCTCTGTTCCAGGCACAAGAACAGCCCTTCAGCGCCGTGACTCTGGAAACGGCCAAACTATGTTGTTTCAGCCGCCGGCACTTGGAAGAACTGGTCCGGCAAAACCCGGAGTTTGCCGTGAAAATCATCAGCGCCCTGGGCCGGAAGTTATACAATACCCTGGAACAGCTGGGGGAGGCGGCCCTGCTGCCGGTAAGGGAGAAACTGTTGCTGGTCTTTTCCAGGCTGGCGGCGGAATACGGACGGGACACCCCGGCTGGAACCTTGATCGAGGTGCAGTTGACCCAGCAGGACCTGGCCGACATGGTTGGAGCCTCACGGGTGATGGTGGCTCAGGTGCTGCAGGAGCTTAAAGAAGCATCAGTAGTATCCAGAGAAGGTAGATACTACGTATTGTTGAAGGACAGGTGTCTTGGCAAGCATTTTGACTGAAAACGTCCGGTAGAGCAGGTAAGCAATTTCCAAGACATGAACACCGTCCAGTGGAACCAGACCGCGAGACAGATGCAGCCCCCCAGGTGCACTGATAAATATGTAATAGTTAAAGAACTGCAAAGGGACGGCACTTTGGCTGTCCCTTTGCAATCGCTATTTTTCCTCAAGTGCCGCCGGATCCGGGACCCCGGCTTTAAGGAGAAGTAGACTGAATACACCCAGCAAGGCAACAGAACCTCCCACCAGGAAAGAGGGGACTCTCCACATGGCCAGAAAACCGCTGAGCACAGGACCTACCACCACGCCCAGTGAGAAAACACCGTAAAAGAGGCCGAAAGCCGTGCCCCGTTCGCCGGGGTAAGTTTGGTCCAGCACCAGGGCGGTTGCCGTTGGGAACAAGAAACCGAAGCCGATGCCGTACAGGAACATTACTGCCAGCAGGTAGGCCAGGTTGCCGGACAACAGCAAGAGGATCAACGAGCTGCCAATTAAAAAGAGTCCTGTGCACAAAGGGCCAAATCTACCCACCCGGTCGGACACCCTGTTTAACGGGGTAGCAAATACCAGCAGGGCAGCCAGGGCAAAACTGCTGAAAAGCGCCCCGGTAATGCCGCCGGAGTACCCGAGAGAGTCCGCATAGAGCGGCAGCGAGAAAGCCATAGTGCCCTTGGCAAACATGAGGCTGAAAGCGGCGATGTATGCCGTCACCAGGCCCCGGCGGTTCAATAGAGTTTTCAGGGGTACCGCCTGTTCTTTCGCTGCGGTTGAATCCAGTTGGTCCCGCAAGATCCAGCGGACCAACAGGGCTGTGGCAGCCAGGGAGGCAGCGACAAACCAGAACACGAAATCCACCCCCAGCCGGTCTTTCATGATCCCCCCAAAAGCCGGGCCAATCAAGGCCGCAACCCCAATGGCTATACCTGTTTTGGACATTTCTTTTCCGCGCCGGTCACGGGAAACGAGATTTCCCAGGTAGGCATAGGCCGCTGGCACAACCACCGAGGTGCCCAGGCCGTGTACCGCCCGCAGCAGCAGGAACTCGCCCGGTCCGTTCACCATCGCGTAACCGCTGACTGCCGCTCCGGCCACCAGCATTCCGCCGAAGATGGCATTGACCTTGCCTGTGAGGCTAATGACCCTGCCGGCGAAGAAATTTCCGACCATATTGGTTAACGAGTACATAGCAACGGTCAAGCCGGTCATGAACACCCCCGCCCCCAGCAAACTGGCATGGGGTGAGATGATGGGCAACTGGCTGAACATGTCAAAGAAAGTTATTAAGACAACCGTCAAAACTACGTAGGTTCCCACCGGTTTGTTGGACTGTGCCGGAGCTGTTTTCACAAAACCTTTCACTCCCTTTCGTTCGCAGGATGTTCATATAATACTTCTATTCCGATATCACGCTTTCCTTCATACCAGTAGGGCTTTGATTTGATTGGCTGCCCGGAGAAAGAGTTTTACCGCCTGAGAGGGATTTGGGAAAAACCAGCGAAGTTCATCAAGAGCAGTTTTTAAAGGAGGGGGACCATGTATATTACCGACCTGGACAAAACGGAAGAACAACAGGTGATGGTGGATGCCGGAAGCCCGGGCAGGGTTACCGTACGGTGGCTGCTTACCCAGGAACAGGGGGCACCCAATTACGAGATGCGGTATTTCTCCCTTTCAAGTAACGCCCATACCGAATGGCACAGCCATCCCTGGGAGCACGAGGTGTTTGTGGTCAATGGGGAGGGGGGTGTCCGCATGGCAGAGGGGCTAATCCCGCTCCGGGCTGGCAGCGCCGTGCTGGTTCCCGCCGGGGAAATGCACCAGTTCAAGAATTCCGGCACCGAGCCCTTCGACTTCATCTGTGTGGTACCCAAGGGCACCCGGGCTTGCGGTATGCCGGCCCCCGCCGCGGGCGAGGAGGAGTTTAACAGCGTGGAGAGAATGGCCAGGATTATGGCCTCGCTGTATTACCATCTGTCCAAGGAAATCATAGATACTTTCGGTGACAAGGGTAAAGAGGCTGTCAGGCGGGCCATCCATAACTTCGGCAGCGAACGCGGCCGGCAGGTGCGGGAAAAGGTGCTGTCAGCGGGGCTGGAGCCGAATTTCGAAAACCTGTCCAAGTTCTATGACATGCCTTTGAAAGAGGCCTGGCAAGCGGAGAGCGCCGTTACAGCCGAACATTACACCTCCAGCATCACCTATTGCCCCTTCGCCCGTCTCTGGCGGGAAAAAGGCGCGGAGGAACTGGGCCTGCTTTATTGCGAGCAGGACCGGGCGATGATGGAGGCTTTCAACGACAAGGTTAAGTTTAACCGGCCCACAAATGTGTTGACTGGAGCCTCTTCATGCGATTTTGATGTGAAGATCGAGTAGCTGGGTTAAAAATGAGAGGGCTGCAGGCGGTGCAGCCCTCTCCTGATCCACTAACGGCGGGCGCCGGGTCTCCGGCGGTTTACCAATCAAGCAGGCGTTTTTGGCCCTGTAATGCCCGGATGTCGGTGACGTCCTGGGTGACCTCCACCACGCCCCGGTAATTCCCTTGTGTGTCGCGGACGGCAAAGTACCGGATGTGAACGAAGCGGCCGTCCACTTCCAGCCAGAACTCCGCCTGGTCCTTCGACCCGGTTTTAAACTCTTCGACGATGCGGTTGACCACATGCACGCTGTCCACCGGGTGGCAGTCCTGCACCTTGCGGCCGATGATCCCCGGGCTGCGAGGAAAGATGCGGTGCATACCCTGGGAATAGTAACGGACCTGCCCGTGCTCGTCCACAAACGTGATGTCGATAGGCAAATGGGTAAGCATCAGGTTTACCTGGTCCGGTGACAATTCCCCGGTATTCAATTTAATTGCTCCGGGAGTGACGCCAGGTTCAGCAACGGGTTCATCTTCCCTGGCAGCAGGGGGTTGCCACCGGTTGCCCGGAGACACCAGGGTATAACCGATTTCCTCCTCGCCAATCCGTACTTTACCCCAATCCGATTCACTAAGGGTTTCCAGAGACATGGGGAAAAGGATGTTCTCCTCCTTGTAGATCATATCCGAGACGGCTGTCAGGAGCTTGTTCCCATGATCGATAACCGCCTGGGCATTCCCCTCGTCCACGGCCCGGGTTGTCGCTTTCAACATGGTTCTGATGTCGTCGTGAACCTGCCACATCACCTTGGGAGGTCCGTAGATACCGCGTTTTTCCAGCACGGGAAACAGTTGGTTCTCCTTCCGCAGGTAGTGCTTGTCAATCTCCGCCAGTAAGCTTAACTGGGATTGAAGGGCCTGGCTGTAGCCGGCCAGGTCCGGTTTACCGGCGGCAGCCAGTTGATCAAGCAACTCTTTCAGGGATTGGACTACTTTTTCGATGGCGCGGTTCTCTAAGCGAAAAGTATGTACTGGGTGTCCTGGCAGGCTGTCGGGGCTTTCCTGCTGTTCCAGGGCCTCCTTGAATACAGCCACGTGAACGTCGCACATCCGCTTAACTTCTTCCGGCGGCATACCTTCGGCGATGAGACGGTCCTCCATCTCCGCGATTTCCGATGCGCTCACATTTTGGATCAGCTTGGCGAACCGTGCCTTGAGTTCTTCCAGGTCCTTCCCCGCGTGCAAGTCCAGGATAATCCCTTTAAGAATTTCCTGCCGCATTCTCTTGGCGTCCAACAGTTCAGTCATAATAGCCTCTCCTTTCTACCTGATAGGTCATGTTTAGTGATATCCGGCCGGTGTGGAAAAGCTTGGTACCTATTTTTTAGTATAAATGCCGTTTTACCGGATGACAAGCGAAATGGTTCGCAAATTACAAAGGTTAATGCAGCTCGTGGTGGGGTACGGGGCGCTCCGCGGTGCTCTGCGCCAGCGGCAGGTCATGGAAGAACCGGTCTTGTTCCTCCGGGGCTACCCCGGCGTAGGCGACCCCGAGGGTTCTCGCCAGGAGCGGGTCCAGGCAGCAGAGGTCATCGGGCTCCAGCCGGGTGACAGCGGTTTTTCCCAGGGCGTAGAGGGCGGCCTCCATTTCCTTCACGCTTACTTTCAGGAAATTGACCAGGGACTGCACCCCCTCTTCCTCGTCGAAACGGTCTACCAGTTTCCCATTATACAGTACCAGTTGGGTGGGAGGCTCCCACGGTGCAACCTTCATCAACTGCGCGCCCACCAGGGCTATCAGGGCCGCCGTGCCGGTATACACCGCGTCTGCCCCCAGCGCCAGGGCCTTCAGGAAATGGCCAGGAGTGATGAGCCCGCCGCCGGCCAGGAGGGAGAGGTCGTCTCGCTTGCCGCGGGACATTAAATACCGGTGGGCCCGGGGGATGGCGAAGGCGGTGGGAAGCCCCAGGTCGTCGGCCAGCGTGGGTTCACCCCCGTGGCTGCCGCCCTCGGCCCCGTCCAGGGAGATAAAGTCTACCCCCGCCGCCAGGGCCACGTCCAGGTCCCGCTCCAGAAAGTGAGAGGCAGCCAGCTTTACTCCCACTGGTACCTTGGTCTCCTCCTTCAAGGTATGGACTGTGTGGATGAAGTCCTGTGCCGAGTCAATACCCGGGACGCGGGAATGCAGCACGGCGTCTTGTCCCTCTTCCAGTCCATAGACCTTTCGCATATCCTCCCCGATGAATCCTGCCGGCGTACGCCGGGGCGCGGCGCCCCGGGCTCCCCATCCCAGCGGGATTTCGAGGGCATCCAGCTGCCCGTACCTGTCAGGTGTGTTCATAAAGCCACCACGGTTATACTGGCCGATGAACCTGGTGGCTGCCTGGCGCTCCTCGGGCAGCAGGCCCCCTTCGCCCGAGTTGGTGGCGGTACCCATGATAGTAGCGGCCCGGGCGAGGGCTACCTTGGCTTGCCTGGTGAGAGCACTGCCGAAGGACATCCCGGCGATCAAAATGGGGATGTCCAGGTGGACCGGGCGGGGAGCCAGCGGCCCGATGGTCACTCCCATGTCGATGGCGGTGCTATCCGGGGTAGGGAACCGGTATAGTTGCACCGGGTTCAACAGGAGCTTTTCCCAGGGGGAAAGGCGCAGGTGGGTGCCCAGCGGGCGTTCGATGACCTCTCCCTGGGAGGCCCTCATTTTCAATTCCAGGGTGTTCAGTAAAGTCATCTTCTGGAGGGCGGAGAGGATGACTGTCAGGTTATCCGTGTACTTGTCCTTCATCAGCTTGGTCATGAAGTCGTCGGCAGCCTCGTTGGTCAGCCCCTTGGCAAAAGGGGCTATCAGGTCCCAGAACATCACGTCCCACTCCTTTTGCCGTTATTATCCTGCCCGGAGTTAAAGGGTATGCAGAGATGCTCAAGGGAAATATTGTTGATGCCAACAGAGGAATGAGCGCAAACAGGACGAAAATATCATCAGGTGATGTTGGGTGTCAGAAAAAATTAGACCTCCCCTCAAGTGGGCAGGAGGCAAAAAACAACTGCTCCCTCAATACGCGGCCCTGTTTCCGCAAGATTACCGTCATTACCTTGAACCCATGGTGGGGGGAGGGGCCTGCCTTTTTTACCTGCGGCCCCAGCGGGCGGTCATTATCGACAGCAACCCGGAACTGATCAATTTCTACACCGTGGTGCGTGACCGGTTGGAAAGTCTGCTGGAGGACCTGAGCCGGCATGTCAACGAACCGGACTACTACTACACCATCCGCGCGCTGGACGTGGCCACCCTCACCCCGGTACAGCGGGCTTCGCGGTTTTTGTATCTCAACAAAACCGGGTACAACGGCCTATGGCGGGAAAACCGGGCCGGTAAACATAACGTGCCTTTTGGCCGTTACAAGAACCCCCGGTATGCCGACAGGGAATCCCTGGAGCAGGCCAGGCGGGTGCTGAAGAACTGCCTGATCCTGCACGGCGATTTCAGCCTTGCCCTGGAACATGCCGGGGCAGGGGATTTTGTTTACCTTGATCCCCCTTACCATCCACTATCCACTACCGCTAATTTTACCGGGTACACCTTGGGCTCGTTCCCGGAATCGGAGCAGGTTCGCTTGGCACAAGTATTCAGGGAATTGTCGGACAGGGGATGCCTGGTGATGGAAAGCAACTCGGATACTCCGCTCATCTGGGATATTTATCAGGGTTTCAACATCAGCACGGTGAGCGCCCGCCGGGCCATTAACTGCCGGCCGGACCGCCGCGGGCCGGTTACAGAGGTGGTAATCAGGAACTATGGTTAGAACGGGGGTACCCGTGAAGGTGCACCATTATCATAACAAAAGACACCTGATCGTCTTGACAGGTGCCTTGTCCAGGTATAGGAAATTATGGTCCTGTAGATAATTTCCTATACCTGGGGGGGTTGTAGGGGGGTGTGCCCCCCTACTCTTGCGGGGTGCTCAGGCCGAAGGCCGCCGAAGGGGCGGCAGCCCCTAGCGGACAAGAAAGGCGACTTCCGATAGACCGCCGAAGGCGATGAAAGTCGCCTTTCTTGGTTGTGGGAGAAGCTTTATCGCCTTCGCAACAACTCACGAATCAGTAACACTAATATCAGCGCTCTCAGGAGTCTTCTCCCGTCCTGCTGCAGGTCAATTTCCCCGAAAACCTGGGAAGATTCCAGTTCACCTACCACCTGGTTATAAACATAATCCGCCATTCTTTCCACGGCTGCCCGCGTGGGATAGGGATTCATCTCGGGATTGGCCGGGTCGTCATACATGGCGCAAACCCGCCTTACCACCGGGTAAATCTTATAATATACTTCCGGGTACATCATATACAAGCATTCCGACATGTTATACGACAACTTTAACCCCTCCTCCCTGGTATTTACCTCCACGTTATCCTATGCTAATCTCAAATACGGAGTGACAGACGTGCGAGAAATGCGGCAGGGATACCGGGGTGTTATGATATAGCGTAGGAATGCTTGGGGAGGGTAGGGTAATGGTTAAAGTGGGCCTGGACATCGGCCATGGGGGGCGGGACCCGGGGGCTATCGGCCCCACGGGGCTGCAGGAGAAGGATGTAAATCTTTCGGTGGGCTTGATAGTGCTCTCTCTATTAGAGGGAAACGGCATAGAGACGACGGTGACCCGCACCACTGATGTTTTTGTCAGCCTGCGCCAAAGAAGTGATATGTTCAACGCCGCCGATGTGGACCTGGTTATTTCGGTCCACGTAAACAAAGTTGCGGATCCGGCCCCCAATTATGTGGCGTCATTCGTCTATGGGCGTGGTGGTAGGGCTGAAAGCGCCGCCCGGCTGATCCAGGAGGAATTGCGGCGTGTTACCGGGTGGCCGGGACCCCACTCGCCTGATGGGGTAATGGTCAGGAACCTGCACATGGTGCGCGAAACTCATGCCCCGGCGGTAGTGGTGGAAATGGGGTTTATTTCCAACCCGGAACAGGAGCGTCAGCTTCGCGACGGATCCTTTCACCGGGTACTGGCGGTCGCTATCGCCAAGGGAATCTGCCGGCACTTCTCCCTTCCGTTCCGGGAAGTTCTTACGGAAAACCTCCCGCCAGGTATTGTACCGGCTACCCTCGTGGGAGGCTTAAAACCATATGCATAGTCAATTTGGCTCCACCTCCGCCTACTGGCTGGCCAATAAGGCTACTGACGAGTTTTATCACGGTACCGAGTCCCTGTTGGCATACTTTTGGGAATCCTGCTGGGAGGAATTAACTAAGTGCATGATCGCGCCCCAGCAGCGTACGGCACTGCATGTATACCTCCAGTACCTGCACGACTTTACATTAAATTTCTCTACCCTTAAATTCGACCGGGAAACCGTTTTCGAAATGCATTTTCGCATCCTGAACGACGCCAAAATACCATTCAGCATGTCCTATCCTGATTTTAAGGCCGTCGAAGAATGCGCCAGTTGCGGTTCTTGCCGGGCCTGCCGGCATTTGAAGGAATACGAAGAGACGGTGGCGCATCACCTGGAACAAGCCATGCGTACCATAGAACACGCGGCGTTCCACCTTTTGGTTCATAATAAGACGTTTCTCAATGATTTCAACATGTACCTGGCTGAAAAGCTGCAGGATAACCTACCGAGGCTGGGTGACCTGTACCCCGAGGATTTTACGGAGGTCTTGAAGTTACGGACCCCGAAATTTTGGCCCTTATGGCTTGAACGTGCCCTGGTTTACCGGGAGCAGGGAAGGTGTGCCGTTTGCGGCAGGGACGTGTCCGGCATCATGAACCTGAAAAGCAAGTATGTAGTGGGATACCTTGTTCCCCTTTCGGCGAACGGTAATAACGACCCCACCAATCTCCAGGTGTTATGCCTCCATTGCGGTAGAGAGCAATCAGAGCGCCTCCGCCAATCCAATTGGCGTAAGCGGCTATTTGCCGGCTTTTCTGGGGGACCTCACAAAACCCTTAAGTAGGATGTCATTGAACAGGCGACGATTTATCTTTTCCGGGAGAAAATAGTAAGTGGAGGTGAAGGAGCACATGCCGGCTAACCTAACCCCCCAGTATTACGCCGCGGAAGAGGCCTTTAAAAGCGCAACCAGCCTGGAGGAAAAAATATCCGCCCTGGAAGAAATGTTGGCGGTGATCCCCAAGCACAAGGGAACCGAGAAGCTCCAGGCGGAAATCAAGAGCAGGCTGGCTAAACTTAGAAAAGAGGGAGAGAAAAAAAAGACCGCCTCTCACTTTGACCCCTTTATGATCCCCAAGGAAGGGGCCGGACAGGTCTGGTTGATCGGTTTTCCCAACACCGGCAAGTCCTCGCTGGTAGGGGCTCTCACCAGGGCCAAGGTGCAGGTGGCCGATTATCCCTTTGCCACTTCCCTGCCCGTTGCCGGTATGATGCCCTTTGAGAACATCCTGATCCAGCTGGTGGATACACCGCCTGTTACGGCCGGCGAGCAGCCTCCCGGATTGGCGGGTGCCCTCCGGCGGGCCGACGCGGTGCTGGTGGTGGTAGACGCGAGTGACGGCGACTGTCCCGAACAGTTAGAGGCTTCGTTGAGCTTCTTGATAACCAGGAAGCTGATCGGCCCCGGCGGCGGAAAGCCGGGTAATCCCTGTATTCCCTGCCTGGTTCTGGCCAATAAGGCGGATGCCGGCAGCAGTGAGGAGAATATTGAAGTAATGCGCGAGTTGGTGCCGGATGCCCCGGAGGTTATCGCCCTTTCCGCCAAAACCGGTTATAACCTGGAACTGTTCAAAACCAGGTTGTTTCAACTGCTCGACATCATCCGGATCTATACCAAGGCACCGGGCAAGGACCCGGACCGTACGGCGCCCTTTGTCCTGAAGAGAGGCGGTACCGTCCTGGACCTGGCCTACCAGGTGCACAGGGATTTTCCTGAGCGGCTTAAAAGCGCCCGCATTTGGGGATCGGCGCGTTTTGACGGCCTGCCGGTGCCCAGGGATTATGTACTTGCCGACGAGGATGTGGTGGAACTGAACGTCTAGTGTAAAACACCCTGGATAACTTGGGGCCATTCCTCCCACGTCGTAATCGCTCTGCCCGGAGAGGAATTCCAATAAGGCATGTCGAATTCTAAGACTGCGTCGTTATTCATGAATCGAGGGACGGCCAGTGCTTGCGGCGTTACCGATGCCAGAGGCAGGTGCTGGCCGGCGGATGCTGGTAAAGGGGGCCAAAGCGCATTACGGACTATGAAGGAGAAATCGGTGTACTATCAAGAACTACAGCGGATCGGCTTACAGGAATTACATGAGAGCATGAGCCGGGCCCTGGGGCTGGCGGTTATGGTCATGTACCCGGACGGGCGTCCGCTGACCGAACTGTCCAACTTGTGCTCTTTCTGCGCCATGCTGAACACCAACCCGGAAGGATGGGTCCGATGTGCGGCTTCGCGTGTGGCCTCTGTCAGAACTGCTGCGGCTGCGGGGGAGGAGGTTTTTCAAACTTGCCACGCTGGGCTGGTGCACCTAGCGGTTCCCCTGCATGTGGCGGGAGAAATCGTAGCCGTTGTGCTAGGCGGCAATGTGGCCCTGCGGCCGCTGGCAGATGAGGCGGTGGTGCGGCTAGCCCGGGAAACTGGGCTTGACCCGGAGAAGCTTCTGGTGGCAGCCGGAGAGGTGCCCGTCTGGCCGGAAGAGCGGCTCCGGACCGTCATGGCGGTGTTCCAGAAAGTAACGGACGTCGTGACTTTGCTGCTGTACACCAAACAGGACCTTCAGAGGAAGGTGGACGAGCTTACCGCTCTCTTTGAATTCAGCCAGAAGGTCTCCAGGGGCATCCAGGTGACAGAAGTGGCCCAGCGTGCCCTGGAAGCCATGCTAGGGTTAACCGGGGCCACCAGCGGGTCGGTGGTTATGCTGAGTGAATTGACGCCGGAGGTGTCGTCCAGCGAAGTGGCGGCTACCCTGGAGTCCTGTAGCGAGTTCCGGATCGTGCCGACAAGCGAAATAGTCGCCTTCGTTGAGCGAGAGGCCCGCGCCTCACATTTTAACAGCCGGCCCGAAGGTGGCACGCCTGGAGAAAGGCGGCCGGCGGTAGCCTTGCCTCTTTTAGTTGGGGGTAAAGTAACGGCCGTACTTACCTTGGCAGGCAGGCCAGAAGGTGCGGGCTTCACCGAAGATGAGACCGTTTTTTTGACCACCCTGGGCACCAGCCTGGGGCTGGCGCTGGAGAATGCCCGCCTTTTTAGCCAGTTGCAGGCCAGGGCGACTATGCTGGAACGGTTGATCGAAGTGGGGCAGGTGGTATCGAGCAGCCTGGATGTGGATCTGATACTTGAGTCGGCTCTGGCGGGCGTTAGGGATGTGTTAGGAGTACAATGGTGTGCGCTGCGGTTGCTAGACGAAGAGACGGGTGAGTTGGTGCTGAAGGCCAGCCTGGGCATGAGCGCAGAGCTGCAAGCCAGGGCAGGCCGTGTCCGGCCGAACGGCACCATACTGGGCAAGGTGCTCCAGACGAGAGAACCTGTCGTGGTAGAAGATCTGACCGCTAGCGGATCCGAGATACACCTGCCCTACTATGCGGGCGAGATGCGGGCCGCAGCCGTGGCGCCGGTACAGGCGGGAGGAAAGATTCTGGGCACATTGAAGGTTTATTCCCCCGTACCGCGGCGGTGGAGCGAGGAAGAAGTCGGTTACATGGCGACCGTCGCGAGTCAGACCGGACTGGCGTTGGAGAACGCCCGCCTTTACAACTCGCTGCGGGAGTATTATTTGGGTATCGTGCAGGCTCTGGAGGTGGCATTGGAGGCCAAGGACGTTTACACGCGAGGTCATTCCGTACGGGTGGCGAGGTGGGCGCTGGCATGTGCCCGCGTGCTGGGGCTTAGTGCGGAAGACCAGGACCAGGTCTACCTGGCCGGGCTTTTACACGATCTGGGCAAGATTGGCGTGCGGGAAGACATTCTTCTCAAGCCGGGACCACCCACTGAGGAAGAAAGAAAGGAGATCCAGAGCCACCCTGTGGTGGGAGCCAGGATCCTGGAGCCGGCCAGGTTGCCGGCTGCGGTTATTGTGGCCGTGTGGCATCACCACGAAGACTACGGTGGCGGCGGTTATCCCGCCGGCCTGGTGGGGGAAGAGATCCCGCTCCTGGCACGCATAATCCGTGTGGCCGATGCTTACGATGCCATGACGTCTGCCAGACCCTACCGGCCAGCGCTTACTCCAGAGCAAGCGCTGGAAGAACTGAAGCGATGGGCGTACCGGCAATTTGACCCGCGGGTGCTGGAGGCTTTCTTCCGCATTCCGGGAGACCAAATGGAATAAAATGCCGGGGCTTTCTGATAGAAAAACTCTTCTTCATAAACTGACGTGAGGCCCACAATACCGGGCTTCTTCTTTTTTATCTCCCGCTTAACCAAGTTTCGCATCACAGATTCACCAAAATGGGGCTTCCTACCAGCCATGTTTAATTCAAGGAGTTCAGGTTGCTGCCATGTACTTCTTCACCCATTCGTCGATGATTTGGCCGTAATCCAGCGGGACATTCAGTAACTCTATCAGTATCCTGGGATGGGGTAGCCGGAGAAGGTCAACCAGAGTTTCAATAGGCGAAGTAATGTTGGTTCCAATCCAGCGGCGAATGCCAAAGGGTTGCAGGCGCTGTTCCACCAGGGTGGTGTTGCCGAATTCTTTTTGCAGTTTCTTGGGGCTGAGTTTGATCCTGCCGTGTTTTTGCAGGTACCAGGCGGCAAAGTTAATGACGAACATGCCTATCACCTTGAGGAAACAGTAGGCATCTACCCTACCGTCTTTGCGGAGAAATATCTGATTGAGGTCCAGTGCTCCTTTGAGAAACCGGAAGCTCATTTCGATGTCGTTTCTCCCCCGGTAGCGGGTGAGCAGATCTGCCGCATCTACCTTTTCTCTGGGGTGGTTGGTCAGGAGGACGAAGATACCGTCGGTTTTGGCTAATTCTTGGTTTGCGTCTTCGTTCTTTTTCCACGCCAGGGTGACGGCCCCGTACTGGTTGGTGTCTACTGTAACGGTATAGGCCCGGCGCATGTCCGGCTTGCCCTTGAAGATCTCCTGGACTTTTTGCTGGCATGCTTCCTGGGTTTTAAGGTTACGCTTGTTGAGTTTTCCCTTTAATTCTTGGAGCGCCGTCTCTACTTCTTCTATGGCCTCCTGGCGGTGTTTAGCATCCCGTTTTTGTTTTTCCGTATCCCGGTAGATTACCGCTCGTACGGTTACGGTAACGAATTCCCGTGTTCCCTTTTTGCGCCGGGGTTCTCCTTTTTGGCGGGGGTTTACTTCCACCTGAAAAGTATACTCGGTTTCGGCCGCCAGGTAGTGGGAAGGCAAGTCCTTTTGGATCTCTTGTTTAGACCGCGCTTCAGTTCATTGTGATGAACCTGGAACATAGGCTAAGACTTCTTTTTTACCATTTTTACTATCAAGTGATAACTAAAATATTTGGCATTGCTGAACCGGTTGGAATTTGAACAGTGTTCCTGTTCAGCAAGCCCTAATTATTAGAGGGATAGGAGTTTTTGTAAGCATCTTTTAGGTCGATGGAAAGGGGAATATACAGGTACGCTTCACCTCCACCAAATATGTTAAAGATGCCGAGGTCATAATGACCCCGGCTTTTTGCGTCTCTGAATAGGGGGTTTTCGCTCTAATTTTTTTAAAGGACATTGAAAAGTGCAGGAAATAAATTTAGGGAAGAAGAATTAAAGGAAAAAATTTGATTTTATTTCTTTCAAACCTCGAGATAATTCACTGGCCGCGCTGTTATCCAGAAGTTGGGGGATGGATATATGGGATTGGAAGGCACAATAATTGGTGGTAAATATAGCCTTTTAGAGCAAATTGGTGAAGGCGGGATGAGCTTCGTATGTAAAGCTCTTGACGTGGAGAAAAAAATCCCTGTTGCCGTCAAATTTATGAAAGACGGAGCTACTTCGGGTTACATGGAAGATATCATAAGGTTCAAAAGAGAAATTGGATTGATAAGCAATGTTGACCATCCTAATATTATAAGGATATATGATACCGGAGAATATGAAAGCAGGCCTTTCATCGTGATGGAGTGCCTTGACGGGGATAGCCTGCACAGTAAAATAGAAAAAGGTATTAGATTTAGCATTTATGATTCTGTAGAAATCATTAAGCAGCTGACAGAAGCTTTAAATCATGTCCACAGCAAAGGAATAATACATAGGGATTTGAAACCGGCCAATATCATGATTTGTCAAAGCCAAGGAAAGATCAATATAAAGCTGCTTGATTTTGGAGTAGCCCACATTATGGAGTTTAGCGAGATAAAAGGCGAAAAGAGGATTGTCGGGACTTTCGGATACATGTCCCCTGAGGCGAGCGGCGTCTTTAATGGCAGTATTGACGGGCGCAGCGATTTATATTCCCTTGGAGTGATTTTCTATCAGCTTCTTACCGGGGAACTGCCCTTCAAGGCCAGGGAATTAGGGAAGCTTTTACATCAACAGGCGGCATCTATTCCGGTGCGGCCTGGAGAAATTAATAGCAAGGTACCTGCTGTACTTGAGAAAATAATAATGAAACTGCTTCAAAAAGACCCTGATTCCAGGTATCAAAGCGCCAAGGGATTGGTACATGATATTGAACTGTACCTGCAAGGCCGGAGACAGTTTGTTTTGGGAGAGAAAGACCGAAAGACCCATTTGACATTTAGGGTTAGATTAGAAGGTAGAGAGGAAGAAACGGAAACAATCAAGGCCCTGTTCAACAAAGCCAGGGAAGGAAAGGGAAGCGTATGCTTGATCAGCGGTGAAGCAGGCAGCGGCAAGAGCAGGCTGGTGGAGGAGATTAGGAACTATGTATTTAAGCAAAACGGCTTATTTATTGGAGGGAGATGCTTAAATCACAAAAACAAGACTCCGTATCAGCCATTTCGGGATGCCCTTGATGAATATATCACAAAAATTGAAAAAGCAGATGATGAAACAAGAAAAAAGGAAATAATCAGGTTAAAAAATTTGATTGGTGAGCTGGGCGAAATCCTTGTAAGATTAAATTTCCGGATAAAAAGGCTGATTGGAGAAACAGAACAACTTGTACCGTTAGAGCCTGAAAGAGAGAACCAAAGATTCCTGACATTGCTTTCCAATTTTTTCTGCGGCTTGGCCGGAAGTTCAGGGGTCTGCGTGCTTGCCTTAGATGACCTACAGTGGGCGGACGAAGGTACATTGAATTTACTTTATGAAATACTCGAAAAAGTGGGTAAGACCAATTTACTTGTATTAGGAACATACAGGAACAGTGAAGTAGACGAAGGGCACAACTTGGCCCGGATTGAAATTTTAGCGGAGAAAATACAGCTGCCCGGGTTGGATTTTCTTTCCTTGAACAAAATAGTGGCAAATATTTTAGGGGAAAGAATCGAAGCAGTAACAGACTTAACCGGCTTTATATTGGAAAAATCGGAAGGTAACCCGTTTTTTGCTCTCAACATATTGCGTGAGTTGGTAGAAAGTAAAGCAATCGTGCGCAAGAACGACCAGTGGTTGGGAGTTTGGAATTCCTTGGAGAACCTGTATGTTTCTAAAAGCATAGTTGATGTGATTTTGAAGAGAGTTAAAAAGCTCAGTCAAGAACAGAAAGAAGTTCTATGCAGAGCGGCAATTATTGGAAGGGAATTTGACTTTGAAATATTGAAGACACTGGTCAAGTACGATAATGAAATCCTGGTAGGAATAATTGATGAAGCGGTATCCATGCAGCTTTTAGAGAAAAAAACGGTAAGAGGCAGATTCTTGTTTGCCCACGACAGAATCAGGGATGCCTTTTACTTCATGTTGAACAAAGAAGAAATACGGAAAACACACCTGGAAATAGCTGGGGCAATAGAGAAAATAAATCAAAACGCAAGCGATAAACCGGTATTTGAATTGGCACATCATTTTGTCGAGGGCGGCGACAAGATTAAATCACTGGAATATGTTGTTCCGGCAGGAGATAAAGCAAAACTGTCATATGATAATGAGGAAGCAATACGGTATTATAAAATTGGATTAACTCTGTTGGAAGATAGAAAAGCCAGAGGAAGTACGGAATGGATTAAGATACAGTCGTCCTTAACAGATGTCTATCTTACAATTGGAAAAAACGATGAGGCAATTTCTTCCGCTTCCAGCATGATTCCTTTTGTTGACAAAGACATAGATAAGGCAAGGATATACAAAAAGATAGGAATAGCATATTTTAAAAAGAGTGATTGGGTTGATTGTGAGGCCAACTTGGGAAAAGGTTTAAAGCTCTTGGGGGAAGAAATACCATGCAATAAAATAGAGATTGAAATTGGCATAATAAAAAACATTTTTTCCCATATCACGCATTCATTGATTCCAATACCGTTTTTTTGTCATAGACGTAAAGTAGTGAAAGAAGATGACCTGGAAATCATTTGGTTATACCATTTTCTTAATTGGATGTACTTATTATCTAATTTAAAAAAATATCTTTGCAGCATTTTAAGAATGTTGAACATTTCTGAAAGCAGAGCGAGAGGCTCGGCTGAACTTGGATTAAGCCTTAGCCAGTTCGCTGGGGTATGGTTTACTGTTCCACTGTTTCGCCAAGGTTTTAGGTATTTGCACAAGTCTTTGCAGCTCAGGGAAAAACTGAGTGACAAGTGGGGTGTGGCCCAGTGCCATCAATTTTATGGTTACGGTTTTTCCTGGAAGGGTGAACATGATAAAAGTATCTATTATTTCACACAGTCTAGGGATGGATTTGAAAGAATAGGTGACGCCTGGCAGATTGGAAAGTCAATCTGCGGTATGGGAATTTGTTTTGGCTACACATCGGATTATGAGAAGGCGACGGACTGTTTCGAACAATATCTGGAAATAAGCAAAAAAATGAAAGATTATTACGGGATAGCAATTTCGCACATACACTTTGCCAAGTACAGTATTGAAAAAGGACAATTTGCGGAAGCTGAAGAAGCCATAGAAACTCTATTTGACATATGCAAAAAACATGAACTGAATTTTTTGTACTGCGATGCCCTTCAACTTAGAGGTTACCTTGAACTTGAAAGAGGTAAATATTATGAAGCTGCTGGAGACTTCACAGAAGCCATTGAAATATACAAAAAGAATGCGTTTTTAAAGGACTATTTGATTTCGTTATTTCCATTCTTAGCAGATGCATTCATTAAAAATTTACGCCAATGTTATTTTACAACCGGTAATAAGATACCTGAGAAAGAGATTAAGGAAGTACGTGGGTTACTTTCAGAAGCACTGAAAAAAACCAAATCATGGGTAAATCATTACGGGGCTGCCCTTCGAGCAGCGGCAAACTATTACGCGCTTGCCGGAAAAAATAAAAGAGCGGAAGGATATTTTCTTGCTAGTATTAAACACACATTGAAAATTGGCAGACGATTTGAAGCTGCCAAGGGATATTATGAATATAGCATGTATCTCGCCTCCCTTGGCAGAAACATTGAGGCATCGGACAATCTGAAAAAAGGCTATACGATTTTTAAAGATATAGGCGCCGAAGCATATATTAAGAAGTGCGAAAACCTTCAGGAAAAACAAAGCGCTGAGGAAGATCACGCTGGCGGAACGACACCCCGGGAAAGGTTGAGAACAGAGAGAGAAATGAATACTTTACTATCTACCAGCAGGTACATAAGCTCCATTCTCGATCTAGATGAGCTGTTGGAAAAGATTGTTGATAGTGCCATGGAGCTTTTGGGGGCAGAACGGGGTGTACTTTTGCTTTATCCAGAAGTGGGGGACAGGAAGCTTGAAATAAGAGTGGTTCGCAACGTGCCAAGAGAAGAGATAGAGGGCAAGGAAAGTATTCTCAGCCGGAGCATCATTTCCAAAGTAGAAAAAGAAAAGACACCATTAATAATATCAGATGCAATGTCTGATAAGCAGTTTAAAAATAATTCCAGCGTAATCTTAAGTGCAGTTAGATCGGTAGTGTGCACTCCTATCATGGCCAAGGGAGAACTGTTGGGAGTTATATACCTGGATAACAGTCTGTTAAGCGGCCTGTTCAGTGGGGAAAATCTTAATGTGTTGGACGTAATCGGCAGTCAGGCCGGTGTATCGATAGAAAATGCCAGGCTGTATAACAGGCTCAAGGTTTATTCCGAAGAAATCGAGAAGTCACGAAATGAGATAGCTAAATGGAATCGTACCCTTGAACAACGTGTCAATGAGAGGACGGAAGAACTCAATATCAAGAACGCCGAACTAAATTCAGTAATTGAGCAATTAGAGGAACATGCCAAAATCGTAGAAGAACTGGCTGTTACCAGGGAAAGAAACAGATTCGCAATGGATATGCATGATACAATGGGACACACCCTGACTTTGCTTATTAAGCTGCTGGAGCTCGGGAAGATAAACTATCAAAATCCTAAGGTTATGGTGGAAACACTGGATCATGCGATAAGGGTAGCGAGGGAAGGTTTGAAAGAAATAAGGCATTCAATCAAAGGAATGGTGTCTGAAAAACCTGCAGCCAATGACCTCGTCAGAGCTTTAGAGGAATTAATAGCCGATTTTCGACCATCCAAAGTGAAAATTGACTTTTTGGCTGAAGGTATTATCGGTTTCCGGAGTCCCGTATATTCTAATGCTGTCTATAACATTTGCCGGGAGGCTTTAACCAATTCCGTGAGACATGGACAATCAGAAAATGTTTCAATTATCTTAAAGTTAGTGGAAAATAAAATCCGGCTAATAATTGTTGATGATGGCTGCGGATGCAGCAACATTATTAAAGGGTATGGCCTGTCGGGAATGGAACAACGGGTTAGCGACTTAAATGGCCACATTTCATTTGCATCCGACGGAGAAAGCGGGTTTATCATTCGTGTGGAAATACCTTTAGAAAGAAGCTGAAGATCATGATTCGAATTTTGATTGTGGATGACCAAATACTTTTAAGGGAGAGCTTGAAAAGCATAATAGAATGTGATAACGAAATTGACGTCATAGGCTGCGCGGAAAATGGCTTTGAAGCATTAAGGATGTGTGACGAGTTGTTGCCCGACTTGGTTCTGATGGATATTAAAATGCCATTGTGTGATGGAGTAGAAGGTACAAAATTGATAAAAGCCAGGCATAACACAATCAAAGTACTTATTCTCACGACATTTGATGATGATGAAAATGTGACAAGAGCACTAAAAAATGGAGCAGACGGATATATCCTAAAAGATGTGACTCCCGAAGAGTTAATATTAATAATTAAGAATGCGGTCAAAGGATTTTATATCCTTAGTAATAAAACTTACGGTACCGTTGCAAAACGGCTTGATGAAGATAGAACAGTTCACAAAGATTTCCAACCCGATAAGTTAGGTGACAAAAGTGAACGAGGAATGGTTTTGAAAGATGCTGAATTGAAAATACTCCGTTTGATTGCCGAGGGAAAAAGCAACCGGGAAATAGCTTCGGTTGTTTACCTTAGTGAAGGGAGAGTAAAGAACATCATTTCCGAAATGTTCACAAAGCTAAAGTTGCGGGACCGTTACCAGTTGATAAGCTATGCATATAAAAATAATCTCATTGAATGAGTTTCTTCTCTTGAGGGTGGTGTTGTGCTTTTTTATAGGTACCTCCACTTTTTTATTTTTACGGTCGGTTTCTAAAAAAGTGACTTACGGAATGAAATTCGTTACCTTTGGGTGCTAATTAGATCTTTAAACCTGATGTATCATTTATAATAGGTGTCCGATATCATAACGGTCTTGGTTTGGAGTGCCTGACGTTAGAGTTGAAACGGGGTTATTGGGGACTTAAGCAAAAAGTTTGACAGGGAAGTTTTGTTCGGTATCAACTTCACTTTTCGTGAGGGCAGACTGTAGGTCTGATTGGCAAAAAGGGCGCTGGGAAAACAACACTGATAAAAATTGTTTTGGGATTCCTAAAGCCAGCCCCAGTCCTTATTGAGAATGCGCGGGGACGAAACATCGATTCAGTCCTTCAAGGTTAGGAATCTTATTCCATGCTAGAGTATATTTATAGATAAATCACCAGTTCGATTGGAGGGCTGTGCAGTGCGCGGTTTATTTGGGTTTATTGTTTTAGGGCTGGCATTTTTCATTAACTTACTGATCCCGACCCATGCCTATGCCCAATCCGAAAAGATTCGTATTTTTATTAACGGGCAGGAGATACATCCCGATGTGCAACCCGTGAAGCTAAATGACCGGGTAATGGTGCCGGCCAGATTCATTGCCGAACCGCTTAACGCTAAAGTTGAATGGGATGAAGCAAAAAATGCGGTTGTTGTATCTGAGGGCGACTTGGAAAGGGCCCTTAATTACTCACCCGCTCCAAACGAGGGAGCCGGTTCCGGTATCCGCATCAATATTAACGGGCAGGAGATCCTTCCCGATGTGCAACCCGTGATGCTAAACGACCGGGTAATGGTGCCGGCTAGATTTATCGCGGAGCCGCTTGGGGCCACCGTGAAGTGGAATGAGGAAGAACAGGCAGTACTTATAAGTAGGCGCGATATAGAAAGCAAAAAGAGTACCAGCCAGACTGCGAAACCGTTTAAGCCCACCGATATATTTGTCTTTGACCAGCCGGACTGGAATAATTTAGAGGTAGCTCTAAAAACACATGCCTCAGTGGTCGGGAGCGCGCACCAGGCAATTCAGGGCAGACAGGAATCGTTTCTGCAAGAATCCGAATATCTAAGCAAGATTACTTCCATAGCGCATAAGGCCGGTTTGAAATACGTCGCCCATTTAACCTCGGATACCAGCGATCCCAGCTTTACCAACCAAACGGAGGTAGCAGCCCTTAATATTGACGGAAAAATAATCTACAATTCCATGCCCACGGAAACGCCCCGGATTTGGAAATCGATTCACTACCCCGCATGGAAAAGTCATGTAATCAAACAGGCAAAAAAAGCGGTGGACAGCGGCGTTGATATCCTGGCCATTGACACGTGGACGCTGGGTTACGATATCCTTTTTAACCGGGGACCTGACGGTAAGCTTTTAAACGGTGATTTTTCGGAAAAAAGCCTGGAAGGGTTCAGGAACTATTTAAAAAACAAACTCCCCCAAGAAAGAATAAAAAGCTTTGGCATATATGATCTTGATACTTTTGACTATGGCAAATTTATCAGAGACAATTACCTGGAGCAATTTAAATTTGGCGACAGGTGGAAAGTTCCCCTGTTAATAGAGTTTGGCGACTTTCAATTAAGCAGTTCCAAAAAATTTTGGCAGGATATTATAAATGAGGTCAGAACATACGCGCGAGGACAGGGGAAGGAAATCTTATTTACTGTGAATGTGCCCAGCAGCGATAACAGGTACAACAACGGCCTGATTACCGGGCTTCCAATTCAGGACAGTGTTGACGCTTTCATGTCGGAATATATGTTCGGCTATCCCCCGGAAAGAAAAACCTTGCCGGTATACAAATTATTCAGGAGTTTGGGGAAGCCCACCAGTCTTCAGCCTAATGCTGTTCAATCCGATCTGGCTTCCAGACCGGATATGGCAGAGCTCTCCAAAATATATATAGCCGAGGCATACTCTTCCGGTGGGTTTACCTACGTCCCCTATGCCAACCTCCTAAACAGCTCCGAAGGTTGGAAGTTGTATTCGGCGGATCTGAGCGAACTATATTCATATTTTGACTTCATCGATAAGAATAAAGCCTTTTATAATGACCTTGTATCAACAGCGAAGACTGCCCTTCTCTATTCCTACCCATCCGTAAGAAGGGACTTGCTCAGTAGCGCCAGTTTCTTCGGCATGGCCGACTTGATTCTTGACGCCCACTTCCAATACGATGTATTGTTCGCAGGAGACAACCAATTAATTGAGGATCAACTGGCCCTGGATGATTTGAGCCGGTTCGACACGGTGATAATGCCAAAGGTAAGAAACATGACCGACCGGCAGTTGGATCTCGTTCTAGCTTTTGTTGAGCAGGGAGGAACAGTCGTTGCCTTTGGAGAAACCGGAAGCCGCGATGAGGCGGACCGCCCGCAAAACAGGCCGCAACTGAACGGGCTGCTGGTTGAAGGCTCCCACAAGTATGGCTTGGGGCAGTTCGTGCATATTAAGGATGATCTGGGAGCAAAGTATTTAGAAAGCAGGGAGGCTGTTATCAGGCAAAAAGTAGCAGGCATCTTAAATGATTTGGGACAACAAGGTCCTAAAATCAATGCGAGCAACAATGTAGCCGTGATAGAATACCTGAGCAGTGAAGGATCACAAGTAATGCATTTAATCAATTACGATTATGACCTTAACGCTCAAAAGTTCAACCCGCAAAGTAATCTTGGTTTTGACGTTCCTTTGAACAGAAAGCTCTTGGGAAGAGAAGTCGGGGTATACTACAGTTCACCTGATTGGGAAGACGTAAAAGAGTTAAGCTATACCATCCGGAATAATATTGCCAGTTTTCAAGTGCCAGAACTGGATGCTTACGGGGTTATCTTCATTGGAGAAAAGGGCAAACCCGAAGATATTGGCAAGGAAAGGTAATCCCGCTATTAGCTAATTTGGACCAGCGTAGCAATTTGGATCTCTCGTGTCAAAATTTACAAAGAGCGGTTACCCGATTTTTTTAGGCTTGAAATATGCAGTATGGTTCCAATATAGGGGGTTCTTAAGTTGATTTTGCCTGAAAATATTGTTTGAATGACTGATTTCAATAAGGGGGAATAAAAATGTTATTTTCATCTAGTTTTACCGTTTAGCACTGGTTCCAAAGGAGGCAATTTTCGGCGCTCAGGCCAATGTTGGCGGTCCTCGTTATTGTAACAAGCTTGCTTTCCTTGGGGGAGCAACAGGTCGTTCGGGCGGAAGAAACTTTCCAGTGGTCTACCAGAGTATCAGGAACTACTGACTTCCTAAACGACGTTGTGTATAACGGCAGCATCTATGTTGCTGTTGGCAATAGCGGAACAATACTCACGTCAACTGACGGACTGCAATGGGCACAAAGAAATTCCGGAACTACCAACGCTTTTCAATCAATAGCTTGGAACGGGAAGCTATTTACAGCCGTAACCCGTAATCAAGTAATTACCTCGCTTGACGGGATTGAATGGAAGACAGCCGCGACTGTCTTTTGATGTCCCGCCCCAAATTATTAACGGGAGAACCTTTGTTCCGTTAAGAGCCATTTTTGAAGCGCTAGGTGCGGAGGCATTTGTTTTTCTAGAGATATTACACCACTACTGCTAGCAGAATTAAACATGTCGTTTGGCACCACGGTGTGTCGTGACAAAATGGGTTCGTATTTGAATTTTCGCCAATAAAATATGCTGCTGTTAAGGGGCGATGATACTCTCTTCGGAGCAAGGGGGCTCAAGTTTGGATACCGTGATAGAGATAAGCGATTTGGGAAAACGATATCCCGGGGCAGCTAACTGGGCTTTAAAAGATGTTTCTTTGGCTTTTCGCCGCGGGGAGGTTTACGGCCTAGTTGGAGAAAACGGGGCCGGTAAGACCACTTTAATCCGCCTCATCTTAGGCTTGATTCGTCCCACCACAGGGCAAGTAAAATTCCCAAAAGACTTACGGATAGGTTACGTCCCTGAAAAGCCGGCTTTTTATACAACGTTCAAGGTAAGAGAGTACCTTACTTTAATTGGGCGTACCGTGGGGCTGAACGGGATAAAATTAAAAAATAGTGTAGACGAGGTCCTCCAAGTAGTCGATCTAGTGGGAAAAGCCGATGCGAAAATCAACACCCTTTCCAGGGGCATGCTGCAACGCCTGGGTATCGCGCAGGCCATTCTTGGTGATTCGGACTTTATTGTTATGGACGAACCGGCGGCGGGTTTAGACCCTTTGGGCCAAAGAGGGATAAGAGACCTGATTATGCATATTCACCAGCAAGAGAAAAGCATCCTTTTTAGTTCCCACTACCTGGTGGAGATTGAAAGGGTTTGCGACCGCGTTGGCTTTATCCACAAAGGTCAGCTCGTGTTGGACCGTAACCTGGAGGAACTGATTCGCAGCCACAGGGAAAAGGTAGAGATTGAAGTCGACAGAGAAACTACTGTACTTGAAAACGCTTTTTGTGGATGGAACCTGCGTTTTGAGGTAGAAGGGCGCAAGGTACTGGTTTTTGACCTGGATGATGACCATTACTTTGCCATGATGCGGCTACTCAACGAGCACGGCATTCGCTTGTTGGCTCTCAAACACTCCGGATTTCTTTTGGAGGAAATATTCCTGCAAGCGACTAGTCAGAGGAGGGAAGATCAGTGAAAGTACTGGCTTTAACATGGGCACTGTGGCGCGACTTCTTCCGCGGCAAAGCAGTGGTATTTCAACTTGTAGTAGTCGTGTTGTTTATCAGCTATTTTCTGAACCCCAGATTAGGTACTTATGAATGGCAATACGTCGCCTTGTACTTGGGTTGGGCAACCTTGTTTTTAGCCGCCCTCTCCTCCGGACTTTTGATTTGGCGCAATGCGGATAACAAACTGGATATTCTAGTTTTAAAAGCCGGAAAAACCTCATTCTATTTCGCCGTATTTTTAGCCGCCCTTCTTATTGCAGTCTTCTGGCTGGCACTGATCAGTGCCTATATCGCTTTGTTGATCCCAATACCGGATCAAGTTTTACCTGAAAAAATCCAGCAACTTTCTATGGCGATAATCAGTAATCTGCTGGTAATTACGGCGCTGTTCCTGTTCTTTTCTCCTCTTACCGGCAGGGCCATCGAACCATACCTCGCCGTAATCGTTATACTGATCAGCTTTGGCATTGGGGACCAAGGGCAGCCTTGGCAGCAATTGGCGGTCTTCTTTCCTCCCATAGTGGAAAACATCAAAGCTGGAGTGAACGCTACCGGCGTACAGATGGTTCGTAGTTTAACCTATTTATTGGTGGCGCTGTCTTTAGGCCTAGTTCGCTTCATCAGACGCGAGTTTATTTGGCCTTAGTGCACGTTTAGTCAACAAGTTCTTTGTTTAAACCACTGGCGTTCAGCCAGTAAACCCTTGGACAACGAAATATCGATATAAGGTACTCAAGGGAAGATAGCAGAGAGGCTGAGGGTTACTCAGGCAAGGGTGTGAAGCCATGTGACGTTTTTTGAAGATAACGAGAAAGTCGAAATTATTGCAAATGAATACTATCATTACGATGCCTATTCCGGTGTCCAGTATCTGCTCTATCGGGTGGAGGTTCAGGGTAAGTATGGACTGGTTTACAAAACAAATTGGATATGGCCGGTCCTACCCGGTTATTCTCTTGCGGCCCAACTATCGAACAATATCCGCCCAAAAGACAAGCGATGGTAATGAATACAGAATCGAGGTCGATGGTCAGTTTGTTGGTTACATCGCTCTGGGTAATAGGCCTGAGATTGGAATTAACGTCGAGGCCAATACATTGGAGGAAGCTAAAGAGCAGATAAAATCAGAATTGCCGAGTGGTTTCCGGATCCTGGCGGAAAGCGTCCTCGCGGAAAGCAAGGTAACTGTAAGGGGGGTCGGAAATACAAAGGAAGAAGCATTAGCCCGGGCGAGGGCAAGATTGCCTGACAACGCGAGTATGATAGTTACAAGACCAGCGATGGAAGAGGTAACACGGGATCTTGAAATTGCAGCGTTTGACGAATAAACCGCAAGATCAAAAGCGGAATCAAGAGTTGATTACATAGAAAGTGATTTGAAAGTGCAAGCATCCGGATCAAAAGCAATGGCAGCAGTGGATTTCTCGGAATTAGGACGGATTAGTAATTAGAAGGGAGATAAACTCAATATGCGTATGTTCACGGTATTACTGAGCGGCTTTTTGTTTTTGGGGTTGGGAGGAATAGCCCTCGCTGAGACAACAGAAGTACCACCGCTGGCCTCTTTCACTATTGGTAAAAACACCTACAATGTAAACGGGCAAACCCGGCAAATGGATGTGGCGCCCTTTACTGATAACAACGGCAGGACCCTGGTACCTGTTAGGTTCATGGCCTATGCCCTCGGCATACCCGAGGAAGGTATTACCTGGGACAGTGGGACCCAGACGGTAACATTAACTAGGGACGGCGTTAGCGTATTGTTACGGCTGGGCAATAGTTCACTCTATCTGGACGGAAAGCTGGCTGGGAATATGGACACCGCGCCGGTGATGAAAAACGGCCGCGTTTTTCTGCCGACTCGGTATATTGCGGAAGCTTTCAGCCATGCCGTTACTTGGGATGGAGATTCCCAGAAGGTTATGGTGGGAGCCAAGGGCAGCGGCCGAGGTTTGAGCCTGAAGCCGCAGCAAGAGGCAAATGGCGGCACCAGCGGGGAAGGTGCTGTGACTGATGCCCGCAAACTTGTTGCAGTTTATAGATACAGTGGTGGAATTATGGTAGGAGTGGAAGGAAAGAATTGGTACCTGGCGCTTTCTGGTGGTGGTGTACCTACTGAGCTTACCATCACCGATCCGAACACAGGAGAAAAGCGCACTTACCATTTTTCAGAGGACGAGTGGCGCAAGGACCCGGTGATCCAAAGCAACAATTTGGCTGTATCGATAGACAGGATAGTAAAGGAGATGCAGAACCAGAAAGTACAGGAAGAAATCCGCCGGGCGCAGGAGATAGAGGCAAGGCGCAGGGAGCAGATCAGCCCCACAATACCAAAGAATCCGACAGTTCCCAATTACACACCGCCATCAAATATACAGCCCTATACACCTCCACGTACACCGACTGTGCCAACCGTACCAACCATTCCGGGGATTCCAGGTAGGTAGATGATAAGAATACCTGGAACAGTAAATGAGTCCCGCGTAACGGGTAACGTCGCGGGATATTAGCGAAGGGAGAACTGACCATTGGTTAGCAAGGAGGAACTTGCCAAACTGGCAAGCCAGGTGGTTGGCATCCTGGCAGCCATTATTATCCTCGCCATAGTTCAGGCTGTGGCAGTCCGGCTCCCGGTCATGGGCATAGCGGTCTACCGGCATATTTCTTTGGCCGCCATTGTTTCCGCAGGTTTTTTCGTTGTAATAATCATCCTAGTCCTCTCAGCCAGCAGAGTGATTGCCCAATGGGCGGTGGAAGTGTTTCCCACTTTCCCGGAGACGGTTACGTTCGTCAATAATATTGCGGCTCTGGCAGCCATATTAATTGCTTATAACGCCTTTGATGACTTGATCGTACCCTTATTGTTCTCGTCCGGTGTGACCTGGCTATACCCGCTCCTCCTGCTGGGGGCAATCGCTTTTCCCGTTTACCAGATAATCACCACCCTTTTAAACAGTTCCGCTAAAATCACCGCGTTGACGACAGGGGGAAAGGCGCCTTCCGGGGCGGCGACCACCGTCGCCTGCCCGCACTGCGGGGGTATTGTTTCCCAAGCCAGGTTTTGCGGCCTATGTGGTAAGGAAATGATCATAGAGCCGGTACTTCAAACCTGCTCCAATTGTGGCGCTGCCCTGAGGCCGGACGCCAAGTTCTGCACCACCTGCGGCAAGGGCGTTGTCGGCACAGCGGCGGCAGAAGCCAGCACCGCCAAGCTCGGTTGCGCTAATTGCGGGGCCGAGATCAGTCCCGGGGCCAAGTTCTGTATTTCCTGCGGCGCAAAAATAGAGCCTGATTCATTCAGTAGGAGCGTTTAGTCAAGAAGGTTAGTCGATAAAGTATTTGATGTAGGAGTGGACCGGATGCGAAGGGTAGCAAAAAACTTTTACATGGCGTCCTGGATTGCCTCGTATAGCCTGATATTGATCCTGACTACTGCTGGATGGGTAGCCAGTTGGGGTAAAAAAGGATGGGAATTATGGATAGCGTTTAACATTATTCCCGTGGTAGCTTTAATTTATCTGGGCATAGTGTTTCTAATTCTTATATACAAGCTCTGGGCGTCAATTGAGGATAACTTAACTTCCATTTCTCCAGGTAAAGCCGTCGGCTTTATGTTTATTCCTTTCTTCAATGTCTACTGGATTTTCCGGGCTGTGGGGGGATTTGCCGGGGAATTTAACTCGTATGTTAAGCGGCATTCCATTTACATTCAGCCTTTGTCCGAAGGACTTTTTCTGGCCTTCAGCATTTACGCCGTAACGGCGGGGGTATTGTTAAACGTTGCCCAGGTAATTGAGGGCAATCTTGCCTTCCGCCCCCTGGTAACAGGCGGGTTATCTGTCATTAACGCGGTTATCAGCCTGCTTATCGGCTCTTTCCTCATAGCGGAGGCTTGTCAGGGTGTAAACAACATGGCAGGAGCGCGAAAAACGCAGTACAACATTCCAACCCCGCGGGAGCAGGAGGTGGTCTGCCCCCACTGCCAGGCCCGGCTGCGGGCTGGTGCCCGTTTCTGCAACATGTGCGGCACGAAACTGGAAGCGGTAAAGCCAGCCGTTCAGCAGGTTTTCTGCCCCAAATGTCAAACCGAACTTTCCTTAACGGCACGCTTTTGCTTCCGTTGCGGCACTTCTGTGGAAGTTATGAAGGGAGATGCGGTCTGATGCGTTTTCTCCTGGTATTGTTTACCCTCCTTACGGGAGTTGCCCTGGCGGGCCTTATTGCAGGACTTGCCAAACCGGGGCTCATGTTCTGGGGGCCGCTAAAGACCCGCCGCCAGGCGGTGCTCATCTACGGGGTTGCTTCTCTGGCCCTTTTGACCTTTGCCTTTTTAGCGGGAAGAGCTTCCGGGCTTTCTTTCGAGAAAAGAAGTATTACTACCAGGACTACAGTTTCCAACCAAACACCATCAGGTGGCATCCCAACTATTGAAAAGGACAAATCGGATGTGCTTGGACCCAAGACCACGTCTTCACCTACCGGGGCTACCGCCATTCCGGTGGGAACTAGACCAGACCAACTGCTACCGGGTGAAGTACCGGGTTATCAGATTGTAGCCAGAGAGACCATTACCGCACCGTCGTCCGGTTTTTCCAAGGCCGAAGAAGTGTCCTTCGTTGTTTTAGAACCGGCCCCCTCAAGCGCAAGTTACGGGACCGTAAAATTTGCTTATATTGCCATCCACCGGTTTGCAGGCCCGGCGGTTATTTCATCACCCACTACCGGCACTCGAAGCATTGCTGATTACCCGGGAAGCATTAAAAGCAGGATCCCCCAGGAAAACACCCCGCAGGGAATTCGTTATTCCTATTCATCTTCTGAATCTGCGTGGATTAGCGGCAGCTACCTCTTTGAAACAAGTGTCATACCTTACCCGGGAAAGAAGTTGGACGACGGAGTAGTGAACCAGCTTTCAAGCATTGTGGAGAATGCCATCGCCCAACTTCAAAGTGGGGAAACCCCGGCAGCCGGGCTGGTTCAGGAACCCAACCCACAGGCCGAAACTAACCCTCCCGCGCAGCCTTTGCCGGCGAACGGAACGACCACCAAGTTTTTTAAAGGGGATGCTATAGCCCCCTTCAAAGTGATAACCAGAACCGGTGGACCCAACTATTTTGTCAAGGTTGTGGATTGGGACACCAAGCAGCTGGTCCTGACGGTCTTTGTCCGGTCCGGCCAATCCGCGGAGGTCAAACTGCCTTTGGGCACTTATGAAATAAGGTACGCAGTTGGTGAAAACTGGTACGGGGAAGATCTTCTATTCGGGCCGGCAACCGCCTTTGGCAAAGCTGATAAAAGGTTCGAGTTTAGCAGAGAGGGAGACAGGGTCCATGGCTATACAGTAGAACTTTACAGCCAACCAGGCGGCAATTTAAGCACTTCAAATATTACACGGAAAGATTTTTAGGGGGGAAGAAAAATGCCTTTTTGTTCAGAATGTGGTGCGGAACTGGCTGCCCCGGACGCACAGTTTTGTTCCCAGTGCGGTGCGAAAACTGACTTGGATGCTGGCGCCGGCGTAGCTACGGCCGCGGCCTACACCGGCGAGAGACTGAACCCGGTTACGGCAGAGCCGGCTAGCAGGCCGGGTTTTAAGCCGGCGCAAAGATTTGGCGGTGATCAGGAATTCGCCAATTACGTGATGGAGGCTGAGGGGACCAACGCAAAAACCATCAACATCTGCATGGCGGTGGGAATTTTTATCCTCGGATGGCTGGCCATAATGGTCTATTCATTTTTAGGGAAACCGTATAAGGGTTTGCTATACTTCGTACCTGTTTTTATCTTTGCCAGGTTTGCCGTAGGTAGTATTCCCTTGTTTATTCTTGTGGTTGCCATTTGGGCGATTGCCTGGGTGGATGCGAACAGGACGCTGGGGAAATACCAGGCTGCGGCCAAGCGGAGGCTGAATGAGATAAACCTTCAACCTGCTCCAGGGGTGGATCTCCTCCTGGAAAAAGGGATACTCTTGCAAAAAGTACTAGGCCGGGGATCAGAGGCCCTGGAAAGTATTAAGCAGGCTATTGCCATGCCGGGGGGCGATCCTGTACTTTGGGGACTGGCAGGGGTTGCGATGTTTAAGCTGGGGGCTTTTGCCGAGGCGAACGCTGCCTTCAATCGCTCTAACGGAGCCCAGGGCGGAAGGGCATATCAGAACAGGTTGCGGGCGCACAGGAAGAAGGTGGGGAAAAAGTTGGGAATAGCTTCTTCTCATTAAAAAAGCGAAACGCGGAGGGATTTTATGAAACCTTATCTAATAGCGGGACTGCTGGCAGTTTCCTTATTGGGTATAACCGCATGTTCTGATACTACATCGCAAAAGCCTGCCAATGCAGGATTAACGGTTAAGGAGATTGAGGAAACGCTTAAGCCACAGAATGGCACACAGGGGAAAATTGAGGCGACTACCGGCGTGGGTGCCAAAGAGCGTGACGAGTTGAACCTACAAAAAGTACAAGAATTGGAAATTCAACGGCGGCAGGAAGAAATAGCCCGGCAACTTGAGCAGGATAGGATACTGGAACAATGGAGGCTGCGCCAGCAGATGCTTAAGGAGCAACAGGGAAGAGAGATCCAGCGCCAGGTTGATCAGCAAAGGAACAGTTGGGAAAACCAGGTCCAACGTGATGTGCAGCAATACCGGCCAACTTCACCCACGCTACCCCCTACACCTTCATATACTCCTCCTCCGCCGAAGCCTGCCCCAACGATTCCCTTTAGCCCGGGCGGGCGTTTCTAGGCATCACTTAGATAACTCCCTTTGTCCTTATCTGACGCGGGAGATTTTGATTGAGTCAGCCACTATACGGATTGGAGGTTGCATCATGTCTACAAAACCTCAAACAATTCCCACTACTTACACCCTCAGCGTGCGTCGGTTCATTAACAGGGGAAAAACGCACAATCAGAGGACAGACTAGGGCAAGGATGATTATTCCTGCGAGTCAAATAATTCACGAAGGTAATCCCGGCGACCATGCAATATGCGGTGAATGATAAGGGTATTGTTTATTATCCTGTAAAAAACCAGATACGGCTGTACAACAATAAAGCGGTATCCCCGGTGAATAAGCGTATATTCCTCATCCGATAACACTGAACCCATATTGGGAAACTCTGCTAGGTTGGCTATTCCTCTGTTTATCTTTTCCAGCATCATTTCCGCTGAGGAGATGTTATCCTGTGATATGTATGAGAAAATCTCATCCATATCGTCAACCGCTGCAGGAGCATACTTGATCTTATGCTTTCGTGGCATTGATCTTCCCCCGAACCCTAGCTATGACTTCATCATGTTCAAGCAGTTGTGCACCTTCGGCAATCTGCTTTTCTGCCACCAGTAACTTGGATTGCAATTTGATGCGGGCCTCCATACGTCGAAACGCCTCATAACTCATGACAATCAAGTCGGCTTCACCATTACGGGTAAGTACTACCGGTTCGTCAAGCTCGTGGCAAAGTTTTGAAAAGCCATTATAATCCTGTCGGATTGTTGTGGAGGGCTTAATATTCATCTTAGCGACTCCTTTCTCATGCCATTATTCTGACTATAATCTATCATATTTATGATATCAAGACAAGGGAAACCTGCCCGAAGTGCTGTATAATGATTATGAAAAGCCCTTTAAAAAAACCGAAAAAAAGAAGATGGCTCATATTCAATTTTAAGAATATAATGGAAATAACATCAATGACTTGGGAGGTAATGGAATGAGTGGATCGGCAGTGTTGAAAACACTAGAGGGAGGCGTTGCGGTTCTGACCTTGAACAGGCCGGAGACGTTTAATGCCCTGGACATGGCCATGGGCCGTGAACTGGTGGATGCCCTGGAGCAATGCGGCGAAGACAGGGAGACGAAGGTGGTGATCGTTACGGGTGCGGGAAAGGCTTTCTGCTCCGGCGGGGACCTGAAGATGATGCGGGACGTCTTGCCGGATCAGCCCGTGGTTGTTTTGCGCCAGCTAACCAAGCTGCTCCACCGGGCCGTGACGGACATCCGCCTGATGCATAAGCCCGTCATCGCGGCTGTCAACGGCTCGGCGGGGGGAGCGGGTTTTAGTCTTGCCATGGCCTGCGACCTGCGGGTAATGTCCGAGAAGGCCAAGTTAAGGCAGGCCTACACCAGTAACGGCCTGGTCCCCGACGGTGGCTGGACTGCCTTTGTTCCGGTCTACGCCGGCCTGGGCCGGGCCTTTGAACTGGCTCTGCTGGACCCTGTGCTGGATGCCAGCACGGCCTTGGAGTGGGGACTGGTGAATCTGGTGGTGCCTGAAGAGCAGGTGATGCCCGTTGCCAGGCAGTGGGCGGAGCGGCTATCCACTGGCGCTCTTTTTGCCCTGGGTCAGGTTAAGTCACTGCTGAATGGCGCGGTTTTGCCTTCCCTGGAAACACTGTTGGAACGGGAAAGGCAGGGGATGATCGCCGCCGGCCTCACCGGGGACGCCATGGAAGGTATTACCGCATTCACAGAGAAACGACCTCCCAGGTTCAAAGGCCAGTAACGGTCAGCTTCCCATGGCAACCGCTCCAAGCGGTTGCCATAAATTTTCTGTAGGGTTTTCCGCTACTCCTGTCGAATTAGGCGAATGCACGATATGCAGGCAAAGCGAGGTTTAAGAGAATACGGGAGGAAAATATGAGGAAGAAACTCGTCGTAGGGGTTATAGCTTTGATCGTAGCATCAGCCAGCTTTCTTTACTATCAAAAGGAAACCCTTGCCTATAACGTGATCATCAATGGTGAAGTGGTAACGCAGGTCAAAGACTTGCGGGCATGGGAGCAAGCCCTGACCGGGTACAAGGCGGAGGTCGCGGAGCAAATAAACGGGGCGGTGCGGGAAAGAGACGAAATTGTACTGGAAAAAACCCGGGTCAGGCCGGAAATGCTGGCTAAAGACCTGGGCCAGGTGATTCAGGAAGAGGTAGCCCTTACCACTGATGCCCCCAGCCTCTTTGTGGATGGCGACCGGAGGTTGTCCGTGCTGTCGGCGGAAGACCTGGAAGCGATGCTGGAGGAATACAAGGAGCGGTACACCCGTGGAATTGATCCGGCTGCCCGGATCCAGTCCGTGAAATTCAGGCAACAGGTCGAGGTTAAAACCTCGAGAGTAGAAGTGGATTCCATTCTTACCGGGGAACAAGCCCGGGATGCCTTGTTTAAGCTGGAAGAAGAGGAACTGCAAGTGCAAGTGCAGCCGGGGGATTACCTTGGGAAAATCGCCAGGGACCACAATGCCACTCTCCAGGACATCCTCGATCTCAACCCGTTAATCGACGCGGAAAGGATCAAGCCCGGAGACATGATTGTCGTCCGGAGGGGAAAGCCCTTGCTGGACGTGGTGGTGACCGTGACCAACACAGTGCTGGAACAAATCCCCTACGAAACTGAGTACAGGAAAGACGCCGGCCTGATGAGCCGGGACCGGCAGGTACTGCGCCAGGGGGTCAACGGGGAAAGGAAGGTAACCTACCGGGTAACCCTGGTGAACGGCTACCAGCAATCCATGGAAACGGTGTCGGAAGAAGTGGTCAAGGAGCCGGTAACCCGCGTGTTGCAGGTAGGTACCCGGAAGACCCTCTCCCGGGGAGTGAACAGGAATTATGGGGTTGTCCAGGGTACCCGTGTCAGCAGTGGTTTCGGCTGGAGGACGCATCCCATCTTCGGCACCAGGAAGTTTCACGCCGGTATAGATATTGCGGCACCCACCGGCAACGGGGTATATGCGTACACGTCTGGAGTGGTGTCATTTGCGGGCCAATCGGGAGGGTACGGCAACCTGATCATCATCGACCACGGCGGTGGCATGGAAACCAGGTACGCCCACCTGTCCAAGTTCTATGTTTCGACCGGACAAAAGGTCTCCGCCGGCACCAAGATCGGGGCGGTGGGCAGTACGGGTGACGCTACCGGCCCCCATCTCCACTTCGAAGTGAGAAAGGGCGGCGAACCCCAGAACCCGTGGGACTACATTTAATGGAGACCACCGGCAGGTGGTCTTAATCTAGGTACAGGAAATTATGGTCCTGTGGATAATTTCCTATACCTGGGGGGTTATAGGGGGGTGAGCCCCCCTACTCTTGCGGGGTGCTCAGGCCGAAGGCCGCCGAAGGGGCGGCAGCCCCTAGCGGACAAGAAAGGCGACTTTCGAAAAGTCGCCGAAGGCGATGAAAGTCGCCTTTCTTGTACGGCACAGGGACTGGTGACCCTATTATTTGAGTAAAAACGTTCAAAGCACGTGCGGAAGGCGATGATTGTCACTTGACTCCTTTTTGGCGTAGTAGTAAATTGAAATGTATGCGAAATACCTACAAATTTGTCGAAACTCTTCATCTTGTTTAGCTCCAAGTAGGGGGGGAGACGGTGAAGGCCGTTCATTTTTTGAAATACGCTTTTCTGGTTATCCTGAGCCTTGGTATTTTTATTGCCTCGTTTTACCCTGCCCAGGAGGTTATCCTGTCGATAATTGATAACCGATACGTCTCCGATCCTGACGACATCACTTATTATCTGATGGAAAACGACAAGGGGCTGGTGCTTGACTTTAAATGGAACGGCAGGCGGGAGTTTTTCACCACCGCTGACATTATCGTCGTGCGCCGCCAGCCCTGGCAGCAGGTCAATGATCAACCCGAGAAGTTTACTCCCGGCCAAAAAAGGGTAATTAACTACCTTAACAACCTGAATGGAACGCCTTTTGAAAACACCCCGGTGGCGAAGAGGGCGGACGGGATGGTAGATTCCTATTTCTTTTCCTCCAAGGAGTACGCCCGGCTCAACATCGAGATTGCGCCTAAAGATCTCAAACCCCAGGTATTTATCGTTCACCTGGTGGACACGCGCCTGAACCTGCCGCGGGGCTGGGTGAGACAAATAATGTAGCAAAAATAATCCCTGGTTGCGTTGCGGCCAGGGATTATTTTTACACCTTCTGTTTTTAAGGAGCTTGCTTGGAGGCGAATTCACACTCTCGCATACACATTTCCAGGTGATGCACGGACTCGTTTAAAGTGGCTTTCATCTTCTGGTCCTGAGCCCGGTTGGAGACGGATTGCAGGTCAGTGATCACCTGTTGGCAGTCCTTGATGCATTGCTGGATCTGCTGCTTTTGATCCATCATCATCACTCCCTTCGAGTTTAGGATTTAGCCATTTCCTTGGCGTCCAGGCAATCGTGGATACACATTTCAATGTGCCGGTCGGCTTCAGCCAGGGCCAGCCGTGCTCTGTGATCCACCATGTTGTTGGTGATACCGCGGATCATCTGGGCCGTTTTGGTGCATCGGTCAATACACTGCTGGATCTCTTGGTGCATCATCTGTATCATCACCTCCTATTCCGAAACCTACCAACTAGTATGGCTCAATAGCCGGCAGCTATGTACTGGCTGCCAAAAGAATCCGCGGGCGTCAAGACGTGACGAAAATGTGTTGCTAGGAACTGGCAATTCACTTGACGGATAAAGTTGTAAGGAGTTACTATTGCAGTATATGTCATATGATCCAGTGGGCCAGGGAAGGGAAGGTAATCAAAAAAATCAACCTCCGGGTAAGGGAAGACAACCTGAACGCCATGAGGCTGTACGAGCGGTTGGGTTTGTATGAAAGAGGGGCTCTTGACCCGCGAGTTTTTGTTGGACGGGCATTTCTATTCCGCGGTACTAATGGGACTTACGCTTTAATCTTGCTTCCTGCCTCCTGTTTCTTGCTTCCTGAAGCTAGATGCCGAGAAGTTCCCGGAGGCGGCGGGCGTGGTTGCGGCTGACCGGGACTTCACTGCCCCCTTCGTCCAGTAGGACCAGCGAATAGGTGCCGTTAAAGAAAGGGATAATCTCCCGTACCTTGGTCAGGTTAACGATAAAGCGGCGGTGGGAGCGGAAAAAGTGCTTGGGGTCCAAGCGGCCTTCCAGCTCCTTTAAGGAAAAGCGGCTTAAGAGAGTATCCTTGTCGGTACGGATGTAAACCGCATCTTCCTGAACGTAAGCATAGATGATTTCTTCAGGGCTGATCAGCAAGGTCTTGCCCTGCTTTTCCGCGGGGAGGCGGTCTAGCTGATCAAGGTATTGTTCCTGGCGGGAGGGGTCACCCTGTTCGCCGGGGTAGTTTTTGCTGTCCCGCTGCCTGGCCTGGTTTTGTTCCACCAGTTTCCGGACCTTTTCCAGGGCCTGGCCCAACCGGCGCTGATCGAAGGGCTTTAAGAGGTAGTCCACCGCATCCACCTCGAAGGCCTTGACGGCGTACTCCTCGAAGGCGGTGACGAAGATCACGTAGGGGAAGCCGGAGTGCTGCTGCAGCAATTCACCCAGTTCCAGGCCGGTCATCCCGGGCATCTGGATATCCACAAACACCACGGTATAATTAATGGCGGAGATTAATTTCAAGGCCTCCTGGGCGTTGGTGGCCTCTCCAACCACTTCCACGTCAAAGAAGTTTTCCAATAGATATCGCAATTCCTTGCGTGCCGGGTACTCGTCGTCCACTATTAACGCCTTTAATGTCATAAGGCCTCCAGCTCCTGGTATTTACGCTCCTGGCTCTCTGATGGTACTCGGAAGGAGATGGTCGTCCCCTTTCCTTCGGTACTGATCACCGTGAGCCCGGTATTATTGTGGTAAAGGCTCTTTAACCGCTCGTGGACGTTGCTCAGTCCGACCCCGTTGCCGGAGCCGTAACCGGGTTTAAGCACCAGCGCCAGCTTGTCGGTGGGGATCCCGACACCATCGTCGGTGACGGTGATTACCAGTTCCGGACCTTCCAAGCGGGCGGCGATGCGCACCGCCCCCTTGCTCAACTTGGGAGAGATGCCATGTTTCACGGCGTTCTCCACTAACGGCTGGATGCTGAGCACAGGCACCCGGTATCCCAATAAACTTTGATCCACGTCCTCGATGATATGAAGTTTTTTCCCGAACCGGGCCTTCTCCAGAACCAGGTAGGTATGCACGCATTCCAATTCTTCCTGCAGGGTTACGTAGTGGCCGTGGCGCTTCAGGGTCCGCCGGAAGAAGTCGGCCAGATGGATTAATAGCCTCCGGGCCCTTTGCGGGTTGGTCCTGCTGTACATGATGATGGTGTTAAGAGTATTAAACAAAAAGTGCGGGTTGATCTGGGCATGCAGGGCATCCAGTTTAGCCAGGGTGACCAGTTGGGTTTGCCTGTCCACTTCAGCCAATTCCATTTGGATGCTCAACAACTGGGCGATGCCGATTGCCAGCCTGATCACGTGGGGTGGCAGCTGCCCGTCCTTGGTCTGGTACAGTTTCAGTGATCCGATGACTTCGTCACGGGACTTAAGGGGGACGATTACCGCCGCCGCCAGGGGACACTCGCAGTTTTTCACCGTACAGTTTAGCTCCTGGCTGGTCTGAACCACTTTGTGCAACCCTGTGGCAATTACCTGCCTGGTGGCCTCGGTCAGGATGCGGTCGCCGGGATGGTGCTTTTCACAGCCAACCCCGATATAGGCCAGCACCCTTTCCTTGTCGGTGATGGCTACCGCCGGCACCTCGCTGATCTTCTGGATAATCTGGGCGGTCTTGTGGGCAGTCTCCTCGTTGAGCCCCCGCCGCAATACGGGTAGAGTTTCATGCGCGATCATTACGGTAGGGTCAAAGGGGGGGAGTAGAGCATCCTCCTTGGGCTTGGGGCGCGGTTTCAGCCAACTTGAGATGGCCACCAGGGTGGCAAGGTTGATGACAAAAATGGTCAGTCCGACCTGCCAGGCCTGTAGGGCAAACAATCGCAGTAAAAGAAGAATCTGCAGCCCGCTCAATAAACCGGCAATACCTGCGACCTTAAAATACACGCCTCTGCCCTCCTTTCCGGATTCAACGTATGGCCAAATATTTCGATAATACCTATGTATATTCCTGCTGACGGTTAGTGCAGAATGGTCACAAACAACAAAAAGTTTTTCCTGGCGAGGGGAATCATGGTTTGGGCGGCAGGGATTGCTGTGAAGAAGGCAAATATAGTTTAATATATTTTATTTAGCATGTGAAAGGACGGTGCAAAATGCTGAAAGGGGTTGGAGCGGACCTGATTGAGGTGGAACGCATCCGGCAGGTGCTGGTGCGCCGGCCCGATGCATTTTGCCGGCGGGTCTACACACCCGCCGAGGTGAAGTACTGTTTCCAAAAGGCTGCTCCCGAAACCTCCCTGGCTGCCCGGTTTGCTGCCAAGGAGGCGGTGATGAAGGTACTGGGGACTGGCTGGGGCGCTATTGGTTGGACGGAGATCGAGGTGACTTCCAGGGAAAACGGCCGGCCGGAACTTGTCCTCCACGGGCGGGCCAGCCGTTTGGCCGGGGAACAGGGCATTTCCCGGTGGATGCTCACCCTGTCCCACAGCCGCGGCCATGCCCTGGCTGTGGTGGTGGCGGAATAATGTTTACGGGTTTCATGGGGAAACCGGGTAGGGGGAGAACGGTATGAAACTGGTTACGGCAGAAGAAATGAGGGAACTGGATCAATTGGCTTCCAGCCAGTACGGTATTCCCGGCATCGTCCTGATGGAGAATGCCGGTCTCCGGGTGCTGGATGCGGTGCTGGAGATCCTGGAGGGTGAGGTGGCGGGGAAACGGGTACTGGTCTTTGCCGGTAAGGGCAATAACGGTGGGGACGGCTTTGTGGTGGCCCGCCATTTAGCTAACAAGAGGGCGGAAGTCAAGGTTTTTCTGTTGGGCCGGCCGGAGGACGTGAGGGGGGACGCCCGCGTCAACCTGGACATCCTCGAGCAGATGGGGGTTAAAATCTACCCGCTCCAGGCGGAAAAAGACCTGCAGCGGGTGGATATCGCTCTGTTGCACGCCGATGTGCTGGTGGATGCCATTTACGGTACGGGGTTTAAGGGCGCGGCCATGGGAACCATTGCCCAGGTGATCCGCCAGATCAACTCCGCTCACCGGCCGTTGGTGGCGGTGGACCTGCCCTCAGGGTTGGAGGCCAATACCGGCAAGGTGTACGGCCCATGTGTCCAGGCTACCCGTACTGTCACCTTCGGACTGCCAAAACTTGGCCTTTACCTGGAGCCGGGCGCCCGGTACGCGGGGGACGTGACGGTGGCGGACATTTCCCTGCCGGCCCGGTTGGTCTCCGGTCGCCCGTTGAAGCGGGAACTGCTTACCCCTTCCTGGTGCAGCGCTCAACTCCCGCGGCGGGAGCCGTCCGCCCACAAGGGCAGCTTCGGGCGGGTGCTGGTGGTGGGAGGGTCGGAAGGGATGACCGGGGCTGTTACCCTGTCTGCCCAGGCGGCTTTGAGGAGCGGGGCGGGACTGGTGACCGCGGCGGTGCCTCGTTCCCTGCACCCGGTGTTGGAAACCAAGACCACCGAGGTGATGACCAGCCCCTTGCCCGAGACGGATGCCCGGTCGTTTAGCATGGAAGCTGTGGCGCCGGTGCTGGAGTTGGCGCGGGACGCGACGGTGGTTGCTCTGGGAATGGGTATCGGGCGGCACCCGGCGACGGTGGAATGGGTACGCCGGTTGTTACCCCAGTTGAAAGTGCCGGTGGTAATAGACGCCGACGGTTTGAACGCCCTGGCCGGGGCTACCGGCCTTTTTCCCTCCCTTGGTGTCCCGGTGGTAATAACCCCCCATCCGGGAGAGATGGCCCGGCTGTTAGACGTGGCGGCAGCCCGGGTACAAGAAGACAGGTTAAAGGGGGCCGAACAGGCGGCAAAAGACTGGGGAGTAACGGTGGTACTTAAAGGAGCGAAAACAGTGGTGGCGAGCCCCGGCGGGGAGACCTTTCTCAATCCCACCGGCAACCCGGGGATGGCTACCGGCGGGAGCGGAGATGTACTGACAGGCGTCATCGCCGGGTTGATGGCCCAGGGGCTGGCGGCGCCGGTGGCTGCAGCGGTAGGGGTGTTTGTCCACGGCGCTGCCGGAGACCTGGCTGCCCGGTCCAAGGGCCACCGGGGCTTGATTGCCGGGGACATCCTGGAGATGCTGCCTACTATCTGGCGAGATCTGGAGGTAGGCCCGGAGGACTAGCGGTAGACTTGGTTACATAAAGCTAGATACAAGATGAAAGAGGCAAGACCTCCTGTTGGATTGGCTTCGCCAATCCTTTCCCTTGTTCTTGCTTCCTGCCTCCTGCTTCTTGCCTCTTGTTAGGAGTGACAGAATTTGACGCAGCAAGAAAAGGACATGACCATGGTACCCCTGCTGTGCGGGATACTTTTGCTGGTGTTGCTGCCGGCGTCCAGCTTTTCAGCGGTTCTGACCCTGGTGGAGCAGGAGTGGGGAATTTCCCATGCCCAGTCGGGAGCAATCCTCTCCGCTTTCCAGGGGGGCTACATTGCCTCGGTTTTACTGGCCCTATCCGTCACCGACAGGATCAACACCCGCTACGTGGTCCTGGTTGGGGCCACTCTTAGCTTTGCCGGGAGTGTCCTGCTGCCCTTGCTGGCCAGTGACACGCTTACCGGCATGGTCTTTCGGGGGATAGCGGGGGCCGGGCTGGGCGGGGTGTACATGCCTGGCTTGCGATTGATTTCCGAGGCGTACGGGAGCGAGCGGCGGGGAAGAATAGTTGGGTTTTACGTGGCCTGCTTTGTCCTGGGTAATGCCTTGTCCTTTGCGGCCACCGGGGCGCTGGCTGCCGCATATGGCTGGAAAACGGGATACATGGTCGTTTCCCTGGCCAGTTCCACCGCCATTCTTTTGGCGGTGTACCTCCTCTGGAGGGGGCGGGTCATGCCTGTACCTGCGGTAAAGCCGCGGGAGGTGGTTATTGAACGGGGGGAACAGGCGGGCATGGGAGGCCGGGTGGCGAAACAGGCTTCCAGGCCGGCGCCAGGGCGATTGGTCCCGGTTGACCTGCCCACCCTGCTGATGATTTTGGCTTACGTCGCCCACATGTGGGAGATGTACGGGATGCGTTCATGGATGGCCCCATTTTTGAACAGTGTACTCGCTGCTTCCGAAACGGGCTCAGGCAATGCGGTTTTCTGGGCCGCCCAGTTGACCTCCATTTCCGTCTTTCTGGGGGCGCTGTCCACCGGGCTGGCCGGCTGGCTGTCGGATCACTTTGGCCGCACCGCCACCGCCGCCGGCATTATGGTGCTTAGTGCCCTGTGTTCCCTGGTGTTCGGCTGGCTGGTCGGAGCTTCTTTTTTCTTGATTCTCCTGGTAGGGATCGTTTACAGCCTGACTGTCAACGCCGACTCGCCGATCTTTTCTACGGGGGTGACCGAACTGGCCCCACCGGGATACCTTGGGAGGGTGATGGCGGTGCAGTCCTTCTTGGGGTTCGGGGCAGCCACTGCGTCGCCTGCCTTTTTCGGCTGGATCCTGGATTACTTCGGCGAACCGCTGGGCTGGGGAGTGGGCTTTACCCTCCTGGGCCTGGGGGCGCTGGTTGGTCCGGTGGTATTAATGGTCTTAAGGACTCACCCCGCCAGCGCCAGGCTGTGCGCGGGAAGAAAATAAGAAAACCGGGTGCGTTACCCGGTCATCTCTTCTCCGCCGTCCACGTTGATGACGTTGCCGTTAATCCAGTGGGCTCGCGGGTCGCAGAGGGCGGCGATGGCCTGCGCCACATCGGCGGGCGTGGTCAGCCGGCCGTAAGGGTTATGGGAAAGGGCTTTCTCGATAATCACTTCGTTACCGGGGATTTTCCGCAGGGCCGGCGTATCAGTGACACCGGCCCGGATTGCGTTGGCGGTAATGGCTAAAGGAGCCAGTTCCATGGCCAGTTGGCGGCAGTGGGATTCCAGGGCGCACTTGGCGGCGGATACACCCCCGTAGGCCGGTAACACCCGGTTCGAACCGGAACTGGTCATGGCGAAGATGCGGCCTCCCCGTAAAAAGAGGTGGCGGCTTACGAGTTTTTGGGTCCAAAACACCAGGCTGTTGGCCATCACGTTCAGCGTCATGTCCAGCTGGGAAGGGTTCAAGACATCCTCCCCGATAAACGGCTTTAATGTACCAAAGGCCAGTGAGTGTAGCAGCACGCTTAACCCACCGGGCGAGGGAGAGACCTTGTCCTGTATTTCTAGGATTGCCTTGTCCATGGCTTTTGGGTCGGCGGCGTTGATATTAAAGAATACGGCTTCAGACCCCATAGACTGTATTTCTTTAATGATGCGCTCGACGTTAGGCATGGTGGCCTTGCGGTCCAGGTGTACCCCGAAGATATTCATGCCCTGGCGGGAGAGTTCCAGCGCCGTGGCCTCGCCAAAACCACTGGAAGCTCCCAGAACGAGTGCCCAGTATCCTTTCCCGAAAATGTTGCCGGTCATCCCCACAATAACCTCCTTAAAACCAGTCTGGTAGTTGCAACTCTGTACGTAATTTTACCACATATTGTCCAGGTAGTGTGCCCCTTTTTTCTTGCGAAAACTTCACACCCTGTGAAGGAATCTGTACATCCCGGTGGAATTAACTTATGGTTGGAAAAATATATATTTGGGAACTGTAAAGTGATAGAAAACGTCTACTACACGGGGGTACAAAGCACATTAAAAGCGCAAATAATAAAGAAAACTTGGCTTGCGCCAAGCCTTGGGCGCAGGCGGAAGCCTTAGTTGCACTTATGCCACAGAAAGTTATACTTTCTGATGGTACGGCAAAGACTTGATCATAGCGCTATCCGGGAGGTGGGGAAATGGAACCTGTCTGGGCGGAAATAGACCTGGGAGCGATAGCGCATAACGTCCGGGAGATCCGGCGGGTCACGCGATCCTCGGCCAAGTTGATGGCGGTAGTAAAAGCCAACGGATACGGCCACGGTGCCATCAAGGTCGCCCGCACCGCCCTGGCCAACGGGGCGGACCGCCTGGCAGTGGCCAGGGTGGGAGAAGCCCTGGTGTTACGGCGTAACGGGTTGGGTGTGCCCATCATGGTGCTGGGGTATACCCCTCCTGAACAGGCGGAGGACGCCATCCGGGCGGCGATTGCGCAGACGGTTTACACCTACCAGCAGGCTGAATACATCTCCCGGGTTGCGGCCAGGGTCGGCCGGCGCGCCACCGTCCACGTCAAGGTGGATACGGGAATGGGGCGAATTGGTGTCCTGCCGGGGCCGGAGGCGGTTCGCACCCTCTTCCAGATAGCCCGGCTGTCCCACCTGGAACTTGAGGGGGTCTTTACCCACTTTGCGGTGGCGGATGAGGTAGACAAGGAGTTTACTCACCGGCAGTTCGACCGTTTCCTCAATTTCGCAGCCGAGCTGGAGCGCCAGGGGCTGCATATTCCAATTAAACATGCCGCTAACAGCGCAGGGATTATCGACTTGCCGGAAACCCACCTGGACATGGTCCGCCCGGGAATTATCCTGTACGGTCTTTACCCTTCCGGGGAGGTCCGCCGGGATGTCGTTACCATCAAACCCGCCATGACGTGGAAGTGCCGGGTGGCCTTTGTCAAACAGTTGGACCGGGGAGACAGCGTCAGCTACGGGCGTACGTTCATCGTGAAGCAACGGGCTCTGGTGGCCACGTTGCCGGTTGGTTACGCCGACGGGTATTCCCGCCTGTTGTCCAACCGGGGCGAGGTGCTGGTAGGCGGGAGACGGGCCCCGGTCATTGGACGGGTCTGCATGGACCAGACGATGATCGACATCACCCATATTCCCCAAGTAGGTATGGGTGACGAAGTGGTATTACTGGGCAGGCAGGGAGACCAGGAGGTCCCGGCGGAAGAGATGGCCGAAAAAATCGGTACCATTAACTACGAGGTGGTTTGTAAAGTCGGTGCCCGCGTACCCCGGTTCTACCACGGGTAAATTTTGGCTGGGTGCCTTCACCTTGCATTTTTTCCAGCGAAAAGATATAATGATTTCTAGCCTGGGACGATATCACCGTGTAGATCCGGGTATTGCAAGATGGCCGGTTGGTGCATCCGCCGGTCCGGATTCCGCATTCTTGCACCATCAGAAAGTACAACTTTCTGTGGCATAAGTGCAACTAAGGCTTCCGCCTGCGCCTAACGGCTTGCACCGCAGGCATAAGTGCGACTAAGCCCATAAATGGGCAAGTCTTCTATAGCGCAAGCCAAGTTTTCTTTAAATGGTTTCTACTGCGCTTACAGGAGGTGCCACTAGTGCCAGGAATCAAGCGGATCATGATCAGCCTTCCTGAAAACCTTTTGGAAGAGGTAGACGGTCTGGCGGTAAAGGAAAAGAGAAACCGGAGCGAGTTTATTCGCGAAGCTATGAAGCTTTATATTGCAGAACGAAAACGCTTTACCATCAGGGAACAGATGAAGAAAGGTTACCAGGAAATGGCCCAGATCAATTTGGCACTGGCATTGGAGCACTATGACGGGGAAAGTGAAGTAGAAGGATACCTGGACGCTGAATTGGCGGAGTGTAAATAAAATGCTTGTACGCAGGGGCGATATATTCTTTGCGCAACTCAATCCAGTGGTGGGTTCGGAGCAGGGCGGGACCAGGCCGGTGTTGATTATCCAGAATGATATCGGGAACCAGTACAGTCCCACCACCATTATTGTGGCGATTACTTCCCAGATCATGAAGGCCAAACTCCCGACCCATGTGGAAGTCAGCTCACAAAAGAGCGGGCTGGAGCGGGATTCGGTGATCCTGGCCGAACAGATCCGGACTATTGACAAAAGCCGCCTGAAACAGAAGATCGCCTTCCTGGACGACGAAACCATGGAGCGGGTTGATCGAGCGGTAGAGATCAGCCTCGGCTTGGCGGAGATATAGCGGAAGTATTACTGGAAAAAAAGTCTACTTGCCGGTGGCGGGTAGGCGTTTTTTGCTTATGCGCCAGGTCTATAACCTCCGGTTTCCAGCTGTAAAACTTTAGCATCTGTCTATCCCCGGCTGAAACTACATATCATATATTAGTCGTCACCGGAGGAGAGGAGTTGATGGCGGTGCCGCCGTTGATAGGCATCACCTGTGCCCATGATATCCTGGCGGACCGGTATTTTGTAGCCTTGTCCTACGTAAATGCGGTGTCCGCCGCGGGCGGGGCGCCTGTACTGCTTCCGTCGATAGGCACAGATACTCTGCGGGCTTACGACTTTGTGGACGGCCTGGTATTAACAGGAGGCAATGACGTGGACCCGGTGCACTTCGGCGAAGAGCCGTTGCCCGGTAACGGGGAGGTAACCCCTGACCGGGACGTTTTCGAGCTGGAACTAACCCGGTGGTGCCTGGATACGGGAAAACCCATCCTGGCGATCTGCCGGGGTGCCCAGGTATTGAATATCGCCGCGGGAGGGGACATTTACCAGGATATTTACACCCAGGTTCCCGGAGTGCTGAAGCATGTCCAGCAAGCCCCCCGCTGGTACCCGTCTCACGGCGTCCACCTGGAACCGGGCAGCCGGCTGGACGGAATCTATCAGGGGGGATTAAGCCGGGTCAATAGTTTTCACCACCAGGCGGTTCGCAGGTTGGGAGCGGGCTTCAAGGTTTGCGCCACCTCTGCCGACGGCGTCATCGAGGGTATAGAATCTACGTCTCACCCTTTCGCCGTGGGGGTGCAGTGGCACCCCGAGGCCATGTGGCAGCGGATTCCCCTTCATTTGAACCTCTTCAGCGCTTTCATTGCATCAATCGGAAAGTGTAAGGCGGCAGGGGCAGTTGATGCTTAACTTTCTTATGTCTGGTATGTTGTGAAAGCGGCGGGGAAAAAGGGTCCTGGCAGGAGGAAATTGCTAACATGCTGGCGTATAGTGTGCTTGGTAAGAAAGCGGAAAGGAGCTACGGAACTTGAAGGCTTCAGAAATTCTACAGGTGGCGTTGGAGGCCGCGGGGCTACAGGAAGTGCCTGCAGATTCAGGAGTACTGGTGGACGGGAGTGATATCCGCACCGCCCTCTTTGGTGTGGACATGGAGGCGCCGGAAATCATCATTGCCAAACAGTTGGGGCACCACGCCGTTATTACTCACCACCCCAAAGGCGGCGACCCGGCCGTCTACTTTGCCAGGGTGATGCAAAACCAGATCGACCGTATGGTTCAGGCGGGAGTACCCATCAACAAGGCACAGAAGGCTTTGAAAGACAGGCAGGAAGAAGTGGACCGCCTGCGGCACGTGGAGAACTATGACCGGGCGGTCAGCGCGGCCCGGCTGCTGGGCGTTCCCTTCATCGCGATTCACACCCCTTGTGACGTGCTGGCCGAACGCACGGTGCAGGATCACCTGGACCGGAAACTGGCGGGAAAGCCTAAAGCTACCCTGCAAGACGTGGTGGATGCCCTGGAGGAGCTCCCGGAGTATAGAAACACCTTGGCTAAGCCAAAGGTACGGGCCGGCACACCGGACAGTTATGCCGGTAAGGTCTTTGTTACCATGGCGGGGGGAACCAGCGGCGGGAAAGACGTGATCAAGGCCTATTTTGAAGCCGGAGTGGGTACGCTGGTGGTGATGCATGTGCCGGAGGACGTACTGAAGGCGGTCAAAGAACAAAACATCGGCAACATCGTGGTGGCGGGCCACATGGCCAGCGATTCGGTGGGCATCAACAAGGTCATCGCCGCCCTGGAGGCGCGGGGAGTAAGAATTACCAGGGCCAGCGGCGTGGTCGACCCGCGTTAGAACAAGAAGCAAGAGACCAGAAGCTGGAGCCTCTTGCCTCCAGCTTCTTGTAGAGGGGTGAGTGGTTTGCTGGCGATTATTAACGGCACGGTCATCACCATGGCCGGAAACAATTACCCTCGCGGGATAGTGTTGATCGACGGGGGTAAAATCGTGGCGGTGGGGGCGGGGTTGCCCCTGCCCCCCGGTACCCAATACCTGGACGCCGCGGGTAAGGTGGTAATGCCCGGGCTGATTGACGCCCACTGTCATGTCGGTATTGCTGAAGAGATCTACCGGGTGGAAGGGGACGATACCAACGAGCATACCGACCCGGTCACACCCCACCTGCGGGCACTGGATGCCGTCAACCCCATGGACGAGGGATTCCGGGACGCCTTGCGTGGAGGAGTAACCGCCGTGGGCACCGGCCCCGGCAGCGCCAACGTCATTGGCGGCGAGCATGTGGTAATCAAGACCTATGGCCAAGTGGTGGACCGGATGGTGCTCCGCCAGCCTGCCGGGATGAAGGTGGCTTTCGGCGAGAATCCCAAGCGGGTGTATGGCGAGCAGAAAAAAATGCCTGCCACCAGGATGGGCACCGCCGGGCTGCTGCGGGAACAGCTGGTTAGAGCGCAAAGCTACCGGGACAAGCTGGTCCGGGGAGCAAAGGACCCGGATAAACTCCCTGAGCGAGACCTGAAGCTGGAAGGCCTGGTGAAGTTATTGAACCGGGAGATGCCCATGAGGGCCCACGCTCACAGGGCTGACGACATCATCACAGCCATCCGCATCGCCGAGGAATTCGGGATTGACCTGGTGATCGAGCACTGTACCGAGGGACACCTAATCGTGGACGAGCTGGCCCGGCGGCGGGTTCCCTGTATCGTGGGGCCGACCATCACTGCCAGGGCGAAGGTAGAGTTGAAAGAGCGCACCTTCCGCACCCCTGGCGTGCTGGCCGCGGCCGCCATACCGGTGGCCCTGATGACCGACCACCCGGTGATCCCCCTAGAGTACCTGTCCCTATGCGCCGCCCTGGCGGTGAAGGAAGGGATGACCGAGGACGCCGCCCTGCGGGCCATTACCATCGACGCCGCCCGCATCCTGGGGGTGGATGACCGGGTAGGCAGCCTGGCCCCCGGCAAGGACGCCGACGTCCTCATCCTCAGCGGCCCGGTGCTGGACGTCCGCTCCCGGGTAGAGACAGTACTCATCAACGGTCAGGTAGCCTACCGGAATGAATAATAACAGACTGGAACACCCGGTATCGCAGGCTCCAGCAGCCGGTACCGGCTGGATCCACAAGAACAGGCGGAAGGAATGGATGAATGGCTCTTCCGCCTGTTTTTTTCGTTCTACATGGTAAATAGGTATAACTTAGGCAAGCCAAGCGGGTTATTGCGAATCATGGCAAATTCTGCTACTATTGAAGTGGGGACAATCCAATATGAAAAACACATGGCAAATTCCCTGGTATGATTTCCGGGGATTTATTCTTTTAGTAGGGTATTGAAGGAAACAACAAGGTGTTTAACTTGTGTGGAGAGACTTTGTTTCTTTCAAAGAAAATTTTCGTCCGTGAGTGAAAAAGGAACCCTTGAGATGGCAGGAACAATTTTCTTTGAGACGAATTCACATCGTAAATAAAAGCAAATAGTAGTGAATACTTCCTGTCAGCAAAAGAATCACGGGATGAAACCCAGGTTTATAAAAAACGATTATTTAACGGGGAGGAATTGAGATGAATTCCGCAGAAATCTTTTCCAGGAATGTTAAGAACCTTTTGAAAAGAAAGGGGATGAAGTTAAAGGAACTGGCTGAATACCTCGGGCTGAGTGACTCCTATCTTTCCCTTGTCCTCAGCAATAGTCGCGGCAACCTCAGCGACACCTATAAAGATAAGATTGCCGCAGTCCTTGATACTACCGTTGCCGATCTCTACACTCAGGTCGAAGAATACGGAGAAGATGTCAGTGAGATCATCGAAAGCCAACAGGATATGGGGGACAGGGAGCGTGCCCATCAATTGGAGGTGGTAGAAGACGCTATTAAGTTACTAGAAAGTGGTCACCCGGATGTACGAACAGCTTTGTATTACGGCTTCGGATCTCTGGGTGAAGAGGAAGCCGCCACAGTGGCGCGGTTCTTGCGTAGGGTGGTAGAAAAGTACCTGTCTCTCCGGAGGGAAGAAACGTTACCTCCGGACGGAAGTCATTTCCCAATGAACCCTAAGAATCCGGGTAATGAGACAAAAGAAATTATCAACGAAATCCAGAGTAAACTTTCCGAGGATTCCCGCCGGGTTTTAGCCTTGGCTGCTATCGTAGGCGATGGGTGTCAGTTAGGAATTTTGCATGAGCTAACCGGTATCCGCCGGGAGCTGCTTGAGTTGCATTTGCGGGAACTGGTGGCGGCTTTCCTTGTTGAACTCGAGGAGACCCAGGAAGACATGAGGGTGCGGTTCCAGGACAGTACTACAGAAAGAGTAGCCTACCGCCTGGTGAACCCCGCCCGGAGAGCAGAGATCCACCGCCAAGTTGCCGGCTTACTGGCTGCTACAGCCGGTACCAGCTACGAAAACCTGGCCAAGATCGCGTACCACTACCAGAAAGCCGGCTGTGTCGACAAGTCTTTGGAATTCTCCCTTCAGGCTGCTGAAACCGCATATACCTTGGCGCAATACAGACATAGCTTGAGGCACTATACTGATGCCGCGTCCCTTCTTTGGTATCAAAAACAGGAAAGCGAACTTGCCCGGGTTTACCAGCGCATCGGAACTATCCATCACCTACTACTTAATCAGGAAGAAGCCCTGCGAAACCAGGAAATGGCTCTCAAACTATATCACAAGATTAGAGATGCGAGAGGGGAGGCTGATGTATTAAGTGAGATTGGGAGCATCTGGTTCTTCCGGGGAGAGATCAAGAAGGCCATTACCAACTACCAGAAAAGCTTGAACATTCTTCAGAGCTTGAAGGAGAGAGATGAACTTTATGCGCAAGTCCTCATTCGCCTGGGGTCGGCCTACGGACGGCTCGAAGAGCTAGACCAGGCACAAACTTATTACCGGGAAGCACAGGCTTTCGCCGCGGAAAAAGGGTATGGTGACAGTCTCGGTAAGGCACTCACCGGTCTCGGTCTCATTACCAAGCGGCAAAGGAGATGGGAGGAGGCGATCCGTTATTACCTTGAAGCCTTGCAAGTCACAGGAGCCGAAAATGCGCCACGGACCAAAGCCATGGCCCTCGGGAATCTAGGCTCAGCCTACCTGGAAAAAGGTGACCTCGAAGAAGCAATTACGACCTTAGTAGAGAGTATTAAACTTTATAACCAGGCCGGTGATGCCAGGTATCGAGCATATTCGTCAGTAGTAATGGCCAAATCCTGGGTGCAAAAAGGGGATCTAGTTGAAGCCCTGCGTTATGTGGAGGAAGCCTTGCCGGTACTCCGACAGGCTGGAGATGAAGCCGAAACCGCCGAAGCTTACAGGATTATGGGGCACATTAAACGTCTTAAAAAAGAGTGGAGGACTGCGGTTCGGTTTTTTGAAGAAAGCGTAAGACTTTTGCAGGGCTGCAAATGGAAAAATGATACCCAGCAAATAACGGAGCAACTGGCTCAAGCCTATTACGATTTAGGGTCTACCCTCAAGGAGAAAGGTGACAATGCTCGTGCAGAGGTTTATCACCGCAAAGCTTATGACTTCTACGTGCAGTACAAGCTAAATATCAAGTATTTGCATAAAGCATCCAAGAAGTTCCATGTTGTTTTGACTTAAGATTATTATTTGAAAGGGGTAATTGTGTGTTGAAGCGGCTCATTTGCGTATTAATGGTTTTTATGCTCCTGCTCGGGGGTATGGCTCTTGGTCAAGGTACATCTAACCGGTACCAAATGGCTGGCGACCAGTGGCCGACTGGCGGAGGCTCAACCGGCGGTAGTATCGGGTAAATCGGGCTAAAGAGAAAGGTTAAAGTAAAAAGCTCAAAAAGGTAAATGCCAGAAGGGCAGGGAGGTTCTCTGCCCTTTGCTTCATTGGAAAAATGTGTTCCAATCAATTTCAATCTTAATACTCGGCATACTAAACTTAAATACCGGGTAGGGTGATTTTAAGATGTACCTCAAGGTAGAACTGATGTTAGTTTATACGGTAAAATCTTGTAAATATGGAACATGAGGGTTTGGCGGATTGTGTTATTAAACTATCTCATGCTAGCGCAAACAAATGGCTAATTTCCTGGTGTGTTTTCCGTGCATTTATTAAGGCTTGATTCCAATACTTTACTTTTCTGCAAGAAAACAATTCAAGAGGCAGAACATGAACAGACAGCTGCCTGAGAGTCTGTATAATCTTAGAGATAATATTTGGTAAGATTGCTAGATGAAGTTACTTTAAGTTTGCTAATGGTGAAATTAATAAGCAGGGCAGGAATCTCCTGCTGCATTTTGCCTATTGATGAATTAAAAACCAAGCAGTATATTTTTTTACAGAGGTGTATGTTTTTCATGTAACTGCCTTATTGATCTGGAAACACGTGTTGTGAGAAGAAAGGGACTTTCACGCAAAAATGGTGTAACTCCTGGTGAGGTACGGCAGGTACAAGTCTTCGTTGTCGTTTTGGGTGCCAGCAACTGTACCTACGCTGAGGTCAGTTGGAGTCACAGAACCCGCTCCCCTAGATTGCGGCCTAGCATTGTCCCTTCAGTTGCCCGTTAAAAGACAAGGCCAAGGTGGAAGCGGGTGTGCTATTGGCGGATGGGAGGACCCTGGTGGCTTTATACCACAGGACCTTCTTCAGCCTGTTTGAACTGAAGCAAGCTATCATCGGACAAGCTAAACACTACCCGAATATGGGGGCCTATGAATGAATGGCTTCAAAGGCCTAAGGCGTCTTTCACTTGAAGCTCACGAACGAGTGGAGCCTTGACGGGTGATCCTAAGGAGAAATAAGTATTTAGTAATTTAGGGATTAGGGGGGGTAGTCGGTTAGATCAACTTCATTAATAAATTCCCGTAATGATGTATAATTATGCTTTGGTATAATTTGAACTCCAGTCATAGCCGTTAATTACATCGGTTTCGGTAATTGGACCAGTAACTACCGCCTGCTCCAGAAGTCTTCGAAAAACAAGCCCCCGACTTCGAGAATTGCGTCTGTTGAACCGGAAGGTAAACTCTTCCAAGTAGGATTGCAGGTGATCAGGAACTACTGATCCCTGGTGAGTACCGAGAATCCATCGCTTTAACAGGCTTGAAACTCGATGAACGCCCGGCATCGAGACATGAGCAGGATCGCCAGAAGATGACAACACGGTAATTTCACGTGTGTATCCGTGTTCAGGCAGACTGTTGTAGCCGCTCCATCCATCGGTGAACACCACCGCTCCGGGAGCAACCACATCGCGCACGAACGGCAGTAGACTGTTACCAGATGCATCTGGAATATGACGCATCCGTACCCGTCCAAAGCCCTTGGGTTGTTTGATTTCCACGGCAATCACCACAACACTTTTAGAGCTACCACGACCGCGTTTGCTGCCCTGTTGGACGCCACCAACTAATGTTTCGTCTACTTCCACGTTGCCTGATAACGGTTTGCGTTCGGTATTCACCATCGCCACCCGAAAACGCTGTAACATCGTCCACGCTACTCTGTACCTGATGCCAAGAGTACGCTCCAAAGTTTTGGCCGACATACCACCTTTGGCCGTGGTTAGGTGCCAGGCAGCTTCAAACCAGATTTTTAGTGGGGTTCGCGTCTTATCGAAAATTGTTCCTGCAGTCATGGAAGTTTGGTGGTGACAGATCGGGCATAGCAGACGGCCACAGCTTTCTTTCCAAGGAGTTGAAGCTGTCTGGCAGACCGGACAGACAAATCCTTCAGGCCATCGCAATCGTGCCAAAAAAGCTGCACATGCATCGACACTTCAGCTATAAATGTAAAAAAAGGTGGCGAAATAAAGTGGTACCGCCCCGAGGATCACTATTCAAGACGTGAACGGACTAGAATGGATATCACTTCACAATATCTTGTGTTGGCTAGTAACGATGCATTATCTGATGCAGGGGTGACTTCCGTTGACCTGATGGGAACTAATACAGGTATCTTTATAGGCACTTTAGTAGCTGGCCTACCGTTTGCGGAGAAATACTATCGCTGTTGTAGCAGAGGAAAAGGTTCTCCAGCATTGGCGTCACAAGTTTACCGGTCCTCGGCTGCCCATCATGTCGCTTCTTGGTTTGATATTTCCGGTCCATGCATGACCATTACTACTGCATGCTCCGCAAGTGCACACGCAGTTGGATTAGGCGCAGACTACATTAGGGCCGGAAAGATTGATCTAGCTGTAATAGGTGGCGTAGACGCATTTTGTGAAATCACATGGGGCGGGTTCTTTTCCCTCAAATCACTTAGTCCAGGGGACATCTCGCCTTTTGACAAAAACCGAAGCGGCATTCTTCTTGGGGAGGGCAGTGGAGTATTGATCCTCGAATCCGAGGAAAGGGCGCTAGCTCGTAAAGCGAGGATTTATGGTGAGGTTCTAGGTTACGGAGCTAGTTGTGATGCCCATCACTCTACAGCTCCTGATCCTGAAGGGTATGGCCCTGCGTTGGCGATAAGATTGGCTATAAAGAATGCCGGGATCAAGCTGGAAGAAATTGACTATATAAATGCTCACGGAACTGCCACCAAGCATAATGACGTAGCTGAGACGAATGCTATCAAACTTGCTTTTGGAGAAATTGCCTATTCCGTTCCCGTTTCATCAACTAAATCCATGATCGGGCACATGCTTGGAGCGGCGGGGATAATTGAAGTTATCGCGGTTTTAGGGATGATCCGGGACCAAGTCATCTATCCAACCATCAATTATCTAACCCCAGATCCTGAATGTGATTTGAACTATGTTCCTAACAACTCGGTAAGGGCGACGGTTGAGAAGGTGCTTTCCAATTCTTTTGGCTTCGGCGGCAATAATGCAGTCCTGGTTGTATCAAAATATAGACATCACTAAGTGAGCCTTGATGGTTAGAGGTGTTAGAGGTGATGAGTACTGTAGGCATTTCAGGTATGTCAAGCCTAACCGCTCTTGGAGTTCTAAATGTGGAAACAGAAAAAAAGATATTCCAGGGAGATACCGGAATTGCTGTTTCACCACCATTAGAGTGTTTAGGACTTGATTCTAAAAAGGCAGCAAGGGTTGAAAGCTTCGTGCCGGAAGCCTTTGATGATTCCGCAGCTTATTGCCGTCTACCGCGCGCGTTTCAATTTGCAGTATATGTTGTCAGCCAGGCGTTGGTTGACGCGGGCTTGTCTATCGGGGCGTTAGATCCCGAGCGAACAGGTGTTTTCTACGGTACCGGATTAGCAGCAATAAGTGACGTGGAGAGATTTTACCAGCCCATAGTAAAAGGAGGATTGCCGAAAGGGAGCCCTCTTGTGTTTCCCAATACAACATCGTCAGTGGGCTGCGGACTTGTTAGTATCAAATGCAAAGCTCGTGGCAAGACAGTTGCACTTTCTACAGGTGGTGTAGCTGGAATCCAGGGAATAGAGATGGCAAAGTTATGTCTTGAGACAGGTGAACTTGATACAGCCATAGTAGTAGGAACAGACGAACTTTGCGAGACAGTTTTCAAGGCATATTACTACACCCGCATGCTTGCGCGTCGGACTTCTTATGATGAGGAGAAATGCAGACCCTTTAATAAGAGGAGTAACGGAATCATCATAGGCGAAGGAGCGGCTGCCTTAATTCTCGAACGAGAGGAGAGTGTATTGCGCCGTAATCGAAAACTCAGGAGCATGGTATTGGGGACCGCAAGCGCCAACCATTGTATGGGGGTCTATTCGCGAAGAAGTGGGATTGGTAAAGGAACAGGGCTCGCGATTTGCGCAGCCCTGAATGAGGCTGAAATAAGACCGGAATCAGTTGACTTGATAGTGGGTGCAGGTAATGGGAACCGTTATCTGGATTTAAGTGAGGAAGGGGGCATTCGTACTACGTTTGGTGAAAGAACGGATCACATTCCGGTAATTGTTCCTAGTGCAATATTTGGAGAGACCGTAGGCCCAGGGAGTATCTTGGGAGCAATTTGCGGTACGTTAATGTTAGAGAGACAGAAACCAATTCCTATGTCTTCTCTTGACCCTAGCGAGTATGACGCAGGATTAAAATTAAATATGAACTCAGAAGAAGTAAGATTATCCACAATACTGGTTAATGGAAGTTCATTTTACGGAGAAACTGCTTCGCTAGTTTTAGGACGCTCGATGTGAATACTGTCAACCATTAACAAAAAAATTAATAGGAGGGACCTAAATGACAACGAATGTGGAGAGAAGAAAGAAAATCAAGGAGATTATTGTTAAGCGCTTAAATCTAAAGATAACACCTGATGATATTGGGGACGATCAGCCTCTCTTTTCTAAGGAGGAAGGAAGTTTGAGGCTAGATTCTTTGGAAGCATTAGAGATACTAGTTGGGTTGGAGGAGGAGTTTGGTTTTACGATTATGCCGGGTGATGATCCAAGATCCGACTTTTATTCTGTAGCCTCACTTGAGAAAATGGTTGACCGAAACGAGGCGAACGCTATTGAAGCAACAGCTTAACTACATAGATTTGCTTCCACAGAAACAACCAATGTTGTTTGTCGATGCTATCCTTGAGTTAGAACCGGGAAACTACTGCAAAGCAAAAAAGAACGTAACAGTAAATGAAACCTACTTTCAAGGCCACTTCCCAAAAAGGCCAATAATGCCTGGATGTTTAATAATTGAATCTGTGGCTCAGACATCAGCATTAATTCTAGTGTCTGAATTTGCTCAAAGAGGCATCCTCGAGGAAAGTTCATCGCTTTCTGACGAGCTTTTTCTTCTACGTGTTAAAAATGCGGTATTTTATAGGGCTGTGGTTCCAGGAGATGTATTGATTATCGACGCCCGCCTAAATCGTCGTATTGGTGTAATGGCCGAAATAAGTGCCATAGCAAATGTCGAACACCATAAAGTGGCAATCGCTGAACTAGTCGTCAGTCTTGGAGCACAATTTGACGAATAGCGGGGAATAAATGAGGAGGCTACCTTTGAGCATGGAATACGATCTTATTAAGCTTAGTCAGAAGATCGAATCCAAGGTTATCAGGGATGGCAAGCGGCTATTTGCAGGATTTTCTGTTGAAAAAAACGTAGATAGCCCCACATTTAGTGCGGTGGCGTACAGTTGTGGGTGTAATATTGGTTGCTACTACTGTAGTTCAACCGTCCGGGATTATATTGATGGGAAGGTTCCGGATATTAACCTTCGTACTCTCAAGACTGGTGGTCTTCGAAAAGGCTTCTATTCTTCTGAGGAATTGCTTACTATCTTTCTCACTATGGCTGCCAGCCCCTCAAACTTCGGGGAAACTAGACCAGGAGATAAGGTGGACACATTTGCGATTCTTGATTGCGAGACAACTATTGGTATGGATTTTGTCTTTCGATTTATGGATTCTTTGGCTTCATACAATAAAGAAGCAGGGACTAGGTATAAATTTGAATTGTTTACTAATGGCATTCTTCTAGGACATCATCCGGAATACTTGGATAAACTTGCCAATTACCGGGATTGTCTCACCATTAGGTTCAGTATCAAAGCAGGAAACGAGGCAGCCTTTACACATCGTGTGGATACCTCACCTGAATATTTTCAATGTCCTTTTGAGGCACTAAAAAAATGTATTGAGCTTGGTATAGATAACTATGTGTGTGTGCTGTCGGACGAGAAGATTATGGCAGCCGAAGAGTTCGAAGAAATTAACAGGAGGCTTGCTGAGGTCGGTTACACGCGTGAAATATACGAAGAGAAACTTATCATGAGTGTGAGTTGTATAAATCGGATCCGCAAACATCAGGAAAAATATCCCGATTACGAATTCAGATTCAGGTTTAGAGAATCCATTTTGCTTATATACGATCCTAATGTTGAGGGAACCGATTTAGTAGCAAGAAAGCTTAATAGCGGAATAAGACGTGTTTTGGGCAAGGCGGGTATGCTGTGGGCTTTAGGAGATAATTTTAATGAAATACTTTATTCAAGTGGCAACGGTTATACCGGCAATACGAGTGTTGTATTCGTTACAGATCTTTCGACATATGTACCCTCAGAGATAGCTGATGTGTTTCGGGAAATAGGAATCGAAGAGTATGGCGAGATAATCTTGTTAGACGTGGGTAATAGAGGTTTTGATGGTCTCTCAACGTTCAAACATCACTCAGTAAATGGGGAGAAATTAAAGGTAAGGACTCTTCGGGAGCTGTGCCGGGTCGACGAGGCTTCAAGCATTTCTCCTGAGGATATAGTTCGCGCAGGCCATAATATCACATACTTTTGGTTGTGATGCACAAAGGCCTGTACGATAGAAAGGAGGTAATGAAAATGCGGAAGAAGAGAAACGCTTCCGGCGCTCTTGGTAAAGGCTAGAGAGACAAAGAAGGAGCAGGTAGAGTGGGTCTTGAGTCAGAGGGTAGAGACTCACTCTACCAAACTAATTTGGAGGAATTAGACTAAGATGATCAAGGGTAGACTTGTAACATTAAGACTGCTGACCTCCGACCTAGCGGATATAGATTTCATTTATAGGGCCTCTTGCGAAGACATGGTGTTACATAACTTATCTGATCGGGGTCTTTTCACTTCAAGGAGCCAGCTTGAAAAATTATATCATGAGAGTGATCATGATACTAAATCGGACGACCTAATATTGTTAATAAGTTACCATCAGGTCCCTATTGGAATTATCTATATGTTTATAAACAAGGAAAGAAGAAACGCGGAAATTCAAGTAGAGGTAACTGAGGCAAAATATCGAGACATCGGGTTGGGATTCGATGCACTGCACGCTGCTACTAAGTTTGCTCGGGAGGAACTTAACCTTCACGGTGTTATGTTTAAGATCGCGTCTCATAATGAAACGATGGTTAAAGGTTTCAAAGCATCCTATTCAAGATGGAAAAAAGCTTCGGAAGGGGGGGCTAAGCCTGTTGGTGAAGAGAGTATGTTGTTCGAACCGGATCTTGTTGAGCGGAGCGCTTTTATAAGTAAAGGTAAGAGGGAAGATTATTTGTGGTTTACCTTTGTTTTGGATGATGAGGACTTCCCATTTGAAGATTTTTTGACAATATCAAGGGGTAATTTCGAGAAATATAGGAACGAGGAAGGGTTGATATGTTTAAGATCGATTTCATCCCATTCCTGATCAACACAGATATGAAAATAGTTGAGAAATGGTTTGACAGTGACACTTTCTTTTATGACAGCCACTTGCCCTCCAAAATTCCTTTTTCCGAGATAGAACGTCTTGTTACCTTTCCGAATTCCCATACGACTGTGATTACTTGTAACGGAATGAAGGTGGGGCTCTGTGATTACATCATGGAAGAGAGGACAAGAATAGCCAAGATAGAGTTTTGCTTGGCTAGTGATGATCTTTACACTACTATCGGACGAGAAGTGCTTACGGCATATATTACCAGGTTATTTAACAGCATTCCGGCGATTAAGGTTATGAAGTACGTATACGAATTCGACCATTTCGGCCACACTCTTTTTGAAACGTATCCTTTCTATAAAGAAGGGACTTTGTATTCCATGGCGTTTAAAGATAACCGCTACTGGGATGTCTTAGTATACTCCCTCCTAGACGAGGAACTAAAAGGTGTAAAGGAGGTGCACACTGTTGATAGAACTACATAGAATTAAAACTGCCGAGGACCCGCTTGTAATTTATCATTACATTTTTGGCGAACTGCTCGGATGCTATCGAGATAAGTTCTTTACATGGACGAAAGACGAGGTGAAGCAATATGTTTTTGATAAAAGAGAACGATATACGACTTGGGATTTCAACGCAAAGCGGGATGGTAAACGTATTGCTATTGTATCGTTAACAGACGTAGACTATGAGAACCTCAATGCCAAATTATCAGTTACACTTGCCGATCCAGCTATGGTAGAGGATCTTGATACGCCCGACATAATTAAACAGTTGGGCAAGTTTGCATTTCATCAACTAGGACTTGTGCGGGTCAGCGGAGTCTTGACAATAGATGGACTGTATTGTAGGATATTGGAAGATATTGGGTTCAAACTGGAGGCGTCAATTGAAGGAGCTGCATATAGAGAAGGTAGAAGACGACCTCTGAGGTTTTTTGGACTACTGAAGCATGAGTTTGAGGAGTTGGGAGTTCGTGACTGATTGCGGAATCATCATTCGTCCGGTAGAGGAACACGAGATTCGTATGTTTACCCGATATTTCGAGCGTGAGAATTTTTATTTCGCAACCAAGAGACCGGACACCATAAACACAGGTATGAGATATGAATTAATTCGAGGAAGCTTTATTTTTTTTGATACCTGTGAGCCTGTTGGTTTAGGGAAGATTACTGACAAAATTGACGGGTTATTAACCAAAGTTGAACTTGCCTTTTTTGATGAAGCATATTACTCAAATAACAAAGGAGAAGTAATTGCTCGTGCTTTCTTGGATAATTGTGTGGAAATTTACAACTGTTCGGGGGTTATATATCTGATGGTTTTTGAATTTGATGCTTTATTGCTCAGTTTTTGCGAGAAGTTGGGGCTAAGAAAATGTGGTGTACTCAGATCTGCTGTGTATAAGTTTGGCAAATATCATGATCTTGAAGTATTCTCATATTAAGGGGAGTAGCTTTCAGTATGAATGAGGTTGTAATTAGGACGTCTGGGCTAAAAAAGGTATACAAGACCAAAACAGGTTGGACAGTGGCCAACCTAGATGTCGATTTCGTTGCTAAACGTGCTGAAATTGTGGCTATACTCGGTCCCAATGGTGCCGGGAAAAGCACCTTCGTAAAACAAATCATTGGTTATTTATCGCCTTCCTCTGGGGAGGTTGAAGTCTTAGGGCAGAGCGTTCAAAACGGACGACGCACCATGCTGGCCCGTATAGGTTACATGATGCAATCGCGATATGGACATTGGGATCATCTGACTGTTAGAGATGCTCTCTACTACTCAGGAAGACTTAAGAAGTGTAGTCATCGGGAGACAATTGAACACATGGAGCACCTTGCAAAAAGACTGGAGCTTAATGAAGAAATGAAGAAGGAAATAAGCTCATTGAGTGGAGGAAAACGACAGGCAACTGCTTTAGCGTGCGCTGTCATAGGTTTTCCAGAGTTGCTTATTCTGGATGAGCCAACAACGGGTCTAGATCCCGAGAGACGTGCTCTTTTTTGGGAATTCCTTACTGAATTGAATAGGGAACGTGAGACTACAATTCTAATAATTACTCATAATATAAACGAGGTAGAGCGTGTGGCTCATCGAGTAGTCATAATGGGGAATGGCAAAATTCTTAAGGACGGCTCTCCAGATGAATTGAAGCATGATGTTATTGAGCGGGTTCGCATAGAGTTAGACTTCCGCTCGAAAAAATGTTTGGGAGAAATTACGAATTTTTTGTCAGACTATATGCATACTTGGGCTCCGGATCGTAGTAAACTTTATATTTACGTTTCACAGGTGACAATGGTGCACTGTATAGAAAAGCTTTTTACTTACCGTCAGATAAGTGAATGTGTGAAGAACATTCAGATCTACAAATCATCTCTGGAAGACGTCTATATCAAAATAATGGGGGAGAAAATGTGCAATGATTGATGCAAAAAGTATTGAACAAGTAACATGCAATGAAACCTTACCAAAGACATCTCCGATTGATAGTTTCTACAGAAACATTTTGGATATTATTAAAGAAACATGGATTTTCTTTCAGATCGAGCTAAAAAATGTAGCATCTTTTGGTATTATAGCTATTCTGTTTTCGATGGTTATTCCTTTTGGAATTATTCTCATGATTTCCATGATGCCAATCGAAATATCACGTGAAGTGGCTGTAATATATATTTCGGGCAACCTAGTGGCTTCAATCTCGAATATGTGTATAGTTGCTCTAGCACAGGTGCTAATTGGCATGAGAATGCAGCACGGGTTCGAACATTTAGCTACACTTCCTATATTTGCGGGTTCTCCTATACTCGGAACATTTCTTGGCTTTTTCGTAACCACGGTACCCTCTCTAATAGTGATGCCTTGGATCGGCAGCCTTTTGTTCAACGCTGCTATTGAGGTGAGTGGTTGGCTTATCCTTGTCATATTGCTGACCATGGTAACCATGATCGGAATCGGTGGGGTGCTTGGTACTTTTAGCGAGAATTATCGCAAAGCTAATACTATAACAATGATAGCAATGTTTTTCGTCATGTTTGCGACACCGCTCTATTATCCTATGGAATCCCTACCATTTGTTATTCAGGTATTCCAACGCTTCTTGCCATTTAGTTATTCGCTTGAAGCCATGCGCACGTTGATGATTAATCCAGGGATAAGTTCTGTGGTAATTCGTGACATCATTGTGCTGGTAATATGGATGGTAATTGCACTTTGCTTGGCATCGAGATTTGTAACTTGGAAGCAAAGGTAACATGAATCCATATAACGAAATCGGCTCAGGAGGAGGTTCCATCGTGCTTAGCCTTAACGGGAAAATAGCGATTGTGACGGGATCGTCAAGAGGAATCGGAAAAAGTATAGCCCTGGATCTTGCGGCTGCTGGTGCAGATGTAGTTGTTACGTATAATTCCAAAAAACAGGAGGCGCTTCAGGTTGTTGAATGCATTAAAGAGATAGGGCGTCGAGCGTTTGCGGTAGAGGTATCGGTTGAATCGTATGAGAGTGCTAAAGCACTTATGGCCAGAACGATTAAGGAATTCGGGAAGATAGATATATTAGTCAACAATGCAGGAGTTTTAAGGGATAGCTCCTTGTTTATGATGAGCAAAGATGATTGGCAAAAAGTTATCTCGGTGAATTTGGATAGTGTATTCAATTGCTCTAAGGCTGTTATTGGACATATGCTTTCGCGAAGGGTTGGGAAAATTGTCAACGTATGCTCAATTAGTGGCCTCAAAGGTTTACCTGGACAAACAAATTACTCGGCTGCAAAGGCTGGGGTTATAGGGTTTACGAGATCCTTGGGAAAGGAGCTAGCGCCATATGGAATACTTGTTAATGCAGTTGCTCCGGGGTTCATCCAGACAGACATGAGTGAAAAAGTTAACTCGGAGATGAAGGACAAATATGTGGAGAACATCCCAATCAAGCGCTTTGGGCAACCCGAAGAAGTCGCTAAATTGGTTACATTCCTGGCATCAGATTATTCGAGCTACATAGTGGGTGAAACTATAACTATTGATGGAGGTCTTAGTTCGTGAGAACATATAAATATTTATTGATGGGGTGAAATAGTGATTAAATGCGGGATCGATCTTGTGGAAATTAACCAAATACGTAAGGCTATAGATATAAGCGGTGAGCGGTTTATACACAAAATTTATTGCCCGGCTGAAATAAAATACTGTGAGAGCAAAGGATGGCAACGTTATCAGGGTTACGCTGCCCGTTTTGCTGCAAAAGAAGCAGTGGCTAAAGCCATCGGATTAGGGTTTAGCCAAGGAGTGTCTTGCAAGGAAATTGAGGTAACTAATGACACTCAGGGTAAGCCTTGTGTAATTCTACGCGGGCTGACAAAAGAAATTGCTGAAGCAGAAGGTATAATGAATATTCAAGTTTCCTTGTCACATAGCAATTGCCATGCTATTGCAATGGTGGTGTGCTACGATAATTCCAAATGAGGTTTTATCATTGATTCCACTGTGGAAGGTTGTTTATGCTCCCTTCCTCCTCGTTATTACCGTTATCTGCATATCTGAGACCCCAGGTCGGATGTCATATCGAGGCTCATCGGGCTGGCATCAGGACATGTTGGCTCAATAGAAACAATAGAACGTGGAATGATAAGATCGAACCGGATTATAGTGGACCTCATTATTTGAAGGGGCAAGACTATTGGGGGTATCTGAAAGCAACAATGTAGAACAGTGCGAATGAGAAAGTAACCGCGGGGTATTGGGTAGCGCCGGTACTCGAAAGTTTTTTGCAGTGACAGGTGGCCAGTCGTTGACAACTGCCCGAACACAAATTAGAATAGAAAAAACGGGATCAGGGAATAATCTGATGTTAAGACGATGATCGGGAATAGTAGGCCGGGGGTTGAAATTTAGCGAGCCGGGGAGGGTGGAAGCCCGGCATGGAGACCCCGGTTGAATGGGCCCGGGAGTTGCGGACCGAAACCGGAAGGGAGTAGGCTCCGACGGGGGCTTCCGCCGTTAAAAGGAAGGGGATATCGGCCATGGGGCCCGTATCCTGTAAGAGATACCCGGCGATAAACCGCCGGGTAACCAGGGTGGTACCGCGAGAAACCCTCGCCCCTTGATATTGGGGCAGGGTTTTTTCTATTTCTCCACTAAAATATCATAAGGGGGCTTTGCCAATGAATGAAAGAGTTTTCTCCGGCATCCAGCCTACGGGACTCATCCATGTGGGTAATTACCTGGGGGCTATCCGTAGCTGGGTTGATGTGCAGGAAGGGTATGAAAGCTACTTCTGTATTGTAGACTATCACGCTATTACCATTCATTACGATCCAGCCGACATGAAAGATCGGATCCTGGACGCGGTAGCCTCAAACATTGCGGCGGGGTTGGACCCTGAGAAATGCTCCATATTCGTGCAGTCCCATGTCCCGGAACATACCGAACTGTGCTGGCTGCTCACCTGCCTGACCCCATTGGGGAATCTCCAGCGCATGACCCAGTTCAAGGAAAAAGCCAGCCGTCAACCGGAACATGTATCCGCGGGTCTGATGAACTACCCCATTTTACAGGCGGCTGATATTCTACTGTACAAGGCCTCGATAGTACCGGTGGGTGAGGACCAACTCCAGCACTTGGAACTCAGCCGGGTGCTGGCCCGCAAGTTTAACCACACCTTCGGCCAGACCTTCCCGGAACCGCAGCCCATGCTGGTACAACAAGCGAAGATCATGGCCCTGAATGACCCGGAGAAGAAAATGTCCAAGAGCCTGCCGGGAAGCTATATCGCTCTCTCGGACGAACCCGAGGAAATAAGGGCAAAGATCCGCCGGGCGGTAACCGATACCGGTCCCTCCCACGAAGTGATGGCGCCCGGGGTGAAGAACCTGTTTATGTTGCTGGAACTGGAAGCCTTTGCCCCCGGGGATATTGTCCGGTACCTCCGGGGTGCTTACGAAAGGCGGTATCTGAAATACTCTGAACTCAAACACGCCGTTGCGGAAGCCCTGGTGGAAAGCCTGACCCCAATCCGGGAGCGCCGCCGGGAACTACTGGCCAGGCCTCACATACTAGAGGAAATTGTAGCTGAAGGAGCCAAGAAGGCGAGAACCATAGCCCATGAAACCATGGTAGAAGTAAAGGAGAGGATGGGCTTAGTTTCCCGCCACAAGAGAGCCTAGTGCTGGGTTCGGTGTACAGCTTTACAGCTTTGTTGATCTGTCAAGGGGTATGATCCTGGCCAAAAAGTTGAAGTAGGTTATTTCGGATGAGAGTGAAGATTTCTGGTTCAAGGCTACCCAAGTAAGCGTTCACTCGCCGGACATCTAGTGCTCGTACCTGGTCCAGTAAGGCGATTGAAGCTTGGGGTATTCCTCCGGTACCTGCAGGTAGATGCGGGTACAAGGTTTGGTTTTTCCTGGCCCACGGGCCGCCTTGCGTCGTCAATGGTACTGCTATCACCACAGGGTAGCGTACTGGCCCTTGGGGTATGGACACCACGATAGCGGGTCTCTTTCCTTCTTGTTCGTGCCCTTTTGGGTCGTGTAAGGGGAGAGCAATCAGCACAACATCGCCGGGTTTTAGTGCCGCATTTGTCACGCATCCTTGCCTCCCTCAACTAATAAGCCTACGCCCGGCTGGTACCGTACGGGCTTTCCCTTGGGTGGTCCCTCTAACCCCCATTCATAGGGTGGGAGTTGGCCAAGATCGGCCTCCAGCCAATTCTTGTCTTCGGCATTGGCTTCACTCAAAATAAACTCCAGAAACCTTTTGACCGCAAGGGTTTCTTTTTCCGGCAGGGCGTCCACTAGCCGGTGCAGTTCCTCTTTAACCAGGCTCAAAGCACAAACCTCCTTTCGGTAGCCTCACAGAAGGTAGCTAAGGGGTCATTAAAATATTAAACGCTAGTAATTGACTTATATTACTATATTGGGAGCTATTGTGTAATTCCA
>LAKY01000030.1 GCA_000987045.1 Clostridiales bacterium PH28_bin88 | reverse complement strand
CTTGACGTTGGCCTTTTGCGTAAACTCCGCCGGCGGGTCGAATACCCGGTCTTCCTTCAGTAGAGCTTCCAGGGCTTTGTCTTCGCTCATCTACTTACTACCTCCTTTGATATGTATAATGAAGCTGATGCTAGACCTAACCCTTGTGACTCCCGGCCTTTACCACTCAGATATGCAAATATTGGTAATTATATAAATGTTTCGAACAAAACAAACGCTAATTAAATTATAACTTGAAGATAGCCGGATTGAAAGACTTTTCCGGCAAAGGGCATTATTCGCCCGCCAGTTGCTGTATTCTGGGGGCAAACGGTTGTTGACACTTTTAACAAACGAAAAAAGGGCCCTCCCGGAAAGAAGGCCCTTTTCCCTTACCCTTTGTTGGTATTTTCCTCATCCACATCGTAGCGCAGGCGACCCGCCTTGGAGAAGTTGGTTGTAGGCATTTCCCGGATGATGATGGAGACCGCCTCCGGCGGAGCATTGGTGATGCGGGAAACCTCCCTGGTAATCGCCTCCGCCAGTTCCCGCTTCTGTTCAAGGGTCCTACCCTCCAGCATTTCGATGGTGATAATCGGCATGTGAACTCACCTCCCGGATTACTTGTGCCTGATAGCAGCCTGGGCCGCGGCCAGCCTGGCGATGGGTACCCGGTAGGGGGAGCAGCTTACAAAATCCAGCCCGATGAGATGGCAGAACTCTATGGAACTGGGCTCGCCACCATGCTCCCCGCAGATGCCGATAGGAAGATCGGCTTTAGTCTTACGGCCCAGCTCCACCGCCATCCGCATCAGCTTGCCCACGCCCTCCCGGTCCAGTACCGCAAAGGGATTATCCTGCAAAATCTTCTGCTGAAGGTATGCAGGCAGGAACTTGCCTTCCGCGTCGTCCCGGCTGAACCCCAGAGTGGTCTGGGTCAGGTCGTTGGTGCCAAAGGAGAAGAAGTCCGCTTCCTCGGCGATCTCGTCAGCCGTGGCACAGGCCCGCGGCACCTCGATCATGGTGCCTACGGTGTACTCGAATTTCACCCCCGTTGCCCTCATTACCTCTTCGGCAATCCGCACCGTCTGCTCCTTCAAGAAGGTCAATTCCTTTACATTGCCTACCAGGGGAATCTCCACCTCGGGGATCACCTCATAGCCCTCCTTGACTAATTGGACCACCGCTCCAAAGACAGCCCTGGACTGCATGGCATAAACCTCGGGGAAGGTAATGCCCAAACGACATCCCCGGTGACCCAGCATGGGGTTGAACTCGGACAGCCCGCGCACCTTCTTGAGCAGTTCCTCTCGCCCGGCGATCACCTCCTGGTCCCCGCCGGTCAGCTTGAGGGTGGTGATTTCCACCAATAATTCCTCGGCATTGGGCAGGAACTCGTGCAGCGGCGGGTCCAGCAGGCGGATGGTGACGGGAAACCCGGCCATGGCCTTGAGGATACCGTAAAAATCCCCCTGCTGCATGGGTAGGAGCCGTGCCAGGGCAGCCTCCCTTTCCTCCTGGGTGGTGGCAAGGATCATCTCCTGGACGATGGGCAAGCGGTCCTGGGCCATAAACATGTGCTCGGTGCGGCAAAGTCCGATGCCGGCTGCGCCGAACTCCCTGGCCTTGGAAGCGTCCTCAGGGGTGTCGGCGTTGGCGCGTACTCCCAGCCGGCGGGTCTCGTCCGCCCAGGCCAGCATGGTCTGGAACTCGCTGGAAAGCTGCGGTTCAATCATGGGTACCTCACCCAGGATCACCCGCCCCGTAGCGCCATCGATGGAGATCACGTCACCGGCCTTGACCACCAGCCCGTTAACGTTAAACCGCCCGGCCTCGTACTCGATCTTGATGCTCTCGCATCCGCACACGCAGGGTTTCCCCATCCCCCGGGCGACTACCGCGGCGTGGCTGGTCATGCCGCCCCGGGACGTCAGCACGCCTTGAGCGGCCACAATGCCATGGATGTCGTCCGGGGTAGTCTCGGTGCGCACCAGAATGACCCGCTGCCCGTCGTTCCCCATCTGCTCAGCCTCGTCGGCGTCAAAAACAACCGTTCCGGAAGCGGCGCCGGGAGAAGCTGGTAATCCCTGAGCGATCACCCGCAGTTTCGCGCCGGGGTCGATGCGGCGGTGCAGTAGCTGGTCCAACTGGGTGGGGTCTACACGCAACAACGCCTCTTCCCTGGTGATGAGACCTTCCCGTACCATATCCACCGCTATCTTGATAGCAGCGGCAGCGGTCCGCTTGCCGGTACGGGTCTGCAGCATGTACAGCCGTCCCCGTTCAATGGTAAACTCGATATCCTGCATGTCCCGGTAGTGTTTTTCCAGCAAGGCACAGGTATCGGCGAACTGCCGGTACACCTCGGGCATTTCTTCTTCCAGTTTGTCGATGGGTTGAGGGGTACGAATCCCCGCCACCACGTCTTCCCCCTGGGCGTTCAGGAGGTACTCGCCGTACAGCACCCGCTCACCGGTAGACGGATTCCGGGTGAAGGCCACCCCGGTACCGCAGTCATTCCCCATGTTCCCGTAGGCCATAGACTGGACATTAACCGCTGTCCCCAGGTCATCGGGAATCTTGTTGATCTTGCGGTAAACAATGGCCCGCTGGTTGTTCCATGATTCAAACACCGCCCGTACCGCCATCATTAACTGCACGATGGGGTCCTGGGGGAACTCCCGCCCGGCATGCCTGGTTACCAGCTTTTTATATGCCCCCACCACCCGGTGCAAGACGGTGGCATCCAATTGGTGGTCGAACCGCACCCCGGCCTGTTCCTTCTCCTCTTCCAGGATGGTTTCAAACCGGTGGTGCTCTATTCCCAGCACCACATCACTGAACATCTGAATAAACCGCCGGTAGCAATCCATGGCAAACCGCTCGTCCCGGGTAGCCGCGATAAGCCCCTGTACGGTGACGTCGTTCAGGCCCAGGTTGAGGATGGTATCCATCATCCCGGGCATGGAGACTGGGGCTCCGGAACGTACCGAAACCAGCAAGGGGTTGCTGGGGTCGCCGAATTTTTTACCCACCTCCGACTCTACCGCGGCCAATTTAGTTTTTATCTCTTCCTCCAAACCCTCGGGAAAAATCTTTCCCAGCCGGTTATAGTCGTTACAGGCCTCGGTGGTAATGGTCAGTCCCGGTGGAACCGGCAATCCGATGTTGGTCATCTCTGCCAGGTTGGCTCCCTTGCCGCCCAACAGGGACTTCATACCTGCCTTTCCTTCGGTAAACAGGTAGACGTATTGTTTATTTCCCATGTCGCTCCCCCTTGTAGTAGATTTCCAACACCTTGCTCGCCGTCTCTTCCACCGCCCGGTTGGTAACATCGATGACCGGGCAGCCGATCCTTTTCATGACGCCTTCCGCGTAATCCAACTCCAACAGGATCCGCTCCATGCTGGCATAATCGGCATTGGCCGTGAGGCCCAGGGTCTTCAAACGTTCCTGCCGGATCTCGTTCAGCAGTTGCGGGCTGATGGTTAGCCCCACTACCTTCCTGGGCGGCAGGCCGAAAAGTTCCTCCGGCGGAGCCACCTCCGGTACCAGGGGTACGTTGGCCGCCTTGATCCGCTTGTGAGCCAGGTACATGCTGACCGGAGTTTTGGATGTCCTGGATACGCCAATCAATACCACATCGGCATACAGCAACCCGCGGGGATCCTTCCCGTCATCATACTTGACGGCGAATTCCACCGCCTCCACCTTGCGGAAATACTGCTCGTCCAACTTGCGCAACAAACCCGGTTCCAGCCTGGGACTCTGGCGGCTCACCTGCCCGATGGCCTCCACCATGGGCCCGAGGATATCCACTGTCGGGATACTTTTTTCCGCCGCCAAGTCCTTTAGCCGCTGTTTAAACTCGGGCAGCACCAGGGTATAAGCCAGGACGCTGGCATAACCGCTGGCCTCCTCCACGATCTCCTCCAGGTGATGGAGGTCGCTGACATATGGTACCCGCCGGATCTCCACGTCGCCGGAATCAAACTGGCTGGTCGCGGCCCGGGCCACAAATTCCGCCGTTTCCCCCAGGGAATCGGAAATTACATAGACAACAGGCATTTCCTTATTGTTAATAGCGATATCCCTCCCGACCTGATTTCCTCATATTTCATATGCCTGACCGGAGAAAAAAAACACTTTCCGAAGGCTAATCCCCTTCCCCAAGTTCTACAAACAACTTGGTGATATTGGTTTTAGTAATACGGCCGATAACCTCCAGCTTCTCCTCGCCTTTTTCGTTGGTAACGGGGCGTACTACCGGGAGGGCATCCACTTCGTGCTCGATGAGTTTTTTCGCCGCCATGTAGACAGACTCGTCCAGCCCGGTGGTGATGATGTTCGGCATTCTTGTCATCATCACGGTCACCGGCATGTGCTTGATATCCGACTGGCCCAGAGCCGCCTTCAGCATGTCCTTACGGGAAATCACGCCCTCCAGTATTCCGCCTTCCCCCACAACAAACAGGGTACCCACGTTTTCGATAAACATGGTTACCACCGCGTCGTAGATGGAAGTGTTTTCTCGGACCACAATGGGCACTGATTTCAGATCTTTGACCCGTAACCGCCGGATTTCCTCCGCCACCAGGGTACGGGAGGATTTCCCGCTGTAAAAGTACCCGACCCGCGGCCGGGCATCCAGGATACCCGACATCGTAAGGATAGCCAGGTCAGGCCGCAGGGTCGCCCGCCTTACCTTCAGCCGCTCGGCGATCTGTTCACTGGTGATGGGGCCGGAGCGTTTGACCATTTCCACGATCTTCGCCTGTCTCTCGGTCAGTTGAATAGACTTCACCGCCTTCCGCTTGCAGCGCTGTGGATAAACTGCTTCCTGTTACCGGCAGCGCTTAATTGTAAACTGATCATCCGAGACATAAGCACTTTTTACCCATAACTGTGTTATACTATTTGCCTAAAGCAGGCGTTTATTACACACTATAATACTCTGTCTGCATCCGAATTCCTGCCGCTCCTTGATGTATTTTTTTGTACCTATTCAGGAGTCAGAATGAGAGAACCGGCGAATAGTAACATAAAATGTTAAACAGCAGCCCACTTGGTGACTGCTGTTTTAGGGAGTTATGATCATACCCCGGATTTAAGAGGCTTCCTCACATATACCTGCCATGAGCAGCCCCAACGCGCGCTCATCGGCTTCTTCCGCAGGCAATATCTTCATCATCCTGCCTTCATACATCACCGCCACCCGGTCGGACAAGTTCAAGATTTCTTCGAGATCCTCCGAGACGAAAAGAACTCCCATCCCGTTTTCCCGTGCTTCCAGCAGCTTGGTATGAACGTATTCGGTCGCACCGATGTCCAACCCCCGGATCGGGTAGGCCGCCACCAGCACCACCGGGCAGCGTGTTATTTCCCGGGCCAGGATCAAGCGTTGAATGTTGCCGCCGGAAAGACGGCCGGTAGGGGTATCCAGACCGGGAGTTTTAACTCCGTAGTTCGACACCAGCGAGGCACTGGCCGTCCTGATGGCCTGGTTTTGCAGAAAGATACTCTTTGCGTACGGCGGTTGGTGGTGATCCCTCAGGACCAGGTTTTCCCAGACCGTAAAGGAAGGAATGGTGCCTACGTGCAACCTGTCTTCCGGGATGTAACCCAGTCCCTGATTGAGTATCTGATCAGGTGTACTGTTGGTGATGTCCTTGCCGTTTAGAAGGATTTGTCCGCGAGTCACCTTCCTCAGCCCGCTGATCACCTCGGTAAGCTCTTTTTGCCCGTTGCCGGAAACGCCGGCAATGCCGACGATTTCCCCTTCTCTTAGCTCCAGAGAAACGCCCCGGAGAGCCGGGGAACCCTTATCGCTGGAGACCCAGACGTCTTTCAGCTCCAGGACAACCTTGCCGGAGGAACATTTCCCTTCCCTGACGCAGGGAGCCAGTTCCCGCCCGACCATCATCCTGGCCAGTTCGCGCGGGGAGGTTTCCATCGTTTTTACCGATGCCGCAACCTTTCCGTCCCGAAGTACCGTTACCCTGTCACTGACGGCCATCACCTCGTTCAGTTTATGGCTGATAAAGATGATGGGCCGGCCTTGAGCGGCCATATTCCGCAGCAGGGCGATAAACTCGTTGGCTTCCTGAGGGGTGAGCACGGCGGTCGGCTCGTCAAGAACAAGCAGGCTGGCGCCCCGGTAGAGAGCTTTGACTATTTCCACCCGCTGCTGTTCTCCGACACTGAGCTGCCAGACGTAGGCTTCGGGGTTAACCGCCAGGCCGTAAGCGGAGGATATTTGTTTAATCTTTTCCGAGACTGCTTTCAGGTCAAGGACGGGGCCTTTGGGTGAAGGCATCCCCAGAGCTACGTTTTCGGCAACGGTGAGGGTGGGCACCAGCATAAAATGCTGGTGCACCATCCCGATCCCCAACCCGAGGGCATCGCGGGGAGAGTTAATGGCCACGGCACGTCCATTGACGCGGATTTCACCGCTGTCGGGTTGATACAGGCCGTACAGGATATTCATCAGGGTGGTTTTGCCGGCGCCGTTCTCTCCCAGCAGTGCCAGGACCTCCCCGGCGCGGACCTCGATACTCACGTCGTCGTTGGCCAGCACGCCGGGAAACCGCTTGGTAATTCCCCGCATTTCCAGGTGTTTAATCTCTGTGAACATCAGAGTTCCCCTTTACTTGGACCGCTCTTATTTCTTGGGAAGCTCGACCTTCAAACTGCCGCTGATGATCTCCTGCTTGGCCTTTTCCACGGCGTCCTTAACCTCTTTGGGAATCTTGTCTTCCAGCTTGCTGTTGTACTTTAGTTCCAGGGTTCCATCGGCAAAAGACAGCGTCAGGTGTTGTCCACCGAGGGTTCCCTGCTTTCTGAGCTCGATCATTTTAGCAACGATTTTCTCCCAATGATATACCTGGGAAGCCAGCACGCTGTCGGGAGCAATCTGGCTCTGATCCATATCAGTGGAAAGCCAGTACTTGCCAGGTTTTTCCGCCACGGCGCGGACGGCGCCCACCGCTTGCTGGGACGAACCGCTCAAGATGTCAGCGCCGGCATCCATGTGGACCTTGGCCAGTTCTCCCGCCCCGACTATGTTGTTGAAGGAGCCGGTATAAGCGACACGAACTGTGACACCCGGTTTGGCCGCAGCCGCGCCCTGCTGGAAACCGTAGTTGTACTTGACGGCGTCACCCGCCTCCACGGGACCGACAACGCCCAGCACACCGGTTTTACTCATCATGGCCGCCAGCATGCCCAGTAGATATGCGCCTTCCTGGGCCTGCGGGTCATAAGCAAAGATGTTGGGCGCGGTCTGGAATCCGGTCCCGTAAGCAAAGGTGGTCTTAGGGAAGTCGGGGATAATCTCGTTCAGCACGCTCTGGTACTGGGCTCCGTGGGCGATGACAATATCGTAACCCTGCGAGGCATACTGGCGGATGGCCGCTCCCGCGTCCACGGCGTTCCCCAGCCTTTCACTTACCGCCAACTCCACATTGTCCTTGCCCATTTTCTCCTGGACGGCCTTTAACCCCTCGTACATGGACTGGCTCCAGGCCATATCGTCGACGGTACTGGGAAGTACCAGGGCGATGCGCACTTTTTCAGTCTTGGTCTCCTTGGGCGGCTCGGATTTCTGCTCGGTTGCCTGTTTGCCCCCGCATGCTGTAAGGGTGATTAACAACAGGCCGGCAAGTAGAACGGCCAGCACTTTCTTCATGATAATTTCCTCCTTAATTTAATTAAAGCTTTCTTCCGGGGAAGTCTTACCCCCGGGTCCCTCGCTCATAGGGTCTGCCTAACATCGCCGGTGTCCAGACGCGCCCAACGGAAACGGCCAGGGCGACGATGGTTACCACGTACGGCAGCACTACAGCCATTTCGTAGGGGAAGCTGATGCCAAGCACCTGCACCCACAATTGGAAAGAGTCCGCCATGCTGAACAGCAGGGATCCCGCCAGTATTCCCAGTGGGCTCCAGCGCCCGAAGTAGACGAGGGCAACGGCGATAAAGCCTCTACCCGCGGTAATGTTGTCCGCGAACATGTTGGCTTGTCCCACCGTCAGGTAAGCACCCGCCAGGCCTGCCATCACGCTGCCCAGGATCAGGCACTGGTAACGGATGGCGTCTACGCTTACTCCCATGGTATCGGCGGCTTCCGGCGTGGTGCCCACGGCCCGGACTTTGAGACCCCACGGAGTCCTGTAGAGTACAAACCAGGTGACCGGAACCAGTACGTACGCCAGGTACACGATCCAGTTATGTTCGAACAGGATGGCTCCAAGGAAAGGAATATCGCTCAGGCCAGGAATCCTTAGAGGGCGCAGTCCCTCTACAGCCGTGATGGCACCCACGTAGAGCCGGAAAAGAAGGCCGGAAAGCCCCCAGCCGAACATAAACAGCCCGATCCCGCTGATACCTTGTTCAGCCTTGAACGTCACACTGACCACGGCCATGATCAGGCCCATCAGTCCCCCGATGATGGCGCCGGCCAGTATCCCGAGGAAGGGGTCCCCGGAGTGCCAGGTGACATAGAACCCCATAAAGGCCCCCATCATCATGATGCCTTCAATACCAAGATTAAAGACACCTGACCGCTGGGTGAACATTTCCCCCAGCGCCGCCAGCAAGAAGGGCGTGGCCAGGCGCACTCCCGTGGCCATTATTCCTACGATAATCCCTTGGCTGATGATATCTTCCATGACGCGTTTATGCCTTCCTCCATGCTTTGATGGAAATCATCCGGGTTGAAATCCTGGCCATCAGTTCCGGCTTCCTCAGCAGGATGTCGCTGGAGACCACAAACAGGATTACCAGGCCCTGAATGGCCATGATAATGGCAGCAGGCACGTTTACAGCCCTCTGCATCATGTCCGCACCTAGAATAAGGGCGCCTATCAGGATGGCCGCCGGAATGGTCCCCAGGGGGTGCAGACGGCCAAAGAGGGCTGCCACAATACCGCTGAAGCCATACCCCGCGGAAAGTCCTTCCAGCGAGCGGTGGTGGACTCCCAGCACTTCGACCGCGCCCGCCAAGCCCGCAAAGGCGCCAGCCAGGGCCATGGCCAGGATCAGGTACAGTTCCACTTTAATTCCGGCGTATCGCGATGCACCGGGGCCGGCGCCAACAGCCCGCATGCGGTACCCGATAGTGGTGCGCCAGAGAAAGACATACACCAAGACCGCCAAGACGAGGGCCAGGATAAAACCGGAATGGAGCCTCGTACCCGGGATCAGGCGTGTGAGCCAGATTTGCTTTGCAAGCATGGCGGTTTGCGGGACTCCGGTACCGTAAGCCACCTCTTGCGGGTCAATCAGGGGGCCGCGGATCAAGAACAAATACAGTTGTAACGCGATCTGATTCAGCATGACGGTGCTCAGTATTTCGTTAACCGACAAGCGGGCCTTCAACCAGCCTGCTATCCCGCCCCATAAGGCTCCCGCAGCACAACTTGCCAGCAAAACCATAGGCAACAGAAGCATTCCCGGCCAACCCGGCAAAGCCAAGCCTACGGCGCTTGCCGCTATGGCACCGACCAGTATTTGACCTTCTCCTCCAATGTTCAGAATACCGCTGCGAAATGAAATGACGATGCCCAGCCCCACCAACAGCAGGGGAGTTGCACGGACCAGCGTTTCAGTAAAACCAAAGCTGCTGCTGACAGGACCGGAGATCATCACGCGGTACGCTATCAGAGGATTGGTTTTGGCGATGGCAAGAAGTACAGCGCCTATCGCCACAGCACCGGCAAGAGCGCCAAACAAAACAAACAATTGTACCATCCAGGACTTGGTGATCTGTGTTTTCACTGGGCCATTCTCCATTCAATGGTAGTGCTTATTCGTTGGGGTCAACCCTGTACTTCCCGGCAAGCACCCCCTTTTACTTCCCTCTCTAATCTCCTCCGCAACAGTGATATCTCATGGTCAGGCCGCCTAAACACCTCCTTATCTTGGTACGTGTACCCTGCCTCTTCAGTAGGCGCCGGAAATTCGGAGGTTCGATGGTTGTTCAGACGCTATCAACAGTCCGAAGAAAAATATTGCATTGATGTATCATATTACTTAAAACTTTTAATCTCATTATACACAACTACCTATTTTATAGCAATGGAACAGTTGTTCTATTCCAATTACTTTTGATATCTCACAATCTCGAACGTTTAGAATCAGAACAAGTATTTATATCCCTTAAATGTCTCCCATGCAACAGCCAGCACTGTGGAATCAACGGCAGCTTCAGTTTTTCTATCTCCATCAAACTTGACTGTCATAATTCTACCATCAACCCTAAACTTGAATACAGGCTCGGCCCCGTCTTTCACCATAAGGAAACCAGAATTGTTGCTACTGGCAAAATCCTCTTCGCTCCAGAAAAGGGTTAATTTGTCCTTGTAAGGAGCGCCGTCATAGGGGCAGAAGGTTTCACAGTTGCCGCATTCGTTGCACATGCCATCGATATGGATGACCTGGTTGAGATGTTTTACACCGCCCCTATCTACATTGATGGCAATGTTGGCTCTGTTTGGGCAAACTTCAGTGCAAATATTGCACACGAAATTACATTCCAGGCACCTGCCGGGTTCATTTTCGTCTGCTAGGGTCGCTTTAATCGTCCCTTTTTTCTCCCCGATCTCCAGGAGCCGTTTAGTTCCGTCAAATTTGAACCGGTCCACTATGTCTGTTTCCAGGGCAAGTTTTTCTTGAGCGATTATTGCTTTCGCCACTTTCCTTCCATGGGCCACGGCTTCCGCCACTGTGGCCGGACCGTAAAGAGCGTCTCCGCCGATATACACGTTTGCCAGGTTGGTTTCCAATGTATCAGGGTTTATTTTGATCCTTCCCCGGTGATCTGCTGCGACGCCGTTTTTTCTTAATAAATCATCATCTACCAGTTCACCGGTGGCAGATAATACCGTGTCAATTTCAATCTCTGCAAATTGACCCTCCTGGGCTACCGGGCGTCTCCTGCCGGTTCCGTCGGGCTCACCAAGAGTCATTTTCTGGCATTTAAGCCTGCCGTGTGCCAGGGAAACGGGTGTCAAAAGCTCTTTCAAGATCACGCCTTCATTGAGAGCATGTTCAAGTTCTTCTTGGTCCGCCGGCATGTATTCCCTGGTTCTCCTGTAGATGATATACACGTTTTCAACTCCGTTTACCCTGAGCGCAGCCCTGGCTGCATCCATGGCGGAGTTTCCGCCGCCTATAACGGCAACGTTTTTACCCAGGTTGACGGCGCCCTCGTTCCTGTTAAACTCCTCCAAAAAATGGACAGCGCCCATCACCTTGCGGCTATCCCCCTCTAAGGGTAGAGGGTTGGACTTTCCTGCGCCAATGGCCAGATAGATGTATTTAAAGCCATCGGATTTGAGTTTTTCCACCGAAAAATCCGGATTTACCCCCAGTTCAAATTTGACGCCCACGCTCTTGACCAGTTCCAGGTCATGTTTGATGGCTTCACTTGAGATACGGAATCTTGGAATAACATATTCCACTGTTCCACCCGGTTTTTCTCTTTTATCAAAAACAGTTACCTCCATTCCCGCTTTGGCCAGGAAATAACCAGCCGCCAGGCCCGACGGCCCTGCTCCGATCACGGCGACTTTGGCGGAGCTTTGGTTACCTCCTTTTTCGATCTTTTGCGGTGCCCCATAGCCCTTTTGAGCGGCAATCAGTTTCATTTCCCGGATCAGCACCGGCTGGTCATAATCCCAGCGGGTACATTTCAACATGCATTTGTGATCGCAAATGGTGCCGGTGATAAAAGGAAGGGGGTTTTTGGCAGTAATGAGTTCATAAGCTTCCTCATATCTCCCCTCGCCAACCAATCTTATATATTCAGGTACGTCTTGCCCCAGGGGACAGCCCAGCACACACGGGGCCACAAAACAGTCGGTCAGGGGCAATTGCCTGTCTAGCTTGCGGCTGCCGGCTGATCTCTTTGCCTTGAGATGATGGGGATCTTCGATGGCGCTTTCAGCCAGTTTCCGCAGTTTTTCCACGTTGATGAAGTTGGACGTTCTATTATCCAAATGGGGTTCCAGTTCTTCCGCGATTTGCTTTAGCCGTAAATAGCCACCGGGTTTCAGCAAAGTTGTGGCCGCTGTAATTGGTTGAATTCCTGATTCAAAGACACGAGCAATATTGAAGAAGTCTGCTCCACCGGAATAAGAGATGTCCAGGTCCCCGGCAAATTCTTCAGCCAGTTTCAGGGCCAGGTTGATGGTAAGGGGATAAAGGGACCGGCCCGACATGTACATCTCTTCGCCGGGCAATTCGCCCCTTGTAATCCGGACAGGCAATGTATTGGAAAGTTTCACGCCAAAACTCCGGTTGTGCTGTTTGGCAAAAGCTTTCAGTCTTTTGAGCATGGCCACGCCGTCGGCATACTGTAAGTCGTGGGTAAATGATTCTTCTTTAATTTGTATGTAGCCGTAACCCATCTCGTCAAAGGTTTTTCTTACAGTTTCATATCCCAACAGGGTTGGGTTCAGCTTCACAAAGGTATGCAATTCCTTTTCGGCTAACAGATACTTGCAGATTGATTCTATCTCTGCCGGGGGACAACCGTGCATCGTGGAAAGGGTGATGGAATTGCAGATATTCGGTGAAATGCTATCTATAAATTGATCGTCTACAGTTTTGAATCGATGCGCGTGTTCTTGGAGATATGACTTGCATTCTTGAAAGATCGCGGTTTGGGAAGCATCCTTCAACCCTTCGATAAATCCGTCAACTTTTGGGGACTGGACGCCTTTGAGGTCATAGCCGACACTCATATTGAAGATAAAAGTCCGTCCTTGAGACAGGCCCAGTTCCCTTGCCAAAAGATGCAGAACAAACCATGCTTTGACGTACTCGGCGAAAGCAGCCTCAACGGACAGTTCAGTTGACCACTCTGTGTTGTAGCCTTCGTCGCGCGCCAGGATACAGGGCTTGGGAATCTCCAGATTATCAAGCACCTGCACGGTCTTAAGCTCAAAAAACCGGCTGCCGCAGAGATAGGCGGCAATGATATTTTGAGCCAACTGCGTGTGAGGACCGGCAGCAGGACCCACGGGGGTATCTATGTCCTGTCCAAACAGCTTGATCGTACTCTTACCTTGTTTTTTGAAGAACTTGTGTTCAGGGATGCCAAAAATGGTTCGGTGATTCTCGTATTCTTCGAATACCCAATTCACAAGTTTTGTGAAGGGTACGGCCCTCATGACGTCACTCATCTTCAAACCTCCTTGAAGAGACTAAGAGGGGAAATTTCCTGTTTATATATAGAGTAATAAGGCAAAGACAAATCTTTGCCTTATTACTCCTGTCAAGATTTTAGTGTAAATTATCTTCCGCCCATGGTCAAGGCCATGACAGCTTTAGCGGTGTGCAGCCTGTTTTCAGCTTCATCGAAAACGACTGACTGCGGTCCATCAATCACGGCATCTTCGACCTCATTGTTGCGGTCCGCGGGTAATGCGTGCATGTAGATGCAATTCTTGTTGGCGAGTTGCATTTTTTCCTCGGTGCACTTCCAGTGTTTATAGGATTGCAGCAAGTCGTCCACCACTTGCGAACTGGGATTGGTTACCCAGCTCCCCCAGTTCTTGGGAATCACCACGTCCGCTCCCCTGTAGGCTTCGTCCATATCATGGGTGATGGTGAATGTCCCGCCACCGGCTTCCGCGTTTGCCCTGGCTTGCGTAATCGCCCAATCAGGCAGATCATACCCTTCCGGGTAGGCCAGGGTTACATCCATGGCGTACCTGGGGAATAGCAACGCTTGTGTTAATGGGACGGAAATCGGCTTTTTGTGCGTGGTGGCATAGGCCCAGATAATCGAGACTTTTTTCCGTTCCAGGTTGCCCAGTTTTTCCTGCATGGTCATTAAATCCGCCAGCCCCTGCAGGGGGTGGTACAGGTCGCATTGCATGTTAATGATCGGTACTCTTGACCATTTAGCCATCTCTCTGAGATACTTGTTGCCCTGTTCCCAGAAACAGTTCCTACAGGCGATCGCATGACCGTACCTTGACAGGATAATGGCGGTATCCTTGGGTACCTCTCCGTGGGAAATTTGCATGGTGCTGGTATCCAGGTAGTGGGCATGGCCGCCCAGCTGGGTAATACCCGCTTCCATGGAGTTTCTTGTCCTGGTAGACTGTTCAAAGAACATGAGAAATACGGTTTGGTCCTCTAAATACCGGGTGCGTTGTCCCATGGCAAACTTTTTCTTCAGGTCAAAAGATACCTCCAAAAGCGTGTCAATTTCTTCCTTTGTCCACTCCTGAAGTGTGATGAAATGCTTTCCTCTAAACGCGGTTTGCATGACTTATCTCTCCTTCTTTTCTTGTTGTTATTTGGCATACTTCCGCACATACGTGACGGGAATGGCCGCGTACATTGCCGCTGCTTCGACCAGTTCGCGCTTCCAGGTTTTCTCATTGGGCGCATGAGCCTGGTCTTCGTGCCCCGGGCCGAAGCCCACCACCGGGATACCGTACATGCCCATTATAGATACTCCATTGGTGGAGAAGGTCCACTTATCTACTAATGGTTCCGCGCCGAAGAGTCCTTGATAAGCATCCGCCAGGGTTTGGACGGCTGGATGCTCTTCCGGAACGACCCAGGAGGGGAAATAGCACTCCGTGGGGTAAACTAAACCTGTGTAAGACGGTTTTTCGTAGGTGTAAAGGGAAACCTCGGCTTTCGCTTCTTTTACGGAAGGCAAGTTTCTGATTTGCTGCAACGCGTATTCCCGTGTTTCTCCCGCCGTTAACCGCCTGTCGATGGAAATTGTGCAGCCGTCCGCCACCGCACACCTGGACGGTGAACTGAAGAATACTTCCGAAACGGTTAAGCTGCCTTTACCCAGGAAATCGTCGTTTAACAGGTTCTCGTTTAAGGCTCTCAGTTCCATCATCACCGGCGCCATTTTATAAATCGCGTTTTCACCGCGTTCCGGAGCTGAACCATGACAACTTACCCCATGGGTGGTGACCTTAATTTCCATTCTGCCTCTCTGTCCCCGGTAAATATTACAGGACGTGGGCTCTGTACTGACGACAAATTCCGGCCGGATCTTGTCTTCATTGATAATGTACTGCCAGCAAAGCCCGTCGCAGTCCTCCTCCTGGACGGTCCCGGTGACAATTAAGGTATAATCGTCTTCCAACCCCAGGTCTTTAATGATTTTAGCGGCATAGACCATGGCGGCCATACCGCCTTCCTGGTCGCTGGCGCCTCTGCCACAGACCACGTCGTCGTCTTCATAGCCTTCGTACGGATCGCAGGCCCAATTCTTTATTTCACCTATTCCCACAGTGTCGATATGGGCATCCATAGCGATGACGTGTTTTCCATGCCCGATATACCCAAGGATATTGCCCATCAGGTCGATCTCGACCTTGTCAAAGCCAACCTGTTCCATTTCCTCTTTGATCCTTAAGATCACCTTTTCTTCATGACAACTCTCACTGGGTATCGCGATCATGTCTCTTAAAAACTTGGTCATAGCTGGTTTGTACTCTTCAGCTTTGGCCAGGATGCTAGCGAAATCTGGTTTCATTCCTTCTTCCCTCCCGTGTCAATCAGCAACACTTCTGGTTCAAATAAGCACCGACGGTAATGTGGTCCCCGTTTCCTCCCAGTCCTCCTCCCCATTTTAAAGGTTCCGGGTAATTTGAAAAGTAAAATCGAAACCGGTTGCCCTACCAAAGTTCACCGGCGGACAAGCGTAAACTGGTACTTATCGCTGCGGAATAACTGCTTTCCATAATTCAAAGGTTGGCCGTTAGCATCATACATAACGCCTTCCATCAGGATCAGAGGCGTCTTGTTATTTGCTTCCAGCAATTCGGCCACAGGCGGTTTTGCTATCACTGCTGTTACATTTGAAATATAGTTATCCGGATTAACATTGGTAAACCTCCTTAAAAAGTCAACCATGCATTCAGTTTGTTTTCTCAGCTCTATAATAGAACGATCCTTAACCAACCATCCCGGCAATGCATCATAACAATAAATCACAGGAATTCCATCAGCCAACCGTACACTCTCAATAACATAACAGTTGCTTTTGACTTCAACTTTTAACTTCTCGGCAATAACTTTAGTAGCAGGTTGCTCGTAGATTTGCAGCACTTTATCTTCGGCCTTACAACCGGCCCTGCGAATTGTGGAAACCAGGCTTTCAAGTTTCTCAATGCCGGCCACCACTTTCGATGGCGTTTCAACAAAAGAACCAATACCGTGCTTTCTGCAAATCTTGCCTTCCTTTTCCAGGATACCCAGTGCCTCTCTTAAAGTTCCCCTGCTTACTCCGAATTCGCCGGCTAGCTCTGGTTCTGAGGGAAGCTTGGCGCCGGCAAGGTAAATCCCTTCCGCAATTTTACGTTTGATTTCGGTGGCTATTTCCATGTAAAGAGGCTGCCTGGCCTGAAAACCTCTCAAGAAGCAACACCTCCTGAGGAATCTGAGATACCCGCCGGGGACATCTTGTCTAACGTCTAGATGTCCAACAAGTTACGCTTTTTGTTAGGAGTTCTTTTCAAAACCGGAACTCCTCCAACAGACCCGTTCTCCAACCTGCTAGCAGATCCACCTGCTAGATGTCAGACATCTATAACTGTTAATTTATGTTTCTCCATCCTTTCAAAAAATCCTCCTGGGGTCTAAAATTTATTTATTTATCTCTCGCTTTCTAAATTGGCCAGCCTCCTGGCTGTAGGGGTTGCCGCCAGCCCGCCCTCGGCCGTCTCCTTCAACTCTTGAGGCATGGCCTTGCCAATCTGGTGCATCGCACTGATGACCTCGTCGACAGGGATAACACTCTTGATGCCTACAACTGCCATCTGGGCTGCCACTACAGCGTGGACCGCGGTAAAAGCGTTCCTCTTGACACAAGGTACTTCCACCAACCCGCCAACAGGGTCACAAACCAGCCCCAGTTGGTTCTTCAAAGCCAGCGCCGCTGCCTCAGCAATTTGCTGTGGGTCGCCTCCAACCAGTTCCACTACGCCGGCCGCCGCCATGGCAGCCGCGGAACCGCACTCTGCCTGGCATCCCCCTTCCGCGCCCGATATGGAAGCATTGCTAGCCAGGACAATTCCTATTCCCGAAGCGGTAAACAATGCCTGGAGAACCTGCTCTTCCGTAGCACCCATCCTTTCTGCCACAGCCGAAAGGGCACCCGGTATGATACCACACGAGCCGGCTGTCGGCGCAGCCACAATTCTCTCCATACAAGCGTTGGCCTCAGCTACCGCCAGAGCCCTGGTCATCACAGTCACCAGTAACGGACCGACGAACAGCCTGCCATCTCCTGATTGAAGTAGGCTCGCTTCCCCACCCACCAGGCCCCCCATAGACCTTCTGGCTCCCACTATCGCCATGGACTCCCGCATCACACGCCATCTTTCCCGCATCCTGTCCATAATCTGGCTGCGAGTACACCCTTGATTCTCTGCTTCACAATCCAGTACAACTTCCCATACTTTCTTTCCCTGGGAGAGAGCCATTTGTATCAATTGCGCTATGTCCTGGTAATTCATGGCCTTTCCCTCCTCATATTGCGGATTTGGCTATAACTTTAACCCTGTCTAATTCGATCGAATCTTCAATTAGATGGACGGCTTCCGTTGGAATGGATTGATCTGTCTCGACAACCATTAACGTTTTCCGGTCGGAGGATCGCCGGGAAACTCGCATGAAAGCTATATTTACCTGGTATTGAGCCAGGACACCCGATACTGTGGCTACCATACCGGGACGATCATCGTAAACGGCGACCAGGGTTGTGTATTCTCCCGACATCTCTAAAGTAAAGCCGTCGATTTGAATAATTTTCACCAGTCCACCACCCACAGACGTGCCAACCACTTCCACTCTCTCGCCAGAAGCGCTTTCCAGACTGATCCTGGCCGTGTTGGGATGTACATCCCCCAGGCTCCCCGTTTGGATGACCAATTCAATTCCCTTTTTCCAGGCAATCCGCAATGCTTCCCGGATGGATGGATCATGGGGCTCCATCCCCAGGATGCCGCCTACCAATGCCCTGTCGGTACCGTGACCTTTATAGGTAGCAGCAAACGACCCGTGTAATAGAATTTGAACTTTGTTAGGTTCAGACCCTAAAATATTCCGGGCAATTCTACCGATCCTGGCTGCCCCGGCAGTATGGGAACTGGACGGTCCCACCATCACAGGTCCGATGATGTCAAATACACTGTATTCTTCCATGATCGTACCTCCAGCGCACATATTTCCCACTGGGTTGGTGATTTCAAAGCGACCGGTTGCTACCGGTCGCCCTTGATTTTATCTCATTTCCTTAATCTGATTATCGTAATATTCCACTTTGGCCGCTTCTTTTTCCCAGAATTCCGGGTTTCTCAGAGAATCGATATATTCCTTGGAATAGCCGAAGGGGAGCCAATCTTTCTCTTTCTGCAGGAATAGTTGCTCTTTGGCTTCCTTCTTTCTGAAATCGTAAATATGGCTTTCATCCGCACCCCAGAAAATATCATTGGCCCAGCGTTCCAGCACAAAATCTTCAGTTTCCAAATACCTTGTTTCCAGGTCATCCAACACAGATTGATAGCGGTCAAAACTGTCGGTAGCTATAGTGACCACATTGTCATCGGGTCCCAGGCGCAGGTATTTAGCCATCTTGATGGCGCCCAGGATATTGCAGATGCCCGAGACGCCAAACAGGTCTTTCATTTCGTGGACTAGTTGACCGTCCACACCCATTTTTTCCAGGACGGTAGCGCCATCGTGAATTACTTTCAAACCCTTGACGCAGTCATCGTCATGAATGAGAGTGACAAAGTCGGTGTTCAATACATTATGAATGAGGGTGCACATTTTGTCGCCAATGCCTTCAATGCGGTGTTGCCCCCTGCCTCCAGTAGCCAGGGTTGAACATTCATATGGTTCCAGGGCCGCCACTTTGCACTCTGGGAATACCCGTTTGATTTTATCTCCCGCCGCAATGGTGCCGGCTGAACCTGGAGCTGAGGTAAAGCAAGCTATGCGCCCGTTACCGATGCCTTGTACCGCTTCGATGGCGGAGTTGCCGGTCACATAACGGTGAAAACGGTAGTTAGGCAGCAGTTCAAATTGAGCCAGAGGTTTATTTTTAGGATCTTTTTTCAGCTCATAGGTGCGCTGTAGGGTTAAAATTACATCGGACTCAGTGCCCGGGGTAAGGTCCAGTTCGGCGCCGTACTTTTTGATTCTTTCATACCGTTCCTTGCTCATATTGTCCGGCATAATGACCACGGCTTTATACCCCATCAGGTTGCAGATATAGGATACGCCGATGCCGAAGTTACCGGTAGACGGCCCCAGGATGGTATGTTCACCGGGAATGATCTCTCCATCCACGCAGCCTTCAATTAAAGTGGCGTAGGCCGGCCCCACTTTGTGCGAACCGGAAGGGAAGTCTTTCCCCAACATCACAACAATGTTGGCATCTACCCCGGTCAATTCTTTGGGCAGCACAATTTTTCTGACTTTGCCGTACTCGTCCTTCCAGGTAATGTTGAACAGGTTAACTGGATCCAGTTCGTTTTCTTTCAGAGCTTTTAAAGCCTTTTGACGGACCCCCGGATTGATTTTTTCCGGGTGCAGCATTTCCTCATAGGTTGGGCCAAAAGGAATCTTTTGTTTGCTCACCAGTATTCACTCCTTGATTTTTATTTCACTGTGCGAGGTGTAAAACCTCCGACTTTCAGCCGGATAGCTTTAGCATCGGATTGTACAAGGGGAACTTATCACAAAAATTTCTTACTTTGACGGCGATTGCATGCAGTTCACCGGCGTTATTTCTGTTTCGGATAGTGTTATCAATCAGTCGGGCGATTACTTGCATTTCTGCTTCCTTCATGCCCCTGGTGGTAACGGCAGGCGTACCGATCCTGATGCCGCTGGTAACGTTTGGACTCAGTTTTTCAAAAGGAACTGTGTTCTTGTTGACAGTAATGCCCACTTCATCCAGTACTTCCTCTGCCTCTTTTCCCGTAACTTCCAGGTTGGACAGGTTTACCAGCATCATGTGGTTATCGGTTCCTCCCGATACCAGGTTGAACCCCAGTTCGGCCAATGAACGGGCCAGTACCCCGGCATTTTTCACAACCTGTTCTTGGTACTCTTTAAATCCTGGACTTAATGCTTCCTTGAACGCCATGGCTTTGGCCGCGATGATATGCACCAGCGGCCCGCCCTGGATGCCGGGAAAGATAGCCTTATCCACCGCCTTGGCATACTGTTCCTTACAGAGGATCAGCCCTCCCCGGGGACCACGCAAGGTTTTGTGGGTGGTAGACGTCACAAAGTCCGCATAGGGTACGGGGCTGGGGTGAAGTCCCGCCGCCACCAGCCCGGCGATATGAGCCATATCCACCAACAATAAGGCGCCTGTCTCATCACAGATTTCTTTGAACTTGGCAAAATCAATGATCCGCGGGTAGGCACTGGCGCCGGCCACGATCAGTTTAGGTTTGTGCTGGTGCGCCAGGTTGCTGACCTGGGCAAAGTCTATTGTTTCATCTTCTTTGCATACACCGTAATGAATAAAGTTGAAATACTTGCCGGAAATGTTTACGGGACTGCCATGGGTTAAATGCCCTCCGTGAGCAAGATCCAGTCCTAAAATAGTGCTTCCTACGGGAACCGCCGCGAAATACACGGCCAGATTGGCGGAAGACCCGGAATGGGGCTGGACGTTGGCATGGTCCGCGCCAAAGATTTCCTTGGCCAGATTCCTGGCCAACTCTTCTACGGTATCCACGTGCTCACAACCGCCGTAGTACCTTTTGCCGGGATAGCCTTCAGCGTATTTGTTGGTTAATACGGTTCCCGCTGCTTCCAGCACTGCCGGGCTGACAAAGTTTTCGGAAGCAATCAGTTCAATCTTGCTCATCTGGCGGGCTTTTTCCGCCTCGATGGCCTGGTATAGCTCAGGAAATACCTCCTTAATCAAGCTCATCATAACCCCCCGTTTCCCCTCGTAGAAATTGGCGCGGTTCTCAGCGCTAGCTCGGGTAGTACATGTCCTTTCCCCTTTGATTGCTCCCATGTTTTATTCAGGATTGGGCTGGGATCAAGTTCCCCACATCAACCGGCAGCGGAAAGTTTCTTTTTTAGTTCTTCCAGGTCAGGACTTACTTTAACCGGCTCACCGGAAGCCCTGACGGCGTTTTGTACGTCTTTTAACCCATTACCTGTGATACAGGCTACTACCATATCTCCCTTCTTAATCACGCCGGCAGCCGCCAGTTTTTTCAGTCCGGCCAATCCAGCCGCACCGGCCGGCTCACCAAACACCCCGCAGGTATTACCCAACAACTTCATTGCCTGTAGTATTTCATCATCGGTGACGTTAACCATGGTGCCTTTTGATTCCCGGATCGCCCGCAGGGCTTTCCGCGGATTGCGGGGCACTCCCACGGCAATGCTGTCGGCGATGGTATTTTCCTCCATAGGCCGGATATCTTCACCGCTAAAGAAAGCGTTGCTAATAGGACAGCATCCTTCAGCTTGAACTCCCAACATCTTAGGCAGTTTTTCGATCAGACCCGCTTTGAAGAAGTCCACAAAGCCTTTCCATGCCCCCGCAATAGTGCACCCGTCACCTACGGAGAAAACAACCCAGTCGGGAACTTGCCAGTCCAGTTGTTCGCAGATTTCCAGGGTTACGGTCTTTTTCCCTTCCACCAGGTAGGGGTTAATGGCCGCATTCCGGTTATACCACCCCCAGAGTTCGATGGCCTGGGCCGACAGCCGGAAGGCATCCTCGTAACTACCCTGTACACTGATCACGGCAGCGCCAAAGATCAACAGCTGCGCAACCTTACCCTGGGGTGCCCTCTGGGGAACAAAGATGTAGCTTTTCAGCCCCATGGCGGCGGCATTCCCGGCTAAAGAGGAAGCAGCGTTTCCCGTGGAAGAACACGCCACGGTCCCGGCGCCCTCTTCCGCGGCTTTGACGACAGCGATGGCCGAAGCCCGGTCCTTCAATGAAGCTGTAGGATTAAGACCATCATCTTTGAGGTAGAGCCGGTCCAAACCCAACTCCGACCCTAACCGTTCAGGACGGTAAAGCGGGGTCCAACCCACTCTTAAAGGTGTCCGCCGGCTATCCTTACGGATAGGCAGAAAATGAGCATAGCGCCAAATAGAGTAGTCCCGGTTATTCAAAAAGCTTTCCCGGCTAACCTGCTTCCTGATGTAATCGTAGTCATAGATGACATCCAGGATCCCTTCCGGCCCGCATTGCCCGCAGGTATAAATTCCGGGATTTGGCGGGTATCTCCGACCGCATTTAATGCATTGCAAGTATTTGACATTTTCCACCACCCACACCTCTTTTAACGCACGTTTAGTTTTCCTTAATTTTATTATATATTATTTAATGTTACTAAACAATACTGGTAAACAAAATAAGTTGTGATACCCTCCATAAGATTGGAACTCAACTTATCCCTGCCCTCCGTTTCACCCGTGTAATGGCTTCCCGGGACTTTCTACGTACTTCTTCCTGGTCAATGGTGGTCAGTTGGCGGTCCTCCATGACTACCCGCCCGTCCACGATGGTGGTGGTTACGTCGAAACTTCGCAACTGGTACACCAACTGGGAATAAACACTGTTTTGCGCATCAGGCAAGTTGTGTAAGCCCTTTAAGTTGACCAGGGCCAGGTCCGCCTTTTTGCCGGCTTCGATGCTTCCGATTTGGCCGTCCAGTCCCATGGCCCTGGCTCCGCCGATGGTGGCCAGTTCAAACACCTTTTCCGCCGGCATGACCGTAGGCCCGTGCAACGGTTTTTGCATGAGAGCGCTTAACCGCATCTCTTGAAACTCGTCCAGGTTGTTATTGCAGGGAGCGCCATCAGCCGCCAGGCCCACGGTGATTCCCCTATCCAGCATCTCAGGTATCCTGGCGATGCCCGAAGCCAGTTTCATGTTGGAAGAAGGGCAGTGGACCACCCTGGTACCGGTTTCAGTTAAAATGTCCATTTCCGTGTCATCCATCCAGATACAGTGGGCTAAAATCAAGTGGGGCCCGGTTAAGCCCAGCCGGTGCAGGTACACTACGTTCCGCATGCCCCTTTCCCTTTCCACCAATTGAATCTCCGACCTGTTTTCCGAAGCGTGGGTATGAATCTTAACCCCGTACTGTCTGGCCAGCTTTCCCACCTCCGCCAGCAGTTCTTCACTACAGGAAACCACAAACCTGGGTGTAAAAGCGTAGAGAATGCGACCGTTACACCGGCCATGCCACTTTTCCAAAAGGTCCACACTTTCCTGGATGGAAAGCCCTGTTTCTTCCCTTAAAGAAGCGGGTAATTCCTGCCCGTGATCCATCATTACCTTGCCCGTGATAGCCCGCATACCGCAATCGGCGATGGCTTGGATGGCTGCATCCGTATGGCGCACCGTTTCCATGTCCACAATGGAGGTGGTGCCGCCCATAAACAGTTCGCCGCATCCTAAAAGCGCTGAATAGTAAATGGATTCGGGGTCATGCGCTCCCTCCAGCGGCCAAATACGGAGCTTGAGCCAGTCAAGCAGTTCCAGGTCATCGGCCTGACCGCGAAAGAGGGTCTGGCACAAGTGAATGTGAGGTTGAATCAGTCCCGGGATTAAAGCCTGGCCGGAGCCGTCAATTACTTTTTCCGCCTGATAGCCGGCATCCCCAACCGCCACAATCTTGTCATTTTCTATATACACGTTACCCTGCAGGATCCGGCGGTCCCGGTCCATGGTGACGACGGTTGCGTTTTTGATTAAGATACTCAAGTCAGTTTTCTCCCTTCTCCTTGAGGGCTGCCAAGATCTTTTCCGGCGTGGCCGGCAGACTGGTAATCCGTACACCTACCGCGTCATAAATGGCGTTTAAAATGGCGGGGGCCGTCGGTAAGAGGGCCGGTTCGCCAACGCCTTTGGCCCCGAACGGCCCGGTAGGCTCCGGGTCCTCCACAATAATCGGTTGAATTTGCGGTGCATCCATCAATGTGGGTAGCAAGTAATCAGCAAAAGAAGGGTTTTGGATCCGTCCCCGGTCCAGCGCCACTTCTTCCAGCAGGGCATAACCCATGCCCTGGACCACGCCGCCGGCGATCTGTCCCTCGACACCCTTCCGGTTAATGGCTCTACCCACATCATGGGCCGCCACGACTTTAAGGACGTCCACTCGACCTGTGTCAGTATCCACTTCCACTTCCACAATTTGGGTTCCAAAAGCATAAGGCCAGTAGGGGGCACCCTGGCCGTTTTCCGGGTCCAGCTGGGTAGAATGGGCGGTAAAGGTCCCTTCTGCCACCAGCCGGTATCCCTTTAGACGGGCCCTGGCCGCCAGGTCCCTGATCAACACGCTTTTAACCGGATAGCCTTTAACCATGACCCGGCCGTCCCTGGCCACTAAACCTTGCTCAGTGTTTACCCCTAGTTCAAGAGCGGCGTATTGGAACAGCTTGGAGCGGACCTCCAAGGCGGCCAGTCTTACGGCATTGCCGGAAACATAAGTCTGACGGGTGGCTGCCGTGGTACCCGCATCAGGGGTGGTGTCGGTATCAGCCGAGACCACCGTGACGTCCTCCACCGCAATTCCCATGATATCAGCGGCGATAATTGCAAAAACAGTATTTGAACCTTGACCGCAATCGACGGCCCCCGTACGGACAGTAGCCGTCCCGTCGTCATGGATCTCCACAAAAGCCGTGGAAACATCGGGAAAACCGTTGCCATAACCTATGCCGTAAAAGACGCAGGCCATGCCGGCGCCCCGTTTTTTAGCCATGGTTTCCCCTCCCCTTTAAGCGTTCCACTGCCCAACCCATCGCCTGTGCGGCTTTTTCCATGGTTTCACATAAGCCTACGCTTTCCTCCAGCACCTGCCCGGTGGCGGTAATGTCACCCTGGCGGAAAGCATTGCGCCAGCGGATAGTAAACGGGTCCAGGCCCAGGGCCTCGGCCAAACGGTCCATCTGGGCTTCATATGCCACTGGAGGCTGAGCGGCGCCAAAGCCTCTCATGGCCCCGGCAAACGGGTTATTGGTATAGACCGCGTAAGAGTCGACCTTTACATGGGGAACCACATACGGCCCCGTGGCGTGGACCGCTGCTTTCCGTAAAACATTGGGAGCCCATGACGCATAGGCCCCGGTATCCCCGATAATCTCGGCTTCCACAGCCAGCAACTTTCCGTCCCGCGCGGCGGCGGATTTATAGCGCATGATCATGGGGTGCCGCTTGCAGTGGGCATGGAAGGATTCCTTGCGATCACAAGTGATCTTCACCGGCCTGCCCGTCTTCAACGCCAGCAGCCCCGCCTGGATTTGCAGGGTCATGTCTTCCCGGCCGCCGAAAGCCCCTCCCACAGCAGTGGTAATTATTCTTACTTTATGTTGGAGTATGCCCAGGGCCCTGGCTACCTCAGTCCGGTCCCAGTGGGGGTACTGGGTCGCCACCTGTAATGTCAGGTGCCCCTGCTCATCAACATGGGCCAGTACGCTTTCAGGTTGCAGAAAGGCGTGGTCCACCATCTGGGTGGTGTAGGTGTCCTCGATGATTACCGCGGCACGGCTAAAAGCCTCTGCCACGCTACCTTTACGGATCTTCAGGTGATATGCTATATTACCCTCTTCATGAACCTTCGGCGCATCCGGCTTCATTGCCTCAACAGGGTCAAATACAGCCGGCAGTTCTTCATACTGTACTTTTATCTTCGCCACAGCTTCCCGCGCCGCTTCCGGGTTCTCAGCCGCCACAGCGGCAATTACGTCGTTTACGGATTTTACTCTCCTGTCGGCCAGTACAGGCATGTGGTCGAACAATACGCCGTGCCCGTTGCGGCCGGGAACGTCCGCACCCGTTACTACTGCCCTCACGCCGGGGACCTTGCTGGCTGCTTCCACATCTATGCGGGTGATATTGGCATGGGGTACCGGGCTCCGCAAAAGCTGCCCGTACAACATCCGGTCCGCCTTGATGTCTGCCGGAAAAAGGGTTTGCCCCGTTACCTTGCCTCTTCCATCCACCCTGATGGGTGAGCTGCCGACAACGGTAGTGCTCATGCTCCTTTCACCACCCTTTTGGAAGCTTTTTCCACGGCTTTGATTATCTGATCGTACCCGGTACACCGGCAAAGGTTGCCGGCCAGGGCCCGCCGGATTTCAGCCGGGGTTGGTCTGGGGTTTTTGTCCAGTAATGCCTTGGCAGCCAGGACCATACCCGGTGTGCAAAAGCCGCATTGGACCGCACCCTCTTCCAGGAAGGCTTCCTGGATAGGGTGCAGTTGGTCCGGCTGCCCGATGCCTTCAATGGTAATAATCTCCTTGCCCTGGGCCTGAAAGGCCATGACCAGGCAAGAATTGACTATTTTACCGTCCATAATCACCGTGCATGCCCCGCACTCGCCCTCGCCGCACCCCTCCTTGGTTCCGGTCAAGTTCAGTTTGTCTCGCAGGACATCAATGAGACGCAACCCGGGCTCAATCAGTAGAGAATGTTCATGCCCGTTTACTCTAAAATCCACTTTTTCTTCCGTCATGCTCACGCACCTCGCTTTCTACCAGTACCAGGGCGCCAACCCAGTCCCGGCCACCTTGACCCGCATACCGGACCCATACTTTCCGGCTTAAATATTGGACTCCCCCCCCGGTCACCACCTTTATTTTAATATAAATAGGACCCGACTACGAAGGAATATCATCCTTTCGTAGTCGGGTGATTTACGCGGGAATTAAACAAAGAATCTGATGACAAACAGGATGGACAACACCCACATGGTCAAGCTGACATCCTGGAAACGCCCGATCAAGGCACGCAGGACCGTATAAGCCAAAACGCCAAACACAATCCCTTCAGCGATGCTAAAAGTAAAAGGCATCATCACAATGGCCAGGAAGGCGGGGATGGCTTCCAGGTAGTCGGTAAAATCTATGCGCATTACCGGCTCCATCATGAAGATACCGACAATGATCAGGACCGGTGCTGTAGCGGCGCTAGGAACTATACCTACCAGAGGAGCGAAGAACAGGCTGAGTAAGAACAGTCCGGATACCACCAGGGCAGTCAATCCGGTACGCCCGCCTTCAGCAACGCCCGAGGCGCTCTCTACGTAGGTGGTTACGGTACTGGTACCCATCACAGCGCCAAAGATGGTCCCCAGGGAGTCAGACAGCAGGGCCCTGTTGGCCTTTGGCAAGTGCCCCTTTTCATCCAGCATGCCGGCTTTGCTGGATACCCCTACCAGGGTGCCGATGGTATCAAACATGTCCACGAAGGTAAAAGCAAATATGATCGGAATGATCCCAAAAGTAAACACTTCTTTGAAGCCGATGGTAAAGGCGCCGAAGGTTTCCCCCACTGGCGGAGGCATGCTGACCAGCTTGAAGTTGCTCACGTCGGTCACGCCCATGGGAATGCCTATAATCGTGGTGATCAAGATACCCAGCAACAAGGAACCCTTCACTTTTTTGACCACCAAAAAACCTGTAATCACCAGGCCGATGACCGCCAGGACTACGGCAGGCTGGCTGAAGTCACCCAGCTCCACCAGGACATTGGGATTGGCTTGCACAATCCCCGCATTCTTAAATCCGATCAAGGCGATAAACAGCCCGATGCCGGCGCTGACCGCCAGCTTGAGAGATAATGGAATGGCATTAACGATAGCTTCTCTGGCTTTAGTTAATGTGAGCAGCAAAAAGATCACGCCGGAAATGAACACCGCGGCCAGTGCCGCTTGCCAGCTTAAACCCATTCCCAGGACTACCGTGTAAGCAAAATACGCATTAAGGCCCATACCCGGCGCCAGGGCAAAGGGGTAATTGGCCAGCAAACCCATGAGCAGAGTGGCAACCGCGGCCGATGTCACAGTGGCAACCATTACCGCGCCGAAAGGCATTCCGGCATCTCCCAAAATCAGGGGGTTGACGATGATGATGTAGGCCATCGTCATAAACGTGGTAAGTCCTGCCATAACCTCGGTCTTAACGTTAGAACCGTTCTGTTCCACTTTAAACAGCTTTTCCAGCATAAAAGTTCAACTCCTTTCTTGATTTTGATTTGCTTCAGGACGACAGTCTGGATTTATTTAAGCCGTCATTTCATGCCACTCACCTCCTCAATTCATGATTTGTTTAGCTTGTTCGTCAAAGGGATACGCTCACCAGCTCCTGGTCCCTCACTCGTACCAGCCCCCGTGGAGTGATCCGGATTTCCGGTATTACCGGCAACGAAAGAAACGCCAGAGTCATAAAGGGGTCAATATCTTGACAGGCGCCCAACTCCCCGGCCAACTGTTTTAACCGCTCCATTTTATTGCTCACCGCCGCGATGTCTGCATCCGTCATCAGTCCGGCAATCGGCAGCGGCAGTTCCCCCAAAACCTTGCCGTCACAGACAACGGCCAGGCCCCCTTGATTCTTTCTCACCACATTGGCAGCCAGACAGATATCCTCGTCATCCACACCGGTCACAATTAGATTGTGCGAGTCATGCGCTATGGAAGAAGCGACAGCGCCTCTTTTTAACCCATATCCATGGACCAGGCCGACGCCAAGCTTTCCGGTATGGCGGTGTCTCTCGATGACCACCACTTTTAACAGGTCCTGTTCCACGTTGGGCTCGATTTGATTATTAACAGGTATAGTGTCGAAAAACATTTCCCTAGTAATTATTTGGTTCGGAACCAGTCCGATAACCAGGGCTTTTTGCCCTTTGGCCTCTATGGATAACATGTCACTGGTAATCTCCGGCATGGCAAAAGTGTTCCTTACCGCTTGATCATCCACAATGACCTCGGCAAAGTCAGCCCGTCCTTGAGAGGCCACCAGCCTACCTTCTTTGTAAACCGCTTCCACTGCAAAATCTTGCAGGTTACTTAACACCAGCACATCCGCCCGGAATCCCGGCGCGATAGCTCCTGTCTCCTCCAGGCCAAAATAGGTAGCTGTATTAATGGTGGCCATCTGGATAGCCTGTACCGGTTCTGTTCCTTGCCGGATCAGCATTCTGATTAAACGATCCATATGGCCCCGGTGCAACAGGTCTTCAGGATGACAGTCGTCAGTCACCAAGAAGCACCTTCTGGATGTTACAGGAGTGACGACAGGTAACAGGTCTTTAAGGTTCTTGCTGGCCGTACCCTCTCTGATCATCACCCACTGGCCCAGCCTGATTTTTTCCAATGCTTCTTCGGCTGTGGTGCATTCGTGATCAGAATTTATGCCGGCGGCAATGTACCCCGCCAGATCTTTTACTGTTAGGCCCGGGGCATGACCATCCACGGGCTTTTTTAACCTCCTGGCATGCTCCACTTTAAGCAAAACTTCCCCGTCTCCCGACAAGATCCCCGGATAATTCATCATTTCCGCCAAACCCAACACCCTGGGATGGTTATACCATGGCAGTAAGGCATTGGCATCCAGTGTAGCCCCGTTATCTTCCATCGGGGTAGCCGGGACACACGAAGGCAGCATTACATAAACACTTAACGGCAGGTCCTCTGTAGCATCCAGGACATACTTAATGCCACGTTCTCCGCAAACATTGGCGATTTCATGGGGGTCGGTGACAATGGTGGTGGTCCCATGAGGTACGACAGCGCGAGCCAACTGTACAGGCGTAACCATGGAACTTTCCAAGTGCATGTGCCCGTCCATTAGACCTGGACAAATGTATTTGCCAGCTAGATCCTGCTCTTCTTGCCCGCTGTACCGGCCGATGCCTACAATCAGCCCTCCGGCCATGGCTACGTCGGCCTCATAGATTTCTCCCGAAAACACGTTAATGACCTTCCCGTTTTTTAAAACCAATTCCGGTGGTTTCTTGCCGGTCGCATACAAGATCATGTCCTTAATTTGCATTTTTTTACCTCCTTCCGAGATAGTTTTGGCAGGATTAGTTGCAACATGCAGGCAGCTCCCTGATGGCGGTAAAGAAAACTTGGCTTGCGCCAAGCCTTTGGCGCAGGCGGAAGCCTTAGTTGCACTTATGCCACAAAAAGTTATACTTTTTGGTGGTGCAATAACCCATTTTCCGCATCACATCCATTTTAGGCCAGATAATTAGGTCAACTTGGTCAAAACA
>LAKY01000096.1 GCA_000987045.1 Clostridiales bacterium PH28_bin88 | reverse complement strand
GTGCTCATTTTCAGCGACATCCTGCTGGTGCTCATCTCCCAGCAGTATCTGCCCGCCTTCCATGCCGTGTTGCGCAACTCGGGTTATGCCGTGGCCACGCTGCTTTTGCGCCTCTCCCTCACCGCCCCGCCGATCATCAACGCGGCCATCGGCGTCGGGGCCTGCCTCTTCGCCTTGTGCCTGACCTACGCCTACGACAACCTCTACATGCGCAACCGCTTCGAGAAGAACTGACGCCCGCGCGGGGATCTTCGGCCCCTACTTGACGATGTGCACGGGAACCGGCGAGCGGCTGGCCACTTCGTGAACCACGTGCGACATCCGGGCCTCTCCCGTCGGGCTCGTGCGGTAGTCGCTCGCGGTCATGACGATCATGTCGGCCCCGTAAGTCTCCACGGCCTTCAGGATTTCATCGGCGGCGCTGCCGGTCACGAGCCTGACTTCGATGTTGGGGCAGGCCTTCAGATCCTCCTGGCAGAGGGATTCGAGCTTCTTCTTGGCCTGCTCGATCTCCCAGCCCTGGAAGCGCTGCACCTCCTCGCCGCTCGGATAGTTGCCGTAGGCTGGGAAGTAGGAGCACAGGTCCACGGCCACGTAGAGCAGATAAACGGTCGCTCCGTACTTCTCCGCCAGGGAGACGACGGAAGGAGCCGCCTTGCGCGAGGCGGCGGAAAGGTCGGTTGGCCACAGGATCGTCTTCACGTTCATCACGGTTCCTCCAACTTTTTGAATCGTCACACGAAACAGGCCCTCCCATCTCCCTAGCATGGATTTCAGCGCATGGGAACGAGGGGCCCGAATCAAGGCCGCTGGTCGACGGTGTGGTGCGGGTGGCAATTATGGGAACATGGCATTACAATTTTGTATTCTTTTGCATTGGCCTCGATATTTCCAGGTAATGGAAGGTTTCCGCTGCACAACGTTCATTATTCTCCCACGGCAAGGGTGTGGTCTAATCTGTTGGTTCAGCTCATTTTTTCTCAAAAAATGGCTGGTCGTGGCATGCGGGGCCGTGCGCCCGTATTTTGAATTGATTTGCCAAAAATGTATTAAATAGCTGTAAAATAAAAAAAATTTATGTCTAGTGTTGCAAAATTGTGGACAATACAAATATGAAGTGCTATTCCAAAAGCCGGTTGTCACAATTTTGCCAAGGGAGGCATCGGAATGAGTGCGGCTGATACCTGTTTCATCCTGTCTCGCCTTGTTTTACGGCGGCATGGTGCGCAGCAAGAACGTGCTGGGAACCATCATGCAAAGTTTCATCATGCTCGGACTGGCGACCGTCGTTTGGGTCGTGGCGGGCTACTCGCTGGCCTTCGGCACCGACATCGGCGGGCTCATCGGCGGTCTGGACTATCTCTTCCTGACCGGCGTGGGCATGGAGGCCAACGGCCCTGCGGACAATATCCCCCACCTGCTGTTCATGATCTTCCAGTGCATGTTCGCCATCATCACCGTGGCCCTGATCACGGG
>LAKY01000016.1 GCA_000987045.1 Clostridiales bacterium PH28_bin88 | reverse complement strand
GGCTTGATTACGCGGCTTTGTTCTGAAAGGTTTGGATTTTATTTTTGTTTGGATAACGGTTGTTATTGGCCAGTTGAGGCAGGTGCTTTGTCCTTTGTGCGGTAGACCAGCCGATAAAGCAGTCCCGGGCATTGAGTTTTAAACTGGCCGCACGAAAGCTCAAGGCCGCCACGGGTGAGCCACCGCAAAAGGCCAGATACTTAAGATTTGCGCCCGGCATCTTGCGGTGGCCCAGATAGTGATACCGGCGTACCAGATCGTCCCATAACGGTTCCAGTTCCGTCTGGCGGACCATTTGGAGGTCAACGGGCAATATATCTTTTACGGTTCCTTCAATCGGGTCTTGGGGGTAAGAGATGGACATGATTACCTTCCCTAATTGAGTTTTTTGAGCTGACCTTAGGCTGCAAAAAGGCATAAATATCCTGGTCCTGTAAAATGAAGTTGTAAAACATTTTACAGGAAATCATTGCCATGCAGCATCCTGAAGCCCTCAGATCTACTGTATCATAGGTTGAGGAAATTGTCTAGAGAATTCGCGCTGTAGTGTTAGAAATCTTGACAGGTTTCTTTGTGAACAGGCGTATGAATCGCTGGGTCTCAGTGAAGAAATATTAAGCAAATGGAGTAAACGCCGTCCCAATGAAAGTGATGTAACATGGTATAAAAGGGTTAATGACATAAGGAACTTATCCATCTATCTGAATGGAATAGGTTATCCGTCTTATATCCCCCGGCTACCAAGACGATATACAACAACTTTTAAACCATATATCTTTACTGAAGAAGAACTTCAGCGTTTCTTCGAAGCATGTGATAACATGGAGTATCATGCCAGCTACCAGTCGCTTTATCATGTCTGCCCCGCTTTATTCAGGCTTTTATACGGATGTGGTCTGCGTGTAAATGAAGCTCTTTCCTTAAAATGTGAAGATGTCAACCTGACGGATGGGTTCATTATCATTCACGAAACAAAAAACGGAGAGGAGCGTCAGTTGCCGCTTTCAGAATCGTTAAAGAATGTATTGGTACAATACTATGACTACTGCCGCAGCAATGCGAACGGCCAGGATTACTTCTTTGCAAAAAGTAATGGTGAGAAATGTTCATCTGACACTATATATAAAAAGTTTCGAAAAATGCTGTATTACGCCAAGATATCGCATGGCGGTGAAGGACAAGGCCCTCGGGTGCATGACTTTCGCCATTCGTTCAGTGTCCACTCATTGGCAAATATGGCCGAACAGGGATTGGATCTTTATTACTGCCTTCCGCTGTTATCAAAATATCTTGGACATAAATCACTTGCAGCCACAGATAGCTATGTCAGACTGACCGCAGAGATGTACCCAAAGCTAATGAATGATGTGAACCAGATATGCGCTTTTGTCTTTCCAGAGGTGAAACAGCTATGAAGCCAACGAATTTCGCTTATTATCTGACCAACTTCTTTACAAAGCATCTTCCAGATGAATGTGGTGTAAGCACAAATACGGTGTCGTCTTACCGTGACACATTCCTGCTTTTCATCGCATATGTCAGGGATGAGAAAGGTAAGCCAATCGAACGGCTACAACTGAAGGATATCAATAAAGAACTCATTACAGACTTCCTTAACTGGATTGAAACTGGCAGGAAGTGTTCAATACCAACGAGGAATGTCCGGCTAACTGCCATTCATTCGTTCTTCCAATATCTGCAGTATGAATATCCGGATTTCCTGCTTGAATGGCAGAAGATACTCGCTATTCCTGTAAAAAAAGGTGAGCGTAGAACCCTGAATTACATGTCCCTTGAAGGTATAAAGCTTCTTCTCGCAATGCCAGATCAACACACAAAATCAGGAAGGAGGGATTTGGCACTTCTGTCACTGATGTATGATACGGGGGCAAGGGTTCAGGAAATCGCAGATCTCACTCCTGCGATGGTGCATCTTTCCAAGCCGAGCACCATCAAGCTTATTGGAAAAGGCAATAAAGCTCGCATAGTTCCGCTGATGGAAAAGCAGGTCAACATCCTTAACTGCTACATGACCGAAAATAAACTGAACGCTCCTTATGCTAATCAGTATCCGCTGTTTTCTAACAATAGAAAAGAAAAACTGACCCGTGCAGGAATCGGCTATATACTTAATAAATACGTGACTATGGCCAGAACCAAGGATGCATCGCTAATTCCGCAAAAGTTTAGCTGCCATTGTATGAGGCATAGTAAAGCAATGCATATGCTTCAATCAGGAGTTAATCTTGTCTATATCCGGGACATGCTTGGACATGTATCAGTACAGACTACAGAAATCTATGCGAAAGCCGATTCCCGCAAGAAACGCGAGGCAATTGAGCAAGCTTATACTGATGTGACTCCTGATGCAAAGCCACAGTGGGAAGGTAACCATGATCTTATTGAATGGCTGAAGTCATTCAATAAATAACAGTGAAATGAAAATGTAAAGTAAATCCATAAAGAATCCGGCAATATCAATGAGTTCATGGCCTAACTTTACATTTTCATTTACTTTACATTCCCGCGAATATGTGAAGCTTTACATATAAAAGGCAAAATCGAACGTATGTTCAAAACCATTAGAATGCAGCTCATTGAATCCCTGGACTTACCAGAAATTCATTCCCTGGAGGAACTGAATGCCAGGTTTTTAACCTACGCGGAATCGACCTACAACCTCCGCCCTCACGCCTCTCTAGAGGGCCAGTGCCCCATGGACCGGTATCTAAAGGACAAGGACAGGTTCCGGTTTGTGTCTTCTCTTGAACATCTGGAACGGGTATTCCTACATGAGGCCATCCGCAAGGTGAAAAGAGACGCTACTATTGCGCTTTTGAATAAGGTGTATGAGGTCCCTCAGTCTCTCATCGGCCAGTCCGTTACTGTCCGGTTTGACCCGGAAGATCTCTCCAAGGTTTATGTGAAGGTGGGGGAAGCACACTCTCTTTTGACGGTCTATCCTGTAAGGCCGGTGGATAACTCCAAGATTATCCGCCGGCAGAATCAAAGGCGGCAGATCGATTATGCTGCCCTTTACGGAGGAGGTGAGCCTAATGACCTTTAAGGCTTTTTACGGCATGACTTTTAATCCGTTTGATAAAAGCATTCAGGTGGAGCACATCTATGAGTCCGGTGACTACAAACAATTCTCCTCCCGCATGGAGTACTTTAAGACGGCCAAGGGGTTTGCCCTTTTGTACGGGGAGCCTGGTTCCGGTAAGACCACCAGTATCCGGGCCTTTACCGCCAAACTCAACCCTCAACTATTTAAGGTGGTTTATTTGCCGCTCTCGTCAGTGACGGTGATGGATTTCTACCGCCACCTGGCGGTGGGTCTTGGGTTAGAGCCTCGTTTCCGGAAGGTGGATATGTTTCACCAGGTCCAGGAGTACATCGCTAACGCGCATCACCAGAAGAACATGACGACCTTCGTGATCATTGACGAGGCGCAGTTTATCCAGCATGCCATTCTTAATGACCTGAGACTGGTATTCAACTTCCAGATGGATTCGAAGAATTATGCCATGGTGCTCTTGGCGGGCCAATCCGCTTTCTTGCACCAGTTGTCCCTCCAGATCAACGAGCCTCTGCGCCAGAGGATCACCATCAATTACGGGTTCAAGGGCCTGGCCAAGGACGAGATAGGTTCCTACCTGACCTCGCTCTTAAAGGTGGCCGGGGTAGCGGAGCCGCTTTTTACCCCGGATGCGGTGGAGGCTATCGCGGCTTTCTCTAATGGCCTCCCCAGGAAGGTGAATAACCTGGCTGAAAAATCCCTCCTGGTGGGGTATCAGAGAAAGGTCAGGGCCATTGATGCCGACATCATTCAAACCGTCCAGGAGGATGCGGATATTGCTCTTTAAAGCAGGAGGTGTCTCATGAACATCCATATCAACAAGCATACCCGTTTCCAGTCGTGGGAAGGGAAAACCATCTTCAATGAATATCCGGTCCACATCCGGTCTGGTAATTTCACCGTAACCTTTTTGTTTCATGATAGGGAGTCCATTGATAGCCTGCGCCAGATCTTGACTAAAACCATGTTCGAGATTGAGCCTGGCGAATTCCTTGAAAACTGCATCACCACATCTCTAACCTCTACTAAAGACAGAAGGTTTTAACGGCTCTTTCCTGGCAGGAGGATAGGGCAATGCTGGGAAGCAACCTGAGCGCCTGCCAGGTTTCTAAAAAAGGGCGGGGTGGGGTGGCTGGAAACAGTCACCTCTCTCTGATACCTAAAAAAGAAACCCTTTGGAGAAACTAAAGCGATAAATCCCGGGGGTTTGGGGGCAGCGCCCCCAAAGATCATATTCTGTGACCAATTTGCACTACTACGGTGCAAATGATCAAATATTTACCCTTATCCCTTGCTCAAATAACTTGACGTTTCTATGCGCATTTAATTTGCCGAATAACACTTAAAAGCGTTCAGCACTTTGGAGCCTAACATGAATTTTTCTATTTCTGAGGAAAACTACGGCCTTTGGGTAGTACTCAATAGTCCGGAGAAAGCGGACGAGGAAAGTTCTAAAAGAAATCCGATTTTTTCAGTGACCTGGTGACCAGCATCCTTAAAAGGGCGCTTTTGCTTAAACCGTTTTCTCGTGCAAGTCTTGTTATCTGTTCGTTTTCTGCCTTTGTAAGGCGGATAGTTATAACCTCGGTTCTATTTTCCGGCAATAGTACTTCTTTCTCTTCGAGATTTTCCAGGGGGTTATAACATTCTTTATCGTATTTCTCCGCATCTGCAAGTAACTCATCCTTTGAAATCTGGCCTAGACTGGTCACATCTTCTAGAGTTTTTACCTCAATCTTTCTTCTAGAACCTTTACTCATTCCTAAGCACCTCACTTTCTTGGCGGTATAATCTCTCAAGTTCTGTTCCTGCCCAATACGCAGTTATGATGTATAGGTTTCCGTCAGGGAATAACCGGCCTACGATGAACAAGACCTGGCCATTTTCTGTTTCGCATAGTATCTTGTACACTTTGCCCCTTGACTTTGACTCACCCGTAAGGGAAGGAGGGGACTTGTGAGATGTCTTCATCACCACAAGTTAGGGGTCACCCAAGGCGTCAATGAGGTCTTCTTTATATACTTTGTGTTTATTGTTTAGCTTGCTTTCAATATCTTTATCCAGAATGACTGTTCCATTGAAGGAGTTCACAAATTCAGGAGTGAATACTCTTTTGGTGACAAAAGATTTCACCCTCCTACGACAAAGTAATACAAAGTATACAAATGTATTACATTAACATTATATACCATTCTGAGTTAACTTGCAAGGCGGAGTTGAAAAAAGAAGTTTCTGACCGGTTAGCTTGTTGGCTTCCGGATAAGTTTTTCCTTTTTGTAGGAAAAGAGAGGATAAAGGCGAATTATTATTCACGGGGGTACGACGTTTGGATTCTGGAGGGGGATCTGTCCATCAGGGACACAGGTTAAGGCTGAGAAGGCGTTTTCTTGAGGGATCCAAATAAGCATGGACGGCAAAGGCCGGGGCAACCGATAATGCAATAACAGAGCGTTCTGTTTCGGCACTAGCTGTCATGTAAAGAGGGAGTAAGAAATGGCTACAAGATCAGTCATCATTATCGGGGCCGGTCTGGCTGGGTTAGCCGCAGGGTGTTACTGCCAGATGAACGGATACCCTACCCGGATCTTCGAGCATCATCATAAACCGGGCGGAGTGGCAACCACTTGGAAACGCAAAGGCTACACCATCGATGGTGGTATCCACTTCCTAATGGGCCACAAACCGGGACAGTCCATTCATGAGTTGTACCGCGAGCTGGGCATTCATGAAGCTATCCGCGTTCTTGACATGACTGTTTATGGACGATATCTTGACGAGGCAAGTGGACGCAGCGTGGAAATTACTAAGGATCTGGACCGCCTGGCCGCCGAGTTGAAAGCTTTCTCGCCTAGCGATGCCCGGGCGATCAACGACCTGATGGCAGGAGCCCGCGCCATGCAGGGGTCCGACATGGGCAAGATGGGTCTTGCCAAGCCGCCCGAGCTGTTGGGCCGGCTGGATGGGCTCAAGCAGATGTGGGCGATGCGCCGGGTGTTTAAGTATTTTACGGGCAAGTACGCCGAGCCTGTGGCTGAATATACGCGGGGCTTGCAACACCCTTTCTTACGTCAGGTTATCGAGAATTTGTTCCTGCCGGAAGTACCGGTCTGGTTTATTCTCATGCTCCTGGGGATGCTCGCCGAGGGGCAGATAGGTCTATTAGCAGACGGAGCCCTGAACTTTGCCAGAACAATCGAGAATCGATACAAGCAACTAGGTGGACAAGTTACCTATAAGGCCACGGTGGAGGAGATCCTGGTTGAAGATGACCGGGCCGTTGGGGTGCGCTTAGCTGATGGGAGCGAGTACCGTGGGGACATCGTGGTTTCCGCCGCCGATGGTTACAGCACCATTTTCAAGATGCTGGGTGGTCGTTACGCGGACGAGAAGATCAAAAGCCGCTATGCGAACTGGAAGTTGTTTTGCCCGCTTATGATAGTCAGTTATGGTGTTGCGAGAAAGTTCCCTGGAGAACCACCCCTAACCACCATCATGCTGAAACACCCCTTCAATGTGAACAACCGTCCTGTCAACGGGATCCTCGTCCGGATCTTCAATTATACCCCGGAGTTCTCCCCGCCAGGCAAGACTGTGGTCCAAGTTGAATTTGAGGTGGAATGGGATTACTGGAATAACCTGCAAAAAGAGGATCGGGCTCGATATGACGCCGACAAGGAGCGGATTGCGACGGAGATTTTGGAGCGGCTGGAGGCGCACTACCCTGGTATATCCTCCCAGGTGGAGGTGACTGATGTAGCCACTCCTTACACCACCTGGCGCTATACCCGAAACTACCGGGGTGCCTGGGAAGGTTGGCTGCCTACCCCGGAAGCGATCACAACCATGATAGAGAGGGCGCTGCCCGGCATCCAAAACTTCTACATGGCCGGCCAGTGGGTGATGCCGGGTGGTGGTGTTGTACCGTGTCTTTACTCGGGGCGTCACGTGGCTGAGATCTTGTGCTCTCGAGACAAGAAACGATTTGCTACGGTTTTGCCGTAAAACTGCTCTTGGCATGTAGAACCTGCAAATAGCCACATCAAAAATCTCTTGATAAATCTGCCCGGTGATTTCCTGGCTGATGCACGTGCGGTATAAACTGGACATCCGGTTTTTCAATGATAACCTCAGCTCCTTTCATCCCAGGGCTTACTTTTTTTGAATACGAAAAGGAGGCCTGAAAAAATGAGAATTCTGCACACCTCTGACTGGCACTTGGGGCGCATTTTTCATGGTATCCACCTTACAGACGATCAAGCATATATCCTTGAGCAGTTTCTTCAGTTGGTTAATGACGTCAAGCCGGATGTGGTTTTAATCGCGGGAGATATCTATGACAGGTCCGTGCCTGCTACCGAAGCGGTGAAGCTTCTGGATGAGGTACTCTCCCGGATTATTCTGGACCACAAGGTTCCCGTCATGTTGATTGCCGGAAACCATGACAGCCCTGAAAGATTGGGGTTTGGCACCCGGTTGCTGGCTCAACAGGGGCTGCATGTTTATGGGCAGCTAAACCTCTTTCCGGTTGTTCTTTACGACTCCCACGGGCCGGTTTACTTTTGCCCCGTTCCTTACGTAGAACCTCCCGTAGTCAGGGAGAGACTGGCAGCGCCGGATGCCATCGACCATGACCGGGCCATGCGCTCGTTGGTCCGTCATTTAACCGCTAATATTCCCAAGGGAGCGCGTACGGTTGCCCTGGCCCATGCGTTTGTAGCCGGTGGTGAAGAAAGCGAATCGGAAAGGCCTCTTACCGTGGGCGGAACCGGAACAGTTGATGCCTCCTGTTTCAAGCCCTTCCACTACGTTGCCCTGGGTCACCTGCATCAACCCCAACACGCTGGGGGCGAACACATCCGCTATGCCGGCTCTTTAATGAAATACTCTTTCTCCGAGGCAGCACACCGGAAATCGGTAACACTGGTGGAAATGGACGGCGCCGGCAACACAACCTTTGAAGTGATTCCCCTTTCACCCCGCAGGGATGTACGGTGCCTGGATGGTTACTTGAACGACATCCTGGCCCGGCCACGAAACGGTGAAAATAAAGACGATTATCTGATGGTAACATTGAAGGACTCGGGGGCGATTTTAGACGCTATGGGTAAACTTCGTGAAGTGTACCCCAATGTTCTACATATCGAACGTCCCTACCTGACAGAGGGCGGGGATCTCCGCGGACCGGGTGGGGACCACCGCCGCCTCGGCGAGCTGGACCTTTTCTCCTCGTTCTTTGAACAGGTTACGGGAACCCCTCTCTCCGTTGAGCAAACCAAGGTGTTTGCTGACACTGTAAATGTCCTTCACCGGCAGGAACGGGAGGTGACGGCATGAAGCCGCTAAAGCTTTTCATGAGCGCTTTCGGACCTTATGCCGGAACGCAGGTACTGGATTTCACCGAACTGCGGGACCGTACTTTTTTCCTGATTCATGGTCCGACAGGTGCGGGTAAAACTACGATTCTCGATGCCATGTGTTTTGCTCTCTACGGGGACACCAGCGGCGCCCAGAGAGATGGTAAGCAAATGCGCAGCGACCATGCCGAGTCATCGGTAGTGACGGAAGTAACCTTTGACTTTGCCATTGGCGCAGAGAACTATCGCATCAGGCGCAGCCCCGAGCAGGAGCGCCCCAAAAGGCGGGGTGAAGGGACTACCACCCTCAGGGCCGACGCCACCTTATGGAGACGAACTGCCGTCACCAAAGAAGAAGATGAGGGGACAGTCCTGGAAAACGGCTGGAATAAGGTTACGGAAGCCGCGGAAACACTTTTGGGATTCAAGAGCAGCCAGTTCAGGCAGGTGGTGATGCTTCCCCAGGGAGATTTTCGCAAGCTCTTAACGGCCGATTCCAGGGAACGCCAGGTGATCTTGGAGACACTTTTCCGAACCGAGTTGTACCGCCGGATCGAAGAAGCCTTAAAAGAGTCGGCTAAGGGGATTCAGAAGGATTTTGAAAAAGTATCAGCCCAGAAAGACTGGATCTTGCAAGAGGCCAAGGTAGAAACGAAGGAAGAACTGGAAGAAGGGTATCAAGTTAATCAAAAGCGGCTTGATGAGGTGCTTGAGGAAATTGAAAACGGCCGAAGAGCCGCCAAGGTGGCACAGGATCGCTTGGCCGCCGGACGGCAGGCCCAGGAGAAGCTCAATGAGAAAAAGAATGCCGAAACCGCTGTGGCGGAGTTGGAGTCAAAAATCCAAATAATAGAGGTCATGCGGTCCCAGCTGGCCAAAGCCCGCCAGGCCGCCGGCCTGGTTGACGCGGAAAACCTGTTATTATCCCGGCGGAAAGAGGCCATAGACGCGGCTGAACACCTGGAGGTAAAAACGAGACTGGCCAGCGAGGCCTTGGCTGCAAAAGAAGAGGCTGAAAGGAAACTCGTGTTAGAATACAACAAGGAACCGGAAAGGGAAGCCGCCAGTCGCGAAGTCATCAAGCTGGAAGAGCTTACCGCAAAGGTTGCCGCTTTGGATGATGCCCGTAAGGTGGTTGTCGGGGCGATGGAGAAAGTAAAGGCCGCGGAAACAGGTCAAGCCAGGGGAAAGGAACTGCTGTCAGCCCTCCAGAGTTCCATGGAGGAAAAAATCAAGGCACACGACCAGGCGGTATATCACGCCGGTCAGGCCGCCGCGCTGGAGGCTGCATATAAGGAAGCAGAAAAGATAAGTGATAGAAGACGGGCTCTTGAAGTGGCACGAAGGGATCTGCTTCAAGCCCAAAAGGAATTTGAGGTCGCCCTGCAAGTCGCCCAAGAGGGTGAGGAGAGTTACACCAAAGCCAAAAAGGAACTTTCCGTGCTCCAGGAAGCTTGGAACAAGGGACAGGCGGCCATCCTGGCTAAAAACTTAGTCGTTGGCACACCTTGCCCGGTATGTGGTTCTCCGGAGCACCCCGCTCCCGCCATCAGCGAAGCGTGGCTGCCGTCGGAAGCGGATCTTAAAACCAAACAGCAGGCGGTCAATGATTTAGAGGTTGTTCGTGACAAGGCACGCGAAAAAGTTAACGCAATAGCCGCAAAGAAAGCGACCGTAAGTGGCAGGGTCGAGGATTTAGAAAAGGAATTGGGCGAGAAAGCCAGTTTTGCCGTGGGGGTCCTTCAGGCCGCCGCCGGAGAAGCCAAAGAACTCTGGTCCAAAGCCCACCAGACTTCACAGAGGGTGGAAACTCTCGGCAAAGAACTGGATGAATTAAAGGAAAAGGAGAAAAACGCCAGGGAACAGTTGGAAGCACATACCAAGGCCCTTCAAGACGCGAGCGCGGCGTTAGAAGGCGCCCGGGCGATCATGCGGGAACGCGAGTCTTCAATACCCGAGGCGCTTCGCGACACCGTCGCTTTACAAAATGCCCAGAGAGCGGCAAAGGCGATACGGGACCGGCTAGAAACTGCCTTTGAGCAGGCCAGAAAAGCTGTAGATGCGGCGGCCCAGGAGCTTGCTAAAGCCGATGCCGCGGCGAAAGAGGCTTTCGAGGCCCTGCAGGTCGCTCAAAAGCGCGTTCAAGATGAAGAGCATTCATTCCAACAGCGGTTGGAAGTGGCGGGATTCCAATGCCTGGAGGATTACCAGGAGGCCAAAAGAACCCAGCGAGATATCCAAATGATGGAAAATAGCATCAAAGAGTTCGACGAGAATCTCCGGGCTGCCAGGGATCGCTTGGATCGAGCCGTGCAGGCGGCGGAGGGCTTGACTGTACCCGACCTGGACGCGCTCGCCAGTGCTCTTGCTGGCGCAGAGGGCGCAAGGGACCGGGCTTTGACCAGGGCATCAGAGCTTCAATCCAAGACCAGGCAAGAGGAAGAATGGCTAAAGAAACTTGATGAACTCGGAAAAACGTTACACGATTTAGAGAACCAGTATGCGGTTCTGGGACGTCTCTCCGAGGTAGCCAACGGGAAAAACAAATACGGGCTTACTTTCCAGCGGTTCGTTTTGGGGGCGCTGCTGGACGATGTAACCGTGGCTGCTACCGGGCGGCTCAAGGTAATGAGCCGTGGGCGTTACCACCTTCAGCGCACCATGGACCGGTCCCGCGGCAACGCCGCCGGAGGGCTGGAACTGGAGGTCTTCGATACTTACACCGGTGTGGCCCGGGGTGTGGCTACCCTTTCGGGTGGTGAAACATTCCTTGCCTCTTTATCGCTGGCTCTTGGGTTGGCCGACGTGGTCCAGGCCTATGCAGGCGGGATACACTTGGATACCATATTCGTTGACGAGGGATTCGGCGCCCTTGACCCGGAATCCCTGGATTTTGCCATGCGGGCCTTGATTGACTTGCAAAAAGGTGGTCGCCTGGTGGGAATAATCTCCCATGTCCCCGAGCTTAAGGAGCGGATAGACGCCAGGCTGGAGGTCCAGCCCACAGAAAGGGGAAGCAGGGCAAGTTTCACACTATCGTAGGTTCCCCAACCACAGCACGATGGTTAACGAGGACAAAATCAAACAAGGACATATTCATTGCTAAAAAAAATTCAAATGTTGAAGGATTCTAGGAAGTTACAGCGAATTGATATAGCCATCAATAGTGATACGGGGTCTCGCAAGGAGAGACAAATACGGGTGTTCTGCGGAGGTTACTTTCAATCATGACGTATAAACGCGAAGAAAACACTACACCTAGAATTCAATCTCTTCAGAGAGCCCTTGATATTCTTGAGAGCATGATCGAAGAAAATGAGATTGGGGTCACCGAACTTGGTAAAAAACTTGGCTTGCCAAAGGGTTCGGTTCACCGGCTACTTGTGACCCTCGAAGATCGGGGATATGTTCAGCAAAATATTGAGACGGGGAAATACCGCTATGGTTTTAAGCTTTTGGAAATTGGGGGTATCGCATTTAGTAAGCTGGAACTGAGAAAGGCGGCAGCCCCCATTTTGCAGGATTTAGTGGCTAAAACCAATGAAACCGTACACCTGGTAGTTCTTGATAAAGATGAAGTGGTCTACATAGATAAATTGGAGGGGACGGAAACCCTGCGGTCACATTCCCGGATTGGCAAAAGAGCTCCCATGCATTGTACGGGGGTTGGTAAGGCGTTGATGGCTTATTTATCAAAAGAAGATCTGGACTTAGTTATTCAAAAACGTGGCCTTATTCGTTATACCGACAACACCATAACTGATGCCCTGGCGCTCCAGGATGAACTGGAAAAAATACGAGAAGTGAACTACAGCCTGGACAATGAAGAGCACGAAATAGGTATTTGGTGCGTGGCGGTTCCTCTTTGGGATTATTCCGGCAAAGTAATAGCTGCCATGAGTACTACAGTTCCTTGTTTAAGGCTTACGGAGGAACGGAAGGCAAGGCTTATTGAGCTGACCCTGCAGGCGGGAAGAGAACTGTCCAAAAGGCTGGGATACAGGTTAAGCTTGTGATACAGACCTCTTTTTTAATGGGTTAATAGAGATACGATGTCTCGCTATGCGAGACTAATAAGCAAGAAAGAGGGGGGTGATAGCCAGGTTAATAGGATTGTTGACTTAGGGTAGGGAACCAAAAAAATTTACAAGGAGGTAAAGGAATTTGTTGCGCAAATGGATTTCTGTACTGCTGGTGGTAGTGTTGGTTTTATCGTTAGCTGGTTGTTCCTCTCAACCTGCGGATAAGAAGGGTGAATCCTCGCCTACCAGCCAAGCGCCTGCGACGGGGGCTGAAAAACCGCAAGGAGATACGCCGAAGGAAGGCAAGGACATCAAAGTTGGTATCGTTGTTAATGGGCAAGGTAACTTCTTTAATACCGGCATCTATCAAGAAAGTATCCGTCTAGTTAAGGAGATGGGCGGTACCCCCGTAGCTTTGGATAGTCTTGGACAACGTGAGAAAATGCTGAGTGACATCGAAACCCTTGTTCAAAACAATGTGGACGCGATTATCGTGTTACTGGGCGATCCCACTTTCTTGGAGCCCGCATTGAAAAAGGCTAAGGAGAAAAATATTCCATGGATTAGTGTCGCCAGCGGCTTCCATCCCTTGGTGGACCTCCAAATCGACTCTAACGATTGGGCTATGGGGGCCAAAGTGGGTGCTTACCTGGCGGCTAGAATGGGCGGAAAAGGAAAAATTGTTGAGATTTACGGCGATCTGATCATGCCGGTACGGGCCCGCGCCGAAGCCCTCCGGGCTGTGTTAAAGGAGTACCCGGAAATTGAAATTGTGGAACGCCATGCCTATACTTGGCCCGGATTCTTGGAGGATAGCAGAAAATGGATGGAAACAATCCTCCAGAAGTATCCTAACAAGGGGGATATTCAGGCAGTTTTTGCGGCCTTTGACGGGGCCGGGATGGGGGCTGTTCAGGCTATCGAAGCTGCCGGTCGAAACGAGATCTTCGTCGTTGGTGTCGACGGCGACCCTGTGGCCTACGATAACATGAAGAATAAAGGGGCTTTTGCGGCCACCGCGGCTCACGATCTAAATGGGATGGCTGCGACAGCAGTGGAATGGGCCTTTAAGATGGCCCAGGGCCAAAAGCCACCTGTCAAGATAATGTTTATTGACGGCCCGCTGGTAACCCAGGAAAACGTTCCACCCGCTAAATAATTATCACTGAGTTGCTTGCGCCCAAGCAAAAGTTCTGGCTAGAGCATTCTTGGNNATGATTTGCAAAACAATATTCTTGAAATGAAGGGAATATCCAGGGTGTTTCCCGGTGTTAAAGCCCTGGACAATGTTGATTTTTCGGTCGCTAAAGGTGAGATCCATGCCCTGGTAGGGGAAAATGGAGCCGGAAAGTCGACGTTGATTAAAATCCTGGGTGGGGTTTATTACCCCGACGATGGAGAGATCCTGATCGACGGTGAGAGGGTGGAGTATGCTAGTCCGCAAGCGGCCATGGGCGCGGGTATTAGTATTGTGCACCAGGAGTTAAACCTGGTTTCGTACATGAGTGTGGCGGAAAATCTGTTCATGGGCAAAAGGCCACCAAGGAATGGGGTAGGCCTGGTTGATTGGAAGGAGTTACACCGAAAAGGGCGGGAGATGTTAACTGTTGTAGGCCTGCAAGACCTGGTAAGGGAGCCGGTGGGCCAGCTAAGCGTTGCACAACGGCAGTTGCTACAGATCAGCCGGGGGGTGTCTTTTGGCGCCAAAATTATAGTTTTTGATGAGCCTACGGCCTGCTTAAGCCGTAGTGAGGTAGAAAACCTTTTTAAAGTAATTCGTTCTCTCAGGGATCAAGGGACCTCCATTGTTTATGTATCTCACCGCTTGGAGGAAATATTCGAGCTGGCTGACCGGGTGTCAGTATTACGGGACGGAAAAATGGTCGGGGTGGTTAAAACCCAAGAGGCTACTACCCAACAAATTATAAACATGATGCTGGGCAAGGAAATGGTCAGCGAAGGGCACCGGGTAAGCTGTACGGGCACGGAAGTTCTTTTAAAAGTAGACGGGCTTTCATCGAATAACGGCGTAGAAAACATGAGTTTTGAACTCCGCAGGGGTGAGGTGTTGGGCCTGGCGGGAGTGGTTGGTTCCGGAAGGACGGAAGTGGCCCGGCTCCTATTTGGAATTGATCGGGTAACCAAAGGAACGATTGTACTGGATGGAGCAGACTTACATCCTAATTCCATCAGGAAAGCTATCCGGGCCGGAATGGCCCTGGTCCCTGAGGACAGGCATCATGATGGACTGGTTTTAAATATGAACATTAAAGAAAACATTACCATGGTCAGTCTAAAGGACTTTGCCCGCGGTGGATTGATCCGTCATGCCAGGGAAGGCGAAGTAGTCCGTAACTTGATTGGTTCTTTGTCCATCAGGCCGGGTGAGGCGGGTCGGCTGACCAAGTATCTGAGCGGAGGAAACCAGCAGAAGGTAGTGTTGGCCAAGTGGTTAGCCGGAAAGCAGCCCAAGGTGTTCATTTTTGACGAACCCACGCAGGGAATAGATGTGGGGGCCAAAGCGGAGGTACACCAGCTGATTGACAATTTAGCCAGGAATGGCGCGGGTATCCTCCTGATCTCTTCCGATATGCATGAACTCCTCAACTTGTGCGACCGGATTCTGGTCATGGTGCGCGGCAGTATCGTGAAATGCCTTAGCCGGGAGGAAGCTACGGCCGGTAAGATCCTGGCGTATGCCATGAGAAAGGAGAATAAAGCTCAACATGCTTAATATGAGGTTTTTAAAAAAGTATGGTACCCTGATAGGCTTCTTAATCCTTTGTGCCGTTTTTTCCCTCCTTTCTCCTGTATTTTTGACAATTCCTAACCTCACCATGGTTCTGCTGCAGGGAAGCATGCTGACAATCATAGCTCTAGGCACCACCGTGGTGATGGCTGCCGGTGGTTTCGACATGTCTTTTGGGGCATTATGCGGTTTAATCGGAGTGCTGGTGGCGGGGATGATGGTCAGTGGGGTGCCGGTAGTTTTAGCCATAATCCTGGGCATCTTAATCGGCGCTGTCATTGGCAGTATTAACGGGTTGCTGGTGACGGCGGTGGGAATATCTGATTTTGTCGCCACATTAGCTACCATGTCCATCGCCCGGGGCCTTAACTATTTCTATACCAAGGGCGATCCCATCTTCAAGGGTATTCCCAGTGAATTTAAACTGATTGGGCAAGGCAAAATCGGGCTAATCGGGTATCCCGTGCTGATCATGTTCGCGGTATTAATCATTCTGTACATTTTTATGAACCACACGGTAACTGGACGGCAGATTTATGCGGTGGGTGGAAACAAGGCGGCGGCAAGGGTTTCGGGGATCAATGTTCGCTGGATCCGCATCCTTACATTTATTGTCGGTGGCGTGGCGGCAGGACTGACGGCAGTTATCGTGACGTCCAGGCTGGGGTCGGGTCAGCCGCTTGCCGGGGAAGGTTTCCTGCTGGATGGGCTGGCGGCGGTCTTCCTGGGAATGACCATGTTCAGGGAGGGTGAACCCCATATCGTCGGCACCTTTTTTGGCGCTCTGATCATGGGGGTGCTGGTCAACGGCTTAAACCTCTTGGGGGTCCAGTACTTCTTCCAGGATATTTTGAAGGGCTTGATTATCCTGGCTGCTGTAGCTCTGACAGCTACCGGGCGACCCAAGGACTAAATCAGAATTATTTTAAGCGCTAGCATAGGGGGAAGGGTTGATGCAGAACTTATCCAGGCAGGAAACGGCCGAGTTGATTCTTAGAGAAGGGCTAATTGCGATTTTCCGCCATGTGGCAGAGGAACAACTGTTTCGTACTACGGAGGTATTTCTTCAATCAGGGATTACAGTGGCGGAAGTAACCCTGAACACCTCTGGAGCACTGGAGCTTTTGGGCAAGATGACCCAGAAGTTCGGTGGGGAAATGCTGGTGGGAGCAGGTACGGTGACCACTGCCGAAGGGGTCCGGCAAGCGGTGGAAGCCGGGGCAAGGTTTATTGTAAGTCCGACCATGGTGCCAGAAGTGATCAAAGCATGCCAGGAACTGGGAGTAGTGGCGGTTCCCGGGGCACTCACTCCCACTGAAATCTCCCAGGCCTGCAACCTGGGGGCAGAAATCATTAAAGTTTTTCCGGCCAATAGTCTGGGACCTTCTTACTTCAAGGAGATCCGAGGCCCTTTAACAGATGTAAACCTGGCTGCAGTAGGCGGTATTACCCTGGAGAATGGGGGGGCCTTTTTGGTGGCAGGCGCCAAGGTACTGGGAGTAGGTTCTTCTCTGGTTTCCCAGCGGCTGATCCAACAGGGAGATTGGGAGCAACTTGGCCTGCTGGCTAAACAATTCAAGGCATTGGTTTCCGGAGGTAGATAAGAATGAAAAAGCCGTTGTTGATGATACCCGGACCCTGTACCGTCAATGAAGAAGTCCTGGCGGAGATGAGCCGGCCTTTGGCGCCTCATTACGGCGAGGAGTGGGTAAGGGAATACAATGAAACCAGAAACGCCCTAAAACCGTTGCTGGGGACCAAAGAAGAGATCTACTTAACCGTCGGTTCAGGCCATGCGGGGGTGGAAGTAGCCGTCAACGGGCTGGCGGGAGCCGGTGAAAAATTGCTGGTGGTGGATAACGGCTTTTTCGGGGCGAGAATTGCCTGGATAGCCCGGAACTATGGCATTGAGACGGTTTTCGTTAAAGAGGAATGGGGCAGGCCGGTGGATCCCGCTGCTGTGGAGATGGTTCTAAAAAGAGAGCGGGACATCAAGGCGGTAGCAGTGGTCCACGGTGAAACCTCCACCGGGGTACTTAACCCTGTCAAGGAGATTAGCGAAGTGACCCAAAAGTATGGAGTGCCCCTTTTTGTGGACGCCATTTGTTCTATCGGAGCAACAGAGTTTTTCATGGATGAATGGGGTGTGGACGTTTGTGTGACCGCCTCCCAGAAGGGTCTTTCCGCGCCTCCCGGGCTGGCTATTATCGCCGTCAGCGAAAAGGCGTGGCAGGTGATAGCTGATAAAAAATCTTCTCCGGTGGGTTGGTACCTTAACCTGAAGGTCTGGCGGGAGTTTGAGGAGAAACAAAGGGATTTTCAACCCTACGGGATTACCATGGCGGTAAATAACGTCAGGGCGTTAAAGGTCAGCTTGAACCAGATTTACCAGGAAGGTCTGGAACAGCGTTATAACCGTCACCGGGAGATTTCCCGGCGCCTCCGGGAAGGGCTTGCCTCCATGGGACTGGAACCGTTGGCTGCCGGAAATCCGCTGCCTTTGGTGACAGCGGTGAAGTGCCCGCCGGGAGTTAAATCCGGAGAAATAGTTTCCTTCTTGAAGGAAAAGCACGAAATCTATATCAGCGGAGGCTTGGGGGCTTATAAAGAAAGCACCTTCAGGGTGGGGCACATGGGCCCCGGGGCCAATCAGGAAGCGGTGGAATGTTTCTTGGGAGCGTTGGAGGAATTTTTGAACCGATCAATGTAACAGGGACGGCTTTTAAGAAGGAGGGCATGAGGTGATCAAGGTTTTAGGTATCTGTGGGAGCCCTAGGAAGGGCAACAGCCAGTACCTCCTGGAAAAAGCCCTGGAGGCTGCTCAAAAGGCAGCGCCGGGGGAGGTGGAGACAGAGTTGTATTCCATCCGGGGCAAAAAATTTGCTCCATGTATCTCGTGTTTCAAGTGCGGCGACCAGCAGGGCGAGTGCATTCTAAAAGATGACTTTCAGGAACTCAGGGAGAAGTGGGTAGAAGCGGGTGTGGTGATCTACTCGGTACCGGTTTACCATATGGGGATTCCTGCGCAACTCAAAGCCTTTCTGGATCGGCTGGGGAACAGCCTCTTCGGCCGCTATGCCGAATTATTTGACGGGGAAGCCAAGCTGCCCAGAAGCTTAAAAGTAATCGCCTCCATCGCCCAGGGTGCTCACTTGTTTTCAGGCCAGGAACATACCATTACCGACTTAATTAACCACGCCTTAATCATGGGGTGCGTGCCGGTCACCGGCGACATGTGGGAGGCATATATCGGGGCGGGGGCCTGGACGTACAACGAGGTAGGCCGAAATGTGCTGGCAGAGAATGAAGAGAACGGCAGTCTGGATACCCGGGTGGCCCTCCGGGGGGCCGAAAGTATCGGACGGCGAGCAGCGGAACTGGCCCTAATTTTAAAGGCCGGCGGGTTGGCGAATGCCAACCGCTTCAGCGGAGAACCCGTGTACCAGCCCTTCTTGCGGCGAATTCAAGGTTAGTGCAACGGTATAAATAGAAAAGAGAGTGGGATTGGGGGGCAAAATCATGGCACAGAAGGTAGTTACGTTCGGAGAAATCATGATGCGCTTGAATACTCCCGGTTATTTGAGATTGGTTCAAGCAGGGCAGTTGGAAGTCTCCTACGCCGGGGGAGAGCCCAATGTGGCGGCCTCCCTCGCCAATTTTGGTTTACCGGCGTATTTTGTGACGAAAGTACCGGACAACTTGGTAGGTCAAGCGGCCATTAACCATTTGCGCAGGTACGGGGTAAATACTGATTATGTCGTCCGGGGAGGCGAACGGTTAGGGCTTTACTTTGTGGAGACGGGGGCTTCCCAACGCCCTTCCAAGGTAATTTATGACCGGAAGCACTCCGCCATATCCGCGGCGCGGGTTGAGGAGTTTAATTGGGAAGAAATTTTCCGGGATATTTCATGGTTTCATATCACCGGGATTACACCGGCTTTGAGCGACCAGGCCGCCGAATTGAGCCTCGAAGCGGTTAAACGGGCAAAAAAAGCCGGGGCGACGGTGAGTTGTGACATTAATTACCGGAAGAACCTGTGGTCCCCGGAAAAGGCCAACCAGGTCATGAGCAGGATGATGTCGGACGTGGATATGGTGATCGCCAATGAAGAGGACGCCGAGAAGGTCTTTGGCATCAAGGCGGAGGACTCCGACGTGGTCGGCGGGAAACTGGATCCGGAGGGGTACCGGAGCGTAGCCCGGCAAATCAGCGATCGGTTCGGTATTTCCCGGGTGGCTATCACCTTAAGGGAAAGTTATTCAGCCTCAGATAACGGCTGGTCGGCCCTGTTCTATGATCAAGGCCGGTACTACCAGTCCCGCCAGTACAACATTCATATTATTGACAGGGTTGGTGGAGGGGATTCGTTCGCCGGCGGATTGATCTACGCATTACTGAGCGGTTACGACTCTCAAACGGCGGTGGATTTTGCGGTTGCCGCCTCCTGCCTTAAACACACCCTTCCCGGAGACTTTAACCTGGTGACCCTGGACGAGGTCAAGAACCTGATGGCCGGCGACGGGTCCGGCAGGGTTCAGCGATAGGGGGTCCGGTTAATGGAAAGCTTTAAATACATGGAGAAATATGGATATGAGCAGTTGGTCCAGTGTTATGATAAGACCACTGGTCTCAAAGCCATCATCTGCATCCACGATACCACCCTCGGCCCCGCTCTCGGCGGCCTGCGCATGTGGCCGTACGCCACAGAGGATGAGGCGATTTTGGACGCCCTCCGCCTGGCCCGCGGCATGACCTATAAGAACGCTGCCGCCGGTCTTAACCTCGGTGGCGGGAAGTCGGTCATCATCGGCAACCCCGGGACCTGTAAAAGTGAAGAACTCTTTCGCGCCTTCGGTCGCTTTGTCGAGACCCTCGGCGGTCGTTACATCACTGCCGAAGACGTCGGTACCTGCGTGGAGGACATGGAATACATCCGCCTCGAAACCGATCATGTGGCCGGCCTCGCCGGGCTGAGCGGGGATCCCTCGCCTGTCACCGCCTACGGCACATACATGGGCATGAAGGCAACCGCCCTCGTCGCCTGGGGCAATGATTCGCTTAAAGGGAAAAACGTAGCCGTTCAGGGCCTAGGCCACGTCGGCTACAGCCTTTGCCAGCACCTGGCCGAGGAAGGGGCGAAACTGATCGTCACCGACATCAACCAGGAAAATGTCGACCGAGTCGTCAAGGAATTCAAGGCTACCCCTGTAGCGCCCGATCGGGTCTACGGTGTTGAGTGCGACATTTATTCCCCGAACGCCCTTGGCGCCACAATCAATGACGAGACCATCCATCAGTTCAAGTGCAAGATCATCGCCGGGGCTGCCAACAACCAGCTGAAGACGGAGAAGCATGGCGACATCATTCACGAGAAGGGTATTTTCTACGCCCCGGACTACATCATTAACGCGGGTGGCGTGATCAACATCGCCGAAGAGCTGAAGGGCTACAACCCGGAGCGCGCTCTTAAAAAAGCTGCCGGCATCTATGACAACGTGCTCAAGGTTTTCAAGATCGCACGGGAGCAGGAGATCCCGACGTACGTCGCCGCCGATCGGCTGGCCGAGGAGCGCATCGCGCGCATCCATAATATTCATCGCAACTATCTTGGGGGCCGCAACCGCGGTTAAGCCATTCATGGCTCCCTATTTATCCTAGAATGGAGGTGACTGATAACATGGGGAAGATAGTGGTGACCCCCGAAAACTGTACAGGGTGTAACGCGTGCATGCTGGCCTGTTCGTTTGCCCACGAAAAGGCCTCCAGCTACCGCCTGTCCCGCATCAGGATAAGGAAGAACGAGGACATTGAAAACTCGGTACCTGTAGTATGCCAGCACTGCGAAGACGCACCCTGCATGGATGCTTGTCCCGTCGGGGCTATCCGGCGTGGTGCAGAAAACGAGGTCCTTCTTGCCAGTGAAGACTGCACCGGCTGCCAGCAGTGCATGGAAGTTTGTCCTTTTCGTGCAATTTTCTTTGACCAGCAAAAGGGTGTGGCTTTTAAGTGCGACCTTTGCCAGGGAGCACCCGCCTGCGTCAAGATGTGTCAACTCGCGAAAGCTATCCGCTATGAGAGGTAATAACGGAGGTGTGAAACGAATGGCCAAGATCCTGCATGTGGACCTGACCCAGGGTAAAACGTGGACAGAATCCATCCCTAAGGAGATGGAAGCCACTTTTCTCGGATCCCGGGGAATCAATGCCAAGCTGCTCTGGGACCTGGTGAAACCAGGTACCGACCCTCTGGGGCCGGAGAACGTCCTGATCTTTGGTGCGGGAAAGCTTAGCGGTACATCTACCCCTTCCAGCGGGCGGACTACTATTACCTGCAAGAGCCCTGCTACCAACCTGTATCTTAAAACTAACGTAGGAGGCCACTGGGGTACCGAACTGCGCTACGCCGGGTATGACCACCTGGTAGTTCACGGGGCTTCGGCGAAGCCCGTGTACTTGTATATAGATAATGCCCGGGTGGAAATCCGGGACGCCTCTCACCTGTGGGGAAAGGATGTGCGGGAAACCACCAATATCTTACGGCAACAACTCGCTGATGAAGAAATCCAGGTGGCCTGCATCGGGCAGGCCGGAGAAAACCTGGTGAAAATCGCCGGGATTATGTGTTCTCTTTACAACGCGGCCGCCAGGGGTGGGGCGGGCGCAGTGATGGGATCCAAGAAATTAAAGGCTATTGCCGTTAAGGGGAGTGGCGAAATCGCCCTGGCCGCTCCGGAAACCTACGGAAAGGTCGCCCAGGAGTGTGTGGACGGGCTAATGGCAGACTCGGGGAGCGGCGGTTTACATGCCTACGGCACTTCCGGCTCCGTACTGCCTGTCAACGAACTGAAAGCCTTCGCGGTAAACAACTTCCAACGGGCCTATCACGGGGATATGGAAAAGATTAGCGGCATCGCTCTAGTCGAGCAGGGTTACTTAAAGCGGAAAGTAGGGTGCAACGGTTGTATCATTAGTTGCCATCGTTACTCTGAGATGGAGCATGGCAGGTATGCCGGGTCGTATTCAGGCGGGCCCGAATTGGAAACCGTCGGGGCCTTTGGATGTGGGTGCGGAATATATGAGCTGGCCCCCATCCTGAAGGCGAATGAATTGTGTAACCTTTACGGGTTGGATACCATCTCCGCGGGCAGTGTGATCCAGTGGGCTATGGAGTGTTACGAGCGCGGGGTGCTGACCCGGGAGCAAACCGGAGGCCTGGACCTGTCCTGGGGTAACGGGGAAGCGGTGGTGGAACTGGTCACCCAGATTGCCCTGCGGCAGGGGTTCGGTAACGTCTTGGCCGAGGGGGTCAGGCGGGCCGCTGAGCACGTGGGGCAAGATTCTTGGAAGTGGGCGGTGGAAGCCAAGGGGCTGGAGCAATCCCGGGTGGACACCCGGTCGGCTTTTGCTTACGCCCTGGCTTTCGCGGTGAATCCCCGCGGAGCGGACCACCTGCACACCGAAACCTTTGCCGAGTTTGGCCTCAGCCCCGAGTGCAAGGCCATCATCAAGAGCATCACCGGGGATGAGAAGTATGCCAATCCCTACCTGACCGATAAGCGGGCGGAAATTGTCCGCTGGCATGAGGATTGCTATGCCGTGACCGACGCGTTAGGATTTTGCGCTTTTACTACCACCGCCCTCTACGGAGTTACTCCTGACCGTATGGCCAGGCTGTTTGCAGCCGCCACCGGTATAGCAATGTCCGAGGAAGATATTATGAGGGCGGGGCGCCGGATTGTTACCCTGGAAAAGGCCTTTAATGTCCGGGAAGGCGCCACGCGGGAGGACGACCGGGCCCCGTGGCGGTTGATGAACGAAACGCTGCCTGACCGTACCGACGGGGAAGGAATAATCACACAAGAAAAGCTGGACAAGATGCTGGATGAATACTATTCCTTGCACAACTGGGACCTCAAAACCAGCTGGCCCAAAAAAGAAACCATGCACGCCCTGGGATTGGACGAGGTAGCCGACCAATTGGCCGCCATGGGGAAAATCCCGGCTTGAGAGGAGAGAGGCAAATGACTAGTTACAGGATAACACCATCGGATATTGACCCCCTCCTGGAGGGTTTGGCCATCCTGGGGACCGGCGGGGGAGGTAATCCCCAGTGGGGGCGCGCGATCCTGGAAAAGGACTTGGCCGAGGGAAGGGATCTGGTACTGGTGGACCCGGACGTTGTCCCGGATGACGCCCTGGTGACCTGTGGTGGAATAATGGGATCGGTGATGGCGCTGGAGCGGTGGAGTATCCACCAGCTACTGGAGCGTTGGGAAAGCAGGTTTGAGTTGCTGGAAGCCTCCAGGGCCATGGAGAGGTACTTGAACCGCCGGATCGATTACGTGGTTCCCTTCGAAGTCGGCGGCCTGAATACCCCGGTGATGCTCTCCCTGGCAGCCCGGTTAGGTGTGGCGACTGTGGATGGGGACGCCCTGGGGAGGTCGGCGCCGGAAACCCAAATGACCAGTTTTCTGGGCCATGGAATTTCCCTTACCCCCATGCCGCTGGTAGACGCCCAGGGTAATACCATTATCGTGACCGGGCAGGTGGACCCGGTGTTCGCCGACGAAATCGGCCGCTGGATGGTTACAAGGGGGGGTGGCCTGGGAGCTAACAACCACTACCCCATGTCAGGGACTCAATTGAAGCAGGCTGTAATCCCCAGAACCATCAGCAAAGCCATGGAAATCGGCAGGGCCGTACTGGCTGCCAGGTCGGAACGCCGGGATCCCATCCAAAGCGTGGCCAACGTGATGGGTGGAAAAGTGATTTTCAAAGGGACGGTAGAAAAGGTAGAGGGAGAAGACAAGGGCGGTTTCTACATTACCAATGTCCAGCTCCATGGTGAGGAAAACTATGGCGACGACCAGGCCCGTTTGGTAATCAAAAACGAAACCATGGCGTTATGGCTGAACGACCGGTTAAAGGCCGTTTTCCCCGACCTGGTTTGCATGCTGGATCCCGAAACAGGCCGGGGCATCATGAGCGTGGATATAGCAGAAGGTAAACCCATGGTATTAGTTGGCGTACCCTGCCACCAGCGGCTGAGGGATGGCATGCGGACGCCGGATGGCGCCCGGGCCTTCGGGGGAGCCAGGTACGGCCACCCCGAGCTGGAGTATGTGCCCATTGAACAGCTGTGATAAGCAATTCGTGGATCACCTGGGAGAGGAGGGATCCGGTGGCCAAGATCTTCCTTCGCTTTGTAGGCGGCAGCAGCGCCAGGTTCCGCCTTACCCCGGCGGAACTCGAAATAGAGACCCAAACCACCGTGGGGGAACTCCTGAAGTTTCTCAAGGGTGATGAGGGATATTGCCCCGGTGAACTGTTGTCCATGGTAGTGATCGTCAACGGCAGGAGTATCCATACCTTGGAAGGCTACCAGACGCAGCTCCGGGACGGGGATACCGTGGCCATTCTACCCTTCCTGGCAGGGGGGTAAAGACGAGGGGGTGGGACAAATAGATTTAAATGTTGCGGCCCAGTGGTTAAAGGAGTCCATTGATTCATGCGGCTTACCCGCGGCAAATCTTGCCGAGATGGGGATTGGCACCAACGAGAGGGCCATAGTTACCGGCAATATTTTAGAGGATGAAAAGGTGATGGGTACTGTCCATGTGGCCTTTGGGGACAACAAAGGTTTGGGGGGGACGGTGGAGGCGGGTATCCATCTGGATGGGTTGATTCTTCGCCCGACACTGGAAATTGACGGGCAGGTTGTCATAAAGGAAGGAAAGCTGCTACTGAAATAACGAGGAAAGGAAGTGCAATATATTGAAACCAAGGGAAAGGGTTTTGATGGCGTTACGGCACCAGGAGCCGGACCGGGTTCCCTTCGACCTGGCGGGGACCGTGACCACCGGGATTCACCACATTGCTTACAGGAACCTGCTGAATTATCTGGGTATGCCCAAGGATGACATCAAGATCGCTGAGATACACCAGCAGTTGGCCGCGGTGCATGAGGATGTTCTACAACGATTAAAGGTGGATTTCCGGCCGGTCTATTCCAAGCTGCCCTCAGGTTGGCGCCCTAAATTTGAAGAGGACCACAAGTACACTCGTTTCATCGACCAGTGGGGGATCGGGTGGAGGAAGCCCAAGGACGGGGGACTCTATTACGACCTGGAATCTCACCCCTTTGCCAGCTTTTCAACTCCTGAAGAGGTGGCAAACTATCGCGTTCCGGACCCCGCAGACCCCGCCCGTCTAGAGGGTGTTGAGGAGGAAGCGCGGCAGTTGGCGGAATCAACGGGGGCCGCGTTGTGCCTGGCAGGGGTCTCGGCGGGATTCATGGAAATGGCTTACTGGCTGAGGGGATATGAAAACTTTTTTTTGGACCTGGCCGGTGATCCCAAAATGGCCCACGCCATTTTGGACAAAACCGTGGAGATTAAGATAAAGTTTTGGGAAATGGCCTTGTCCCGATTCGGTGATCTCATTGATGTGGTGGTGGAGGCCGACGACTTCGCTTCCCAGTTTGGGATGATCATTTCCCCGGAGACTTACCGGAAGTTCATCAAACCCAGGCAGAAAGAGTTGTTCGGCGCCATTAAGAAACATTCCAATGCCTTTATCTGCTTCCATTCCTGTGGTTCTGTCCATGACATTATTCCCGACCTGATTGAGGTGGGGGTAGACGCCCTTAATCCTGTACAGGTCAGTGCAGCCAATATGGATTCCAACAAACTAAAGAAAGAGTTCGGTGATGCTCTCACCTTCTGGGGAGGGGGAGTAGATACCCAGCGGGTGCTCAACTACGGAACCCCACAACAGGTTAAGGACGAAGTTAAACAGCGGATAGACGACCTGGCGCCGGGCGGTGGTTTTGTCTTTACACCCGTGCATAATGTCCAGGCGGACGTTCCGCCTGAGAACTACATGGCCATGTGGGAAGCATGGGAGGAATACGGCAAGTACTAATTGGTAGGTTTACAGCCACTTGAAAAGCTAGGGGAGGGCAAGAAAGATGATTATTGGGGTGCCTAAAGAGATTAAAAGTAACGAGAACCGGGTGGCAATAGTTCCTGCAGGTGTGGCGGCTTTCGTGCAGGCCGATCACTCTGTGCTGGTACAGCGTTCCGCCGGCGAGGGAAGCGGAATCACCGATGAGGAATACGCCAGGGCCGGGGCGGAAATTGTCGGTTCTGCCGAGGAAGTATTTGCCCGGGCGGAAATGATCATCAAGGTAAAAGAGCCTTTGCCGCCGGAATACCCGTTATTTAAAGACGGGCAAATCCTATTTACCTACCTTCACCTGGCTCCGGAGCCAGCGCTAACCAAGTGCTTAATGGAGAAAAACGTGGTTGCCATCGCTTATGAGACGGTGACCGCTCCTGACGGTAGTCTCCCTTTGCTTACCCCCATGAGTGAGGTGGCTGGGAGAATGGCGGTACAAGTGGGGGCGCGCTTACTGGAGAAACACAGTGGAGGGGCTGGCCTTTTGCTGGGAGGTGTTCCCGGTGTTCCTCCCGCCAGGGTTGCCATCATCGGCGGTGGGGTGGTAGGTACCAATGCCGCTAAAATAGCGGTGGGCATGGGAGCCCATGTGACCATCCTGGACATCAGTGCTCAGAGGTTAAGATACCTGGACGACATCTTTTATGGCCGGGTGGAAACATTGATGTCTAACAGTTATAACACTGCTGCAGCGGTCAGGGATGCCGATCTTCTGATCGGAGCTGTGCTGATTCCGGGTGCCAGGGCTCCCCGCCTTGTGACGGAGGAAATGGTAAAAGCCATGAAAACAGGTTCGGTGATCGTCGACGTGGCGATTGACCAAGGCGGTTCCATCGAAACCATCGACAGGGTAACTACCCATGCCGAGCCTACGTACGTAAAACATGGGGTGGTCCATTACTCAGTGGCCAACATGCCTGGCGCTGTGCCCCGGACTTCTACCTTTGCCCTGACCAACGTGACGCTGCCTTATGCCTTGGAAATCGCCAATAAGGGCTACCTGCGGGCTATTCAAGAAAACCAGGCTTTGGCCTCCGGGGTTAACGTCATCGGTGGAAAAGTGACCTGCCGGGGTGTGGCTGATGCATTGGGTCTTCCATTCCATACCCTTAAAAGTGTTATTAGACCATGAATTTTCGTATGTGGATAGACTGGAAAAATAATTATCAAACCTATATTTAATCAGTAGTGCACATTTTCTATATTAAGCGCAACAGAGCCCAAGAAAAAACTCATCGTAGAAGCTGCTTTCTGCGATGAGTTTTGTATTTTCCTCTGCCCTTTTTGTCGACATTTTTTAGTTGCATAATAAGCTATTTAGGGAACTTTCCAGTGCCCTTAACCGTCATACAACAGGGAGGTCTAAACAAAGGGTCCCCTGACGGTACCGTCGTAGCCTTTGAGAAAGAAGTTCCCGTGTCCATGGAGGGGCAAGTATACTTGTGGAAGACAGGCGAAGGGAGGGTGGCAGGTTGTCAACAAACGTTGGTTTTACAGGGACGGTACAATGGTATCGAACTCGCAAAGTAAAGCCACAGATACCCTTGACAGGTGAGAATGGTAGGAGGTGGAATAACTGTCCCGAAAAGAGCTATTGGAAGTTGAAGTGCCTGAGACAGCCCCACAACAAGACTGGCTCTGGTCGATAGAGAGCTTGCGCGGTGTTGCTATCATCGCTGTGGTGGTGATCCATGTGAGCAGCATTGTCACTAGCCTTACCCCGACGGCCCGGTCCTGGGAAATGTATGTGGCTGTTAACCGTTTGAGTTCCTTCGCTGTTCCCCTTTTTATTTTTCTCAGCGCCTTAACAGCTACCCATATTTTCTATCGCCGGCCGGGTCGCTCCTGGAGAGTTTTTTACGCCAGGCGCTGGCAGCAGGTAGGGGTACCGTACCTGATTTGGAGTATTTTTTACCTGTTTTACCGCTTCGGTTCCCTGGGAGAAAACCACACAATCTTTTATCAACCGTTTGAATGGTCAGGTTGGACCTTTTTAGGGAAAAGTTATTATCACATGTATTTTTTCCCTATCGTCATCCAGTTGTACCTCCTCTTCCCCTTACTGATCGCTTTTTACCGCCTGCGCTCCTGGCGTTTCGGTACCTTTGTGGGACTTTTCGCGCTGGCGGAACTGGCCTTTTATTTCTTGAATCGAGCTTATCTCTATCACAGGTTTCCTTATTCGGCAACCCTTCTCACGTCCTATCTGCCCCTGGTGGCGGCGGGTATCTGGTTGGGAGCGCATGTTGGAGAATGGAGTATCTGGTGGCGGGTATGGCGGTGGCCTTCCCTGGTTTTCGCCACGGTAGGGGGAGGGATTTATTGGTGGCTTTACCGGCTGGTGTTTGCTGGCCAGCCGGTCAATACCTTGATTGTTCAGGGAGCATGGTGGGTTTATTCCACCGGGGTGGCTTTGCTTTTATGGGGTCTTGCCAACAGCTCCGTCATCAGGCATTTATCCCTTAAGTGGCTAGCCCGCATTGGCTCGGTATCTTTCGGAATTTACCTCATGCATCCCCTGTTCCTTAATGAGTGGAGGCGGCTCCTACCTGTTGGGACGGGATGGAGCTTCCACTTAAATAATCTCGCGGGCTTTTTGTGCATCTTTTTTGCTTCCTGGGGAATGACACTTTTCCTACAGCGGGTGGCCGTAGGACGATACCTCTTGGGTGAACCACGTCAATCCCAGCCAGGGCCAATAAAGTTAGAAGAAAAGTGGAATGTGTATTAATTTATTTTTGCACCGGTAAGGGTCGGAGGAACGAGTGCAGGCTGGTTCCACCGGCGAAAACCGGGTGGCCTGGCGAGAGCAAAACTGGGAGCGAGCACGATACGACGTAAAAGAAGGAATATATGAGAGCGGCATGTAATATTACGTCTGGAGAGGGCACAACGGAAGCAATATGTCTAAGGGAGGGCGGGAAAATGGAAGACCTGATGAAACACGTCAAGGTGTTGTCGGAGGACATCGGCCCCCGGGGCTCCGCTACCCCCAGGGAAAAGGAGGCCGCTTCCTACCTGGCGGGAATCATGCGCTCTGCCGGACTGGAGGTGGGGTTGGAGGAGTTTAAAGCCCCGCATACCTTTTCCTGGACCTATCTCCTCTATTACCTGCTGGGACTGTGCGGCGCCCTGCTAATCGGCGGGTCAAACGGCTTGGCCCTCTTCTTGGGTATGTTTGCCCTGCTGGGTTTCATCCTGGAGAATTATACAGTCCCGGTGCTGTCGCGGGTAGTGCCCCAAGGTCGCAGCCAGAATGTCATCGGGAAGTTGCATCCTTCCGGGTCAGTGTTAGGAAGGGCGGTTATCGTCGCCCACTACGACAGTTCCCGGTCAGGCCCGAATTTCAGTCCATCTGCAGTAAGAACCTTTCGCCAGACCTTTCTATTAATGACGGGTGCCCTGGTGGCCGTGCCGGTACTGGCCCTGGTAAAGATGATCCCCCTCGCCGGTCTCTTTGGCGGATGGGTAGCGGTAGTCCGGGTTCTGGTGGTGGTTATCTTGTGCTTCCCTGTTTTGTCGTTGGTTTACCGCGAGACTATGGGCCAGTATACCCCCGGTGCCAACGACAATGCCTCGGGGGTCAGCGCGATGTTGGGGGTGGCGGAAGAATTAGCTCATCATCGCCCGCGGGGGGTGGAGGTTTGGTTTGTGGCTACCGGATGCGAAGAATCCGGCAGCGGGGGCATGCTGGACCTGCTAAAGCGCCACAAGTCGGAACTGCGGGGGGCGGTGATCGTCAACCTGGATAACCTGGGGAAAGGGGCCTTGAAGTATATTACCGGGGAAGGAATGTTGTTCAGCCTTCCCGCCGGAGCCCGGGCGCTTCAGCTGGCGGAAGCCGCCGCCCGGGAGATGGGGGACAGGGTGTCCCCTCATTGTTACCGCCTGATGTCTACCGATGCCCTGCCCGCGCTGGTGAGGGGGCTGGACGCTGTCAGCGTCATGGCTTTTGACGATAGGGGATTGCTGCCTAACTGGCACTGGTATACGGATATCCCGGCACATGTGGATGGGGAGAACCTCAAGACAGCGGCCGGCTTTGTCGCGGGTATGGTAGCCGCCCTGGATGAAAATTTGGCGGGGGCAAATAAAAAATAATCGCGCTTACCGGAGGAAAAGCACAGGGCTGTGTAGAAAATTTATGCTACAAGTATTTGCGGCGTAACGGGAGACATAGTGATCGCGAAGTTGCGAGCCAAAGGCTGCGGGAGCTCACATAAGATATTGTTGGAGGGGGGAATGGTTAGTGGGCAATATTTACACCTTTTACTCCCCGCGAAGGGGGTCCGGACTCACTACTCTACTCGTTCAAATCGGTGAATGGCTGGCAGCCCATACTGAATTGAGCGTGGCTCTTTTCGACTTTACCAGCCGGGCGACCAACGCATGTACCCTCTCGGGAAACGAGATGTCGTTGAATGATTTCCTGGCAGGGGGCGAGTACCGTTTCGACCCCATGAAGCCGGTCGCCATATGCGACCTGAAGCCGGATGAGGAGGATTCCTTTAGAGCCCTTCGTAAGGCTGCGGACAGCTTCGATTTGGTTTTTGTCGACCTTTCCAACAGGTTGGATCAAATCGGGCACCAGGTGCTTGAACTTTCTAACCGCATTATCCTCGTCGCTCCCGGGACCGAACTGGTGGTAAGGTATTTCCACAAGATGCTGGAACTTGGGCGGCTGCTGGAAAAGAAGGAAACCAAGAGGATGGATCTGCTGCTCCACCGGGTCCGGCATGAAGACGAGGTCGCTATCTTAACTGAAGAGATCAAAACGCGAATGATGGGCTTTGTGAAGGACCGCCCGGATGAAGATGACCTGAAAAGGGTAGCTGAAAACTTCTATTATGATTACTACCTGCAAAAGTTGTCCGACCGGCGGATGGAGCACTTTCGCCAGGCCATCGAAACCTTTAACCGGCGACTGAATGTCAAGGAGCCCGGGGAACTGGCTGAACAGTTGTGGGGAGCGGTACATGACCTGGAGTTGACCTATAACAAGCGGATTCTGCTATTCCGCTGGCTGGTATTCCGTTCCCGCCTGGGGCAAACTTTTTCCCAGGCTGCCATGGAATTGATCCCGAGGTTTATCGCTGAGGACTTCAATTCCCTGGCACGAGACCTGGCGGTGGAAACCGAAAGCCTTGGCAGCCTGATGGTGGTTGCGGACAAAAACAGGCCGGCCTAGAGCGGGTCAATGACTTTCACTAATATTAAAGTCCTACTGGCTTCCGCGGGAAGCCATTTTTTGTTTTAATAGAATTACGCATAAACACATTGACTGCGAATATCATGATAAGTATAATAGGCAATGTGGAGGGGGGAAAGGGTATTGAGGAAAGCCTGTTTCAACAATCTAATCCTTTTACAAAACCAGCAAGGGAGGTAATCTAATGGCAGCAATTTCACGCCGCGATTTTCTCAAAAGATCCGTCGCATCCGGAGTCACCGGAGGGCTTATTCTTTCCGGGGCCGGCAAGTGGTCCGCGGAAGCGGCTACAGGGCCTGTGGGAACCTTGATCGACCTGACCAAGTGTGATGGTTGTAAGCAAGAAAAAGCACCTAAATGTGTGAGTGCTTGCAGAGAAGTTAATCAAGACAGGTTTCCGGAACCTGTTAATGACATTCACGATTACTGGCCTCAGAAAAAACACGAGGACTGGTCCGGGAAAAGACACCTTATCGACCGGCTGACACCTTACAACTGGACTTACGTTCAGGAAGTTGAAGTGGAACATAACGGGCAAATCCATCAACTGTTTATTCAAAGAAGGTGCATGCATTGCGACAACCCGCCGTGCGCCAAGCTCTGCCCCTTTGGGGTACAGGAAAAAACCCCGGAAGGCCCCGTCCGGATCGACCCCGACGGCTGCTTCGGCGGCGCCAAGTGCCGGGATGTTTGCCCATGGCATATTCCACAAAGACAGGCTGGAGTCGGCATTTATTTGAAAATCGCACCCAAGCTTGTCGGAGGCGGGGTAATGTACAAATGCGATCTGTGTTACGAACGTGTCCGGGCGGGTCAAGTTCCCGCATGTGTGGAAACCTGCCCGCGGCAGGCCATCGAGTTCGGCGGTAAAGAGGAAATGAAGGGCGTGGCCTACGAGCGGGCCAAGGCAGTCGGTGGCTATGTTTACGGGGACCAGGAAAACGGGGGAACTTCCACCTTTTATGTTTCTCCGGTACCTTTCGAAAAAATCAATCAGGCCCTGGCTAAAAAAGAACTTAAACCCGGAATGCCTGTCGGAGTGGAAAACTTCCTGGATACCGCCGGCGGGTTGACCAGGGGAGTTTTACTGGCCCCTATCGCCGGAGCCTTTGCGGCCGGGCTGGCTGCTTACAAGACCATGAAAGGGAGTGAGTGATTGATGGCAGGACATGTATTAAAAGAGAAAACCATTACCCGGCACCGGGTTACCACCCTCCTGGCGCATTGGCTGACCGCCCTGTCTACCTTTGTCCTCCTTTTTACGGGGTTCGGCCAAATGCCGATGTATAAACGTTACATGGTGGACAGTATCCCTGGTCTTGGATGGTCTTCCAACTATGCCGTTACCCTGCAGCTTCATTATGCGGCGGCGATGGTGCTGGTATTTGCGGCTATTTTCCACCTGGTGTTTCACGGTTCCCGTCGCGAGTTTTCCATTCTGCCGCGGCGAGGGGACGTAAAAGAATCCTATCAGATAGTCATGTCAATGCTGGGGAGGTGCCAGGCCCCTCCCTGTGACAAGTACCTGGCGGAACAGCGACTGGCCTATGCTTACATTGCGGGAACATTAATGCTGCTCATCGTCACCGGTATGTTTAAAGTTGTTAAAAACATGGCAGGGGTAAACATGCCGGACAGTTGGCTGAACCTGGCCACCAACCTGCATAACGCCGGGACGGTCCTGCTGATCCTGGGTATCCTGGGGCACCTGGCGGCGTTTATCTTCAAGGAGAACCGCTCTTTGTTGCCTGCCATGTTTACGGGAAAAGTTGACGCGGAGTATGCCAGGGAACGGCACCGCCTCTGGTACCAAAAAGTTTCGAAAAAGCACCAAAAGAGTATATCCTTATAAGCCGGCGTTGCCCGGCTTATTCTACGTTTAGACTCTCACGCCGCAAATTGCGGCACCATCAGATAATGAAAATGGAAGCTTGTGTGCAGGCGGCGGCTCGGGATTTCCTGGACGGCGCATTGGCGGAGAAAGTTCAAGAACCGCAGGCGGCTGAGGAATATCCACGTCCATTGTTTGAGGCCGGAGGCCGAGTTTTGGACGTGGCCCGAAGACGCCGAGGTTCATTTCAAGTATACCGGAGACTCGCGCCGGGAAGGAAACCCGAGCTCAAGCCGCCAACCGATTTTTCTGGATAGGACCATTTTCCTAGATGCTTTGGGGCCGGGGATGGATTTTCACGGGAACAGGTTGTGATAAAGTGATATATACAAGATTAAGACGGAAGGAGGAGATCCCGGTGGCACTTTGGACCAGCACCACTGTAACTGACGTCACCAAAAAGGAGGAGAACGACAAGGTTACCTCACCTGCCGAAAAAGAAGATAGCTGGAGTACGTCCAAAAAGAATGTGGGTATTGACCTGGGCTATGGTTTTGTCAAACTCATGGACGGCGCCAATGAACTGATCTTTCCCAGCGTTGTGGGAGTGGGGAAGGAAATCAAGTTTCTCTCTGATTCTTTTTTCCAGAAAAACGAGGTAGAGAATCTGGTGGTCACCTATGAAGACCGGCAGTACTTTGTAGGAAACCTGGCGGTCCGGCAAAGCGACATCGCCTCCCGCTCTCTGGACCAGAACAGGGTGACGGACAAAAACGCTAAAATCTTACTCCTGACGGCCCTCGGGTTGCTTGCCAAATGGGACAACCAGATCTTCAACATCGTAACCGGGTTACCCACCGATCTTTTCGGCGCGTATTACATGGACTGGAGCAAGAGTATCAAAGGGCAGTACGAAGTCGCCTTCGGGAGCAACGGGTCAAAGAAGGTAAAAAAGTTTAGCGTTAAGGAGGCCCGGATCATACCCCAGCCTTTTGGCACACTTTACGACCAGATCCTGACCGGTACGGGAGCACAGACTCAACAAGAGTTGGCGCGCCTGGTGGTCGGCATCGTGGACATCGGATTTCGTACTACCGATTTTGCGGTAGCTAACGAGTTGGAGTTCATCGACCACCTGAGTTTTTCCACCAATACCGCCCTGTCAAGCGCCTACCGCATTATTGGCGCACGGTTGCGGGAAGATTACAAGATTGACAAGGAGAACCACGAGCTGGACAGGATCGTGGAGCAAGGGGCTATCAGGATAGCCGGCAAGTCTTATGACCTTACCGGTATGAAAAAGGACGCCTACGAGCAGGTGGCGACAAAGATCATCACGGAGATGGATTCCCGCTGGGATTACCGGGACTTTGATGTCATCCTGCTTACCGGGGGCGGGGGGAAAGCTTTGTCCGAGTACCTGCTTCCCCACTTCCCCAATATGCGCCTGGTGGATCGCCCCCAGCACGCCAATACCCGCGGGTTTCAAAAGATGGCCAACGGGGTATTCAGTGACAAGCATTAAGAATAAAAAAACCACTGCCCGCCAAACCCGGGCAGTTTTTGTTTGGGTAGGCCTTCGAACGATGCGATTTTTTCAAGTATTACAGGATGCTCAAGGCAAACTCTGGTATAATGTGTGTTAACCGGAAAAAATATTTTAAAGAAACTATTACACGCTTTGATGGAACCACGGATTTTGAAAGGAGTGCTGCAGTATGGAAACAGTCCTCAAGGCAATTACCGGACGCCGGAGCGTTCGCCGGTTCAGCGCGGATCCGGTTCCCCGGGAGGTGATAGAAAAGTTGTTGGAAGCGGCGGTTCACGCTCCTTCTGCCGGCAACCTTCAACCATGGGAGTTTTATGTAGTATTGGGAAAAGGACAGCGCATCGCTTTAGCCGGCGCAGCCCTGGGGCAGACGTTTGTGGCAGAGGCCCCGGTGGTGATTGTCGTCTGCGCCGTTCCCGCACGGGCTGCCGAGCGTTACGGCCAACGGGGAAGGGACCTGTATTGCATCCAGGATACCGCCGCGGCGGTTCAGAACATCCTTTTGACGGCTTCTGCCCACGGCCTGGGAACTTGCTGGGTAGGCGCCTTTAACGAGGAAGCAGTCCGGCGAGCGCTGGACCTGGCCGAAGGCCGGAGGCCGGTGGCGATCATCCCGGTAGGCTATCCACAGCGGGTTCCCCGGGATCCAGGCAGGAGACCGGTAGCCGAAGTGGCTCACTTCTTGGAAGATAAAGACTAAATCAGGAATGAGAAGGGTAATCCATGAATGACGAATACCGTACAGTCTCAAAACCTATGGTTACCAGGGCGGTAATCCAGAGGTCGGTTTTTTTGGCCCACGTGCAGGAGGTTGACTCGGAAGAAGAAGCGAGAGCTTTCGTGGCCTCGGTAAGAGAACAGCATAAACAGGCTGCCCACAACTGTTATGCCTACCGGATGGGGATCACCGGGGAGGAGACCTTTTACATCGACGACGACGGGGAACCTCACGGAACTGCCGGCAAGCCAATCTATGGCGCCATTTTAAACCGGGATGTCACCAACGTGGTGCTGGTAGTGACCAGGTACTTCGGCGGGAAAAAATTGGGCGTCCGGGGGCTCATCGAGGCCTACGGCGGGGCGGCCCGGGACGTCATTGACCACGCGGGGGTGGTTACCCGTATTTTGATGGAGGAAATCAAACTGCGGTGTAATTATTCCCAACTGAACGAGGTTCTTTACCGGGTGAACCGCTGGAGTGCCGAGTTAACGGAAAGCCACTATACGGAAGAGGTACAACTTAGTCTTAGAGTCCGGCGACGTGACGCGGGTCAGTTCCGGGAAGCCTTGCAGGGAATTCTAGGGCCTTAAACCGGGTCGCAAGTTCGCTCCCTATAGGAGGATTTTTTTGTGCTGCCAAGAATATATACCAGAATATACGTTGCCTGTATGGGAGGGTGTGCCCAGTGGACTACCTAAGCCGGATCGCGGCCGCGGCAGACCTGTTGCGGCAGTCAAATCGGACTTATGCCCTTACAGGTGCCGGGGTAAGTACCGAGAGCGGTATTCCGGACTACCGGAGTCCCGGTACGGGGTTATGGGAAAAACTGGACCCGATGACCACTGCCAGTGCCAGAGCACTCCTTTCGGATCCCGCGGCCTTTTACCGTCATAACCTTGAGCGGTGGACAGCCTATACCCATGTCGAACCTAACGCTGCCCACCGGGCTATAGCCGGGCTGGAAGAGATGGGGCTTTTGCAGGGGGTTGTTACCCAGAACATTGACGGCCTGCACTTGAAAGCCGGTTCCCGGAGGGTTTGGGAGGTGCACGGCCACCTGCGGACGTGCCATTGTATGAGCTGCAAGCAAAGCTACCCTTTCACCCGATTAACGGAGCAGTACCACAGGGGAATCAACCCCCCGCGCTGCACAGCGTGCCAAGGGGTACTCCGACCGGACATCGTACTTTTTCAGGACCCCATGGGACAAGATTATGCCGCTGCAGAGAAGGCTCTCTCCGGATGCCAACTCCTTCTGGCGGCCGGCACCAGCCTTCAAGTGTACCCGGTGGCGGCAATGCCGGTATTGGCGCGCCGGTTGGTAATCATTAACCGTGACCCCACCCCCTGGGACGATCGCGCGGCGCTGGTGATCCACGACCGGGTAGGGAAGGTCTTTACCGATATCATGAACCGGTTACAAATGGTAGATTAACCCAGCAAGTGAGACGTTTGGAGGGGTATGATGCTCAGCCTGCTCACGTTACTGCTGGAAAGGACCGGGATCATCGTCAGTGTCGCCTTTGTCCTGACGAGGACACCGATTTTCCGGCGGTTAGTCAAAAGGGAACAGATCAACTTCAAAGAGGGGATCTACCTGGTCGTGATTTTTGGCTTGTTCGGTATTCTAGGGACCTATACCGGTATTCCCGTACAGGCCAAGAGCTTTGCGCCGAACTACGGCTTCGGGCCCGTGGGGCAAGAGCAGGCCCTGGCAAATTCACGGGTAGTGGGCGCATTCATCGCCGGCTTGCTGGGGGGGCCCGTCGTCGGCCTTGGCGCTGGTCTGGTGGCCGGGGTGCACCGGTATTTCCTTGGAGGGTTTACCGCTTTTTCCTGCGGCCTTTCTACCGTGCTGGAAGGTCTGCTTGCCGGTTTCATCGGGCAGAGGTTCGGCCGGGTGCATGTCCCCGGAACGGTTGCTTTCGCAGCCGGCGCTTTGGCCGAAGCGTTGCAGATGGCGATAATTCTTTTACTGGCCCGGCCATTTCCCCGGGCGGTTGAACTGGTGCAGTTGATCGGGCTTCCCATGATTGTGGCCAACGCGGCAGGGATCACCATTTTCGTTTTAATCCTTCAGAGCGTGCTGGTGGAAGAACAGCGGGCGGGTGCTGTTCAAGCCCACAAGGCCCTGCAGATCGCCAACCAGACCCTGTCCTACCTCCGCCGCGGCCTGAATTACAAGTCGGCCCAGGCGGCGGCAGAAATCATCAAGAATGCTACCCAGGTGGCCGCGGTGGCTATTACCGACCAGGAACGCATCCTGGCCCACGTTGGGTTGGGGGAGGACCACCACCGGCCTGGCAGCGAGATCTTTACTGAGGCTACCATCCGGGTACTGGAGACCGGACAGCTTTGTACCGCCCATACCAAAGGGGAAATTGCCTGTATTAACCCCCAGTGCCCGTTAACCTCCGCGATCATTGTCCCTTTGAAAAGACAGGAGGAAACCCTGGGGGCGCTGAAGCTTTACTGGCACAAGCACAAGATCAATGCGGTGGATCTGGAGCTGGCCCGGGGTTTGGCTCATCTTTTTTCTACGCAGCTGGAACTGGCCCGGCTGGACGAACAGGCCCACCTGCTGGCAAGAGCGGAGATTAAGGCACTTCAGGCCCAGGTAAACCCCCACTTCCTGTTCAATTCCCTCAATGTGATTGTCTCCATGTACCGCCAGAAGCCTGAAACCGCCCGGCGCCTTTTGATCAACCTTGGCGAGTTTTTCCGGCAGAACCTGCAGTCGTCCAACCAGGAACTGGTTACCCTGGACAAGGAAATCGGGCACGTTCGCTCTTACCTGGCGATTGAACAGGCCCGGTTCCAGGATCACCTGGAGGTAAGGATTGAGGTTGAACCCGGTGTGTTGGATACCTTGCTGCCGCCGTTGACACTGCAACCTTTGGTAGAAAACGCCATCCGGCACGGCCTGCAGCCCCGCGCCGAAGGCGGTCGCCTCACCATTGAAGCCAGGTCTGAAGAGGGTGGGGTGGAGATTACTGTAGTTGACAATGGCAGGGGAATGTCTCCGGAAAAGCTGCGTTCCTGCCTGCAGGAAGGAGCCATGGGGGAACCTAACAAGGGTATCGGCTTGACCAATGTACACCAGCGGCTGGTAGGAATGTTCGGCCGCCAGTCCGGGATTAGTATTAACAGCTGGCCCGGACAGGGAACGAAGGTTACTGTATTCATTCCCGCCGTGGGACTTCAGGGGGTGAGAGCGGATGATCAGGGCCATGGTGGTGGACGACGAAGTGCTGTCCAGGGATGAACTCAAGTACCTGCTGGAGGTCTACCCGGAGATCGAGGTGTGCGGGGAGGCTGCCAACGGGGAAAGCGCCCTGGAGCTTTTTAATCGTTTACGGCCGGACGTGGTGTTTCTTGACATTCAGATGCCGGGGGTCGGCGGACTGGCGGTAGCCAGGGTACTGATGCAGGAACAGGATCCACCGGTGGTGGTTTTTGCCACCGCTTACGACCAGCACGCTATCGAGGCCTTTGAGCTTAATGCCATGGACTACCTGTTAAAGCCTTTTTCCGAGGAGCGTCTTGATTACACCGTCCAGCGCTTAAAGCGTAACGTGCGGAAAAAGGACCACCTGGTAGAGCGACTGGAGCGACTGGTATCGAAACTGGAAAGCGGCGTCCTCCATCAGGGGGCTCCGGTCAAACTGGCGGTGGAGGCGGAAGAGCGTCTGGTGCTGCTGAGCCACCCGGACGTAGCTTATGCCTACGTGGAGGGGAGGCACGTTTACCTGAAAACCAGGGAGCGTACCTATCGGTCGGGTTATTCCATGCAAGAACTGGAAAGCAAGTTGCCCACCCCGCCCTTTTTCCGGTGCCACCGGGGTTATCTGGTGAACATGGACTGGGTGAAGGAGATTCATCCCTGGTTTAACGGGGCCTACCAGCTGGTGCTGGACGACAAAGAAAACTCGGAGGTACCGGTGAGCAGGTTGAGCGTGAAAGAGATGAGATCCCTCTTAAATATTTGACCACCCTGCATTTTGTGCAGGGTTTTTGTTATTTGAGGACAGGATTTTAACATCCTGTGCACTTGATCCGCCGCGCAGGCACTTTATGGTTTATAATATTTGATGGAATATTGGTACTTTTTTGCACCATCAGAAAGTATAACTTTCTGTGGCATAAGTGCAACTATGACTTCTGCCTTCGCTTACGCTCGGCACAAGTCAAGTTTTCTTTATTTCTCTTGGGGCCTTAACAGGCATGTTCCTGTTGCTTTTCAGGGAGGGGCCGTCCCGGGTGCGCGGGAAGGGGGGGAGGGACAAAAGCAGCCGGCCGGCGAATCAAGAAAGGAGGAATTTATCATGAATGTTCTTTGGTTACTGGTGATCGCGGTACCCTGGTTTTTACTGGCGCTCAAATTTTACGGCGGTTACATTGCGAAGGTGTTTGACGAGAACGACAATAATCCTACTCCGGCCAAAGCCATGGCGGACGGTGTGGACTACGTGCCCACCAAGGTGGGTGTGGTGTTCTCGCACCACTTTGCCTCTATCGCCGGCGCTGGCCCCATTCTTGGACCGGTGGCTGCCCTTATGTACGGGTACGTTCCAGCCTACCTGTGGGTAATCTTCGGAGGCGTGTTCTTTGGGGCGGTACAGGACTATACCTCGCTCTTCGTCAGCCTGCGGGAGAAGGGCAAGTCTATGGCGGAAGTGGCCCATACCTCACTGGGTAAGGCCGGCTTCATCATGTTCATCCTCTTTACCCTGGCCATGATCGTGCTGGTGACCTCTGCCTTCCTGGGATTGACAGCCACTGCCCTGACCTCCCTGGTGCCTTTGACCACTATGGGCGTGCAGGGCGGGGCAACTGTCCTGAAGACTGTCACCAAGGACGGCGTAGAGTTCGCCAAGATCGGGGGTATTGCTTCCACCTCCGTGATTATCATGACCCTGTTTGCTCCTATCCTCGGATACTTGCTGTACAAGAAGGGGATTGACACCAGGCTGGCAGGCCTCTTGGCCGTTGTCGTCGCCTTGCTCTCCATTTCCATCGGTGTTTCTTCACCTGTCATGTTCCAACCCAAGACATGGATGATCATCATCAGCATCTACGTGTTTTTCGCTGCCGGCATTCCTGTTTGGGTGATCCTGCAACCCCGGGACTTTACCAACTCCTTCATCCTGTATTTGGGCATCGCCACTCTGTTTATCGGTGCTGTCGGTGCTGGTTTTAGCGGGTTGCAAATGCAGGCTCCCGCCTGGAACGTAGCCCAGGGGACAGCCAAACTGGGCCTGATTTGGCCGTTCCTGTTCATCACCATCGCCTGCGGTGCCATCTCCGGATTCCACACACTGGTGTCGTCCGGTACGGTGTCCAAGCAAATCAGTAAAGAATCAGATGCAAGAAAAGTCGGTTATGGCGGTATGCTGCTGGAGTCTACCCTGTCAGTGGTGGTAATTATTGCCGTAGGTGCCGGCCTGCTGTTCACCAATTACGCGGATATTGTTTACCCGGCCAAGGGTGCCGCCAACCCCATCCTGGCCTTTGCTCTCGGTATGGGCGGCCTGTTGAACAAGGGTTTGGGGGTCCCCGTGTCTTTCGGTACCGTTTTCGGGATCTTGATGCTGGAAGGCTTTGTGGTCACCACCCTGGACACCGCGGTGCGCCTGAACAGGTACCTGTTTGAGGAACTGTGGGGCCTGTTGTTCAAGAACCCGCATCCTATCCTCAAGTCCTACTACTTTAATGCCGGGCTGTCTGTGATCATAATGTTCTACCTGGGATACAGCAACCAGTTCAAGGTTATCTGGCCTATCTTCGGTTCAGCCAACCAGCTGTTGGCGGCCCTGGCCCTGATCGCGGTGACCATGTGGTTGGCTGCCCGCGGCAAGCCGACCCTGTTCACCCTGCTGCCGGCTATTTTCATGATGGCTACCACCCTGTTTGCCCTGTGGAAATTGCTGATAACCGTTTACATTCCCAAAGGAAATATTCCCCTGGCGATTACCGACATTCTCCTGCTGGTGCTCTCAATTGGGGTAATAATTTTATCAGCGAAGAAGCTGTTGGAGTACAGCACCGGCAAGAAACCGGCGGCCCACGCGTAACCTGCCGGTGGATAACCCTCAAGAAAAAGGGCGATTTCCTTTTAAGGGAGTCGCCCTTTTCCTCTCTATTTTCGAAACGGATGAAGCGCCCTGCCCGCGCCCTCCCTGTCGGCGGTAAAATTAACCCATTGCTCTCCTCCCGGCTAAAAGGCAACACTGTTAACTTGCCAGTCACCCCGGTGGGTATGAGTCATATGATATAAGTGGATAAGGAACAAAGAACGCCTTTGGAATCAGGTTCTGGAGGGGTGAGCCGGGGAATGGGTATCAGGGAGAATCTGGCCCGGGCCTTGAAGTACGAAGAAGAACTTAGGCGTGAGTACCGTTGGTATGCCCATTATGCATCGAGGGACCCCGAAGTCAGACAGATGTTTGAGGAGTTTGCCCAGGACCAAGACGAACATATTCAAGCTCTCAAAGAAAAACTGCGGGAGTATCCGGTCAAACGCTGAGGCGCTTTGTACTGAGTCCCACCGGGAGTGGGATCCCATCATTAAAGACGAGTACAAGGGCAAAGAAAAGGCAGCCCTTTATATTTCCGGGCTGCCCTTTGCTGTCGTATAGGAAATTATGCTTACATGAATTCCGTGGATAATTTCCTATACGGGGGGGGGTTGTTAAGGGGGGAACCCCCTTAAGTCCAATAAGGAGGGTCACAACGGAGCGTCCTAGGGCGAGTGGCGCCACGAATAAGTGGCGCCGAGCTACGAGCGCCGAGTTGGTGAGGCGGCCGGGTGCGAAGCACCCATGGGTTCCCTGGGAAAGGACAAAAGCATTTCCGATAAATGCCGGATGGCATGAAATGCTTTTGTCCTTAATTTAATAGGCGAAATATTGGGTTACCATTACCCCTCCACTAGGGGTTCGCACTATACCGATGCCGACACGGGTGAAATTAGCTCGTAGCATGTTTTTCCTGTGGATATCGCTGTCCATCAACTTCATAAAGGCGGAGGTAACGTTGCTGGCCTTGACCAGATTTTCTGTATAGTATAAAGTATAACCCTTGTAAGTGTAAGTGCGATTGGCGCGATCGGTATGGGCAAGGGGTTTGTCTTTTAAGTACGCACTCGTTTTTCTGGCCAGGTCGGTAGCACTGGGGTCAACCTGTAGCGGCTTCAGACCACGTTTTGTCCTTTCTTCATTGATCAGTTCCAGCATTTTGGCTTCCTCGGCAGTGAGTGCAAACCCATTGTTAGGCGGCGCTGGCTGGGGTGCCGGTGCCGGAGCGGGTTCAGTTACAGGAGGTTCGGGTTGAGGAGCCGGAGTGGGTGCCGGAGCAGGAGCTGGAGAAGGTGCCGGTTCGGGTTTTGGCGCCTTATTTCCGTAGTACCATTCGTACCAGGCGGGTGTTAGCCATCCGGGACTTGTGCCGGCGGCTGCCGGGGCTTGCCCGGTACCCAATGCCAGCATTACAGCTACCAATAGACCTGCGATGGGGAGCCTTACTTTGTTGTACATCCAATTCCTCCTCTGAATGGTTTTTATGTAGCCTGATTGTAACTATAACAGCATGTCCCATTTTTAGCAAAGAGCAGGAAGGCTTGTCCCCTGGCAAGTAATGAAAATACCGGTGGGACATGACATGTATCCCACCGGTTTCTAAAAACCCTGGTAGATGGTTTTTACTGGATGGCTTTGGACAGCCTTTCCAACAACCCGGGTTTCCTCTCCGCAAGTTTTTGCTGTGCCTGGCGGTAAAGCTCCTGGACATCTCTCAGCTGGCGGTCCAGGGCTGCCAGGGAATGTTCCTTCTCCTGTAGATACCTCGCAAGTGTAACTGCCTCTGCTTCTTTCTCCCGTAAGGCCTGCCTGGCGGCAGCCAGTTCATTCTCCTTTTCCCTTACCACGCGCTTTTGGTTAACCAGTTCCGTTTCCTTTTCTCTCTGGGCGGTCAGGTGGCTTTTTATTTCTTCTTTGAGCGCTTCCAGCTGTTGAGTTAGCTTCTGGTTTTCTGTCATTAGACTACCACGTTCCCCGGTCGCCCGCTGGAGGTTGGATTCCATTAACTTGATGGTGTCGTGCTGGGTGAGCATCTGCTGGGAAAGCGACCTGGCCCGGGCCTCGGCCTGCCGGGACAGGTTAGCGGCGGCGTTCAATTCCCGGATTTTTTCCTGGAGGGCCAGTTCCAACTGCGTATTAGTGTATTTTAGGTCTTCCACCTGCTGGATTAGCCGTTGAAAATAGTCGTTATGTTGCTGAATAAAAAAGGACAAGTCCTGGCCGGGCTCCTGACAGTGCTTTTCCACGGCGGCTGGTTGTTCGGGAGGGGAGGTCGCTTCGGAGACTTCTTGCTGCAACAATACCGGTACGAGAAAGAGGGTGGGGGTGACCAGGTTGCTGGGAGGGGAATTCGTGCAGAAGCTCCAGTGGGCAACCATTTCACCGGGTTGACGGCCGGAAACGTAACGCGCCAACCACGTATCCTTTAGCCCGGCCAAGGCTGAGGTTGGTTCCCAACTCTTTCCCGCATCCTTTGAAATACACCCGCATACCCTGCCTGCCTGCTGCCAGGCCGCCGCTACCGTTTCTCCCTGAATCAGCAGTACAGGGTTCAGGTAATCCTGTGCCCATGGGGTGATGACGTGTTCCTTCAGCCACCCTCCGCGGGGCCACCCACCCTTTTGGCGCTGGCGGTACTTCAATTCACCGGATTCGGCATCGACCCATAAAAGGTGGACATCGTCTTGAAGGTCGATAACCATGCCCGGCAGTATCCCGGGCGGTGCGGAGGCGCATAACAGGAACGCCTTGCCGGAGGTACTACCCGGTACCAGGCTGCGGTGGTAGAGTTTCCAGCGGTCGAAATCCGGTTGGGCGTAAACCAGGTGCAGTAGCCCCTGGCTGTCCATGTCCGCAGACCAGTACTCCGGTTGGCATTCCCAGCCGGTGTCCTCGGCTGAGGCCAGGATTAAAGGTTCACCCCAGGTGAGATTTGACCATTCCGTGTAGTTGAGGGACCAGTCCCCGGATAAAGGGCCGTGGGTCAGGTAGACCAGGTGCAGCGCGTCCTGCCTGTGACCAAGAAAGAGCGGGAATATCTTATCGTGCTTGTCAACAAAATGGGTTAGCGCCTGCTCTTCCCAGTACCCCGGCCTGCCGCACCAGTGTCGCGGGCCCTCTGCCTCGAAGCCAACTCCGTGCAGATCACCTCCCCCGTCAACGGCCACTACCCAGTCACCGGCGCCTCCAACTGGTAAGATTTCTTCTTCGGACCACTCACCGTCCGGGCTGCTTGCCAAGCGAAAGGCCAACTGCCGGTTTGGGTTAAGGTAAAGATACCAGTAACTGCTGTCGGGGTGCCGGACTACAGCGGCAATTTGCTGTGGGCCAATATCCTTCTCCAGGAAAACAAAATATTCTGAGGCCATGCCGATTTCCCCCCTTTAAATTCCGGGCATCCTTTATTTTTAATGTATATGCCCAGGGATAATAAAGGATGAGCAATCTTTTTCATGGCCTCAGAACCGCCGATTATGCACACCATTTCCAGGGCGGGAACATATGATGTGGGTAGCAATGGGCAATCAAAGATACCCCCGAAAGTGAGGTGGCAGTATCTCTAAAGAAAGGAGGGTATCACAAGCATGACTGCCAGAAAAGGTGTTCAAGCCAGCCAAGATGAAATCCGGCCGCAAAGGTGCGACCCGGTGTACGGGTGCCCGCCTCCCACCGAAATCGTCTGCATCAAGGTAGACAAGGTTTTTGAGGAGTGTATCCTCACCCGGACCAACGAGCCTGTTACCGATTTGACGGGTATCGCGGTAGGTCCCATTACCGATGTGCAGTGCGTAAGCGCCGAAGTGGTGGAGGAGCCTCCGTACTTCGTGACCACATGTGTCATCCTGCCCGGCCGCCGTGTGAAGGTGACGTTCTTCTGGCGCTTCACCTTCCGGTTCACCGACAGCACCGGGACCAAAACCTTTACCAGTGACCCCATCATGGAAGAGTTCACTGTGCGTCTGACCCGGGCGGGTGAGAGGGGCCTTGTACCAGAGTGCGATGTGTTCCTGGAGTGCCTTGAGTGCTTCCTGGTCGATGAGACCCTGGTCAAGTGCTGCATTGGCAAACTGATTGCGTTCAAACTGATCTCCAGGGTACAACTGCTGGTTCCGGCTTACGGCTTCTGCCCGCAACCGGAGGAGTGCCCACCGGTCGGCGAATGCCCGCCTTTTGTGCCCACCTGGCCGCCTTTCCCGCCGCAAATTTTCGACTGATAGGGACCTGTACACCAGCATCCATCCCCGATGCTGGTGTTTTTCTTTTTTCTATTGTTATTGTATGCTTTGAACTGGCAATATGCTCCTTAGATGGAATAATTAATTGATGATACTAAAAAATACTTGAACTGCCCTGTGATACCAACGGGTTTGTCCAGGTATAGGGGCGGTAGCACCTAATAGTGGAACACCATAAGATGAATCGCGCGGGAAAATTAACTGGAAAACGGGTGGCGGCGTGAGACCTGAAGATCACGTGGACATTGTGATAGTAAGCTATAATACCTGCTCTCTCATGAGGGTATGCCTGGAGAGCGTCAAGGCCCACACCGATTACCCCTACCGGGTCACTGTGGTAGATAACGGGAGTACAGACGGTAGCCGTGATTTTTTGCGGGCGTTGGACTGGGTTACTGTCGTGTTAAATGAGGTAAACCGGGGCTACGCCCGCGCCTGCAATCAAGGGGCTATGGCGGGCAGTGGGGCATACATTCTTTTCCTGAACAGCGATACCAGCGTTACTCCCGGTTGGCTTTCACCCATGGTCCGGTGTGCTGCTTCCGATGACCGTGTGGCAGTGGTGGGTAACAAACTCCTGGACGCGAGAGGCCGCCTGGTGGGTGCCGGTGTGGTAGGCACCTATGACAAACCCCGAATGCGGGGTTGGGGTGAAGCCAACGATCCTGGGTGCTACGACCGGCAGGAGGACGTAATTAGTATCTGTGGGGCTTGTTTTCTCATCAAGCGGGACTTCATCCCCGTACTAGGACTTTTTGACGAGCGGTATTTTTTTTACTACGAAGACACGGACTATTGTCGTAATGCCCGTTTCCGGGGGTACCGGGTTGTCTATTGCCCCGATAGCTGGATTTACCACTACGTTGCCCAGAGTCCCACCAACCAGCGGACCCGCAACTCGATGTTGACCCAGTCTCGCCGCCTATTCAGGGAAAAATGGGGCGAACAGCGCCTAGACTCGCGAGAAAGGTACTAAAAGGGGTGTGGCTCAACTCATGAAAGGTCTCATTTTAAGCGGTGGCCGGGGTACCCGTCTCCGCCCGTTTACCTATGCCTGTGCCAAACAATTGATTCCGGTAGCTAACAAGCCGATCCTTTTCTATGGTATTGAAGCTTTACGAAAGGCAGGCCTCACGGAGATCGGCATTGTGACAGGAAATAACCGGGAGGAAATAGTCACAGCAGTGGGCGAGGGAGAGCGGTGGGGAGTACGCATCACCGCCATCCATCAAGCGGAACCCCGGGGCTTGGCTCACGCGGTGCAGGTAGCGCGCCCGTTCCTGGGAGAAGACGGGTTTTTGATGTACCTGGGGGATAATCTGATTGGTGACGACCTGAGTGGCATGGTGGAACGGTTTAACGCGAAAAATGCCGACGCGATGGTGATGTTGGCTGAGGTACAGGAACCGGAGCGATTTGGCATAGCGGAAATGGATGGGGAGCGGGTGGTACGGGTGGTGGAAAAACCGCGCCAACCCAGGAGCAACCTGGCGCTGGTAGGAGTGTACCTGTTTAACCCCCTGATCCATGAGGCGATCAACGAGATCACCCCGTCTTGGCGCAACGAACTGGAAATCACCGACGCGATCCAGGTGCTGGTGGCCCGGGGAGCCCGGGTAGAGGCGTACCGGCTGACAGGATGGTGGAAAGATACCGGCCGGGTGGATGATTTGCTGGAGGCTAACCGGGTGATGCTGGACTGGTGGCCGAAACCAGTTACCCTGGCCGGTGAGGTGGATGCTAATTCCCAACTCGAGGGTGATGTGGAACTGGGGCCCGGGTCGCTGGTAGCCGGGAGTATTATTAGGGGTCCGGTAGCCATCGGAGCCGACTGCCGGGTGGCCCGGTCCTACATCGGCCCGTATACATCTATAGGTGCCGGGTCCGCGGTGGAGAATACGGAACTGGAGCATTCCATCGTGATGGAAGGTTGCAGCCTCCGGTCGGCCGGGAGAATCACGGACAGCGTAATAGGGAAAAACACAACCGTGACGGGAGTCAAATCCAGGCCGCAGGCCCATCGACTGCTGTTAGGTCATGACAGTTTCCTGGTAATCAGCTAAATAGGAGTAATAAACCTTTTTAGTAAACTACCAAAAAGCCAACAGAATTTTTACACACGTTGAATGGATGGGGAAGGAAAATCACGGAAAAAGTAGAATAGTAGTATTTAGTAAAAATGCAGACAGTCAGCGAAGTTAAGGGCAAACTACCCGAAAGGGTGGGACGCAAAGCTACGGGTCTACAGCTCACAAAAGCCATGACCGCCGGGTTGCCGTGAGAGAAAGCTGGCCTTTTCCGCGCTTCTCCTGGCGGAAAAGGCCTTTTTGGACGTATGGGAAATTATACCTTGTGGATAATAGGTTTCTTTTTATTGCCGTGGGGAGAACGGTCCGGGAGAAAGGAGGCGATCAGCCATGTGCCATGACATCAATATTCGAGTAAGAGTGTCCAAGGACAAGATGGAGGTCTGGGTCAAGTTAGTCAAGGTGATAGGCAGTGAAGAAATTGAGACCGGTTCTGCGCCAATCCAGGACGGTTCTCTACCAGACGTTTTGGCAGTTCAAGAGCCAAACCAGGATGGTGAAACGGCGGCGGGAATCCGGGAAGGAGAGAGGGTGACGGAGGAGCAGGTGCTGGCGCTCCTGGAAGCACAGGGAATCGTCTTTGGGCTGGACCGGGAAGCCGTCCGGCGGGTAGCGGAGGAAGAACCGGAGGAAGAGATATGTGTGGCCAGGGGAGACGCGCCGCGCCCTGGACGGGATGCCGTCATCCAGTGCTTGTTTGCTGCGCAGGCGGATGAGGAGAAAAAGGAAGAGGGAAGGGTGGATCTCCTGGACTTTAACCCCGTTATCAGCGTGGATGCCGGCACTGTCCTGGCCGTCAGGCAGCCTCCGGTACCGGGGGATCCGGGGACCGACGTGTTAGGGCAGGTGGTCCCCGCACCAAAGGTTAAAGACGTTATCTTGAAAGCAGGATCCGGGGTGGTGCTGGAGGATGGTGGTAACAAAGCCTTGGCGGCTGTCGACGGCCGTCCTGAACAGAAGGGAAGCCTGTTTACCGTTTACCCTATCCATACCATACCGGGAAACGTGGATGCCGCCACTGGACACATCAAGTTTAAAGGCGACCTGGTTGTCAAGGGGAATGTAATGGACGGCATGCGGGTAGAAACCAGGGGCAGGATCGAAGTCATGGGTATGGTGGCCCAAAGCACGGTGGTGGCCGGGGGAGAGGTGGTGGTGCACAAGAATATCCTGGGCAGCACGGTGCGGGCGGGCGGGCCGTGGATCCTGCTCAAGAAAGCCCAAGATCACCTGGTAGAAGTGGGGAATATGTTGGAGACGCTGTTGGTAGCTGCCCAGCAAATGAAGAGTCACCCGAATTTCGCCGCTAATCCCCAGGTGGCCCAGTACGGCGAGGGGATCATCCTGAAGGTTCTGCTGGAAAGAAAGTATACCGAGATTCCCGCGGCAATCACAGGGCTGATCGAACACTTGGAAACCCTGGAGAAGGAAGTGTTGGACGGAGAGATCGTGGCCGAACTGCTAGCTCAGGTCCGGGACCTATATGCCAAGTTTTCCGGTCTGGGACCACTCCAATTCAAAAGACTTGAGGACTTGGTTGGTCCCATTCAAGCCATGCGGCGGGAGGTGGACCGTTTTGCTGATCATGTCCACGGTGCCGCGGGCCACACGGCTCAAATCACCGTCTCCTATGTGCAAAACTCGCGATTGGAAGCCAGCGGAGTTGTCAGAGTGACCGGAAAAGGGGCCTACTACTGTGACATTCTTGCCGGTGGGAGCGTGGTGGTGGACGGTACCCCGGGGATCTTTCGCAATGGCACCATTTCTGCCGGGGGAGACGTCCTGGTACGGGAACTGGGTAGCCCCTCAGAGGCGCTTACTAGTGTGCAGGTGCCAAAAGAAGCGGTGATCACCGCGGACAGGCTCCACCCGGGGGTCACCCTGAAGGCGGGTGCCCGGGTGGAAAAGTTCAGAAACTATACCGCGGGGGTCCGTTTTCATCAGTGACCCGGTTCCGGTGCTTCCGGGCCGGGTTCTTCTTTACTCGCCTCCAGTAGCCTGATGCCATCCAGTACCGCGATGGCGATCTCCTCGAACTCCCGGGCTACCTCCGGGACCGTCAAGACCGGGGGGTCACCCTGGTCGCTCTTCTCCCGCACATCGATCCGCAAGGGGATCTTCCCGAGGACAGGTACCTCAAGCTCCCGGGCCAGTCGCTCCGTTTCCCCCTGCCCGAAAATGTAATAGCGTTCACCGTGCTCACACTGGAAATAGGACATGTTTTCCAAAACACCTAAAGTCCTGACCCCGGCCTCGACAGCCATGCGGGCTACCCGCCCTGCCACGTGGGAGGCGGAGGCCTGGGGGGTGGTTACCAGCAGCAGGAAGGAATGGGGAATGCGCTGCATTACAGAGAGAGGTATGTCGCCAGTCCCGGGGGGCAGGTCCAGTAACAAAAAGTCGAGCGATCCCCAGCGCACGTCGCCCAAGAATTGATCCAGCACTTTTACCAAGAGCGGTCCTCGCCAGATGATGGGCACGTCGTCGTCAACGAAACTGCCGGTGGAGATCATCTTTACACCGTCACGCTCCAGCGGTAGGATGGTATGCTCGTCCACCGCCCGGGGTTGCTCACCTACCAGTCCCATGAGGCGGGGGACGCTAAAACCGTACACGTCCGCGTCCAGTATGCCCACCCGGTACCCCAGACCATGCAGGGCGAAAGCCAGGTTCACTGAAACGGTGGACTTACCGACGCCACCCTTACCGCTTCCTACTGCCAAAACCTTGGTATCAGACTCACTAAGGCTCATGGTTAAACCCCTTCCCGAATTTCTGTAATTCTATCTCTTCCCGAAATGATGTCGTTCCCACAGAACCTACCGATGGCTACCATTTTAATCCTACTCTCCAGGGGTGTCAAGTAAACCGGGGTCCCTTCGGTATTGGGACCCGGATGGCACCAATTTCCATGAGGTTGTTCCATTACCCTGTGATATAATGAATGGTGTTTGATTCCATCAGTCACCTTATCAACCTACGGGAGGTACGGTATGAGCCACCGCCGTGGGCGTATTGCCCTCATCCTCATCGGGTTGCTGCTTACCCTTGAATTGTTTGGAGTGTGGACAAATCCTGCAGCGGCCGGTGAGCCCGCTATCAACGCAGAGGCGGCCATCGTGGTAGACCTGGATTCGGGCCAGGAACTATACGGCAAGAATACTATCCGCCGGATGGCTCCGGCCAGCACTACCAAGGTCCTTACCGCTCTGATTGCCCTGGAACGGGGTAACTTGAGCGACGAAGTCACCATCAGCGATAACGCGGCCCGGGTGGCGGGAACCAGGGTTTATCTGGTGGCCGGCGAAAAGCAGACCCTGGAGAATCTCTTGTACGCCATGATGCTCAATTCCGGAAACGATGCCGCCATTGCGGTAGCGGAACATATTGCCGGCTCCGTGGAGGCTTTTGCCGTCCTAATGAATGAAAAGGCTGCGGAACTGGGGGCCAATAACTCCAATTTTGTCAACCCCCATGGCCTGAGTGACCCGGATCACTACACCACAGCCGCCGACCTGGCCAAGATCTCGGTAGCGGCAATGAAAAACCCAACCTTCCGGGAGATAGTGGCCACCAGGACGCGGCCCTGGCGCGGAGCGGAGTGGGAAACCAACCTGGTCAACCACAACAAACTCTTGGGTAGCTACGAAGGGGCTATCGGCGTCAAGAACGGGTACACCTCCGAGGCGGGCCAGTGCCTGGTGGCAGCCGCCGCCCGGGGAGAAGAGGGTTACCTGGCGGTGGCCTTGAACAGCAGCAGCGGGGAGCTTTACGGAGATGTTACCGCTCTGTTGGATTATGCCTTTGATAACTTTCAAGCCGCTAACCTAGTCGAGACCGGGCAGGTCATCGTCCAGGTAGCGATCCCTGGCGGTAAGGAAGCAAAGCTGGTAGCGGCAGGCAACTACCGTTACCTGAAGCAAGCGGATTCCCAGTGGCCGGTTACGAGCCTCAAGGTTGGCCGGCTGGTGGGGCCGGTGGCGCCCGGTGACAAGGTGGGGGAGATTGTTTTTTCTGTTGAAAACCGGGAAATAGGCAAGGTCGATTTATTGGTAGAGGAAGCGATCCCGCGGGTGACCTCTTGGGCGGACTGGTGGATGCGCATCAGTGCAGGCTTCTTGCTGTTATTTATTCTGATGAACCTGGGGCGGCTGCGGCGAGTACGCCGTCGTAGGAATATCTACGGCACCAGCCGCTCCCGCCGCCTGCGCTTTCGCTGAAGCGATGCGATAAAATTCGCCTAGCCTTATGATAACTTCTTTTGGAGCTACGTGTCTTTTTTCTGGCATCTGATTTGTCACTTCCGACCTCCGTTTTAGGCCCTCCGTGGACGTCACGGGAGGTCTTTTTGCTTTTGATCAGAGGAATTTGAGGAAATTTGTTGAATTAAGCCTATTAAATTGGTAATTCCGGGCAACCTGTGAATCCAAAAGGAAAGGGTGAGCAAACATTGATGGATGACAAGATTAATACCAGTGCGGATGAACAACTGGTGGTTTTTCAACTGGCGGGTGAAACTTACGGCATCGACATTTCCAGCGTACATGAAATTATCCGCATGCAGACCATTACTGAAGTACCCAGGACTCCCGACTTTGTTGAAGGGGTTATCAACCTTCGCGGGAAAATCGTGCCGGTAATCGATTTGCACAAGCGTTTTGGCTTGCCGGTGGGGGAGGAAACTCAGAACTCCCGGATTATGGTGGTAGAGGTAAACGGTGTGACGGTGGGGATGATCGTGGATTCAGTCTCGGAAGTGTTGCGCCTGCCGGTGGCCAATATCGAGCCGCCTCCTCCCATGCTGTCCAGTGTGGACGTAGCCTACCTCAGAGGAGTGGGCAAGTGGCAAGAACAATTGATTATCCTGTTGGATCTTGACAAGGTACTATACGACCATGAACAGCGTCAACTGTTGGCTAAAAGCCAGGAGCTGGAGGCGGTAGCTAAATGACTTCCCAGTTCGACATGTCCCAGTACCTGGGGGTCTTTCTTGACGAAACAGAAGAACAACTCCAGGAAATGGACCAGGCTATCCTCCTTTTGGAACAAGACCGCAACAACACCGGACTACTGAACAAGATTTTTCGAGCGGCACACACCATCAAGGGATCCTCGGCCTCCATGGGGTTCGACGAGATTGCCACCCTCACCCATGACATGGAAAACGTGCTGGACAAGCTCCGCCACCAGGAACTGGAGGTATCTCGTGAAATTATCGACTTGCTGCTGGCGTGCCTGGATCACTTACGCGTGCTGAAGAACCGGGTGGCAAGCAGCGTGGAAGTAGAGGTGGATGTTAACCCCTTAATCAGGCGGTTGAAAGCGGCAGCCAGCCAGGAGTTGGCTCCGGTGGCGGCAACCATTGACATGGCGCCGGCAGTTGAATTGGACGACGTAGAACAGAACGTGGTAAGGGCGGCGGAGGTCAAAGGCTATCGCGTCTACCATGTAGCAATCACCATTGAACCCGGTTGCCTGATGAAGTCCGCCCGGGCATACATTGTATTTAATAACCTTAAGGATATTGGCGAAGTCATCAAGACGATCCCCTCCACCGAAGAAATTGAGGCGGAAAAGTTTGAGGACCGGTTTGAACTGGTAATCATCACCCGGGAAGACGCGGACACGGTGGCCAACGTGGTCAAGTCCATTTCCGAGATTGCCGCGGTTACGGTAACACCGGTAACACTGGAGGGAGAAAGCGATTCCGCGGCAGGGAAGTCCATAACGGAAGATGGCCCGGCGGAACTAAAAGCTGATACCGGAAGCGGCGAAAGACAGGAACGCAAGCTTGCGCAGACGGTGCGGGTAGATGTCCAGCGGTTGGAGAACCTGATGAACCTGGTAGGCGAACTGGTGATTGACCGGGGGCGCCTGGCTCAGGTAGGAAGCCACCTGAAGAACCGGCTGGGTTCCGTGGAACTGGTAGAGACGCTGGAGGAGGTTTCGGTACATATTGGACGCATTACCGGGGACCTGCAGGAAGAGATCATGAAGGCCCGTATGTTTCCCATAGAACAGGTCTTTAACCGGTTTCCCCGTATGGTCCGGGACCTGGCCCAAAAGGCCGGCAAGGAAGTGGATTTTGTGGTGGAGGGGCGCGAAACAGAACTGGACCGTACCGTGATCGAGGAAATTGGCGACCCCCTGATTCACCTGCTGCGCAACGCTATTGACCACGGGATCGAGACTCCGGAGGAGCGGCTAAAGGCGGGAAAACCCCGGCACGGTACTGTCAAACTCCGGGCCTCGCACCAGGAAAACCAGATCGTTATTACGGTGGAAGACGACGGGCGGGGGATAAGCACCGCTGTTTTGAAGAAAAAGGCGGTGGAAAAAGGCCTTCTGTCCATGGAGGCTGCCGCCCGGCTGAGCGAGCGGGAGGCTTTGGGCATCATCTTCCTTCCCGGTTTTTCAACCGCGAGAGCGGTCAGCGATGTGTCCGGCCGTGGAGTGGGGATGGACATCGTCCGGGCCCATATCGAAAGGATCAACGGAACGGTTGATACCGAAACAACCGGTGGCAGGGGTACCCGGTTTACTATTAAACTGCCCCTCACCCTCGCCATCAACCGTTCCTTACTGGTGTACGTAGGCGACCAGGTGCTCGCCTTTCCCCTGGCCAACGTGGTAGAGATTATCAATGTTGAACGCTCACAGGTACAGCGGGTGCAGCAGCGGGAGGTAGTGCTGGTCCGCGGCCAGGTGCTGCCCCTGTTCCGGCTGGACCGGGTGCTGGGTTTCGGAACCGGGGAAGTTGCGGTCGAGAAATTCCCGGTGGTGGTTGTAGGGATCTCCGAACGCCGGCTGGGCTTTATTGTGGATACCCTGATTGGAGAACAGGAGATTGTCATCAAGTCCCTGGGAGATTACATCGGTCAGGTGCCCGGGTTGGCCGGGGCAACCATTATGGGAGACGGCCGGGTGGCATTGATCCTTGACATCCGGGGACTGGTCGGGCAGACAGGAATGGACAAAGCCTATGACTTCGCCGGTTAAAGCCTTTCTCGTAGACGATTCCGCCTTGATGCGCCGGGTGCTGACCGCCATGCTGGAACAGGATCCTTCCATCCAGGTGGTGGGTTACGCCCGGAACGGACAGGAGGCGCTGGAGAAGATCCCCCGCCTCCGGCCCCAGGTGGTAACCCTGGACGTGGAGATGCCCGGGATGAACGGACTGGAAACCCTGGAACGGCTGATGTGCCTTTACCCGGTGCCGGTGCTGATGGTTAGCGCTCTTACCACCAGGGGGGCTGAAGCCACCTTGCGCGCACTGGAACTGGGGGCGGTAGACTTTGTAACCAAGCCTGCCCGCCAGGCGGACCTGGGCCAGTTGGCCCAAGATCTTACAGCCAAGGTAAAGGCGGTGGCGGGTTTACCGGTAACGAAGGTCTGCCGGCCCACCAGAAATGCCCCACCTCCGGCCGATTTCCATCCATTGGGAAAACAGCCGCCACCCAGGGCCGCCGGGAACCTTTTGACGCCAAAACATGCGGTGGAGTTAGTCGCCATCGGCGCCTCCACCGGTGGCCCTTCAGCCCTAAATGCCGTGATGCGAGTATTGCCGGCCAATTTCCCCGCCGGCATTCTCATCGTGCAACACATGCCGCCCGGGTTTACCGGACCGCTGGCCCAGCGCCTGAACGACAACAGCCGGCTGGAGGTTAAAGAGGCTGAGGCTGGTGACGTGGTCCGCCCGGGCCGGGCACTGGTAGCTCCAGCCGGTTGGCAGATGATCCTGGAAACGAGAGAGGATGCCGTTCTGGTACGACTGAACCGGTCGGCGCCGGTGCAGACCCTTTTCAAGCCGTCGGCGGACGTGTTGTTTTTATCCGTAGCCGAGGTGTACGGGGCTCGAAGCCTGGGCGTGATCCTTACGGGAATGGGCAACGACGGGGTGCGGGGCCTCAAGGCCATCAAGGAGCGTGGGGGGAAGGTCTTGGCCGAGGCTGAAAGTTCCTGCATTGTGTTCGGTATGCCCAAGGCAGCCATCGAGGCAGGAGTGGTGGATAAGGTGGCTCCGCTACCCGAGATCGGCGATGAAATTACAGCGGCAGTACTTAAAAAAGACTAAAGTTTTACCTCATGACTTCCGATAGACTAACTAGGATTATTTTGAACGGTTCATTTGTCGGTCAACATCCGACCTCCGATTTCCGACGACCGGCGACCGAAACGGTAGGTGTCACGAGATGAAAGTGGATGGTATCTCACAGGTACAGGCGGCCAGGGCCTACGGCACGTACAACAAGCTGGGGAAACAAGAACGGCAGTCTCCGGCGGGGGACAAGGATATCCTGGACTTGTCACCGGAGACCGTGATCCTGCGTGAACTTGTCAGAGAGGCGGCCCAGCCGGTCGAGCGGGAGGAACTCATCCAGGATATCAAGCGGCGGCTCCAGGACGGTACCTACAGTGTGCCGGCCGAACAGTTGGCCGCCCGGCTGGTAGAGGAAATCCGGCTGGGGAGAATGTAAAGAAAAGGTGATGGTCAGGTGGAAAGCATGTTCGCATTCCTGGTGAATTTGCTGGAGCGACAGAACCGGCTGATGGAGGACTTGATCCACTTGGGCAGGGAGGAAATGACCGCCCTGAAGGATAACGATATGGATGCACTGGCCCGGGTAACCCGGGAGCAGGAACAGGCCAGCCGGCAACTGGTAATCATCGAAGGAGAAAGGGTCGAGGTGCAGCACAGGTTGGGTCAAACCCTCGACCTGGGTTCCGGGTTAACCCTGGGGGACGTTTTACCCTACGCCGGAGGGGAATACCGGGAATCCCTGATGGGTATTGCCGATACCCTGCGGCGTAACTACGCCCAACTGCAGGAACTGAACGAGATTAACAAACTGCTCATCCGGCAGTCCCTGGGATACATCAACCGCCTGCTGCAGGCGATGGTTCCTACCGAAAACCTTACATACGGCTCCATGGGCCAGGTAGGGACCGGCGCGGGCGGAACCTCCCTCATCGACAGGACTGTTTAACGATAGTACCGGCTCTCCCGGTGCCTTTCCTCCGACGACCGACCTCTGACTTCTGACGACCGACTGGAGGTGCATTATGCCTGGTTTATTCTCCACCATCAATACCGCCGTTACCGCCCTGCGCGCCCAGCAAACCGGATTGAGTACCACCTCTCACAACATTGCTAACGCCAATACCCCCGGTTTTACCCGGCAGGAGGCGGTGATGACCGCCAGCTTGGCTATTCCCGCGCCCGGTTTCAGCAAGGGGCTGGGCATGGTCGGCACAGGCGTGGAGATCCTTACCCTTCGCCGCGTCCGCGACGCCTTTATCGACGTTCAGGTCAGGCAGGAAACTTCCTCCCTGGGCCAGTGGGAAGTCCGCCGGGATACCCTGCAACGGGTGGAAATAAGTTACATGGAGCCATCGGATGACGGGATGAACGCGCTGTTGAGTCAATTCTGGAACGCCTGGCAGGAGCTGACCAAAAACCCGGAAAGTTCTCCGGTACGGGTGACTGTCCGGGAAACATCCATGGCCCTGGCTGAGGCCCTCCGCCACAGTTACAGCCAGTTGCGAACCACCCAGAATGACCTGTCCTCTATGGTGGACAACAGTCTTTTAGATATAAATTCCCTGGCCAGGCAGATCTCCGATCTCAACGCCCAGATCGCCAACGTCTACCTTACCGGCCAGCAGCCCAACGACCTGCTGGACCAGCGCGACCTGCTGCTGGACCGGCTGGCGAAGATCGTGCCCATCCAGGTAGAGGCCGTGCTGCAAACGGTGGGTGGGCAGGAGAAGGACACCGGTATGGTACGGGTGAGCATACCAGGCAACACGGAAACTACCGGTGACCCGATTTACCTGGTGGACGGGCGTAAAGTCCGGGAGGTGCTTACCCGGCCCGCAGACGGGGTGGTAGTGTGGGGGCAGGCGGCTTATGACCCCCGGACAGAGGCTCCACCCACTGATACCGACCTGTCGGATAACATAGCGGTGACGGCAACCAACGGTTCCCTCATGGGGCTGGTGTTAGCCCGCGACAACCTGGTGCAGGGTTATATGGACCAGTTGAACGCCCTGGCCCGCGGCCTGATGGAAATGGTGAACGAGGTGCACAGGGCAGGGTATGACCTGGACGGCAACGGCGGGGGGAGTGATCCCATCGCCGTGCCGGGTTTGGCCGACCCATATACCGGCGGTTTCTTCACCGGTACAGGAGCGGCGGATATCGAAGTGGAGGCGGCCATTCAAAGGAACGTGAAGTACATCCGCGCCGCCGGCGCCTCCAGCGCCAACCCCGGTGACGCCAACAACGCCCTGGCCATCATTGCCCTCAGGCAAACTCGCCTGGAAGTGGTTTACGACGCGAACAGTAAGCCGATAACATTACAGGCCGCAACCGGTCCGGGAGGCACCACCTTCGACAATTATTACAAGGACATGGTATCCAGCCTGGGCGTGGCCGCTCACGAGGCGGGCCGCATGGCGGACAACCAGCAGGTGCTGGTAGACCAGTTGCTGAACCGCCGCGACAGTACCTCGGGAGTTTCCATCGATGAAGAGATGACCAGGGCCATCCAGTACCAGCGCGTCTACCAGGCGGCAGCCCGCATCATCACCACCGTGGACGAAATGCTGGATACCATTGTCAACCAGATGAAGCGATAGGGGGTAGGAAAAGGTGCGTATCACCAACCAGATGCTTACCCGTAACACCCTGCAGAACCTTAACCGGAACCTGCGGGCGATGAGCACTACCCAGGAACAGATGTCCTCGGGGAAAAAAGTGAGTAAGCCCTCCGATGACCCCATCGCCACTGCCCAGATCCTCTCCTATAAAACTTTTCTGGGAGAACAGAAACAGCACCTGCGCAATATCGAGGACGGGATCGGCTGGATCGACGTTTCCGAATCCGCAGTGGGACGGGTTACCGATATTTTTCAACGCGCCCGGGAACTGGCTGTTTACGGAGCCTCCGGTACCATACCCGACGACTCTCGAAAGGCCCTAGCGCGGGAAGTCGACCAACTGATCGACGAACTGGTTCAGGTAGCCAATACCAATTATGCCGGCCGCTACGTCTTTGGCGGCGCTTACACCGCCCAGCCGCCCTTCGCCAGGGTGGGCGACAGCGTGATTTATGATGGCGACGGGCAGGCCCAGAACTGGGAAGTAGCGCCGGGAGTCACCCTGTCGGTTAATATCTCCGGCATTGAGGGGTTTGACGTACCTTCAACCGGTAGCCCAAGCAGTCTTTTTGCGTCCCTTTTTGCCCTGCGCGACGCCCTCGATAATGGCGATATCTCCGCTCTTCCGGGGAGCGTGCTTTCCGACCTGGATAAGTACGGCGACCATACCCTGAACGTCCGGGCTGAACTCGGCGCCAAGTCCAACCGCCTGTCCTTGGCGAAGAGCCGCACCGAGGAGGCACAGGTCAAGATGACCGAAATGATGTCCAAGCTGGAAGATATCGACCTGGCCGAAACTGTCATGTACTATAAAAACCAGGAAGCGGTCTACCAGGCCTCCCTGGCCACCGCCGCCATGGTGCTGCAGCCGAGCCTGATAAATTTCTTGAGGTAGGAAAATAATTGCGCGGCGTGGACTTAACTGCTAAGTATAAGCGATCTTTCTCACCCCTAACAGGGGTGAAACTGTTCAACGGGCAATTCTGTGGCATGCTGCCAGTGGAGGGAAAACCATGAAGTGTCATAACAAAATAATTGCCGGTATTTTGATAATCCTTTTGCTGGTAAGCATCGCACCTTCTCCGCCTGGCGCCCTTGCTGCCGATGCTCCGCAAATTAGCAGCGTGAGCCCGGCTCAGGGTCCCAATACCGGTGGAACCACCGTCACTATTTTTGGCAGCAACTTTGTCGCCGGAGACGTGCAGAATACCAAGGTGTACTTTGGGCCGGCGACCGCCGTGGTGCAGGAAGTGCGGAGTGACAGGGTGATCGTGTCCTCGCCGGCCTATGCCTCCGCCGGCGCCGTGGACGTCAAGGTCGTCAATCCCGACGGCATCAGTGATGTGATGTATGATGGGTTCCTGTATACCAGCACTCCTACCATTGACGCGGACCCCAGTCCCAACAGCGGGACCAGCATCGGCGGCACCCGCATCACCATTACCGGTACGGAGTTTCAGCCGGGCGCCAAGGTTTATGTGGATAATAATCTGGCAGAGGACGTGATCGTGGACAGCGCTACTCAGATTAAGGCCACCACCCCTCCCGGCACCCTGGGCTACAAGACGGTGCAGGTGGTCAACCCGGATGGGGGTACTGCCAGCCGGGACAATGCTTTTAACTATGTACTGAGTACTCCGGCCGTTGAGTCTATCTCCCCCACCAAGGGGGCCGGTGGAACCGTGATCACGGTTACGGGCGCTGTTTATAGCGAGTTCGGCGTGGGAGCCAAGGTAAAGGTAGGCATTAACTACGCCAGCAATGTCCAGGTGATCAGCCCGCGGGAAATCACTGCGGTGGTCCCTCCCGGCAACGTGGACGGGACAAAGAAAGACATCCAGGTCATCAACCCTGACGGCGCCAGCAGCACGTTAAGCGGGGCTTTCGAGTACATTATCATGCCGTCAGTTACCAGCATCACGCCCAACTACGGGTGGACGGGAGACACCATCATTATCAAGGGGGCGAACTTTGGCAAGATATTCCAGGATCCTGACACCAAGCCCATGGTGGTGGTGGGGGGGTTTGCCGCCCGGGTGGACAGTTTCACCGCTGATACCATTACCGCCACCTTGCTGGATGGCAACGTGGGGCCTGCTGATGTAACGGTGCGCAACCCCGCCGACCCCGAACAGGGGGTCACGGTGCCCAGCGGATTCACTTTCACCCAGGGGAAAAGCCAGCCGGTCGTGACGATCATCGAACCCAATATGGGCAGCACCGACGGGGGGCAAGAGGTGACCATCACCGGTTCCGACTTCCGCATCGCGGCCGACGGCGCCCTGCCGGTGGTGCTGGTTGGCGGTAAACAAGCGGAAATCAAACGGGACTTTAATGGCGCGCCCTACGTGGAACCTACCCGCATCGTGATCATCACTCCTTCCCACAGCGCCGGGCCTAAGGACGTCACTGTCACCAACCCCGACGGGGGAACGGTGACGGTTAAAGACGGTTTTACTTACAAGATCCCTGAAAGGGTACTACGCATCACCAGTGTGACGCCGGATAAAGGCACGGTGGAAGGCGGCACTCCCATCACGGTATTCGGCGTGAACTTTCCCACCGTGGAGGAGTGGCAGTCCGTAAGCGCGCAGGTTTACCTCTACATTGGCGGCAATCCTGCCACGAACGTACAGGTGACTAAAATCGACGACACGACCGTAATTACCGCGGAAACCCCCGGGGGGTATGTGGAAGAAGGCCAGTTGGAGACATCCCAGGACGTGATGCTGGAGGTTGTCCGGGGGACAACAGTGGAGCGCTATACCCTGGTGGGCGGCTTCACTTACCGGATGCCGGGGAGCCAGCCCAGGATCAGCGCAGTCAAGAACACGGATACCGGGGACAATACCGGCCCCCTGGGCGGCGGCAGCCAGATCAGTATTACCGGTACCGACTTCCGCTCCGGGGTGTCGGTCTACATCGGCCGCATTGACGTAAGCCGCCGGGTGCAGGTGTTGAGCGTCACCACCACCGAAATCCGGGCGGTGACCCCGGCGGGCGACAAGCCGGGGCCGGTGGATGTGATTGTCATCAACGCCGACCTGGGGATGGATGTGGCCAAAAATGCCTTTGTGTATAAAGGGACCACCATGGTGGTCACCAGTGTGACCCCCAACTTTGGCCCGGTTTCGGGTGGAACCAGAATCGAAATCACGGGCGCCAACTTCGACGAGGACACCATTGTAAGGGACGACGGGAGTACGGAAACCTACATCTGGCTCTACCTGGCCGATGCGGAAAGCCGTTACCAGGCGGAAATCGTTCGCAGAGATGACGGGAAACTGACCGACGGGTTTGTGATCACTGCCATCACCCCCAAATACACTCCCGGCTTAAAAGACGTCATCGTGGCCAACCGCTACGGCGAATACGTCTTGCCTTTGGCTTTCGACTACCGGCTGCCCAGCGTTAACCCGATGATTTCCATGGTAACCTCCGATGAGGGGACGCCGGAGACCCCGGCCCGGGGCCCGGTGACCGGCGGTACGCCCTTTACAATTGAGGGGATGAATTTCGCCTCCGGGGCGACTGTCACCGTGGGCGGCCAACCGGCAACGGACGTGGTGGTCCAGAGTTCTACCCTCATCACCGCCGTCTCTCCACCGGGACAGCCGGGCTTGCAGGACGTAACGGTGACCAATGCCATCGGCGGTTCGCACACCATGCCCGGCGGGTTTTTCTATTACTCCAACCCGGCCATCACCGGTACCAGCCCGGCTACAGGCAGCATCTACGGTGGAAGCATCGTCTCCATTTCGGGCCGGCAATTCTACCCAGGCGCCCAGGTGGTGGTGGGGTCGGTGTACCTGGACCCGGAGAAAGATGTTTTTGTCGCTGGCCAGGATTTGATGAAAATCCGGCTGCCGGCGGAGCCCACAGGTAAAGAGGGCCCCGTAATGATCACCATTACCAATACGGATGGAGGCTCCACATCCTGGGACAAGTTCATTTACAAAAAGCCGGCGGGGACGGTTACGGTTAACCAGGTCGACCCCCAGATCGGCCCCACTGAAGGTGGAACAGAGGTCACCATTAAAGGAGACGGGTTTGCCCCTGACGCGATGGTGTATTTCGGCTGGGAACAGGCAGTGCAGGTAAAAGTGATCAGCCCACGGGAGATTCAGGCCGTTACCCCGCCCAACCTGCCGGGCTTTTACGATGTAACGGTGGTCAATAAAGACGACACCGGCGCCGGTGTGCTGCCGGCAGCCTTTAAGTACCGTCTTCCCCTGACATCGCCAAAAATCACTGGCGTGTATCCCAATTTCGGCCCTGACTCCGGAGACACCCCTGTTGTAATTAAAGGGGAAAATTTCTGGCCGGGCGCCCAGGTGCGCATAGGTGACAACCTTGCTACCGGCGTCAAGGTGGTAGACAGTAAGACCATTGAAGCCTTTACCCCTGCGGGGCCGGTAGGACCTGTCAACGTGCAGGTGATAAACCCCGACGGGGGACTGTATCTCCTGAAAAACGGGTTTACGTACAAAAAGCCGGCCAGTTCTCCTACTATCCAAAGCATAGCGCCTGCTTTTGTCACTACCGCCGGGGGTACGTACGTAACCGTTTCGGGCAGCGATTTCCGGCTAAACGCCCGGGTCTTCTTCGGCGCGGTGGAATCGGGCAGCGTTGAATTGCTGGACGGCAACACCCTGCGGGTTAAAACGCCGCCTCACGCCGAGGGGACTTATAACGTGACGGTAGTGAACGAGGACGGTGGGACCGCTACACTGTTCAACGGGATTACTTACCTTTACCCGCAAAGCGAACCGAGGATCACCGCCATTAACCCCAACAGCGGCGTGGCGGCCGGCGGGACGGAGGTCACCATCACCGGTTTCGACTTCCGGCCCGGCGCCGAGGTGTATTTCAACGGCGTAGCCGCTACCGGGGTGGTCGTGGTTGATTACACCACCATCATTGCCAGGACCCCTCCCGGCAAAAAGGGCCCGGCGGACGTCACGGTGATGAACACCGGGGCGGATCTGGGCAGCTTTACCTTGCGGAATGGGTTCACCTACGTCACTTCCGCTCCCAAGATCACCGCTGTGCTGCCCAACATGGGGACCAGGGCAGGGGGAGATCAGGTCACGATTACCGGCCAAGACTTCCTGCCGGGCGCCAAGGTGTACATCGGGGACGATGAAGCGCCGGTGATCTCGGTACAAAGCACTGCCATCACCTTCATCACGCCCGCTTCCGAGAATATCGGCCCCAGGGACGTGAAAGTGGTTAACCCCGACCTGGAACAGGCGGTGCTGAAGAACGGTTTTACTTATAAAATACCTGACAGCAACCCCTTGATCACGGGAGTGGACCCCGGCACGGGTTCCACCGCCGGCGGCATTTACGTCACCATCACCGGCCAGGACTTCCGGGACGGGGCTTTAGTTTACATCGGCGGGCGGGAAGCCACGGAGGTCAAGATCCTGGACGGCGGCAGGGCCGTCAAGGCCAGGACTCCGCCCCACACCGCCGGGCCGAAGGACGTTACCGTGATCAACTACGACGGGGGCAGCCATACCCTGCCCGGCGGCTTTACCTACCAGGTGCCCGGCAGTGAACCGGTGATCAAGTCCGTTACCCCCGGCAAGGGGCCGATAGTCGGTGGGACGTTAATTACCGTCACCGGCCTGGATTTCCGTGAGGGCATCGCCGTCTTTGTGGGAGGCAGCCCTGCCACCGGTGTGGAGCGAGTGGACTACAAGACCCTTAAAGCCACCGTCCCGCCCGGGGAACAGGGACCTGCCGGCGTGTCGGTGGTCAACCCGGACCAGGGGTCCTTCACCCTGGCTAAAGGATTCACTTATTACCACGTGGAAATCCCCGTGATCACATCAGTGCTACCCGGCGAGGGCCCGACAACGGGTGGAACCGCCATCACCATCTCCGGCGACCGGTTTATCAAGGGCGCTACCGTTACCATTGGCGGGAAACCGGCCTTGAACGTGCAGGTAGTGGACAAGAACAGGATCACCGCTGTCACCCCGGCGGGTCCGGAAGGGTGGCAGGAACTCAAGATTACCAACCCTGACGGAGGGTGGTCGGTACTGGCCAACGGTTTTCGTTACGTTCGCCCCCGGAGTAAGCCCGATACCCCCGGGTGGTTAAGCGCTTCCTCCTACGATCACCAGACCATCCGCCTGAGGTGGGACCCGGTGGAGTTTGCCAATTACTACGAGATTTATGTTAGCCCTTCTAACAGCACGACCTACCGGTTCCTGGCGCAGACAAGGGAGACCCTTTACTACGCAACTGACCTGGAACCGGACGAGAAGTACTATTTCCAGGTCCGGGCGGTGAACGAACTGGGGGTTTCGTACTTCAGCGATTATGACTACGTCTGGACGAAAGAAGAGGACGACGATGACCGGAAGCAGGAAACCGTTCCCTATACCTCCATTACCAACAGCGGCGGCCAGGTGACTGTCCACATTCCCACCGAGGAAGCGTTTAAGAGCGGTTACCGGTGGGACCTGGACGAGCCGGAGTTCCGCCAGGCCAAAAAGTTTCAGGTTACCCTGGCGGGCCGGGCGGCCAAGAACGGATCCCGCAACCTGGTGGTGGATACGGGCATCTTCAGGCTGGTTTTGTCGTCCGGCGCGTTAAGAACTCCAACCATTGCCAGCCTCTCCTCCAGCGAGCTGGATGATTCCTGGGTACGGCTGACCGTCACCGACCTGGGCCAGGGGGAGGCGGAATCCGCCCTCGGGTTGTTGCCCAAAGGCTCCCGCATCCTGTCGCCGGTCCTGGCGGTGGGGTGGGAGAGCCAAACCGGCCGGAAAGTACAGCAGGTTGACCGGTTCTACGGCGATGTCACCCTCGATCTGAGCTATAACCCTGATAGCCTGCGGCAGCCGGAGCGAAAGAAAATAGACATTTACGTTTATAACCCTGGGGAGCGCAAGTGGCAGGCTTTAGGCGGCGACGTGGACCCCTACTGGCCTACCGTTTCCGTCGTGATCAAGCAACCGGGGCGGTATGTGCTGGTAGAGCAGCCGTAGTTAGTGAAAGGTGAAAAATACATGTCAAAGAACCGGCTACAAAAATACATCCTCAGTGTAACCCTGTCGGCTTTCCTGTGGTCAGCCGCGGGGGTACTTCCAGCGATGGCAGAGGCGCCGGTTGTTCTGCCCGGGCAAACCTACCCCGGCGTCCTTTACAGCAGTCAACTGCTGGACAACATTTCCTTTTCCGACACCCTGGGCCACTGGGCCCGGGGCGCGATCATCCGTACGGCAGCCCAGTCAATAGTGCGGGGTTACGGTAATCGCTTGTTTCGTCCCGGCGAATCCCTCACCAGGGAAGAAGCACTGGCCCTGCTAATACGTCTCATGGGCCTGGAGTCCCAGGCGCAGCAAGCTACCCTGACTTCAAACCCGGCGGAGAAGATCAAGCCCCGGTGGTCCGACGGTTACATCGCCGTCGCCCTGGAAAAAGGACTGGTAACCGCCGAAGAGCGGGAAAAGCTGTTGTCTGACCGGGCGAAACCCGCTCAGCGGCAGGAGGTGGCAGCCTGGACAGGCCGCGCGCTGGGGCTCGCCCCCCTGTACGGCCCCCGCCAGCAGGCCATCTACAACTTCAAGGACTGGCAGCAGGTGGCCCCTGCCTACCTCCCCTTGCTGGAGGCGGTGCTGCAGGAGGGGGTGATGGTGGGGACCAGCCCCACCACCTTTGCTCCCCGGGACCTGGTCAAAAGGGGTGAAATGGCCACCCTGCTGGACCGCCTGAGCCCCAGGTTTCTCTCCCCGCGCGGACTGCAGGTGCTCCGGGGAGAGGTTTCCGCGCGAGAAGAAGGCGCCAGCGTAGTAAACAGCACCGTCATCCGCTGGGTGGACTTCCAGGTGCAAACCGCCGGCGGCCAGGTGATCAGGATGCGGGCGGAAACCGGATCATCCCAGGGAGACAGGGACTTCTTCGTTTTCAAGGAAGACCGGCTGGGACGAAGCCCCCTGCTGGCCACCGGCGACCTGGCGCAGGTGATCCTGAACCAGGACGGCGTGCTGTACGTGGAGGTTACGGGAAAAGCGCTGGAGGAGCCGGCGGGTACCCTGGTTGCGGTAAATGATGCGGGTAAAGAGGTGACCATCAGTACCTCTGGCGGGGGAACCGCCAGCTACCCGGTCAGCCCTTACGTGGCCGTTACCGTGGACCGCCGGGACGCGCGGTTAACCGACCTCCTGAAAGGACAGGAAGTATCCCTCGTGGTCAAAAACGGCGTGGTAACCGCCATCAGGGCTACCCTTGGCGATGACCTGCCCGGTTACACGCCGGTGGCGACCAGGGTGATTAACGGCCGCATCGCGGAAATCAGGACCGGCGAGATTACCGTTGCGGTGGACGGGGGAAGCGAAGAGGCGCTGCGCATTACTGGCGGGACGGTGTTCTTTCAAGATGGGGCGCCGGCAACCCTTCAGGACCTGAAAGTGGGAGCACCGGTAAGACTCACCGTGTCCGGTGAAAGAGATATCACCCGGTTGGACCTCGCCGGGCCGAACGACAACATTACAGCTATCCTGAAGGGGCGAGTGGAAAAGGTGAACCCCACCGGAAACCAGCTGGTGCTGGGACAGGTTTCTTCCTACTACTACGGCGACTGGCTGCCGCTGGCGGATGTCAAGGCCGTGGAGGTGGACCCTGCGGCACCCGTCTATGCCGGCGGCAGGCCCCTGGAACTGGCTGGGGGTTACCCGCAACTGGTGGGGCAGGAGGTATACGCGGCCATTGCCTCCCCCTACGGCAAAGAAGTCGCCGTCAAGATCACAGCCAAATCAGGCGAAGGGCTATCCCTGAACAGTCCGGTAAAGACCCTCCCCCTGGGCGGCCAGGAACTGCGGTTGGAAGGGGAGCAGAGTTTTCTCCGGTTTAACGCCGGGACCATCGTGGTAAAAGACCGCAAGCTGGCGCAGCCTGCCGACTTGAGCGGCGATGACCACCTCTTTGTGGTGGCCAACCGGGATGCCGGCTTCCACCGGGCAGCGGTGATTATCAGCCAGGAGTTCTATCCCGCCAGGTGGCAGTCTTACCGCGGCGTCATCGACCGGGTGCGGGAGGATGATTTCCGCCTGGAGCGTTATAGCGAATTTGATCCCACCGGGTGGGAGGAGCCCGGCGGCAGCTCGGACTACATGAACTTTATCCTCTCCTGGGAAGCCGTGGTGGTGGATGCCACCGGCCAGAGCGGCAAAACTATTACCCCGGAGGAGTTCTATCGCAGCCGGTTTACCGACAAGTACGAAGATGAGTACGTCTACCTGGTAAGCCGCCAGGGCAGGGTGGAAGCAATGGTTATTTACCCCTACTCCCAGAGGTATAACGCTACCAAAACCAGCCTCGGGCGGGTGAAGTCGGTGGACAGTGCCGGCGGCCAACTGGTCCTGGAGGCTGTCAGGGATTACAGCGAAGGGTACCAGAAGTGGATCGCCAATCCAGATCCTATGTACCTGCAAGGCGCCAGCGCCATTGTGATCAAAAATAACCGGGTAACCTCGTTGTCCCAACTGGCCCAGGGCGACGCGGTGTATCTAGTACACGACCAGGTCAAGGGAGTATTGCTCTTTGTGCAGTGAACCACGGAAAGGAGGGGCGCTATTGGGCCTCAGAATACGTCTGTTAACAGTGCTGCTGGTTTGTCTCTTCTCATTTCTAATCCTTCAAACCCCGGCGGGGGCCTTTCAAGCCACCCAACTGGAATGGGGCATTGCCAACGAGGAAGAGTACCGGGAAATGCTGTTCATCACCGGGGAGCCCATCCTGATCACCGGCAAGATCAAAGAGACGACCACCGAACGGAACGGCGCCGTCACCCACCGCGTAACTTTCACTAACCTGGAGAACCAGGAGAAGAAGGTCAAGGTCAGCCGCAGCCTCACCTTTGTCACCACCACCGAGAACCGGGAACAGCAGGTGATCTCGGTGACCAGGCTGGCGAGCTACTCGGAAAATATTACGGTGGACAGGGACAAATACAGCCTGGCGGATTACCAGTTTTCCCATTCAGCCATCACCGACGGGCAGCCGGTGGTCAGCTACAACAGCGGCAACTGGAACGCCCGCAAGACCTACAACCTGAATAAGAACGCCGCTAAAGTAACAGTGGAAACCTGGGGTTCTTCCGTGGGATACAACCATGCCTGGGGCAGCACCGAGACCCAGCGGATCGACGGCACCATTTCTTTTGACGGCAAGGTAACGGTGGACAAGGCCGTCTATGACAGCCGGTGGGCGGGCACCTTTCAGGTAAACCTGTCCTTCAACAGGGGGCGCAACCTGTCCTACCAGGAAAATGAGCCCTCCCAGATCAGCTTTGCCGGCGGGTACCTGGAGACGGAGCAGGACACCAGCACCCTCCAGTACAACTATAACCTGCCCAGATTGGACAGGGGGCTGGTGGTGGTGGGCAGCCGGCGCAACCAGGGGAGCGGGGCGCAGCAGCTCTCAACCATTCCCAGGCATAAGCGCCTGCCGGTGGCTTTCCAGCGGGATATCCAGGGGCACTGGGCGGAAGCGGATATCATGAAGCTGGTGGGCCTGGGCGCCTTCCCCGGGAGCGGTGAATACTTCGGTCCCCGCCTGCCGGCGCTGCGGGGGGACTTTGCCCGGGCGCTGGTGACGGTGACCGGTTTCAAGCTGCCCGAACCGCCGCCGAAACCCAGAAACACCCGCACTCCGCCACCGCCGGAAGTATCCATCTTTGCCGATGTGCCCGTGGAAGACCCGTCCTACCGCCACTACCAGGCGGTTGCCCAGGCCGGGCTCATGCAGGGCACCGGGCCGGCCCTGTTCGACCCGGACCAGCCCCTGACCCGGGCCCAGGCGATCACCATTATCATTCGCGCCCTGGGGCTGGAGGGTATGGCTCCAGTAGTATCGTACAAGACCACCTACCTGGACGACGCGGACATCCCCCGCTGGGCGAGGGACGCGGTCTACGTGGGCTCCCAGATCGGCCTGGTCAAGGGTGACGACTACGGCTACGTGTTGCCCAACCAGGTGATGTCCCGCGCCGAGGCCGCCGCCTTCCTGAACCGCTTCATCCGCTACCTGCAAACCGAAATGAAGGCGGAGTACCGGGAACGGATTCTTAATTACCGGTAAATATGCGTTGGCAGGTTAAGAGCCTGATGTTATAGACCGTTTTATCTTCAGGCATAATTTAAGCAAAGGGGTGTTGACCATGCAGATCTTGACCACCCGGTTTGGTCCCCTGGAGATTGACGAGCGGGAAGTCCTCAGGTTCCTTTCCGGCATGCTGGGCTTTGAAGACCTGAATGAATACGTGCTGGCGCCGGTGCCTGACAACCCGGCCTTCACCTGGTTGCAGGCGGTCGAGGATCCGGCCGTGGCCTTCCTCCTAGTGGACCCCTTCCTGTTTTTCCAGGGCTACGAGGTGGAACTGAAGCCCCAGCACAGGGAAAACCTGCAGGTGGACGGGCCGGACCAGGTGGTGGTCTACGCGGTCGTTACCATTCCCCCCACCGGGGTAAAGGACATGACCGCCAACCTGGTGGGGCCGGTAGCTGTCAACCTGGCGAAAAAGCGCGGCCTCCAGTTAATCCTGGACGGAACGAACTACACCACCAAGCACCGCCTGTTTCCCGAACAGCCTGACAAAAAACCACGGGCAGCCGCCCGCTGACCGGGGGTGGAACTGTCATGCTAGTGCTTACTAGAAAAGTGGGCGAAACCATCCTGATCGGCGACAACATCCGCATCACCATCGCCTCCGTTGAAGGCGATAAAGTCCGCATCGGCATCGACGCCCCCAGAGAACTCCCCATCCTCCGTCAGGAACTTGTCGACGCCGTCCGGAGAGAAAACCAGGCCGCCGCTGCGACCGGGACGGATATCCTGGCTCAACTACCCAATCCATAAACCCTTCTCAGGAAGAAATGAAAGTTGGGTACCAAGCAGTACCGACGCATGGGTAATCTCCCAATCCCGGGATGGATGCTCTTAAGGGGTTTTACACGTCACTTGGCAGGTAAACCCGTATTCCTTTTACACGTAAAAAATCCTCATCCCGCGTGGCAAGGTTACTACAGCCCGCGTCCTGGCAGGCGGCCAGGAGGGCGGCATCATTGGTAAGCAGCCCGTATTGCTGCTGGAACCTACGTGCACTTGAACAGTGGTCGCTGGATAGAGAGACCACCGAAACTCCCATTGCTCCGATTTTTAACGTATTGTCGGCGTACACACTGAGGCTTTTTACTATTTCCGGGTGATCCTTAAGCCTTTTCGCCACGTTCCCTGGAGAAACCAGCCCTTTATGGACAGCTTCCAGCATCATCAGGCGGTGCATCACCTCCAGTACCACCTGACTGGTGGTGTAGCCCGCCATCGCACCCTCTTCGCACCGCGAAAGAAACCGAGTACATTCTTCAGAAACGCCGGTGAAGTGATACACAAAGATATTGGCGTCGATAAAGATGCTTTCACCCGCAGGCAATTCGTCAAATTTCAAGAAAGGGTTCCTCCTCCAGAATGGCTTTTACTAGATCAGGGTTGGCGGGGATTACCCCCTTTGTGGCTCGTACCAATCCGTTGCCCTGGTGGAAACCTGTTCTTGCCAGGTATTGTTCTAACGCTTCCTCAATTATTTCATTCAGTGGTTGACCAGTCCTGCGAGACAGTACCCTCACGTGGGTAATCAGGTTTCTGTTAATAGACGTGCCTATCTTCTCCCTGGACATCATATCACCTCCCGTATTCAGTGTATATGTAAGACACTGGTATTGTCAAGACATTATCTAGACGAACGCTTACAACCTCCTCGAGGAGGCCAGGGCATGGCCCCCACCACATTTCCCCAACCGCAGGATGAAGGGTAAGCTCGAAAATATTTTGACTTCAGGCGCAGAAGGCTTACAATGATGGTAAGACGAGGCCGGAGGTGACATTGTTGGGACTTGCGCATACCTGGTAACGATGCTATAAAAATAAATAAGATTATAAGCTGTTTCAGCTTAGGGGGAGTTTGAAACGTTGGATGGTAAAGTGGTCTTTAAAGAAACATGTCCGGACAACGGTAATTATCTTTCGAAAGCGGGCGTTGCAAACCCTGTGCCGTTCCGGCAGTATCTCCGGCTGCAAGAAATGTCGCTAGAGATATTTTTGCGCCTTGCCGTGCAATTAGCGGCAATTCTTTCCCGGTTGCACCGGGAAGGCGGCATCCTCGGCAACCTGAACCCGGATATCTTGTTAATCAGCCGGCAGGACGATACGGTGTATTTGGCAAACTTTAGCCGCGCGACGAGACCGGATACTAATCCCCAAACCCTATTCTATCTTGCACCGGAACAGACCGGCCGTTTGAACCGGCCGGTGGACCTGCGGGCAGACCTGTTTTCCTTGGGCGTGATCTTTTATGAAATGCTGACGGGCCGGCTGCCTGTAGAGGGCAAAAACAGATTGGAATGGTTCCATAACTTGATGGCCGGGGATATTAAACCTCCCCACCAGATAGACAAGCAAATCCCGGCGGTTCTTTCCGACATCGTGATGAAATGCCTGGCCAGGGACCCGGACAATAGGTATCAAAGCGCTGAAGGTATAAGAAGGGATTTATGGCGATGCCTTGAGGAATGGGAACAGGAGAGAAGCATCACCCCTTTTAAGATCGGTCAACACGACGTTCCCGCCGCATTTCATCTTTCAGCCGAGTTTTACGGCAGGGAAGAGGAATTGCGCATCCTGCAGGCGGCCTTAGAAAGGGTTGGCCGCGGCCCGGCGGAAATCGTTTTTGTTGCAGGTCAAGGGGGGATCGGCAAGACAAGGCTGGTCCAGCAGTTTAGCAAGCAGGTGCAGAAAGGGCAGGGATTTTTCATCAGCGGGAAGTTCCAGTCTCTTAATAATGAGACTCCCTATGGCCCTATAATTGAGGCCTTTGAGCAGTTGTTTCAATGGCTGATGGGCCGAAGCCGGGAAGAAGTAACCGCCTGGCAAAAGCAAATTCTCGTGAAGCTGGGAGCCAATGTTTCCCTGGTCGCGGCATTAATGCCGTACGTCGAGCGGCTGGTAGGCGAGCAGCCAAAAGTGGAGGCCGGTTCAAGCCTGGAAGCCAGAGAGCGCCTTTTCTATGCCTTTTCTCAGTTGCTCCAGCTGTTCGCCAAAAAAGATGCGCCTTTGGTGCTTTTCCTCGACGACTTGCACTGGGCCGACCCCGGGTCTTTAAAGATCCTGGAATCAATTTTCCTGGAACACGGGGTCCGCCACCTTTTGCTGGTAGGCGCCTACCGGGAGGAAGAAGTGCCGTCAGGTCATATTTTAAGGGAAACTATCCAGGCAATGGAACGGGAGGCGGACCGGTTCAGGACAATCAGGTTGTCCCCCCTCGACCCCTGCGAAGTAGAGGCGTTTATTACGGCCAGTCTTTACTGCAGCGGGGAAGAAGCAAGGCCCCTCGCCGGGTTCGTTTATCAAAAGACCGGGGGCAACCCGCTTTTTGTAAGAGAATTGCTCCAGGCCATGTACAAAAAGGAATTAATTTTACCCAGGCCCGGCGGCAGTGGCTGGCAGTGGGACCTGCATCAAATAGAACACATGGAAATTGCCGATGATATCGTCAGTTTTTTAATCGGCAGAATGCAACTGCTGCCCGGCGAGAGCAAAAATCTTCTGCGATTTGCCGCCTGTATCGGTAACACCTTTGACATACCGTTGCTAGCAGAAGTTGCGGGTCAACCCGCCATCATTATTGAAGAGCGTTTAAGTGATTGCATTAGGGAAGGGTTAATCCAGAAAGTTGAGGATCAAGTTTACAGTTTCGTTCACGACCGGGTGCACCAGGCGGCATATCTCTTGACCCCCGGTGAAGAAAAAAGGGCTGTCCACTATCGCCTGGGCTGTTTGATGCTGGAGGGAGGGGAGAAATCTCCGGAAGCAAGGAAAGAGGGCGCCCCGACAGATTTCTTTACGGCAGTCAATCATCTAAACCTGGGGGTAGAACTGCTGGTCCAGAACGGTGAAAGCATCAGGGGTGCAGAATTGAATCTCCTGGCGGGGAAAAGGGCCAAGCAGGCTTCGGCCTTCGCCGCCGCCCAGAAGTACCTGGAGACAGGATTGGGGCTGCTGGAAGAAAGGAGCTGGGAGACTCACTATCCCTTGACTTTTCAACTGCACCTTGAGCATCTGGAATGCCAGTACCTGTGCGGCCATTATGGTGAAGCCGAGGAACTGTACCAGGAACTGTTGAGAAAAGCCCGGAGTAAGCTGGATAGAACGCAGCTGCATTTAGTCGCCATTTTGTTCGCTACCAAGAACGACTTTGATACCAGGGCCATCGACGTGGGTTTACAGGGGCTGCGGGAACTGGGGCGTGATCTGCCGGCCAAACCCTCCGTGCTTTACATTATCCGGGAGTTAATCAAGGTCAAGAGGCTGATGAAAAAGATAGGACTCGACCGGATAGCGGACCTGCCACCGGGGCGCGGCGAGGAAGTGCAGGCTGCTTTGGACCTTCTGGCCGCCATCGCCCCTTGTGCCTACAACAATAACGAGGACCTACTATTCGCCATTAGTCTCAAAATATGCGAGCTTTCGTTACGGCACGGCAGTTTTGCCTATTCAAGCTCCGGTTATATGACCCTGGCCATGGTCAGTATTGTCCGTCTGAAGGACTTTCAAACCGGGGTCCCGTTGGGGAGAACGGCTTTAGCCTTGGCGGAACGGTATGGGAGCTTTGCCGGAAAACATATCGTCGAGTTTTTGTACGGGGCGTTTTTCCTCCCATGACTTGAACATGCCCGGCAAAGTGAATTCTACTTGGAAAGGGCAATAGAAGACAGCCTGACTTCCCGTGATTTCAATTATACCGGGTATGCCATAACCTTCCTCCTCATTTCCATGCACTTTCGGGGCTTGCCGCTACCAGAACTGGCCGAACAGATCCAAGAGGGCTTCAGACTTGCCTCGAAGGTCAAAGACCCCTATTTTCCCTGCTTTCTTACCATATACCGGCAACTGGCCCTTAACCTGCAGGGTTTGACCCGTGGACCGGATAGTTTCAGTGACGATACTTTCGATGAAGAAGGGTTTATCCGGGGAGATACAGGTTACCAAATCAGGGAAAAAGAACTCTTTGACTACTACCTTTGCAAGAACCAGGTTTACTACCTCCTGGGTAATTATGACCGGGCGCTGCCCCTGTTAAGGGAAGCCGAACGGTTGACAAAGCTGTACTTTGGCGAAGTCTATCTTGCCGATCACGCCTTCTATTATTGCCTGACTGTTACGGCAATATATGACTCCTTCTCGATCAGGGAAAAGACGGCGTTCTGGCCGCTGCTGCTGAAAAAACACCGCAAAATGAAAGAGTGGGCCCGGCGCTGCCCGGCCAATTTCGAGCACAAACACCTGTTGATCGCGGCGGAGATAGCCCGCCTACGCAGGCAAAACGAAAAGGCTGCCCTGCTCTATGATCAGGCTATCCGGTCAGCGAGAGCCCACCGCTTTATCCAGAATGCCGCCATTGCCAGCGAGTGCGCGGCCAGATTCTACTTTTCCAGGGGATTAACCGGCCTGGCCCAGAAATACATGCGGGATGCCTATGAGGGTTATCGCACCTGGGGCGCACGGGTAAAAACGGAGCAGCTCCGGTCCCGGTACTCCTGGCTGGCGGAGGAAGAAGAGGCCCGGGCGGTGGCTTCCGGTTCGGGAGCGCCGCCAGTTTTGACAGACCGCGACCTGTCACAAATGGTGGACATGGAAGCCATTTTCCGGGCCACCCAGCTTCTGTCCGGGGAAATCATTCTGGAAGACCTGTTGAAAAAAATGATGGAAGTCGTTATGCAAGACGCCGGCGCCGGGCGGGGGGCCCTGCTCCTCCCAAAGGGCGAACACTTGTACCTGGAAGCTCAAATGGAAACCGGCCCAAATGAAACAAACATCGAAGTCCTGCAGTCTGCCCCCCTGGAAGAATACGACCTTTTACCGCGCTCGGTGGTCAATTACGTGGCCAGGACCGGCGAGACTGTAGTCCTCCACAACGCGGCCGAAACGGGCATGTTTGTGGATGACCCTTATGTGGCCAGTGGGCGCACGTCTTCTATTCTATGCCTGCCGATTGTTGGAAAGGGAAAAACGGTTGGCGTCCTCTACCTGGAAAACAGCCTGTCCACAGGCGCCTTTACACCGGAACGGGTGGAGATTTTGAGGCTGTTGTCTTCCCAGATGGCCATTTCTATCGAAAACGCGCGTTTGTACGCGGACCTGGAACAATCCCGGGACCGGTTGTCCAGGTGGAACCAGATGCTGGAACAAACGGTGGCCGAAAGAACCAGGGAACTGCAACAAATCAATGAGCAGCTCATGAGGGCAAGAGATGCAGCTGATGCGGCCAATCGCGCCAAAAGCGACTTCCTGGCGGTCATGAGCCACGAAATACGCACCCCCATGCACGGCGTCATCGGCATGGCCGAACTCCTGCTTCAGACATCCCTGGATCAAGAGCAGCGGGAATACGCATCCGTAATCCGGGAGTCCTCCGAGCTACTGTTGGCGGTTATTAATGATGTCCTCGACTTCAGCAAGATTGAAGAAGGCAAGTTCAAATTAGAATCCGTAAACTTCCACCTCCCGGCGGTGGAAAAAAACGTCCTGGCCGCCTTGGCGCCCAAAGCGCGCAGCAAGGGGATTGCGCTAGAATCTTACCTGGCGCCTGAAATTCCCGTCTTGCTCCGGGGCGACCCGGTGCGCTTGAGCCAGGTGCTTTTAAATTTAGTGAGCAATGCCGTCAAGTTTACTGAACAGGGCGAAGTAACGCTCCGGGCTTTCCTGGAAAGGGAGGAACCGGATCATGTGACTGTTCGTTTTGAGGTGCAGGACACCGGCACAGGCATACCCGTACAGGCTCAGCAATTTTTATTCCAACCCTTCTACCAGGCCGACCTTGCGACGACCCGCAGGCACGGTGGGACCGGCCTGGGCCTCGCCATCTGCAAGCGCCTGGTGGAACTGATGCACGGGCAGATCGGCTTTGAAAGCGCCGCAGGCCGGGGGTCCACCTTCTGGTTTACCATTTCCTTCCAGCGGGGCAGTGCAGAAGTTGAAGCGGTTGACAGGAATATTTCCGCTGACGTGGCTTCAATGCGACTACAAGGGAAAGACAAATCGGGCACCGTCCTGGTGGTGGAGGACAATGTCATTAATCAGAAATTAATCGTCTCCCAGTTGAAAAAGCTGGGCCTGTCCGCCGAAATCGCCGGCAACGGCAGGGAGGCGGTGGAAGCTTATTCCCGAGCTCCTTATACGCTTGTTTTCATGGATTGCCAGATGCCGGTGATGGACGGTTACGAAACGGCCAGGGCAATCCGTAGCCTGGAGGCTGCCAGGGGGCGGAGAACCCCCATCATTGCGACCACAGCCGGCGTCATGCCAGGGGAAGGGGAAAAGTGTTTAAGCGCCGGGATGGATGATATCTTAAGCAAACCGATCAGGATGGAGGATCTGCAAAAGGTGCTGGCGCGCTGGTTGCCTGATTCCGGTGTAACTATGGAAGAAGGCGCGCGGAGCATTAATAGGACGGAAAACCGGGTGGTGGATTCCTTTACCGCAACATTTGTTGATGCCACCAGGCGTAACGAATTCAGGGAAATGATAGGACGGGACGGGGATTTTCTTATTGATTTAATAGAAACGTTTTTGCGGGATATGCCCGCAAAGCTGGCCGCACTCCGGGAGGCTTTCAAGCAGAAGGATGCCGCCACCTTGCGCCTGCAGGCCCACGGGATGAAATCGAGCGGTTACTTGTTGGGTCTCACCGGTTTAGCGGATCAGTGTAAAAAATTAGAAAACATGGCATCGGCCGGTCACACGGAGGGGGCAGGAGAGCTCATCATGGGAATCGAGGCGGAGTACGGGCGGCTTGAGGAAGAGATGCTAGCCTTTCTTAAAGATGCTAAACGAGGGCTTACTTAATTTACTGACGGTGAAACTTGTACCCTATCCCCCTTACGGTGATAATATAACGGGGTTGGGAGGGGTCCGGCTCTAATTTTTTGCGCAGCCTGTTAACGTGAACCATTACCGTCCGGTAGTCAGCGTTGTCCTTAAACTGCCATACCAATTCCAGCAGCTGGTGATAAGAAAAAACGCGGTTGGAGTTTTGCGCCAGCAGGGCGAGGAGTTCAAACTCTTTATTGGTAAGGGCGACCGGGGAGCCGTCGACTAGAACTGTGCGGCTGGATAGATCTATCTCCAGGCCGGGATAACCAAGGACCTGTTTCTGCTCCGAAGGTGTGGAGGCTATGCTTTGCAGCAGGCGGCGGCGCAGGTTCGCCTTTACCCGGGCAATCAATTCTTTGTGGTGAAAGGGTTTGACCATGTAGTCGTCTCCACCGACGCCCAGGCCCAGCACGATATCTGAAGAGTCCCTCTTGGATGTTAGAAATATGATCGGGACGTCGTTTTCCTTGCGTATTTCACGGCAAACCTCGATGCCGTCAAGGCCGGGCAAAAGTATGTCCAGGATAATCAGGTCCGGCTTATGGGCACGGACCAGCTCAAAAACGCTGCCACCGTCCCCGGCGGTGATCACCTGAAAACCCTCCGTAACCAGGTGATGCTCAACCACCTTCCTTACCACAGCTTCATCATCAACCACTAAAATCTTTTCTCCAGCCATCAGCATTCCCTGCCCGGTCGTGCTTTTATAATGTATTATATTCCCCCTAAAAAAGACATTTCCTTTTTCAAAGTTATAAAAAGTTAAGAGAAACGTTAGCCAAAGTTTAAATTAGTTTGAAAGAACTTAATCTGAAATTGTTATAATCAAAACTAACTTGCCGAAGAAAGTCGAATCGGTCCTGCTGTACAAGCTTGTAAATCTTATTGAAATGGGAGGTTAAGGGATGACAAAACTAGTCGGTTTGGATGTAGGTTACGGTTTTGTAAAAGCTACCGATGGGGAGTCGGGCTATTCTTTTCCCAGCGTGGTAGGTGAAGGCCATACCAAGCCAACGTTTAGTACAAGAAGCAACGATATGCCCATTATCGATGATCTGAAAATTGGAATGGGTCAAAAGTTATACTTCACCGGCAAGGCCGCCATAAGACACTCGAAGTTTGTTTACCGCGACCTTTCCTACACGCGCGCCGCGGGAGAGGATTTTGAAATTCTTTTTTACAGCGCCTTGAGTTTGTTCTGTTCCAATCGCACTAATGAGTTTAAGGTAGTGACAGGCCTTCCGGTGGAGAGAATACATTTGGCCAAGGATCTCCAAACGCGGGTAAGGGGCGAGAGGACGATCAAGACCTCCCGCGGAGGGGAAATCCAGGACACCAGGGTTTATGTTTCCGAAGTAGAAATAGTGCCCCAGCCGCTGGGAACTTACTGGTCTGAATTTCATAACCTGGAGGGGGAAGAGGCGGCGGTTCCCCTGGAAGGACTGACCGGGGTCATTGACATAGGCTTCCGGACGACCGATCTGGCCGCGATAGAAGACGGCGAATATATACCGGAAAAAAGCAAATCGCTGTCGGTAGGTCTGGCCACAGCCTATAGCGACGTCGGCTCAAATCTGGCCACGGAATATGGGCTGGAAAAAGAGAGTTACGCCCTTGACGGCGCTATCATTAAGCGCAAAATTAATATTTCGGGACAAACGCTTGACATTACCGATATTGTCGCGAATGCCTTCGAGAAGCTGGCTACAAATATTCTGGTGGAAATTAACTCCCAGTGGAGGTGTCCCGATTTCGACAATTTGATTCTGACCGGCGGCGGCGGGCAGGCCGTCAGTTCTTACCTGTTGCCGCATCTGTCACAAGCAAAACTGGCCGCCGACCCCATTACCGCCAACTGCCGCGGCTATCTAGCCTGGGGCAACCGGTTGTGGCAACTTGCAGGCACGCATGAGGAAACCCGGGTTAATCCCGAACAAGGTTTTTAAAGGTGATTTTTTTAATGAGGGTGGCGGAGTTGTTCGCTAATATTTTTAATTCCGGAACCTTATCCGAAGATCGCGGTTTAATCGAAATCAACGGAGTCTTTAACGGCGCGATTCGCAAAGGAAGCGATGTGTTTATTACGCCTTCCGGCCGTTTTTGCGGCAGAATTGAAGCCAGGAACGTTGAGATAGCCGGGGTGGTACAGGGTGACGTGGAAGCAGAGAGCCTGGTGATTCACTCGTCCGGCCAACTGTATTACGGTAACCTAAAGTACCAGCACCTGTCGGTTAAAGACGGAGGCACGATGGTTAACAAGGGCGAAAAGGAAAGTGAGAAGGCAAATGATATGGCGGAAGAGGGGTATCCAGTGAACACCTCAAATTCAGATTATACTCCCGAGGGTACAGTTGAGAACCCGGTTGAATCTAAATCCAGCAATGAAGCACCGGGTCCTGACGACGCTAACGGCCAGCTAAACCAGGACGATACTCGTCCTATTAATGATCCCCAACCGGGTTATCAAGAAGCAAAACCGCTGCAAGACGAGACACATGCTTTACAGGCTAACGAACAGAAGCCGCATTGCCATCGCAAACAACCCCACTTCTACAGTAGTTACTAGCTGCAGAATTTTTTATTGGCTGGGCAAAGCATTTTAGTGACTCAAGGGATGACTGGATGAAAAGAAATAGATCTAAACATAAGGCGCACTGGACAGTGCTGATTATCCCTACTTACTACGGTAGGGTGACCAACTTGAAAGTTCCCGGCTGGCTTTTAAAAATGGCGGCGGGGGTTACGATTGCCATACTGGCTGCAAGTATGTATTTGCTCGTTTACAACCTGCAACTGCGTTTTGAGGCCAAACACTATGAAGAACTTAAAGTTACCAACCGGCGGCAACAGCAGGAGATCATGCGGCTTAAACAAGAAGAGGAGATTATTCGGGACAAAATGCAGGCCGTGGAGAAACTGGAAAGGCAGGTGCGGGAACTGGTAGGGCTCACACCCAGTGAAGGCGCCAGCTCTTTAGATGAGGGAGCGGGTTCGATGGGGGGCGGCATTCCCCTTGACGGGATTTCCGAGGGGGTGGATAGTTTGCCGCAAAGTTCTTCGTGGAATGAGAACCCGGGCCCAACCAAAGCTCCTGGTTTAGACGGAGATGAATGGTTGGAAATAGCGCAAAGGATTGCGACGGGCTTTGACGAACTGAATCCACTACTGGAACAGCAGGTGGCCAGCCTGGAAAAGTTAAAAACAGACGTTATTTCCCGGCAGCAGTACCTGGCAGCTTTACCTACCAGGTGGCCTGTGAAAGGGTACATCACTTCCAGGTTTGGCTACCGCCAGTCGCCTTTTGGCGGGGGGAAGGAGTTTCATGATGGGCTGGATATTGCCGCCAATATAGGCGCCCCGATTGTCGCGGCAGGTAATGGCAAGGTTATATTTGCCGGCTGGATTACCGGGTACGGCCGCACCGTAATCATTGATCACGGGTACGGCCACCGGACCCAGTACTCCCATACCTCTTCGATCCTGGTTAAGCAGAGTCAAACGGTCAAAAGCGGAGAGGTTATTGCCAGGGTAGGCTCCACCGGCAGGAGCACGGGTCCCCACCTTCATTTTATGGTTTCAGTAAACGGGAAGCTGGTTGACCCGCTCGGGGTACTGCCATAGAGTTTTTTCGAGAAGGGGCGATTGAGGGGTCCAGGAATATCTTCATTGCCGGTGAGGTAAAGGGAAAGCTTGTGCCTGCCGGCCGCGTCGAAATAGCTGCTACCGCCAGCATAGAGGGGGATGTTCAGGTGGAACCGGGGCGGGCCGCGCTACGTCTTCTTAGCCGTCCTCATCGGCGCTGTGGGGTTTGTGGTCGCGGTTGTGTCGAGAGCGAACTGACTGCTTTGGACGGGATACAGCCCAAGCGTAACAGGAACCAGGAGACTTGATTGACTTGGGATAGTGAATGCCTTACTATGTTGGTAAGGAAGATAACGACCGTAACCGCCTCGTGAAGTTAGCCGGGTACGGGGACGAGGGTTAAATCACTTCGTCCGCTGCCGGACCTGGTTATTGAGGTGGAGCGCCTCTTCCAACCGTGAAGCAGTAGGGGAGATTGGGAAATGGGCCGTTATCAGGCTTATCTGAACGCGTGGGAAAAGCGTGTGGCAGATCGGGTACGGGACCGCGCCAGTCTGCGGTTACGGGCGCTGGCTGCCGCGGAGCGGGCGGCATGCCGAATAGGCCGGGAATTTGATGTGCGCCGGGTGATCCTTTATGGCTCCCTCGTGCACGAACCTGACCGCTTTTACGAAGAATCCGATATTGACCTGGCCGTAGAGGGACTGGAGCCGGGCGACTTTTTTGCTGCCTGGCGGCTGGCTGAAACCGAGGCCGGTGGTTTCCCCGTGGACCTTACCCTTCTCGAGGAGGTCAAATCCTGGCTTAAGGAACGGATTATCGTAGAGGGGAGGGTGCTCTATGACATCGAGGGATGTCTTGCGTATTGCCCGGCTGGCGGCGGAGATCAGGCAAACCTTGAATGAAATGGAAAAGATCCAGATGGAGGCTGCAGAACTCCTGGCCAAAGTGGGAGAAACCGAACCGGACCACTTGACTGTGCGCGCCGCGGGGTCTATCTTGCATGATTTTTACCTGGCGGCTGAGGAAATTTTTATTGCCGTGGCGGAAGACCTGGACGGAGGGCTGCCTGCCGGCACCCACTGGCACCGCGACTTGTTGCGCAACGTTACCCTCGAATTACCGGGAATCCGTCCCCCGGTGATCAGCACCGACTTGGCCGCTGATCTTGACGAGTACCTCCGGTTCCGGCACCTGTTCCGGCACCACTACGGCTTTAAACTACAATTGAAACGCATGCGGCCACTGCTGGAAACCATGGGAGAACTGCTGGCCCGTTTCAGGAAAGAAGTAAGCACCTTTTGTAAATTCCTGGATGTGGTGGTGACCCATCTGGGAAATAAGTCGTAAAAAGCAGCACGCAGCAGCATGCTGGAGACCGCGGAAGGTTACCGGCAGGAGGGGCATATAAATCATGTGGAAGGCACCCTGGTCCAACTGGCGCCCCGGAGGTACCGGTTACGTGTCTGGTGAGGAATTGCAAGCAAAGTTATCCCGCTATTGGGCGGGCTTTTTTTACGCGGTGCGTGTCGAATCCGCTAAAGTCCCGCCCCGGACTTGCCGATAATCTTTATTGAAGGGATCTCCCTTTTCCCTCCAGCGCGCGGGGAGGGCGAGGGGAGAAAACTTCAAAAAAAACGGCAAGGATGCCGGGAATAAAATTCAAGGAGGAATGTGCATGAGGATCAACACCAACATCGCCGCTCTCAACTCCTACCGGGCACTCGCGGTAAACGAGATGTCTAGTTCAAAATCCCTGGAAAAACTGTCCAGCGGCCTGGGCATCAACAAGGCGGCGGACAACGCGGCCGGGTTGGCCATCTCGGAAAAAATGCGCGGCCAGATCCGGGGCCTGCAGCAGGCGTCCCGCAACGCTCAGGACGGGATCTCGCTCATCCAGACCGCTGAAGGCGCGCTGAACGAGACCCACAGTATCCTGCAAAGAATGCGTGAACTGGCGGTCCAGGCTGCAAGTGACACCCTCAACGACAGCGACCGTACGGAAATCCAGAGAGAAGTAAGCCAACTGAAGGATGAAATTGACCGCATTGCCAGTAACACCGAGTTCAATACCAAGAAACTGCTGAACGGCGATATTGAAGGCGCTACCACTGCACAAGGGACGGAGCTGGAATCCGTGGTGCTGAAGGCCTCGGGCGGTGCGTTAGCAGTAGCTGGTACATCCCTGGAGGCACTGTTTGACGCCTCCAACAACGACTTCGGCCTGGTTGACGGTGATGTCATCCAGATCAATGGCTATAAGGGCGGGACTGCCATTGCAACAACAACATTTACGGTTACCGTGAGCGCGACGTTGACAAGCCTGATGACTGCCATTTCGGATGCTTTTTCGCTTGGCGCCTCCGGCTCGGTTTCAATTAATCCAAGCGGTGAGATCGTAATTTCCGGTGCCGATGGCACAGCAGCCGCCATTTCCAACGTTAAACTCTCTGTTGCCGACAGGACCCTGTTTAACAACCGCCTGTCTTCCTTTACGGAAACCCAGTCCGCCCAGGATAATCATACGGATTCCTCGCTGTCTATCCAGATTGGCGCCAACCAGAGCCAGACTATCTCTGTTAGTGTCACGGACATGAGTGTGCAGCGGTTGGCGCTGAGTTCTGTGGACGTCTCCACCCAAACGGGGGCCAACAATGCTGTCACGGTGATCGACAATGCCTTGAGCAAGGTGTCCACGGAGCGGGCCAAAATGGGCGCCGTGCAAAACAGGTTGGAGCATACCATCAATAACCTGGGGACAGCGGCAGAGAACCTTACCGCAGCCGAGTCCCGTGTCCGTGATGTGGATATGGCCCTGGAGATGGCGCAATTCACCAAGACCAATATCCTGCTCCAGGCGGCCACGGCCATGCTGGCCCAGGCCAACCAGCAGCCGCAAACGGTGCTGCAACTGCTCAGGTAACCTGTAGTTCATTTGTCTTCGCAAAATACCTGGTAACGAGGACCGACCGGCCCGGTGGCTGGTCGGTCCTTATCAAAAAGGGGGCTATCGCTTTGCCGGAAAACGGGGACAGACTAGTATTGAATAAACTGCAGCAGGTGCAACAAGAGGTGCATTTAGTCGCTGCCAGCCTGCATGCCGGTGAGGCGGCAGGGGGTATCAAACGCATGGGCGGTGTGGTGGAGGGTTTGCAGGACTTGATTGGTCTTCTTGCAGGCATACTGGTGGCGGAAGGGGAAATCGACAAATTTAATCGAATGCTGCAGGAAATTCTCCAGGCTTGGGAGAATACTGACTACGTGCAGATGGCTGATCTACTTCACTATGAATTGATTCCCCAACTGGAACAGTGGGAGCGGCAGGTTAACTGAAACCAAGTATGTGGGGGAGTCTCATGGGCATTTGGGAACAAAACCTGGCCGCCCTAGCAGCCAGGAACCCCCTGGTAACGGAAGCTCTTCAAAAGTATCTCGCCGAGCCAACCAGCGGTCCAGAGGGTGGCGTTAAACGGATCTTCCCTTGCGAAACCCGTACAGGTCTACCTAATTTGAAGCTGGTACAGGGAGACAAACACGTCTTACTACACAGCAATTATGACCCTTACTTTGAGGCGGGCAGGTGGCTGGAAAGCCTGACAGAGCAGGAGCCCGGGGGTACCTTAATTGTCTTTGGTGTAGGAATGTTTTATCACCTGGAAATCTTGTTAAATCAATTCCCCGACAAGCTGATTATCGGGTACGAGCCGGATTTGGAGATTTTTCTTCACCTGCTCCGCAACCGGGACATTTCCCGCTATATTTTACAACACAGGCTGACCCTGTTAGTGGAACATGAAAGTGTCAAGTGGGACCGGTTATTGCTCACTTACCTGGTTGACCATCCCGATGCCGGTATTGGGTGGCAGGCTTTTCCCGTTTACGAGCGAGTTTACAGCACGAAATGGCGGCAACTGGGGCAAAGCATGGTTGCGCTATTGATCGCCTTTCAGTCGAACCTTGTCACGACGCGTTATTTTTCCAACCTGTGGCTGATTAACTTTTTCCATAACCTCCTGCCTGCCGTATCAAGCCCGGGAGCGCATACCCTTTTCAATAGGTTCAAGGGTATCCCGGCGGTAATCGTGTCAGCGGGCCCGTCTCTTAACAAGAATGTTCACTTACTCAGGGAACTGGAAAACAGAGCGTTAATTCTATCTGCAGGTTCAGCCATCAATATCCTGGAAAAGCACGGGGTTACTCCTCACTGTATCGTAGGTATCGACGGAGCGGTCGATGACAACAGCAAAATCTATGAGAGGTCACTCTCGGCTGAGGATGTTTTCTTGTTATACAGTACAACATTTTATCATGGTATCGTTAACAACTTCCGCGGGCCTAAGGTCGTGATGCAATTGGATCACTATGACTACCTGGCCTGGCTGAACGGTGAACTTCACAGGAATATCGGCATTGTGCGCAGCGGCCCGTCGGTATCCAATGTCGCCATGGACCTGGCCTACAAGCTGGGGTGCGATCCCATTGTCCTCCTCGGACAGGACCTGGCTTATACCAACTACCAGCATTACGGTGACGGCGCCATTTTTCAGCAAACCTTTACGGAAGAGGATAAACAGAAAAAAGGGGCGGTGGTGCGTAAGGATATTTATGGTAATGATGTCTTGACTACCAAGGCGTTTCTCACCATGAAAACGAAATTTGAACTGGATTTGCAGGAATTAAAGGGCCGTTTTTTTATCGACGCGACAGAAGGTGGTCTTAAAATCGAAGGGACCAACCTGTTGACCTTCAGAGAAACTATCGATAATTACTTTAAAATGGAATTTCCTCTCAGGAGGATGCTATGTGAAATTTGCAGGGAAAGTTCCGATGATGAGCCAGTGGGTTTATCCCGTGTTAAAGCAGTTTTATATCAATCGAAAAAAGCAATAAGAAAAATCCGGCAACTTTGCCGCCGGGGACTTACCACGGCGGAAAGGATGCGGCGCCATTGCCAGGACCAGACCCTGGGCATCGAGCGGTTTAACGAGATGGCTGACTTGCTGGAAAGGTGGGAGCATGATATCCTGCGCCATCCGCTCTATACCCAACTGGTATTGCGCTCGGTGAACTCAGAAATGTATGCGACAACGATGACCACCGACCGTGAAGTGCAGAATGAATTTGATCTGTTCAAGCGTGGCCTGGCGGCGGCGAGAGGATACAACCAGCAGTTCGGGATTATTTATGCAAAATGCGCTCTGATCGAGCAGTTAATAGATGAAACCCTTGGGAAAATGGAGCCGTAATCAAAACCTTTTTCCATTCATGTTCCCTTTCGATTGGCCTGTATCCAAGAGTATTGAGGTGAGAATTGATGACCAAATCGGAGAGCATTTTGGATGGAACGACCATCCTCATTACAGGTGGCACCGGTTCCTTCGGCAAAAAGTTTGTAGAGATTGCATTGAATTGCTATCACCCGCAAAAGGTCATCGTTTTTAGCAGGGATGAATTAAAGCAGTATGAAATGGCTCAGGATTTCCATGATGAAAGAATCCGCTATTTCATTGGTGACGTCAGGGACAAAGAACGTCTGTATCGCGCCTTTGATGGAGTTGATATAGTGGTCCATGCCGCGGCGTTAAAGCAAGTGCCTAGTTGTGAATATAATCCCTTTGAGGCAATAAAAACCAATGTTCTCGGTGCACAGAACATCATTGAAGCCGCTATTGACCGGGGTATAAAAAAAGTGGTAGCCTTAAGCACTGACAAAGCAGCCAACCCGATCAATCTTTATGGCGCTACTAAACTATGCTCGGATAAACTTTTCATAGCTGGAAACTCCTACGCTGGAAAGAGAATTACAAGGTTTAGCGTGGTCAGGTACGGCAATGTAGTAGGAAGTCGTGGAAGTGTGATCCCGTTCTTTACAAAGATGCGCGAACAAGGTGTATTACCGATCACCGACCCACGAATGACCAGGTTCTGGATCACTTTGGAACAAGGAGTGAAATTTGTTATTGACTGCTTGGAAAGGATGCGTGGCGGCGAAATATTTGTCCCCAAAATTCCCAGCATGAGAATAACCGATCTGGCAGAGGCGATTGCTCCAGGTTGTGATCACAAATACATAGGCATCCGGCCTGGTGAGAAGCTTCATGAGGTGATGATCCCCGAGGATGATGCCCGCCGTACCGTGGAATTTGATGACTTCTACGTTATCAAGCCTGAATTCCCGTGGTGGGGGGATGGAGATTGGAAAGATGGAAAAGAGGTTCCGGACGGTTTTTGTTACAGCAGCGATAAAAGTGACAAGTGGTTAACAATTGAAGAGTTGCGCGAAATGGTTGGTGAATGACATGGGCCTTCTACCGTATGGCAGGCACTTTATTGATGACGATGACGTGGCTGCCGTAGTCGAAGCACTTCGTTCTGACTGGCTTACCACCGGACCAAAAGTAGGTGAATTTGAAGCTAGACTGGCTGAAAAAGTAGGGGCAAAGTACGCTGTGGTTTTCAATTCCGGTACCGCTGCTTTGCATGCGGCGTATTTTGCTGCTGGGGTAGGACCTGGTGATGAAGTGATCACCACGCCCATCACCTTTGCAGCTACCGCAAATGCGGCATTGTACCTGGGCGCCAGACCTGTCTTTGTGGATATAGAGTCAGACACAATAAACATAAATCCAGAAAAGATTAACGACGCAATATCCAACAAGACCAAAGTGATCGCACCTGTGGACTTCAGTGGTCATCCCTGCGATCTGGGTGCAATTCGGGAAATCGCCGACAAAAAAGGGCTGATCGTTGTTGAGGATGCCGCTCACGCCCTGGGAGCTGCTTATAAGGGGAACCCAATCGGGTCGATAGCTGATATGACCGTTTTTAGCTTTCATCCTGTTAAACACATCACTACCGGTGAAGGCGGAGCAGTAACCACAGATAAACAGGAATTCTATCAAAAGCTGCGCAGTTTTAGGAATCATGGGATTGTTAAAGGACTAGACCAAATGACTGAATACCATGGTCCGTGGTATTACGAGATGCATTATTTGGGATATAATTATAGAATTACGGATATCCAGTGTGCTCTCGGGCTTAGCCAACTTGAGAAGCTTGACGCATTTATCGAGAAACGGCGCGAGATTGCTGCTGCTTATTACCGGTTGCTGTCTGATCTTGAATATCTTGAATTGCCTACCGTTCGCCAATTAGTGGAGCCGGCCTGGCACCTGTATATCATCAAAATAAAAACCAACAAGGTGTCCAGATTAGCCCTTTTTGAGAGGATGCTTACTAGGGGATTGGGTGTCCAGGTGCATTATATTCCGGTATACTGGCATCCATATTATCAAAAACTGGGATATCGCAAAGGTATCTGCTCGTGTGCTGAAGACTATTATGCAAAAGCAATCAGCATTCCAATTTTCCCGGCGATGTCTGATTCTGAAGTTGAGAGAGTGGCTTGCGCTATCAAAGAAGAGATACATTTTCTCTTGGAGGCCGGAACTTAGTCTCCTGGCGGATGTGTTTTCGCTGCGAAAATATGGAAATTGGGTAGGGCAGTTGTAAGATATGCTTAGTGGGGTATTGCGATGAAGCTTGGCATAGGCGCCGTGCAGTTTGGCCTGGATTACGGCATATCCAACCAGGAAGGCAAAACTTCACCGGAAGAAGTAGTGAAGATCCTGGATGTGGCAGCCGAAAATGGAGTTCGAGTCATAGATACAGCTGCCGTTTATGGAACCAGCGAGGAGGTTTTGGGGCAGACACTCCCCCTTAACCATCGTTTTGCCATTATTACCAAGACACCGAAGTTCTCTAAAACATACATTACTTATGATGATGCAGGGCTATTGGAGAATACCTTTCACCAGTCTCTAACAAAAATGCGGCAGCCATCGGTATATGGTTTGTTAATCCATCATCCGGATGATTTGTTGGTGGAGAACGGCCATTTTCTCATGGAGAGGATGCTGGAGTTCAAGCGCCGCGGGTTGGTGGAAAAAGTCGGTGTTTCAGTCTATACAGGTAAACAGATTGATCAGATTCTAGAAAAGTACCCCATAGATTTAGTGCAACTCCCCATTAATATACTTGATCAGCGTTTACTGTTAAGTGGTCATTTGTTTAACCTAAAAAAGGCAGGTATCGAAATACATGCCCGTTCTGTTTTTCTTCAGGGACTACTGCTGATGGATCCCGATGCCCTGCCTGCTTACTTTGATTCAGTCAAGGTACACCTTAAACATTATTATTACGAAATACGACAGCAAGGATTTTCGGCGCTGCAAGCTGCATTCGGTTTTGTCATGGGTTTAAATGAAATTGATGTTGTTCTGTGTGGCATCAATAACCACCAGCAGTTACAGGAAATATGTTTTCAATTAAAGAAGCCGATTAAAAGCGAATACTTTACCAGATTTGCGATCTCGGACGTGACGATATTAGACCCGTCATTGTGGAGAATCTAAATACCACAAATGACCAAGGTCATGGTCGAAGGTAAAAGTGACGGACAACGAAAGATGGTGGGGTTATCGTGATTCTGGCAATTCTACAAGCCCGGGCCTCTTCGTCGCGTTTTCCTGGAAAGGTACTCAAGCCTATTCTTGGTGTGCCAATGCTTATCAGGCAAATTGAGCGTGTGCAGCGTGCGAAATTAATTGAAAAATTGGTGGTGGCAACCAGCGATGACGTTTCTGATGACCCCATAGAACGACTTTGTAGAGAAAATGGTATAACCTGTTTTAAAGGAAAACTAGACGATGTGCTAGAACGATTTTATCAGGCAGCCAAACCACGTCACCCGGGCCACATTGTACGACTTACCGGTGATTGTCCTCTAGCTGATCCATACTTAATTGACCAAGCAATTGATTTCCACATGCAAGGAAACTATGATTACACCAGCAATACGCTTGAACCTACTTATCCCGACGGATTGGATGTGGAAGTGTTTCGCTTTTCCTGTTTAGAACAAGCATGGCAAGAGGCGCAACTGCCATCACAGCGTGAGCATGTCACTCCGTTTCTTTATCGACAGCCCGGGCGTTTTAAAATTGGCAGTTACAAAAATAACGTAGATTTATCCCATTTGCGCTGGACGGTTGACGAGCCTTTAGATTTAAAACTGGTGACAAAAGTATACGAAGCGCTTTATCCGTCCAACCCGAATTTTGCGACATCGGACATTTTAGCTTTCCTGGATGAAAACCCGGAATTAAAGGTCATTAATACTCATTTTCTGCGTAATGAAGGATTTCAAAAGTCATTAATGGAAGATACTTTGTTTATTTACAACTTAAGCAAGAAGGGATCATGATGTCAGAACGTTATTTCCACTCAGAAGAGATGTTGGAAAGAGCACTGAAAACCATTCCCCTTGGAACTCAGACTTTCAGTAAAAGCAAGACCCAATACCCTTTCGGGGTTTCTCCATATTTTTTACGTACGGGGCGCGGCAGCCACGTCTGGGATGTGGACGGGAATGAGTATATAGATTTTATCAATGGCCTGGCGGCCGTTACGCTGGGCTATCAAGACCCGGACGTAACTTCGGCCGTCCAGGCGCAGCTTGAGGAAGGTGTCATTCTTTCCCTGCCCCATCCGGTCGAGTTCCAGGTTGCGGAAAAAATTGTGGAGATGGTACCCTGCGCGGAAATGGTCCGCTTCGGTAAAAATGGCTCCGATGCCACCGCCGGAGCCATCCGGCTGGCGCGGGCTTATACCGGGCGCGATCACGTAGCTGTGTGCGGCTATCATGGCTGGCAGGATTGGTACATTGGCTCCACGCCGCGCCATCGTGGGGTGCCGCAATCAACAAGAGACTTGACACACGTTTTTACTTACAACAGTTTAGACTCTTTACATAGTATATTTCAGCAATGGCCTGGCGAAGTTGCCGCGGTTATCATGGAACCGATGAATGCGGTAGAACCGGAAAACGCTTTTCTGGAAGGCGTCAAAGAGCTTACGCATCAGAACGGCGCCCTCTTGATTTTCGACGAGACCATCACAGGTTTTCGCTATGCTAATGGTGGTGCCCAGCAGTACTTTGGCGTTATTCCTGATTTAGCTACTTTTGGCAAAGGTTTGGCTAACGGCTACCCGGTATCTGTGGTGACAGGCCGAGCAGAGATTATGCGACTTATGGAAGAGATTTTCTTTTCCTTTACTTTCGGCGGTGAGGCACTTTCGCTGGCGGCTGCATTGGCGACGATGACCAAATTACAACAACAGCCGGTTGTCGAGACGATGACAACGCAGGGGCTCAAAGTGCGGGCTGGTGTGCGGGAACTGATTGACCGTCACGGGATTCACCATATTGTATCCCTCTCGGGCCATCCAACCTGGTCGTTTTTGCTGATTAAAGATGCTGGCCCGTATAGCCAATGGGAGATTAAAACACTGTTTCTCCAGGAGATGTTTGCCAGAGGGATTTTAACTCTAGGTACGCATAACATGAGCTATGCGCACGGTGATGCTGAGGTAACACAGCTTTTAGACGCTTATAATGAAGTGTTTCCGGTATTAAGAGAAGCGGTTGATGGGTTAGCCCTGGGAAAATATCTTCGCTGCAAACCTTTAGAACCCCTGTTTAAGTTACGATAAGGATGGCACAAGCAGGATATGAATTTCGTCTTTCGTGTTGATGCATCCGTGCAAATAGGTAGTGGCCATTTGATGCGGTGTCTAACGCTAGCAGATGCCCTTTGCAGAAAAGGTGCCAGGGTTTCTTTCGTTTGTCATGAGTTACCCGGCAACTTCTGCGATTTCGTTGAAAATAAGGGCTGCCAGGTTCACCGGTTGCCCTATACCGAACAACATGTCAATGATGCCTATCGAGATTTAACACATGTAGAACGATTACGTGTCGATTGGCAGTCCGATGCGGAACAAACTCAAGCTGTTTTGAAGAAAGATGAAGAGGATATTGACTGGTTGATTGTTGACCACTATTCCCTGGATCATCGATGGGAGACGTATCTAAGGCCGTTAGTCAAGAAAATCATGGTGATTGACGACTTGGCTGACCGGTCTCATGACTGCGATTTATTGCTCGACCAAAATCTCTATCAGAACATCGAAACTCGCTATGAAGGGCTGGTTCCGAAGGATTGCCGTAAGCTGCTCGGACCGCAATATGCACTACTGCGCCCGCAATTCAGGGCAGCGCGGAAGAACTTAAGGAAACGCAATGGCAGTGTTAAACGCATTTTGATCTTCTTCGGCGGAAGCGATCCGGCCAATGAAACCACAAAGGCGTTAGAGGCGATCCGTTTACTAAACCGATGGGATATTGCTGTAGATGCGGTTGTGGGTGGCGCCAATCCACATGTGGAGCAGGTCAAGAGACTTTGTTCTGTTATGCCAAATGTAAATTTTTATTGCCAAGTTGATAATATGGCGCAGTTAATGGCGGATGCGGATCTGGCGATTGGTGCGGGTGGCTCCGCAACATGGGAGCGGTGCATTTTAGGATTGCCCTCTATAACTTTGGTTGTTGCACCAAATCAGTTAGAAGCCACTGCCTCCGTTGCAGGGGCCGGTGCAACGTGGAATTTGGGGTGGAGTAGCGGTGTTAGCCCAGAGAGATTGATGGAGGCAGTTAAAAAAGCTATTGATAATCCGGAAGCGCTAAAAGAAATGGGTGAAAGGGCCATGCGGTTAATGGAAAGCGTTTCAATTGAGGGTGAAGTCGCAGTAGTGCAAGCTCTCAGGGAGGGAAACCATGCCACGGCGTGAGGATTATAGGCTTAGGGAGATGGAAGACGCCGATTTGGAAAAGGTGTTGGAATGGCGCAATTCCGACCGCATTCGAGCGGTCATGTATACTGATCAGGTCATCACCATGGAAGAGCATCGGGGATGGTTTGAAAGAGTAAGGCAGGAACAAAACGCTATTTACAAGATTTTTGAATATCAAGAGCGCCCGGTTGGGGTGGTCAATGTGGTTCGCCTAGATAAGCGGAATAATAAGTGTTCCTGGGGTTTCTACTTGGGAGAGGTTGACATCCCTCAGGGGACTGGTTTGGTGATGGGGTATCTTGCGTTGGAATACATTTTTGAAGGATTAGGAATTCGGAAATTATGCGCAGAGGCATTGGCTTTTAATACGCCGAGCATCAGATTTCATCAACAATTAGGTTTTGCTGAAGAAGGTCGCTTGATAAAACATGTAATGAAAAATGGCCATTATGAAGACGTTATCGCTATGGCTCTCTTTAATGAAGACTGGATGAAATTGAAAAGCAGATTAGCGAGATTATGTCTTGGCGGCGGTGCGAAATCATGAAAGAAATAATTATTAACAGGAAGAAGATAGGCACAGGTTACCCTCCGTTGATCATCGCGGAGATGTCCGGCAATCATAACCGGTCGATAGAGCGAGCGTTGGAGATTGTGGAAACGGCCGCACGTGCGGGGGTGCACGCGCTCAAGATTCAAACGTATACTGCTGACACGATGACCCTGGATATTAATGACGGTGAATTTTATATTGATGACCCTAATTGCTTATGGAAGGGAAAATCCCTGTATAAGCTTTATCAAGAAGCCTACACCCCCTGGGAATGGCATCAGCCGATTTTTGACCGCTGCAAAGAACTCGGGATCATTGGATTTAGTACCCCTTTTGACCATAAAGCAGTAGACTTTTTAGAATCGTTGGATGTTCCTTGCTATAAGATCGCGTCTTTTGAAAACACCGATCTCCCGCTCATTCGCAAGGTAGCCGCTACAGGTAAGCCGATGCTCATTTCTACCGGTATGGCGACTGTAGCTGAGCTTGATGAAACCGTTCGTGTCGCGCGGGAAGCGGGTTGCCAAGACTTAATACTCTTGAAATGCACCAGCACCTATCCAGCGTCACCTGAGAATACCAATATTTTTACTATTCCCCACATGCGTGAACTGTTTCGGTGTGAAGTAGGTTTGTCAGACCATACCGTGGGGATCGGCGTGGCCGTTGCCAGTATTGCCCTGGGGGCCACTGTGATCGAAAAACACTTTACCCTCTCCCGCGCCGACGGCGGAGTGGATTCCGCTTTTTCCCTGGAACCGGAGGAAATGCGTTCACTGGTCATTGAGAGTGAACGGGCATGGCAGGCATTGGGCCAAATAAGCTACGGTCCAACAGAAAAGGAAACGGCTTCTATGCGGTATCGCCGTTCCCTCTACATTGTTCAGGATATGAAGGCTGGTGATGTCTTGACAAAAGAAAACTTACGAGCGGTTAGGCCGGGGCTGGGTTTACCGCCGAAATACTACGAGGTCTTGCTGGGAAAACGAATTAAACAAGATATTAGAAAGGGAACTCCAATTAGATGGGAATTATTGGAGTAAACGACTATATGGAGAAGTGCTTAAGCACTTCAAAATTTATAATTTTAAGTATGCGCCCTTCAGGGGCGTTTTGATTTTGCCGATATGATCATTTGAGAGGGTGTTCCGAAAGTTTAACCAAGACATCAAAGACAAAGCTGTCCAAGATTCACAAACAGTGTAGCTCTTATTGGTGAAGGATTGTATTTCGGGAGGGAAAACCGTGTCAGTAGGAAAAATTGAAACCACGCGTTCAGTTTTCCCGCAGGATACCAGAGAGGGGAAACCGGTGGACAAGCAGCCAAAGCTGCCAAAAGAATCTGCGGATCTATCCAAATCTGAGGCCCCATTCAGGACTGGCGTCGGCGAAAAGGAGCTTATTGAAGTTATTGAACGGGCCAATAAAGCCATCCAGGGACCCCAAACCAGCTTCCGATTTACGGTGCATGAGGGTACTAAAGCAATCATGGTAAGAGTGCTTGATAGCGAGACAGGGGAGGTTATCCGGGAGATCCCGCCGGAGAAGATCCTGGACATGGTGGCGAAGATGTGGGAATTGACCGGTCTCTTCGTGGACGAGCGGCGTTAACCCCCAAGGGATCAGGTACAATCATCTGGGAGGGAAAATATTTTGCCATATAATACATTGCGCATCGGCGGTTTAGCCAGTGGGCTGGACATCGATCAAATCATAGGGGACATGATGAAGGCCGAGCGCGTTCCCCTGGATAAGGTGCGGCAGGACCGGCAGATCTGGGCATGGAAGCAGGAAGACTACCGTAGCATGAACACCACCCTGGCCGGGCTGCGGGACCAGGTATTCAACATGAAGCTCCAGTCCACCTACCAGGCTCGCAAGGCGTCGTCCAGCAACGAGGCGGCGGTGACAGCCACTGCCGGGGCCAGCGCTGCGGACGGCATCTATACTATTACTGTCCGGCAGTTGGCTGAGGGTGTATCCAAAACCAGCATAGCTACCCTGGCTGATGAAAAGAACGCGGACAACAGCACGAAGACCCTATGGCAGCAGTTCCAGAGCCACTGGGAAGCTCAATCCCTGACCTCAACCGACAATATTACGGTAACTATTAACGGCACCACCTTAACCTTCGACCTGGACGTAGATAATGTCTATACTGCCGCTTCGAAAATCAACCAGGCCAAGTTGGGCGTTACCGCCAGCTATGACGCCGGGCAGGATCGCTTTTTCCTGACCACCACTACAACCGGATCAGCGGCTACCATTAACATCGGCAGTGACACCAAGTTATTTATGTCGGACGGTGCGGGAGATGGAACGGGCGCTCTGAAAATGGCCCTGCAGACAGGGACAGCGGTCAACGGGAAAAACGCCGAATTCAATCTGAACGACGTGGTCGAGCCCAACCGGCTCACCACTTCCAGCAACACCTTCACCCTGAATGGAGTCACTTATACGCTTAAACAGGGTGGCGGGGCGACCTCCACCATCACCGTCACTCGAGACGGTGATACGGTCTATAACAGTATCAAGTCCTTCGTGGATAAGTACAATGAAACGATAGAAAAGCTCAATGCTGAACTAAATGAGGAAAGATACCAGGATTATCCACCACTGACAGATGAGCAGAGGAAGGAGATGAAGGATAGCGAAATTGAGCTGTGGGAGGAGAAAGCCAGGAGCGGCATGTTGAGAAATGACTTCATGCTGCGGGACATCCTGGGTAACCTCCGTACGGCCGTTAGTACCCCGGTGGACGATCTGTCGTCTGAATACAATAGCCTTGCGGTTATCGGCATCACCACCGGTTCTTATACCGAGGGCGGCAAGCTCTACATTAATGAGGACAAGCTACGGAAGGCCATTGCCGAATACCCGGACGGTGTGAAGGATCTCTTCACCCAGACCGACGGTAGCGACACCGAAGCTTCCTCCCACAAGGGAGTTGCCATTCGCCTTTATGATGAACTGGCCCGCGGGATCAAACGGCTCTCCGATTATGCTGGTTCCACCTCCGGGTTCAGCCAGGTGGACCAGAGCTTCATCGGAAAGGAACTCAAGCGCTACGACGACAGGATCCAGCAGATAGAAGAACGCCTTCAACAGAAGGAGGATCGTTACTGGAAGAAGTTCACGGCGCTGGAGCTGGTTGTTTCCCAGATGAATACACAAAGCGCCTGGTTGACCCAGCAGTTTGGCGGCGGCCAGGGTAAGTAGCAACACATTATTCACAGATTATGCAATGTACGCTTTGCGGGTAAGCATTAAATAGCGAAAGGGACTGTGCCGATGATTACTCGCCAAACACTTAAGAAGGCTTTAGTTGAGATGGCTAGGCTTACCCTGGAAAAGGAAAATCTTGTGCGCAAAATCCTGGCACTGACTGGAGACCTGAAAGAGTTAGCTGAGTGCATAACGATTGGAGAGATCAAAGACCAAGTCTTCGATGATACTATCACCGAGATAACCCGTTTGGTGGATGAAAAGCAGGTGGTCATCCATCGCATTGAGGAAATTGACTCCCTCATTACCCGATTGGCCTCGGGGCTTGAACAGGGGAGGTGGCGAGCATCGTTAGAGGAAGAGATGAAACGAGAACAAACCATTTGGCATCATTTACAGGAAACGCGCCACCGGGTTTGGACCTTGCTGGGGGAGGCTAAAGAACTGGATGACCAATTAAACAGTCGCATGAAGGCCATGCAGGAACAAATAGCCCGGAGAATACGGGAGACCAGGTCTGCTCGCCAGGCTGTAGCCAGTTACCGACCAGGAGTATCACAGTGGGGCGGGGTGTTTGTGGACCGGCGGGAATAGCCGGAGGGGGTGGCCGCAGTGATCAAGATCCCCGGGGTGGACAACATTATCATCAACCAGGTGCAGGGCCAGACTGCCAAACCGGTGGTCCAGGAGACCAGGAAGTCCAAGATTACCCGGGAAAAAGAGCGTGAGGGCCAGCAACAACAGTTCCAGGAAAGACTGGCCAAGTCGGTGAGAAAGCTGAACCAGGCCATAGAGGTGCTGGACAGCCCCCTGCGGTTTCAGATAGTGGAGCGCAACGGGTCGTGGCTAGTGCAGATCATTGACAGTAGTACCAACAGGCTGTTGCGGGAGGTCCCGCCTGAAAGAGTCATGGACGTGGTGGGCCGCCTGCAAAAAGCCCTGGGCCTGCTGGTCGACGAACTGATCTGAGGTCTTTTGGTTTTACAGAAACGGTACTGGCAACTATTCACCAGTCACTAAAGAGAGAGGGGTAGTGAGTAATGAGTACCGCCGAAGCATACTGGGTATACCAGCAAAACCAGATTAAAACGGCATCCCGGGAGAAACTGGTGTTGTTGCTCTACGACGGGGCGATCCGTTTCATCGCCCAGGCGGAAAAAGCCTGGCAGGAGGAGCAAAACATTGAAAAGACGCACCACGAACTGATCCGGGCCCAGGATATCGTCTCCGAATTGATGGCTACTCTGAACCGCGAGGAAGGTGGGGAAATCGCCGCCAGCCTGTTTCTGCTTTACGACTACATGCTCAAGCGGCTGGTGGAGGCCAACCTGAAAAAGGACACCGCCGTTATGGCGGAAGTCAGAGGGCTGTTGTCGGGCCTGCGCGAAGCTTGGCAGGAGGCCGTGCGCCGGCCTCAGGGCCATAACCCGAGTGAAAACCGGATGGAGTTGAAGGGGTAGCGATTTGGCACTTGACCTACTGAACTAAGATTTGAAGAATGGTACGCGATACCATTCTTCTCTTCTTTTATTGACTAAAAACTTTATACATGCCTTCTATAACGGGTAGCAGGCACCAAATCTTGCAGAAAATCGCCCTAAATAGATCCGAACTGAAGTCCTATAGCAGGAATCGACACTTTTTTGTTGAATTATAAATTGCAAATTATGCTAGTAGAACCAATTGTCTGCTGGTGGAGGAGGATTACTCCTGCCCTTTATGGGCGTTGTTGGAAAGCCGTATATGTAATCGCGTCAAGGGCAAGCTCCCCGAAAGGGGATGCGCGCAAAGCCATGGGTCTGCCGTTTGGCGGTTCGTCAAACAATGATTGCCAGGCTGCCGAGATAAGTTCCCCAGGAAACCTATCTCCAGTATGTGCCCTTGCAGGAGGATAGGCTATTTTTCTTATAAGGGCTTTAGTGCTTGTCCCTAAAGATGCGGTGACTGTTGTGGGCGAACCCGTCTGACAGTCCCAAGTGAAATTAATTTAAGACCATGGAGGGCTGAGGTATGTGGAATGTACTCAACAACCGTACGGTGGCGATCCTGGCAAAGGCCATGGACGCCGCCAGCTTGCGCCAGCAGGTGATTGCCAACAACATTGCCAACGCCAATACGCCCGGGTTCAAGCGTTCCACGGTGGTTTTCGAGGATCTTCTCAGGACGGCCCTGGAGGAGCAAAGAGGGCGAAAGGCGAACGGACTACCTTCCTTGGGGCCGGACAGGCTGAATGAGGTGCAACCGCGGGTGGTGCGGGACAGTTCCACTACCATGCGAACGGACGGCAACAACGTGGATATCGAGATGGAAATGGCGCAACTGGCCATGAACACCATCAACTACAACTCGGCGGCACAGCTTCTCAACGGTAAGTTGGCGCAGATCCGGTATGTGATCAACGAAGGGAGGAGATAGGCCCGTGAGAGTCTTCAAGTCCATGAACATCAGCGCTTCCGGCCTGGCGGCCGAACGCCTCCGTTTAGACCTGATCGCCAACAACATCGCCAATATCAATACTACCCGTACCCCCTCAGGGGGGCCTTACCAGCGCCAGTCGGCGGTGTTTGCCGAGAGGTTGCGGCGCGCCGTAAACGGTAAGGTCACCGGCGACGGGGTGGCGGTGGTCGGCATTGTACGGGATAACGCCCCGCCGCGCCTGGAGTATGACCCGGACCACCCCGACGCGCGGCCTGACGGGTATGTGGCCTATCCCAACATCAACATGGTCAATGAAATGGTGGACATGATTACAGCCAGCCGGGCGTACGAGGCCAACGTGACGGTGTTCAACGCCGGAAAAACCATGGCCCTCAAAGCACTGGAAATCGGCCGAGGCTAAAACGTACAGGCCTGACAACAGCGGTTGGAAGTTAGAAATCAACAGCCAGCAGTAGAAACCTGGTTTGCGGGACGGTCTACCTCCGACGACCAACTTCCGGCTTCTGACGACCCAATAAGGAGGGCTAAAGCGATGAAGGTTTCACTAGTGGCTCCCCAGCCACTGCCTTTACCCAAGGCCGAGGTCAGTGGACAATCGGTGCAGGGACAATCTTTCAGCGACCTGCTTAAGGAGAAACTGCAGGAAGTCAACACACTGCAGGCCGAGGCGGATACCCTGGCCCAGAAGCTGGTGGTGGGTGAACCGGTGGACCTGCACCAGGTGATGATTGCCGCGGAGCAGGCCAACCTGGCGCTGCAGCTGACTGTCCAAATCCGCAACAAGATTATTGAAGCCTATCAAGAGATTTCTCGCATGCAGATCTAGGTAGGTGGGATTATTGAACAGCCTCTTGGCGTCCATCAGTCGTTGGTGGGGAAGTCTTACCGGCAGCCAAAAGTCCATATACATAGTGATGGCCGGAGCTGTGATCGCGGCGGTGTTTTTCTTTGTCCAGTGGATGGGTAGGGTCAATTACGCGCCGCTGTTTACCCAACTGGACCCGAGAGAGGCTAGCGGCGTGGTGGAGAAGCTGAAAGAACTCAACGTAAAATACCAGCTGGCGGATCAGGGCGGTACCGTTCTGGTGCCGGAGGAGAAGGTCTACGAACTGCGCATGCAGATGGTGGGCTCCGGTATGCTGGTTGGGGGTGGCGTGGGGTTCGAAATATTTGATCAAAGCAAGCTGGGCATGACTGACTTTGAGCGGCGGATGGACTACCTCCGGGCTCTACAGGAGGAATTGCGCCGGACCATCGTCCAGGTTGAAGAGGTGGAACAGGCCAGGGTGCACCTGGTGCTCCCCGAACCCAGCGTGTTTATTCAGGAAGATCGACCGGCCTCCGCTTCGGTGACATTAAAGCTGAGCCCACTGGGGAGGCTCAATCCCGAACAGGTCAAGGCCATCGTCTACCTGGTGGCCAGCGCCGTGGAGAACCTGCCGCCGGAAAACGTCAAGGTAATCGATACCAGGGGCAATATCCTTAGTGATACGGTAGCGGTAGGGGACAACCCGGCGGGTTTGACCCAGCAGCGGTTGGCCCAGCAGGAGATGAAGCGAACGTTCGAGCGGGACATGGAGCGGCGCATCCAGGGGATGCTGGAGCGCATCCTGGGTCAGGGTAAGGCCGTAGCTATGGTCAGCGCCGACCTGGACTTTGACCAGCGGGAGATCACGAGGATCGAATACAACGACGAAAACCGGGCGGTCCGGACCGAGTCTGTCCGCGACGAACAGGGTTCCAGCACAGGTGGGACTTTGGGGCCGGTGGGCAGCGACAGCAACATGGTATCCTATCCCGCCCAGGGGACTCAAGGCCAGTCTAACTGGAGCAAGACTGGGAACGACCGGGTTTACGAAGTAGGTCAGACCCAGGAAAGGATCGTTTATGCCCCGGGCAGGTTGAAGAGCCTGTCCACGGCGGTGACGGTGGACAGCGTGTTGGACGTGGAAGCGGAGAAGCGTATCCGGGATATGGTTGCTGCCGCCACCGGCTACCAGTACAGTGATGACCCCAGTGGCAGGCGGGACCAGATCACCGTGATGAGCATGGCATTTGATAACACCCAGGTAGCCGAGGCCAAGAAGGAGATGGAGGCCCTGGCCGAAGCCCGTCGCAAGGAAGAACGTCTTCGCCGGTATGTTGCGTGGGGACTGCAGGGATTGGCGACTATCCTGGGTTTTATCTTGCTGATGATCATTATCCGTCGCATTGGCAGCTCACGTTCTACGGTGAGTGTAACCCTGGATGAGCCGATCCCGGTGACGGAGTACATGCCGTCGCTTCCCCCAGAGGAGGTCCATCGGCGGGAGAAACAAGAAAAGATCAAGGAAATGGCCCGCCAGAAGCCCGAGGAAGTGGCCCAACTGGTCAAAACCTGGATGGCGGAGGATTAGGGGTGGAAAGCATTGCCGAGGAAAAACCTGACTGGGCTCGAGAAAGCAGCCATCTTTCTCATCAACCTGGGGCCGGAGCTTTCCTCCCAAGTGTTGAAAATCCTGCCCGAAAACGATATTGAAAGGCTCACTTACCAGATAGCCAATACCGTGGCTGTAGATAAGGATACCAAGGCGCAGGTGGTCGAGGAGTTCCTGCAGATCAGCGAAGCTCAAAAGTACCTGCTGCACGGCGGTATCAAGTATGCCAAAGAACTCCTGGAAAAGACACTGGGGCCGTCTCGAGCTGCCGATATCATCAGGAGGCTTACCGAGAACTCCAAGATCAGACCATTTGCCATGATCCGTAAGACTGATCCCAAACAGTTGGTTAATTTTATCATCAATGAACATCCCCAAACCATCGCCCTGGTACTGGCACACCTGCAGTCGGAGCAGGCCTCGGTTGTATTGAGTTCTCTACCAGAGGACCAGCAGGCGGAAATAGCCCGCCGCATAGCCCTGATGGAACGCACCTCCCCGGATATTGTCCGGGAGGTGGAGGCGGTGCTGGAGCGCAAGCTGTCTTCCCTGGTGGATCAGGACTTTGCTGCCGTGGGGGGAGTTGGCACGCTGGTGGATATCCTCAACCGGGTCGACCGGAGCACAGAGAAGACCATCCTGGAGACCCTGGAGCAGGAAGACAGGGAACTGGCGGAAGAGGTCCGCAAGCGCATGTTTGTTTTCGAGGACATCATCAAACTGGACGACAACGCCATCCGCCGGGTGCTGCGCGAGGTGGACTCCAAGGACCTGGCGCTGGCTCTCAAGGGTTCCAGCAGCGAGGTGGCGGACAAGATCTTCCGCAACATGTCACAGCGGGCCAGCGAGATGCTGCGGGAGGATATCGAGTTCCTGGGGCCCACGAGGCTGCGGGAAGTGGAGGAAGCTCAGCAGCGGATCGTTCAGGTGATCCGGCGGTTAGACGAGACGGGCGAGATCATCATCGCCCGCGGCGGGGAGGATGCCATCATTGTCTAGGGTTATCAAGTCGGCTACGGTGGACGATCTTTCTACCCGGGAGATTCGCGTCAGGAAAGACCTGCGGTTTCCTGAAGCACCTGGGGACCCCTTGACTACGGCGTTGCTGACCAGGGCGGAAGCCGAGGCCCGACGGTTGCTGGAGGACGCCGCGCGGGAGGCGGAGGCGGTGGTGACTTCCGCCCGGGTGGAAGCCGGCGCTCTCCGGGAAGCAGCGAGGAGGGCGGGATACGATGAGGGGCGCCTGGCCGGTTGGGATGAGGGGCTGCGGCAAGCTCAGTCCTTGAAAGACGAGGCCGGCCAAGTGCTGGAATCCGCCAGGCTGGAGCGGGCGGCTACGCTGGAGGGGTTAGAAAAAGAGATCGTCGGGCTGGCCCTGGCGGTGGCTGAAAAGGTCGTTCGCCGGCAGGTATCCGTCGAACAGGACATTGTTCTGGACATCGCGCGGGAAGCCCTGCGCAGGGCGGTGGATAGCCATAACGTTTTCCTGCGCGTCCACCCGTCCTTGGCGGATATGCTCCAGGGGAAGAGGGATGAGTTGGAACGAAACCTGGTGGAGGGAGCGAGCCTTCAGGTGGTGGCGGACTCAGGGATATCACCGGGCGGTTGCCGGGTGGAGACGGAAATGGGAGACGTGCACGCTACCCTTGAAGAACAACTGGGTGAAATCCGCGATGCCCTGCTCCGGGAGACTGAGCCATGATACCCTCCCCGGATTTTAATGTATATGCCGAAAAACTGAGGCGGGCCGACACCATCCGTTGTACCGGCAAGGTGGCACGGGTGATCGGCTTGACGGTGGAGGCCACGGGTATCACCGCGCCGGTGGGTGAGGTTTGCCGCATTTACGCGGCCGGGGAGCCGGAGCCGGTTCTCGCGGAGGTGGTTGGTTTCCGGGAACGCCGGACCCTGTTAATGCCCCTGGGTACTCTCCGGGGGGTTGCACCGGGAGCGCCAGTGGTTCCCACCGGATACTCCCATCAGGTGCACGTGGGACCAGAACTGTTGGGCCAGGTGCTGGACGGCCTGGGGGTTCCCATGGACCGGAGTAAGGCGCGACCCACGGGAGCCCGCTACCGGGTGGACAATCCCCCGCCCAACCCCATGGAACGCCGGCGCATCCAACAGGTGCTGGCTACTGGGGTGAAAGCAATGGATGCCCTCCTGACCTGCGGGCAGGGACAGAGGGTGGGGATTTTCTCCGGCAGCGGGGTGGGGAAGAGCACCCTGCTGGGCATGATTGCCCGGCACAGCAGTGCGGATGTCAACGTGATCGCCCTCATCGGTGAAAGGGGCCGGGAGGTACTGGAGTTTCTGGAAAGGGATCTGGGGACCGGTGGACTGGCCCGTTCTGTGGTGGTGGTGGCTACCTCCGACCAGCCCCCGCTGATCCGCATCAAGGGAGCCTTCGTGGCAACCGCTATCGCCGAGTATTTCCGGGACCAGGGCAAGAACGTAATGCTGATGATGGATTCGGTTACCCGGTTTGCCAACGCCCAGCGGGAAGTAGGGCTTGCCGTGGGCGAGCCCCCTGCTACCAGGGGTTATCCGCCGTCAGTTTTTGCCCTGTTGCCCAGGTTGCTGGAGCGGGCGGGGAATACCCGGCAAGGATCGATCACCGGCCTGTATACAGTGCTGGTGGACGCGGATGACATGAACGAGCCCATTGCCGACTCGGTCAGGGGTATCCTTGACGGACACATCGTCCTGTCCAGGGATTTGGCCAACCGTAACCGTTTTCCCGCCATCGATGTGCTGGCCAGCATCAGCCGGTTGATGGCGGATATCACCACTCCGGAACAGCGCGAACTGGCAGGCAGGCTCCGGGACATGCTGGCGGCCTACCGGGAGGTGGAGGACCTCATTAACATCGGCGCCTACGAGGAGGGCGCCAACCCTCGGGTGGACGAGGCGGTGAAGTATCATGACCGCATTGTGGCTTTCTTGCGGCAAGGTATGGAGGACTTCTTCACCTTCGACCAAACCCTGGTAGGGCTTAAGATGACTTTAGCATGACGGTGATTGGGAAGGAGGGTGACCGTGCACCGCTTCCGTTTTCCCCTGGAGAGTGTGTTGCAGTACAGGGTGGCCCTGGAAGAACAGAACAAGCAGAAGCTGCATGCAGCCCGTGACTCACTCAGGCGGCAGCAGGAAAGTCTTTCGGAATACCGGGAAGAACTGCAGTGGCGCCAACAAGCCCACACGGAAGGCAAGGTGGAACTGGCGAAAGCCCTTTTGCAGGCTACCTACCTGGAGGCATTGGAGGAGACCATTCACCGGCAGGCCGGTGTGGTGGCGGATGCCGGTAAAGAGGTTTCCCGCCGCCAGGGCGAGGTGGTGGAAGCCATGCGGGACCGCCAGGTGTTGGAAAACCTGAAAGATCGTCGCCGGTCGGAATACGATTACGCCGCCGGGCGCGAAGAGCAGCGGGTGCTGGATGACATAGGGGGCGCGGCTTTTGTAAGGCGACAAAAAAATTAGCCCTAACCTTTCGGTATGCCCAAAGGCACTACCGATATTCATAAGGATCAAGCCGGCCGATATTTGAGATGCTCTTCCACACGGCCGCTTGGTGCCGAATTCAAACGGGAAAGGAGGTGATGAAGATGCAAGCTGTAATGGCAACGGGGAACTCTGCTTCCACTGCCGCTCCCGGCAACGGACCGAAGTCCGGTACGAAAAACAGGGAGGGGTCTGAATTTGCCGGCGTGCTGGCGTCGATTGCTGCCGGGCAAGGCAGCCGGCCCGGTTTTCCGGCTCCGGAAATGGTCATGTCAACTCCTCTGTTGTTGATGCCCGGTCTGATGGGTGGACTGGTATCCTCCGTTCCGGAAGACATGCCGCCAGGGCAGGCCACCGTACTGCCGGTTATGCTTCAAGGCCAACCTGTGGCCGGAGAACCTGTGGTTCCATTAACCGTGGTGGCGGAAATGGAAAATCAACCGCAATCCGGCCGTGTCGATGGTGGTGCGCAAACCGAAAGGGGAATTTCCTTGCCATCCTGGACGGTTAGCCAGCCAGGCGGGCGGTTGCCGGAAAATGGGTTGGCGGACCTGCCCCCCGGTCTTAAACGGGCTGCAGCCTTTCCGGCAGAAGCGGGTGAAATTGCCGGGAGGGAAACATGGCCAGGCGCGGGTACCGGGTTGGCTAAAGCGATGCCGGCAGGCCCAGGGTATGCCCTCGGGGATCACCGTCACAGTGAGCTGCCCAACTCCAGCTGGACGGTTGGTTTCCGGGTACCGGGAACCCATGAAGTACCTTCAGCGGCAGGCCGGGAATCACTGTTTGCGGGACAGGTAACAGTACAGGCAGGCCAGGCGCCAGGTCAGGCGCCCACCACGGCGGTTACTCCTGGTTCCCTACCGGACTTTCAAGCCGTCGCCGCGCAAATTGTCCAGCATAGCCGGATGATGACAGCGGGACGGCGAAGTGAAATGGAGATCCAGCTCAAACCTGAGCACCTGGGGCGTTTGCACCTGAGGTTATCAGTGGAAGACGGGTTGGTTACCGCCCGTTTTGCTGTGGAAAACCCGCGGGTGGGCCAGGTGATTGAAGCCAACCTGCCTCAACTGAGACAGACGATGCAGGACGCCGGGTTGAAGTTTCACCAGGCCAGCGTGGATGTTGGCGGCCATTCCTTTAGCGGCTTCCAGCAAGATCGGGACAACATGCCCGGCGCCGGCTCCCGGTCCGGGGGTTTCCAGGGAGTACGCGGATTGGGGGCGGTTCCGGAAGCAGATGAGATTAGGTATCAAAACAATCCGGCCCCGGGGTACGTCAACCTGCTGGCCTAGGGAGGTGAGAAGATGACTGTAAATGGTGTTTCAGGAACCGGTACCGGCTTGAACGAACAGAGCAGAATACCGCAGAAGTCCCTGGGTAAGGACGATTTTTTGCGCTTGCTGGTGGCTCAGCTGCAGAACCAGGACCCCATGAATCCTATGGAAGACAAGGAGTTTGTCCTCCAGATGGCCCAGTTCAGTTCCCTGGAACAGATGGGAAACCTCAATAATCACCTTACCGCCTTCCTGGCAAACCAGTCAGCCCGGGAGGGGGAATTGGCCCTGTCCCGTGCCCTGGAACTGATCGGGCTGGAGGTGGAGGCGGAGTTGCCGGAAACGGGGGAAACCCTGTCCGGGACCGTCACGGGTGTGAAGATGCTGTCGGGTCTGGCTTACCTGGTGGTGGCCGGACAGGATGTACCTTACAGCGCGGTACAGCGGGTGTACATGGCGGCCGAAGAGGATGCTCCCCAGCAGGGAGGTGAACCTGTTGACCAATAGGGTGAACCTGACCGGGCCGGTACTGCCGGTGATGCCTCCCGGCGGCAAGACGGGAAAACCGAGCGGAACTGTACCCGGGCAGAAGTCATTTCAGACTGTCCTGGAGCAGGAGCTTAAGGCCCAGCCGTTAAAATTCTCCCAGCATGCCCGGCAGCGGATGGCCACCCGGCGGATCGCCCTCACCGCGGGAGACCTGGAGCGGCTGGGAACGGCGGTGGACAAAGCGGCCCAAAAGGGCGCCCGGGAGTCTCTCATCCTGATGGATGACCTCGCCCTCATCGTCAGCGTGGCCAACCGTACGGTGGTGACTGCTGTGGACGGCGCCGGTATCAAGGAGAATGTCTTTACCAACATCGACAGCGCGGTGATTATTTAACGGGCTGGACCTCACAGAGGGAGCCCGCGGTCGCGGAATGACGGAAGCGACCCTGAATAAAGGAGGTCAAGAGGAAACATGATGCGTTCCATGTACTCCGCGGTGGCCGGTTTACGGGTCCACCAGTTGCGGATGGACGTGATTGCCGACAACATAGCCAACGTTAATACCCCGGGTTTTAAACGCAGCCGGGTAACTTTCCAGGACGTGTTTTACCAGACCTTACGGGGTGGTTCAGCTCCACCCGGGGACGGCGCCCGGGGCGGCACCAATCCCAGGCAGGTGGGCCTGGGCGCCGGCATAGGCTCCATTGACGTCATCCACACCCAGGGCGCGGCGGGGTCCACCGGCCAGCCCACGGACTTGATGATCCAGGGGGAAGGGTTTTTCGTCCTGACCGACGGTACCAACAAGTACTACACAAGGGCGGGCGCTTTTGCCTTTGATGCCGAGGGCAACCTGGTGGTGCCGGGTAGCGGCTTGTACGTGGTTGACGCCGGCGGAACCTCGCCCATTACCGTCCCTACTGATGCCTCCAGCTTCAGCATTGACACTTACGGCAACGTCTCGTACATTCAGGATGGAACACTGGAGAGCGGCCAGGCTATTGGTATGGCCAAGTTCGCCAACCCCGCGGGGCTGGTGAAGGTGGGCGAGAACCTTTATGTTTATAATCCCAACGCGAACCAAACCGAACCTGATCCGGGCGCTCCCGGCAGCGAGGGCAGGGGGACCATTATCCCCTCTGCCCTGGAAATGTCCAACGTGGAGCTGGCCCAGGAGTTCAGCGACATGATCCTGACCCAGCGGGGGTTCCAGGCCAACGCCCGGGTAATCTCCACCTCCGACGAGATGCTGCAGGAACTGGCAAACTTGAAGAGGTAGTGTTTAGTGACTAGTGAATGGTAACTGGTGACCAGGTGTCGCAGGTTGCTACAGTTGGCGAAGCAATAAATGTCAGGCAGTGGTTGTGGCGAATGCTGGTGATTGGGGTTATGGGGCGGGGGTCGGTCCCTTGCCCCAACCCCGGTACCTGGCCCAGTCTAAAGTTCTCGGGGGTGTTTACCGTGATCAAGCTGACCACCCTGGACAACCGGGCTGTGGTGATCAACGCCGAACTTATCGAAAGGGTAGAGGCGGTGCCGGAGACGGTAATCACCCTGACATCGGGGAAGAAGCTGCTGGTAAAGGACTCGGTAGACGAGGTGGTAGCCCTGGTGATTCGCTACCGTCGTGCCGCTTACTGCGCCAGGGATTTGAACTCGGGGTACCATGAGGTGAACGATGATGGGACGATTTGACGTACTGACCATAGTTGGATTGGTACTGGGAACCTTTTTTATCTTGATGTCCATTTCCCTGGGCGGCAAGTTGGGGATGTTTTGGAACCTGCCTTCTGTGTTCATTACCGTGGGAGGCTCTTTCGCTTCCCTCCTGATCAGTTACGACATCCAGCAGATCAAGGGGGTCATGCACACCCTCAAGTGTGCGGTGACCACGGAAACCATCGACCCCAGCATTGTCATCGAACTGCTCTGCGACCTGGCCAAAAAAGCCCGGCGGGAGGGTTTGCTGGGCCTGGAGGACGACATCGAGCGGTTGAACGACCCATTTTTCCAGAAAGGTATCCGGATGATGGTGGATGCCCTGGACCCGGAACTGATCCGGGGTATCCTGGAGACCGACATGGAATATACCGCTCGCCGGCACGAACTGGGACAGGGGATCTTCCGTACCTGGGCCAGCCTTGCCCCGGCATACGGGATGATCGGGACCCTCATCGGGCTGATCGTGATGCTGGCCAAACTGAACGACCCCAGTGCTCTGGGTCCGGCCATGGCTGTGGCCTTGATTACCACCTTTTACGGCAGCCTGATGGCCAACCTGGTGTTCACCCCCCTCGCCAATAAACTGGCGCTTAGAAGCAGCGAGGAATTGCTGATCAAGGAGATTATCCTGGAGGGCATCATCTCCATCCAGTCGGGGATGAACCCGCGGATCCTGGATGAAAAACTGAACTCCTTCCTGTCGCCGAAAACCGCCCAGCAGCAACAACAGGCTGCCAGGGCACGGGAGGAGCAGGCCAATGCGTAGGAGGCGTCGGGAGGCTAATAGCAACGACACATCCCAGGAATGGCTTTTAACCTATGCCGATATGGTTACCCTGGTGCTGACCTTTTTCGTCTTGCTTTATTCTTTCTCCGTGCTGGATGTGGTCAAGTTCAAGCAGTTCATCACCTCCTTTCAGGGGTCCGGGATCCTCGACTGGGGGCCGGTCCCCATGGAACAACCGCAGCCTGAAAGCAGCAGCCAGCAGCAACCGTCGGAACAGGCGCCATCATCGAGCCAGAGCCAGATGATGCAGCAGATTAGCGAGACCAACCCTCTACTCGAGGTGTTCTATACCGTCCAGACATTTCTCCAGGAGAGCGGTCTGGAGCAGATGGTGGAGGTGCGTTACGAGGACCGGGGTATCGCCCTGGACATCAAGGAAAGGGTGCTCTTTGACTCGGGCAAGGCGGATCTCAAGCCGGAAGCCAGGAAGCTGCTGGACAGCCTGGCCGGCCTCCTGGATAAGCTGCCATACCAGATATCAGTGGAGGGGCACACCGACAACCGCCCCATCAACACCCCGGAGTTTCCCACTAACTGGGAATTGTCCACCCGGCGCTCGGTGCGAGTAGTCCGCTACTTCACCGAGACCCTCGGGTTGGACCCCAAGAAATTTGCTGCCACCGGCTACAGTGAATTCCAGCCGGTAGCCCCCAACGACACGCCGGAAAAGCAGGCATTGAACCGGAGAGTAGTGATCATGATCATTGCCCGGGATCCCTATGGTAACGAGGTGTTGCAGAAGTGAGTCCTGAACCGCAAAGAAAGCTGTCCGTGGTCCAGACGCCGCAGGAGGAGAAAAAACCAGCGGAAAAGCGCCGGTCCAAGTGGCTGTTAATCGCGGCCATCTTGGTGGTAGTTCTGGGGTTGGGCGGCGGCGCGGCCTGGTACCTGATTGGGGCCCGGGCAACCAAGAACAACGACACCCTTGTCGAAGCGGGGACGCCAAAAAGTTTGACCCTGGACAGCTTCACCGTTAACCTGGCCGAACCGGGCTACCGGCGGTACCTGCGGGTTACGGTCACCCTGGAGTATACTGGTAAAGACCTGGAAAAGGAGATAGCGGGCAAAGATTACCGGGTCAGGGACGCCATTATTAACGTGCTACGGTCCAAGACGGTGGCGGATATCAATAACCAGGACAGGACCCTGGAACTACGGCAGGAACTGGTGGAAGCCATCAACTTGGTGCTGGTAAACAGCCAGGTGAAAAACATCTATTTCCGCGACTTTATTATTCAGTAGGAGTGGTGACCATGCCTTGGTTGACGGATGAAGAGATCCAGCGCATGGTGGACAAGGTGAGCGGGCGGGGTACCCCGCGGGTATCCCGGGCCAGGTTTGCCCCCCTGGAACCGGTCGCGGGACCATCCAACCAAATGCCCTTGGCTGCCCTGGGAGATGTGAAGGTCGAATTGTCGGCCAGGTTAGGGGATGCCTCGCTTACCGTCCGGGAGGTGCTGGATCTACAAGTGGGATCGGTGATCGAACTGGACAGGCTGGCGGGTGAGCCGGTGGAAATACTGGTGAATGACCATCCCCTTGTCCTGGGTGAGGTTGTCGTGATCAACGAGGTTTTTGGTATTCGTGTCAATTCCCTGGCCGGGGAACGGGAAGGGTAAAGGAGCAATGTAATGGGCGACTTGTACGGGGCGGTTATCCGGCTGATAATCTTCCTCCCGCTGGTGGGGCTGCTGGCTTACATAAGCGTAAAGTACGGGTTGGGCCGGCGTGTACCCTTCCAGGCGGCGGGACACATGCGCATCCTGGAAAGAATCTCTCTGGGGCCAAAGGCGCACCTCTGGGTGGTACAGGTGAACAGGCACTGTTTCTTGATCGCCACCGGGGAGAAGGGGGCTACCCTGATCAAGGAGTTGGATGGCTACCCGTTGCCGGAGCCGGGAGAACTTTTACCGCTCATGCAGCGTTGGGGTCTTAAAAACCGGCCGCCAACATGGAAGTCAGGAGCCAGTCATCAGACGTCGGAAGGGAATGACAGCTGTGAACGCCAAGATTGGCGGTAGGCGGTTAGTGGGTATGGGATTAATTATGACCCTGCTTAGCCTGGTGGTGATGGGACTTGTGCTGGTTACTCCTGTATCCGCTGAACCGGTACCCTTTCCCAGCATCGATTTGCATATCGGGCAGACAGACCAACCCCGTGAAGTAGTAGACAGCCTGCAGGTGCTTTTGCTTCTTACGGTGCTCGCCCTGGTGCCGGCCTTTCTGGTATTGATGACCTCCTTTACCCGGATCGTGGTTGTGCTGTCCTTTGTACGGAGTGCTCTGGCGACCCAGCAGACGCCTCCCAACCAGGTGCTGATCGGCCTGGCGCTGTTTTTAACCTTCTTTACTATGGCGCCGGTTTACAACCAGGTTAAATCTCAGGCCCTGGACCCTTACCTGGCCCAACAGATCACGCAGGAACAAGCCCTGGAACTGGCCCAACAGCCTGTCAAGGAGTTTATGTTCAAGCAGACCAGGGAAAAGGACCTGGCCCTGTTCGTAAACGCATCTCATGGGCAGCGCCCTAACTCCAAGGATGATATTCCCTTGTTAACCCTCATCCCGGCTTTTGTAATCAGCGAGTTAAAAACCGCTTTTCAAATGGGCTTTCTCATTTTCATACCTTTTCTGGTGATTGACATGGTGGTGGCCAGTACCCTGATGTCCATGGGGATGTTTATGATCCCGCCGGTGATGATTGCATTACCCTTTAAACTCTTATTGTTTGTGATGGTGGACGGGTGGTATCTGGTGGTGAAGTCCCTCTTGGAAAGCTTTCGGTAGAGGAGCAACACGGTATGACACAGGAGTATGTTATCCACCTGGCCCGGGAGGCGTTGAGCCTCGCCTTGCTGCTGTCCGCTCCCGCCCTGGGGTTTGGCCTGGTGGTTGGCCTGGTGATCAGCGTTTTGCAGGCCACCACACAAATCCAGGAACAGACTTTGACCTTCGTCCCCAAGATCGTGGCCGTCCTGCTGTCACTGCTGTTGTTCGGTTCGTGGATGTTGGGAATTCTGACGGGTTTTACTACTGAACTGTTTACCAGTCTAAGCACCATGGTGCGTTAGGGGTTGTGGCCTTGATCAACTTCGAGCAACTGCAGGTACTGTTTTTGGTGTTTGCAAGGCTTACCGCTTTTTCTGTCGCGGCGCCGTTTTTTTCAATCAGGAACGTGCCTCCCCTGGTTAAAGTGGGATTTGGTGTAGTGCTCACCCTGCTGGTATACCCGTTGATGGGTACGGGGGGTGTGGCCTTGCCTTCCACCCTGCTGGGCTACGGTTTAGAGGCGGTTGGGGAGGTGCTGGTGGGACTCGCCCTTGGATTTATAGCTACCCTTACCTTCACGGCGATTAAGGTGGCGGGGGAACTGGGTGACTTGCAAATGGGTTTTGCCATGACCGGGTTGATGGACCCCCTGACAGGTTCCCGCACCAGCCTGATGGGGGAGTACCTGTACATGTTGGGGATCCTGCTGTTCTTAATCATCAACGGGCACCACACCCTGATCCTTGCTCTAGTCGGGAGCTTCGAATTGGTTCCGGTAGGGGTGGCTTCGGTTAACGGCGGCGCCACCGCACATGTGATAGGGGTTTTTACCGGTATGTTTGCCCTGGGCTTGCGCATTGCCGCTCCCATACTGGCGGTGCTGTTAATCAGCGACTTGGCCCTGGGTATGGTAGCCCGTACAGTCCCCCAACTGAACGTTTTTATCCTGGGGTTTCCCTTAAAGGTTGCTCTGGGTATGCTTACCCTCAGCCTGGCCGCTCCCCTGATGGCGGCGGTAGTGGGTACGGTTTTCACCCAGATGGAAAGAGACCTGGCGATATTGATGGGGAGCCTGCGATAATGCTGCCAGAAAAATGGCGTTTTGACCTGCAACTCTTTGCCCAGGAGAAAACTGAAGAGGCTACTCCCCACCGCAGGGAGGAAGTCAGGAGGAAGGGGCAGGTAGCCCGCAGCTCTGACATGAATGCCGCGGTGGGAATGGCTGCCCTGGTACTACTCCTGCTGGTAACCTGGCGTTCCGTGATGGAGCAGGTGAGCCGGTTCTTTATCTGGTTACTGGGTGGATCCCTCACCGAGCCCGTCACAGCATTAAACCTTGGCTACTTGTTCAGTAGCACAGCAGTATTTTTTTTAAAGTTGATGGCCCCTGTGTTTCTGGTAGCCCTGGCAGCGGGCCTGGTAGTGAACTTTGCCCAGGTGGGTTTCAACTTCTCAGCGGAGCCGACGAGATTACGCCTGGAAAACCTGAACCCGGCGGAAGGATTTAAGCGCATTATTTCCCGGCGGGCGCTGGTGGAATTGGGCAAGGCGTTGTTGAAAGTAACGGCGGTAGGTGTGGTTACCTATACCATCGTGCGCGGAAGGTTTGCCAAACTGCTGTTTCTTGCGGATATGGGGCTCCCCCAGGGTGTGGCCCTGGTGGCAGACGTGATCTTCCGGGTGGCATTGGGGGCTGTGGCGATATTTGCTGTGATTGCGGTGCTGGACTTTATGTTCCAACGCCGAGAATTCCGCGAGCGCATTAAAATGAGCAAACAGGAAGTCAAAGAGGAGTTAAAGCAGACCGAGGGTGATCCCCAGATCAAGGCCAAGTTGAGGGAAAGGCAGCGGCAGCTGGCGATGCGGCGCATGATCCAGAGCGTACCGCGGGCCACGGTGGTGATCACCAACCCCACCCACCTGGCGATAGCGTTGAAGTATGAAAACGGCCAGGCGGGCGCCCCGGAGGTGGTAGCCAAAGGAGGAGGGGACATCGCTAAACGGATTGTGGAAGTGGCTCGGGAACACAAGGTGCCGGTGGTGGAAAACAAGCCGGTGGCCCAGTTCCTGTACAAAAACGTTGAAATCGGCCAGGAGATCCCTGCCGAACTCTATCAAGCTGTGGCCGAAATTCTCGCAATGCTGTACCGTATTAAACGTTATTAGTGACTAGCGACTGGGGGTGTCTGGTTCCACTAGTCACCAGTCACTAGCAACTAGTCACTAAAAGGAGGTGAGGCAGATGGCGGCCCCCCAAGGCGACGGCTTTCCAGTATCCATGCAGCGGCTTACCGAGCACAAAGACATGCTGATCGCTGCCCTGGTCATCGGCATTATTGTCATTATCATTATTCCGCTGCCGCCTTTCTTGCTAAGTCTCCTGCTTTCCTTCAGCCTGGCCTTTAGCCTGGTGATTATGCTGACGACCATGTTTACCACCCAACCGCTGCAGTTCTCCGTCTTTCCCTCGCTGCTGCTGGTGGTGACCCTGTTTCGCCTGGCCCTGAATATCTCCTCAACCCGGCTGATCTTGAGTAAGGGTGATGCGGGAGAAGTCATCCAGGCCTTCGGGGACTTTGTGGTGGGCGGCAACTATGTGGTGGGGTTCATCGTCTTTATCATCATTACCGTCATCCAGTTTGTGGTGATCACCAACGGGGCGGGCCGGGTGGCCGAGGTGGCGGCCCGGTTTACCCTCGATGCCATGCCGGGGAAACAGATGGCGATCGACGCCGACCTTAACTCCGGCTTGATCACCGAGGCGGAAGCGAGAGAACGGCGCCGGCAGCTGCAGCAAGAGGCGGATTTCTTCGGGGCGATGGACGGCGCCAGCAAGTTTGTCCGGGGTGACGCCATTGCGGGTATCGTCATTACGCTGGTCAACATCCTGGGTGGTTTCGTCGTGGGTGTCTGGCAGATGGGGATGCCCCTCATGGGGGCGGTGCAAAAGTTCACCCTGCTGACGGTAGGCGACGGGCTGGTCACCCAGATCCCAGCCCTGCTGGTCTCTACCGCTACCGGCATCCTGGTGACCAGGTCCGGTGCGGGAGAGAGCTTCGGCAAAGACCTTTCGCGGCAGTTGACGGCATTTCCCAGGATCATCGCCCTGGCGGCGGGCATTCTGGCCGTACTGGGGCTGGTCCCGGGGTTACCCCATCTACCTTTCCTGATCCTGGCTGCCGGTACCGGCTACACCGCGTACACCCTCTTGCGGGAATCAGGGCGGACGCAAAAACAGGAGCGGGAGCAGGCCGCCCAACAGGCGCGACCTCGCCAGCCGGAAAACGTCCTGTCATTATTCCAGATTGACCCGCTGGAGATCGAGATCGGGTATAACCTGATTCCCTTTACGGATGAGACCCACGGAGGAGACTTGTTGGACCGGCTGGCGGCAGTCCGCCGCCAGTGTGCCGCTGAGTTGGGGGTCTTCGTCCGGCCCATTCGCATCAGGGATAACCTGCAGTTAGGACCAAACGCTTATACATTCAAAATCAGAGGGGTAGAGACCGCCTCCGGCGAGGTGATGCCGGGGCACTACCTCGCCATGAATCCGGGTGACGCGGGAGAGACGGTATCGGGCACTCCTACCCGGGAGCCCACCTTCGGGCTTCCCGCCTGGTGGGTTAGCGGTATGGAAAAAGAGCGGTTGGAAATGAAGGGCTTTACCGTGGTGGATGCCATTACAGTCCTGATTACCCACCTGACCGAATTTATCAAGATGCATGCCGCGGAACTGCTGGGTCGCCAGGAAGTAAAAGAGATGCTGGATGCCGTTAAGGAAAATAACCCCGCGGTGGTGGAGGAACTGGTACCTGACCTGCTTTCCCTGGGGGAAGTACAAAAAGTGTTGCAGAACCTGTTAAAAGAGCGCATACCGGTGCGGGACCTGGTCACCATCATGGAGGCTCTGGCGGACAATGCCAGGCTGACCAAAGACCTGGACTTCTTAACCGAGGCCACCCGCCAGGCCCTCAACCGGACAATCTCCCGGCTGTACAGCGGGGAAGGAGGGATGCTGCCGGTGATTACCCTGCATCCCAGGCTGGAACAAGTGATTTCCGAGTCGCTGCAGCCCACCCAGAATGGAACCTATCCGGTGCTGGCTCCCGAGGTGGCCCAGCGGGTGCTGGACCAGGTGGGGCAGCTGGCAGAAAGGCTCGCCATGGGGGGCAATCAACCGGTGGTGTTATGTTCATCCAGGGTACGGCTGCCTTTTAAGCGGTTAACCGAACGATACTTACCGGCACTGGTGGTGCTTGCTCTCAATGAATTAGCCCCCCATCTTGAGATAGAATCCGTTGGGACGGTGATGCTTGAATGAAAATCAAGCGCTACGTGGTCAATAACATGCCGGAAGCGCTTAGCCTCATCAAGCGGGACCTGGGTCCTGAGGCGGTGATTATCAGTTCGCGGAAGGTCCGCCTGCCCGGGTGGCGGGGGTGGCTGGCTCCGGAACAGTTGGAGGTCACTGCCGCCCTGGATGAGAAAGACGACAGCTCCACCCAGCAGGTGCTGTGGCAGGAGGAACGGCGGAAGTGGGCGCAGGAGATAGCCGAGGTTAAGACTCTCCTGAAACAGGTGACCATGGCGCAGGCCCCCGGTAATGAACCCGGTGAACTGGCCAGGTGGCGAAAACTCTTGCTGGACCTGGAAATAAAAGCGGAGATCATTGATCAACTGCTTCAGGGGATAGCGGACAACACCGGAGTAGCCAGGGACGACGCCACCATGCGGCAGCAACTCCTCGACCGGGTCGCCGGGATGTTTGCGCCAGGGCATCCCGCGGGAGCTTCCGCCAGGGTGTTAACTTTTGTGGGGCCTACGGGGGTAGGGAAAACCACAACCCTGGCCAAACTGGCTGCCCAGTTTTCCATCTTTAACAAGAGGAAGGTAGCCCTCGTTACTCTCGATACCTACCGCATCGGAGCGGTGGACCAGCTCCAAACCTACGGGGAGATCCTGGGCGTCCCGGTGGAAGTGGTAATGACACCCAAAGAACTGAAAGAAGCCGTTCACCGTCACCGGGAAAAGGACGCTATCCTGATTGATACCGCCGGCAGGCCTTCCAAAAACCGCATGAGCATCGCCGAGCTGAGAGGTTTTCTGGATGCCATTGCCCCGATGGAAACATTCCTGGTTTTGAGCTGTACCACCAAAAACCGGGACCTGATGTCCGTTGTGGAGGACTTTAAAGTACTGAACTACAATAGTCTGATTTTCACCAAAACCGACGAGACGGAGGCACTGGGCGCCATTCTGAATATTGCCCACGCCACCAGTATGCCGGTGGCATATGTTACCAACGGGCAGAACGTACCCGACGACATTGAAGTGGTGGACCCGCAGAAGCTGGCGAAAATGATTTTGGGGGCGGTGGGATAGGATGCCGGACCAGGCTGCCAGACTGAGGGAATTGGCCCAGGCGCGATGGGTGGAACAAGTGCAGAAAACCCCTTCCGGCCTGCGGGTGATCGCTGTTTCCAGTGGAAAGGGCGGGGTTGGGAAAACCAATGTGGTGGTTAATTTGGCCATTACCCTTGCCCGCATGGGTAAACGCGTAGCGGTTTTCGATGCCGACTTGGGCATGGCCAATGTGGACGTACTGCTGGGAATGGTGCCCAAATACACCCTTCACGATGTGCTCCGGGGCGAGAGGAGCCTTGAGCAGATAATCATTCCGGGGCCGTACGACATCATGGTGGTGCCGGGAGGGTCCGGGGTACAGGAACTGGCCAACCTGGACTACTACCAGCGGGAGCATCTGCTCCGGGAAATCCGGATTTTTGAGGACCGGGCTGACTTTCTGCTGATTGATACCGGAGGAGGTATTTCCCGTAACGTCCTGGGTTTTGTGAGTGCCGCCGACGAGGTGATGATTATTTCCACTCCTGAGCCTACGGCTATTACTGACGCCTACAGTATGATCAAGGTGCTGTCCCGGTTTCAACTTCACCAGGAGGTATACCTGGTCATTAACAGGGCCTCTAACAGGGGAGAAGCGCAGCAAACGGCGGCAAAGCTGGAAACCGCGGCGAGACGGTTCCTTCAACTCAAGGTAACCACCCTGGGCTATATCCTGGATGACCGGGCGGTCGGCAAGGCGGTGATGAGCCAGCAACCATTTACCCTCCTGTACCCGCAAGCGGTGGCAACCCAAAACATCCGGGATATCGCCGCTGGTTTGGTCGAAGGCGGGAGCTGGTCGACCGGGGGAGTGGGCGGTTTTATGGAACGCCTGCTGCGGCTATTCAGCTAACAGGAAGCAAGAGATATGAAGCAGGAAGCAAGAAGTATAAGAAGGAATTGGCACAGCCAATTCCAACAAGCAATCTTGCCTCTTGCATCTTGTCTCCTGCTTCCTGTAAAGGGGGGAAGGTTTTGAAATCACTTAATAAGGTGCTGGTGGTTAACCGCAAGGTCGAGGTTATCCGGGATGATGAAGGAAATCCCTACAAGAGCTTGATCCAGGACGTTACGGAATTCAACTTTGCCATCCAGGTACCCTCGTCTGCCGGTATACTGCTGCCCCTACATCCCGGAGAAAAGGTTGATATCAGGGTTATCGCCGATAACGAGCAGTACCTGTTTTCCACAACAGTCACCGGTAAGAAACAGGATAATGTACCGCTATATATTTTGGCGCTGCCTACCCAGGTTCACCGGATGCAGCTGAGGAGTTTTGTGCGGATCAAGTGCGCGATAGAGGTCAGTTACCAGTCGATTACCCCGGAGGAGGTCCCCCGGGTTCACCTCTTGGAGCCGGCTAAGCGGGGTATGACGGTAGACCTGAGCGGGGGCGGCATGCAGTTAGTTGTCCCGGAAGCGCTGGCACCCGAAACCCTGGTACTGTTGAAGTTATCTGTCCCCCACAAGGGCAAGACGGTGGAGGTGTCGGCGGTAGGAAGGATCAGGCGGTGCGACCCTAGCGACCTGGACGGCTTCCGCCGCTATGTAGTAGGGGTGTCTTTTGAGCGGATCAGCGAACGGGACCGGGATAAAGTAATCAGTTTCATCTTTCGTAAAATGTTGGATCAGTGGCGGATTGAAGGTAGGGAATAAGGGGTTTTCACAGATGGCGGTAGAAGTTGACGCTTTATGGCAGGCGTACAGGAATAGCAGTAATCAGGAATTGCGACAAAAGCTAATCACCCTGTACCTGCCGCTGGTACGTATGGCTGCTGGCCGGCTACGGGTCAAGCTGCCTTCCCACCTTGACAGGGAAGACCTGGCCAGTTTTGGCCTGTTTGGCTTATTTGACGCCATCGAGAAATATGACCCTGCGCGCGGTGTCAAATTTGAAACTTACGCTTCCCAGCGCATCCGGGGAGCCATTCTGGACGAACTGCGGCAGGCAAGTTGGGCGCCCCGGTCGGTAACGGACAAGCTACGGCGGGTTAACCAGGCGTACGCACGTCTGGAGCAGGAATTTGGACCGGACGTTCCTGACGAGTTGGTGGCTAAGGAAGCAGGTATTTCCTCCGAAGAACTGGGAGAGTTATGGGCTCAAACCAACTACCTCACAACGCTTTCCCTGGAAGAGTTTCTCCTGGGGGGCGATGCGGAGAACAGCCCGCGAATGTCTGAAGCCATTGCCGACGACAGCAGTCCTGACCCGGAAGCGGCTTACGCCGAAAAAGAACTGCGGGGGGCTTTGGCGCAGGCGGTGGAAAGCCTGCCGGAAAAGGATCGCCTGGTTTTGTCTCTATACTATCACGAGGGGTTAACCCTGAAAGAGATTGGCAGGGTGTTGGAGGTATCCGAATCACGGGTTTGCCAACTGCATGCCAGAGCACTGGCCCGGCTAAGGCAGAAGCTCTTGGATTTTGGATAGTGGGGGGAAGTAGAGTGGGGTACTTGTTATTGATCACCGGCCTGGTTTTAATGGCACTGACCTTTCGGGAAACCCTATCCCGCCTGGCTGCTCCCGATGGAACCTCATCCACCCGGGATCCTTTCCAGGCAGGTTCTCCGGCCGTAATTGATGAACTCAGGCTGCTCCAGGCAAAAGTGGACTTGCTGGCCGAAACGGTAGGTGAAGTGGCCGTGAAAATCGAGGGCTTGGAGGCGCGCGGCCCGAGAGGGGATGATACCGCTGAACCCGAAACCGGTTTTGAACAGGTGCTTGCCGGTGAGCGGCATGCAGACCTGTACCGGCAGGTATACCAGGCTTTTGATGCGGGGAAGGACGTTACCGAAATCGCGCGAGACATGGCCAGAGGAAAGGGGGAGATAGAATTAATCCTCAGTTTACGGCGGTAAGGTGGTGGATAAAACGGCTGGCGCCCATCCTCTTCGGCCTGGGACTTGGTATCTTTCTATCCGGCTTGCTATGGGTGAGCCAGAGTCCTCAACACTTGAGTAAAGAAGAAATTGAGAGACGGGCTGAAGCTCTGGGGATGGGCTACCGGGAGCAGTTTTTGCTTTTGCAACCTCCTCCTTCATCCCAGTTAGAAGGACCTGAGGTAGAGGTCAACATCCCCCCGGGCAGCACGATTCAAGAGATAGGTGAAATACTTGCACGGGCAGGGTTGGCGGACGCAAGGGATTTTGCTTCCCGGGTGACTGAAATGGGGCTTAGCCGGCAATTAAGGGCCGGGGTCTACCGGATCCCGCGGGGAGCGGAATTGGATTCGATTATCAAGCAACTTGCCCGGTAAGTTTTTTATTATTGAATAGAAGGTGGTGGTTCATATGATCAGGGGTATCTACACGTCAGCTCTGGGCATGCTGGTCCAGCAGCAGCGGCAGGATGTGGTTGCCCAAAACCTGGCCAATGCCAACACTCCCGGGTACAAGCGGGACCAGGTTGTGTTTCGGCCCTTCCCGGAGGTACTTTTAGGGCGTACCGGCGGGGCAAATGGTTCTCCTCAGGGTCAACCGGTGGGTACCACCCAGTGGGGAGTGGAGGTAGCGGAAGTGGCCCCGGTGCAGCAGGTAGGAGCATTGGAACAGACGGGCCATAGCACCGACCTGGCCCTGGCGGAGGAAGGCCTGGTATTTTTTACCCTGCAAACCCCGGAGGGCGCCAGGTATACTCGCAGCGGCGACTTTCGGGTGGACGCCGACGGGTACCTGGTGGCAGCCGACGGTGCCTATGTACTCGGTCAGCGGGGGCCTATCATGGTGGAGAACGCCGGTTTTGTGGTGACCCCGGCAGGTGAGGTGCGGGCGGGAGACATGGTGCTGGACACCTTGATGGTAACCTCCTTTGAAGAACCCGGGGAGTTACGCAAGGTGGGAGACAACCGGTTCATGGCAGAGGAGGGCGCCAATCCGCGGGTTGTTTCTCCCCGGGGCCTCAGGCAAGGAGCGCTGGAGACTTCTAATGTGAGCCTGGTAACTGAAATGGTGACTATGGTAACCGGGCTCAGGGCCTATGAAGCGAACCAGCGGGTGCTCCGGGTTCAGGATGAATTGCTCGGCCGGGCAGTAAACGATCTTGGTGTTGTCAGGTAACTTGAGGGCTACAGGGCAAAAAGCGCTGGTCCCTTTTCTTGTGTGGAGGAACGTAGATGGGTCTGTTAACGAGTGGTGCGGACATCAAAGTGGGGATTGCTGACTGGAAGGTGGCGCATAATCCCGTGCAAATCATTACCCTGGGGCTGGGTTCTTGTGTGGGAATTACCCTGTACGACCCTACCAGCAAAATAGGGGGACTGGCCCACATCATGTTACCCGATAGCAGCCAGTTTCCCGGTTACACCAACCCTGCCAAATTTGCCGACCTGGCTATCCCGTTAATGGTGGAGGAGATGCTCCGCCGGGGGGCCAGGATACCTGTGATGCAGGCGAAAATTGCCGGAGGAGCGCAGATGTTTTCTTTCCCGGAAAAACAGAATTCCACCCTCAACGTGGGCGCCCGTAACGTGGCGATGACCAGAGAAGCGTTGCGAAAAATCGGTATCCGGCTGCTGGCGGAGGATACCGGAGGGAATTATGGGCGGACGATGATCCTTAATACGGATGACGGAGGGGTATTTATCAGGACGGTGGGATCTCCCATCAAGAAGTTGTAAGAAGTCGAAAGGACGGGGTACGGTGGATTTTGCCGACTTCAAACGAAAAATTTTCCACCAATTCGGCATCAATCTCGATGGTTACAAGGAGAAACAGCTCAAGCGTCGAATAGATAGTTTAATGCTCACACTGCAGGTGCAAGGGTACGAAGCCTACCTTCGCCTTTTACAGAACGACCTTAGGGAGCGTAACCGCTTCCTGGACCGGATTACCATTAATGTTTCCGAGTTTTTCAGAAACCCCGAGATATTTGGGGTGCTGGAACGACAGGTACTGCCTGACCTCTTAAGGCAGCGGGCCCGCCTGAAAATCTGGAGTGCCGCGTGCTCCAACGGAGCTGAGCCCTATTCGGTTGCGATTATACTCGATGAAATTACGCCAGGTAGACTGCACCGGATAGACGCTACCGATGTTGATGACAACATCCTTGAGGTAGCCAGGCGGGGGCGGTATGACCAAACCGCGCTGAAAAACGTAACACATGAACGGATGGCGCGTTATTTTCAACAGGACAACGGACAGTACCAATTGCGTGAGGAAATCCGGCGGCGGGTAAGTTTCCGCCACCATGACCTTTTGACTCAAGAGTATGAGAGCGGTTATGACGTGATCCTGTGCCGGAACGTGACTATCTATTTTACCGCCGATGCGCAGGGACGCATGTACCGTCAATTCTTCCAGGCGCTTAACCCTGGAGGGGTGCTTTTTATCGGCGCCACGGAAAGCATTTTGAATTACCGGGAATTGGGATATTCCAAGATTGCCCCCTGGTTTTACCAAAAGGGAGCGTAACCCTGCCAAAGATGGATTAAGGAGCAATCACATGATCAATTGGGATACACTTACAGCCATGCAGATGGATGCGTTAAGGGAGATTGGCAATATTGGCGCGGGTAACGCCGCCACGGCCCTGGCCCAGATGGTCCAGCGGAAGATCAACATGGAGGTTCCCAAGGCCGGTGTGATGCGCTTTGAGGACATTTTCCACCTGGTAGGAACCGAGGAGGAAGTGGTGGCGTGCGTCAACTTCGCTGTTCAGGGTGAGGCGCCGGGACGTATCCTGTTTGTCCTGAACCAGGCCAGTACCTTTCCCCTGGTGGACATGCTGATGGGTATACCCATGGGAACAACCCATGAGCTGGATGATATGGGCAAGTCTGCCGTACAGGAGATCGGTAACATCCTCACCGGCTCTTTCCTCAGCGCCTTCAGCCAAGTGACGGGTATTACTTTCCTTGCCTCCGTACCGGCATTGGCCTTTGATATGCTTGGCGCCGTTTTAAGTACCGCCCTCATCGAGGGAGGTTATTACTCCGACCGGGTATTAGTTATTGAAACCCAGTTTTACGAACAGGATGTCAGGCTTAACGGCCATTTCTTTTTACTGCCGAAAGCAGAAGCCTTGACAACCATCCTGAATGCTCTCGGGATAAACCAGTGACAGGGGGAAGCAGAGTATGGCCAAACGTGTTCTCATCGTCGATGACGCCGCCTTTATGCGCATGATGATCAAGGACATCCTCACCAAAAACGGGTATGAGGTGGTGGGGGAGGGGGAAAACGGGCTCCGCGCTGTACAGCTTTACCAGGAATTGCGCCCCGATATTGTTACCATGGACATCACCATGCCGGAGATGGACGGAATTGTTGCGGTGAAGGAAATTAAAAAGCTGGATCCCGGGGCCCGGATTATCATGTGCAGCGCCATGGGTCAACAGATGATGGTTATGGAGGCAATTCAGGCAGGAGCACGGGACTTTATTGTTAAGCCTTTTCAGCAGGAGAGAGTACTTCAGGCGCTGGACAAGGCCCTGGGCTAACTTGCTGTGCTCATGCGTGGTTTAACACAGCGCTTTTACAAGGAGGGCAGGGCTAGTGAAGGAAGTCCTTTCCCAGTCCGAAATTGACCTGTTGTTAAATGCGTTGTCTTCCGGGGAGTTGAGCGCCGAGGACATCAAGCCGCAGGCGGAACAGGCCGGTATTAAGAATTACGATTTTCGCAGGCCCAATAAGTTTTCCCAGGACCATTTGCGAACCCTGTCGTTAATCCACGACAACTTTGCGCGCCTGGTTTCCAACTTCCTGTCGGCATACCTGCGTACCAGCGTCCAACTAAAGATCGCCTCTGCAGACCAGCTTACATACGAAGACTTTGCGGTATCCATTCCCGCTCCCACCCTCTTGACAGTGTTCACTATGGCCCCCCTGCCGGGCAGGGGGGTCGTGGAGACCAATTCGGCCTTTATCTTTCCGATTATCGACCTTCTTTTCGGCGGTACGGGAGAGATGCCACGCAAGGTGCGCGAACTGACGGAGATTGAGGTCAACGTGATGCGCAATTTGAATACAAGGTTACTGGAGAACATGGCCTTCGTGTGGTCAGACCTGTTTGACGTAACCACCAGGGTGGAATCCATGGAGACAAACCCCCGGTTGACGCAGATCATCTCGCCTAACGAGACTGTGGCGGTAATTACCCTTACTTCGATGGTCGGTAAGCACCAGGGGCTGATTAACCTCTGCCTTCCTTACCAAATGCTGGAGCCGGTGGTCTCCAGGCTGTCTGCCCGGCACTGGTTGGCCAGCGGAGAAGGTGGCGATTCCGAGGTACACCGCCTGCGGCTTCAAAAACAACTTGGTGGGGCCCAGGTGGAGATGACGGTGCTGGGAGGAGAAAGCCGTCTTACCGTGCGGGAATTTCTTCACCTCCAGGTGGGGGATGTGATTACCCTGGATAACCTGGTGGGGCATGACCTGGACCTGTTAGTGGCAAACAGGCCCAAGTTTAAAGTTCAACCGGGGTTAGTAGGGAATAAAATGGCGGTACAGGTTACGGCGATGCGCAAAGAGGAGACAGACTGAAAATGAGCAACTCTTTTTTGTCCCAGGAAGAAATCGATGCCCTGCTCCAACAGCACAGTGAGACAGCAACCATAGAAGAACCGTTTGACGAGCATCATTCTCCGGAATTAACCGGTGCCGAGAAGGACGCGTTGGGGGAAATTGGCAATATTTCCATGGGTTCGGCTGCTACTGCCCTTTCTCAACTGCTGAACCAGCGGGTGACTATCACCACCCCTCGGGTCAGTATTACTACCCAGCCCCAACTATTCGCCAGTTTTTCCACTCCCTATATAGCGGTCGAGGTGAATTTTACCAGGGGCCTCGAAGGGTCTAACCTGCTGATCATCAAGGTGTCGGACGCATACATTATCGCCGACTTGATGATGGGGGGAGACGGCAAGAACCCCGTACAGGAATTGACCGAACTGCAATTAAGCGCTGTGGGCGAAGCCATGAATCAGATGATCGGTTCTGCAGCCACCTCCATGTCCTCCATTTTCCAGACGGCTGTCAGCATCTCGCCACCTGCGGTGGAGCCCATCAAATTTGGTGAGCAACACTACCATTCACCGCTGGTCAACGGGGATGCTATTGTTGTAGTGTCCTTCCGGATGGAAATTGGGGACCTGATCGACAGTGAGATCATGCAGGTAATGCCTTTAAGGGTGGCCAAGAAGGAAGTCGATATGCTTTTAAGGCCTTCCTCCCCTCCTTTGCCGGCCTCCGAAGATCAACCCGCGAAGGAACCTGCTCCGGGACCGGCGCAGGTATCATGGGACACCCGTGATTACCCTCCTGCCGTTTACGACCGTGGAGTTGACCAACCTCCCCCTAAAAACATCGACCTGATCCTGGATGTACCCTTGCAGATTTCTGTTGTGTTGGGTAAGACCAGAAAACCCATCAAAGATGTCCTGGGGTTAACCCCGGGGACGATCGTCGAACTGGAAAAGCTGGCCGATGAGCCTGTGGATATCCTGGTAAACGGGACATTGATAGCTCATGGGGAGGTTGTGGTCATCAACGAGAACTTTGGGGTCCGCATCACCAGTATTGCCAGTGCCGTAGAGAGGATCAACAACCTGAGAGGGTAGGCTGGCAAATAGAAAAAATAACAGGTCAAGGAGATGGAAACGGTGAAGATCGGGATTAAGAGCAAACTGATGGCCACTTTTTCGCTTGTTACCGTGGTCATCTGGCTGGCTACCATCGGCTACACCTTTCCCACAGTGGAGAGCCTGTTGAAGGCGGCAGCGGCCACGGGGGCCTACGAGGGTGCTTTTGACCGGTTCAGGTGGAGCATCTTGCTGGCAGGTACCGCGGGGACATTTTTCTCTATCGGTGTGGGGTGGTTTTTTGCCAACCGTATCGTCAACCCGTTGACCAGGCTAGCTACAGCCATGAACGACGCCGGACGGGGCAACTTGACAACGGCTGTGGAGGTCAGGGGACGAGACGAGCTGGCAGTTGTGGCAGAGGCATATAATTCCATGATAAGACAAATTGCGGCAATAATCGACAAAATACGTCAATCATCCGAACAACTGGCCCGGCTTTCCAGCGGTCTTAGCCGGGGGATCGATGAAGCGGTGAGTGCCCAGGAGCAAATCTCTGGCACCGTTGAACAGGTGGCGGAAGGAGCGGAAAATCAGGTAAAAAGCATCGAGGAGGCTGCTGCCGACATCAGGCAGGTTGCTCGTGGGGTTGACCAGGTGGCGGCCAACGCTCAAACGGGGGCACACGTTTCCCGCCAGGCTTCGCAGGCGGCCGAGGAGGGTGGAGGTTCCATCAAGCAGGTCAAGACCCAGATGGAGATTATCAGCAATACAGTACATGGTCTAGCCGATACCGTCGCTAAACTGGGCGAACGGTCCAGGGAAATCGGGCAGATTGTGGACACCATCACGGGTATTGCCGAGCAGACCAACCTGCTGGCTTTAAACGCAGCCATTGAGGCCGCCAGGGCCGGGGAACAGGGACGGGGCTTTGCGGTAGTAGCCGAGGAGGTGCGGAAGCTGGCGGAACAATCGGCTGTCGCGGCCGGCCAGATAGCGGAATTGATCGAAGGAATCCAAACCGAGACCCGGCTGGCGGTACAGGCGATGGAAGCCGGGACGAGGGAGGTAGCCGGCGGGATCACGGCGATTTCAGGAGCCGGTAATGCCTTTGAAGGGATATTGGACTCGGTGCGGACAGTAGCGGCGCAGATCCAGGAGGTATCCGCGGCGAGCCAGCAGATGGCTGCCGGCGGCAGGCAGGCTGTGGAGATCATGGACGGGATTGCCGCCGTAGCTACCCAAACGGCAGCAGCTACCGAAGAGGTATCCGCGGCGGTACAACAGGTAATGTCCTCTTTCCAGGAAGGCCGGGTAACGGCAGGACGCATGAAGAAAATCTCGGAGGAATTGCAGGCCATAGTTGAAAACATTCATATTTGAATAGGGTGCCGCAAGCACCCTTTTTTGTACCCAATTAATGAATTTCGCCAGGACGAGCCTGGCGGGCGTGTAGCTAATAGGTGTTCCCCGGTTGGTTGGCGCCTAACCCTGCCATGTTGCGCTCGGCAAATTCGATGGCCTTACGCACCAGTAGCCCGCAGTCTCGCGACGGGACGCCGCCCCAACCTTCGGTGGCTACAATGTGGTCGACACCCAGTTCTTTGGCTAACTCCCATTTGAGCGCCTCAGACATGATGCGATCGCCATTTCTAGCCATAGATTAACCTCCTTTTGATGCTACACACCAGTGCTATCATTTGCGTTTTCCCCGATTGCCATGCTGGTTGGTTGATGGTACCGTATCCGTGCATGAAGGGTTTGCGGACAGATGATAATATTAGAAGGAGGTGAGCCGCATGCGTGCTATGTGGAAGGGAGCAATTTCCTTCGGCCTGGTTACTATACCTGTCAAGCTCTATACCGCAACCGAAACTAAGGATCTGAAGTTTAATTTTCTCCACGATGTCTGCAAAACCCCTATCAGGTACGAAAAGGTGTGCCCTGCCTGCGGCCGGGAGGTTACCAACGACGAAATCGTCCGTGGTTATGAGTACGAAAAAGGCAGGTACGTGGTGATCAAGGAAGAAGACCTGGAAAACCTGCCATTGGATACCATTAGATCCATTCAAATTGTCGATTTTGTCAACCTGGCGGAAATTGACCCCATATACTTTATGAAGTCGTACTTTTTGGCTCCCGGTGACCTGGGTTTAAAAGCATACCGGTTACTTTACCGGGCGATGGATGAGAGCGGGAAAATCGCTATCGCCAAGGTAGCTCTGCGGGCCAAAGAGAGTCTTGCCGCCATCAGAGTTTATCAGGACAGCCTGATGATGTCTACCATGTACTACCCTGAAGAGGTCCGTTCGGCTGAACACCTACCCGAACTGGCGGGGGAGGTTAAATTGCATGATAACGAAATCAAGATGGCAAAAAACCTGATTGAAAACCTTACCGCTCCCTTTGAGCCAGGAAAATATACCTCTGAGTACAGGGAGGCATTAATGAACCTGATCAGCGCCAAGATAGCCGATGAGGACATCATTGTTCCCCAGCGACCGGAGGAAACCAAGATCATCGACCTGGTGGAAGCACTGCGGGCCAGCGTGGAAGCAACAAAAGAGAAGCGCCGTCCTGCCGGCGGAAAAAAGACGCGAAAAGCCGCCGGCAGTTGAGGGCGAGACTTTAATCCCTTGGAAGGAATCCCTTCCTGTAAAGGAGAATAAGAGCAATAGCCAATTCTCGTTAAAGGGGTTAGTCGAGTGCCGAAATCGGTGGAAGTGATGCGATGGGCTGAGGACAAGTTTACCAGTGTACCTGTCACCCTAGCCGGAGAAAGGCCTTTTACCATCCATCTCAACGGGCAAGAGATTGTCACCCTGCTTTGCAGCCCGGATCACCTGGAGGAACTGGCAGTTGGGTTCCTGGTAGCCGAGGGGTTGTTGGATCGTCCCGAGGAGCTTATAGAAGTACTTGTCGATACGGATAAGGGATGGGGTTGGGTTAAGACCAGAGTGGAGCGCCTCCTAACCAAGGAAGCCATGTCCCGCCGTTATATTGGCAGCGGATGCGGCGGGGGGACCGGCTTTTACACTTTGGCTGATGCCTGGAAGTGCCGCCCGGTGGAAGGAAAACTCAGGGTTTCTCCAACGGATCTGTTAGCACTAGTTCAGGATCTGCAGCGGGGATCAGAACTGTACCGTACCACCCGTGGGGTCCATAGCGCGGCTTTGTACAAGCCTGGAGGGTCGGTTGTTTTTCGCGAAGATATCGGGCGGCATAATGCTGTTGACAAGATCGCTGGGTACTGCTTTTTACACGGACTGGCCACCGAGGACAGGTTGCTCATGGTCAGCGGACGTATTTCTTCGGAAATTCTGGCGAAGGCAGCTAAAATGGGTATACCTGTCCTGGTTTCCCGTTCTGTTCCAACTGATTTAGCGGTGGAATACGGGTTAGGTCTTGGCATCACCATCGTCGGGTTTGCCCGGGGTCGAAGGTTTAATGTGTATACTCACCCGGAAAGGATAATTAGTGACTAAGAAAGCCCCCGAGGGGGCTTTCTTAGTGCTTTTTCACGTTTTCAGCTCCGTGGTTCCTGAGGATTTTTTCCGCTTCATCCGCTTTCTTTTCATCAGCACGCACAGATACCAGGATCTTGCCCTGCTTCACGTCTTCCTCGTAGCGCCGGCCTTCTGCTTCCGGGATGCCCCAGTCTACCAACCCGCCGGCGACGCCCCCGGTTGCTGCGCCGGACAGTAAGCCGGCGATGGGTCCCGCGGCAACTAAAGGTCCCAGGCCGGGGATCACCAGCGCCCCTGCACCCACGGCCAGTCCTGCCAAACCACCCAGGGTTCCGCCGGTAGCCACACCAGTGGAGAGGTTGCCGGCGCCCTCGGCGGCCATGGTAGCACCACCTATATCATTGCGCCTTTCTCCGTCACGACCCGCGTCTTTGGCCAGGATGGAGATATCTTTATCGAAACCGGCCCGCCGCAGGTCATTAACCGCTTCTTCCGCCACCCTCTCGGAAGCAAAGACACCAATCACAGTACGTGTTGCCAAGTGTCATCAACCTCCTGTTTGTGTAATTTGACATTACACCTTTTAGGTTTTCCAAAACCGCGGCGTCTATACCACGTACCGGCGTCTTCCTACAGTGCTGCCAACGCAGTCAGGATCTAGCCGCATTAACAATGATTACAGCGGGTAAAGGGGAGATTGGGGGAGATAATTTTAAAAAGGGGAACTACTCGGACGGAAATTAGGGGAGAAATAGCATGACGCGCAAACGATTACTGCAGTTGGTAATTGTGTCCGGTCTGGCCCTAATCGTTGTTGCCGCCTCAAGTATAGAGTACACCTCCAAACCCTCCTTTTGCCAGACGTGCCACGAGATGCGGCCCATGTACGAAGCGTGGCAAACCTCGTCCCACAGGAACGTTAATTGTCTCCGCTGCCACTCCGATCCGGGTGTGCAGGGGCTTGTCCGCACGAAAGTGAAGGGTTTGGGTGAGGTATACAAACACTTCACCAATACCTACGAGCGGCCCATCACCATTACGGCGGACACGGAGGAATTTTCAGCCCGGTGCCTCAGGTGCCACCAGGATATTTTCGAGCGGCCGGGGGCCAACCTGGGACCTCATAACCCGGCCCACCGCCAAATGGGCATGCAATGCGCCCGCTGCCACCAGCCGCTGGTCCACGACCCGGAACAAAACACCAGACCTCCCTCGCGCGAGATATGTGTGGGTTGTCACGGTACCACCGACCCTGGAAAAAAGTAAACTAACAGATTTCGAGGTTATCCTGCTTCCTGCCTCTTGCTTCTTGCCTCTTGAATCAGCTAAATATGCGGAAGATAAAGTGCCTGTCCGCCAGGTAGCGATACAGGTCGTGATAGGTACTGCTGCCGAAAACCACCTGCATCAAACGGCGCAAGATCTCCGGGTTAGCCTGTACCAGGCGGTGCATGAGGGAGGGAAAGGTAAACACCACCCGGGCGACCCGGCCGGCGTGAGCCAATTCCGGGAGAATCTCCTGATGGACCATATGGGTATAACGGGAACAGTCCAGGTTTTGCCGGAGACCGCTGGCGATCACCTCTGCTGCCAGCCGGGCGCTTTTCACCGCATGGTGGATACCTTCACCCGAAAAGGGGTCAACCAGACCGGCAGCATCCCCTACCAGTAAGCAGCGATTGGTGTGAAATGACTGGTTCCGGTCACTCAAGGTGGGAATGGGATGGCCTTTCAAAGACCACCGGGAGACCGTGGAGATCCCGAACTGATGGTGAAACTGATTCAAGAAATTTTTTAACCCTCTCGCCTTGGGAGAGAACGAACCCGTACCTATCGAAAGGTGTTCGCCCTTGGGGAAAATCCAATCATAGCCGTGCGGTACACATCCGTGGTTCAACACCACTGTGCCGCGGTACTGGTTCATCTGTTCAGAGCTGACCGAGACCTCACCTTCGACCGCCATACTCAAGCGCCGGTGGGCACTAAGTCCTAATGCGCGGGCAACTTTGCTGCTGGCGCCGTCCGCGCCGACCAGTGCCCGGGCATGAAACACCTTGTCCCCGGCTTGAACCGTAACCTGTCCGGGCTCTTCCGTGACCGTGGATACTCCGGCTTCTTCCAGTACTTCAACCCCTGCATCCCTGGCTTGGCTAACCAGGAAACTGTCAAAACGTTCTCGCATCACCATATAAATTAAGGGTTCATCATACTCCACTGTAACAGGTGAGTGGTAGCGGTGGGTGAATACCACTTTTCGGGTGATATCCTCGGCCAGATGTTCCCATCCCCCGTCCAGCAACCGGGCGGTTTTGGCGGAAACCCCTCCCCCACATGGTTTGTACCGGGGAAGGCGACGTTTTTCCAGTAACAATACGCTGAATCCTTCCCGGGCCAACTGTTGAGCCGCCACTGATCCTGCCGGCCCTGCTCCTACCACGACCACGTCAAACTTTTGCACCACTTTTTCCTCCCGCCGATCTATGAAACGGTACAACTATACTTGAGAGCTTTTATCTGACGTCCGACTCCTTTCGACTGAATTGTAGTATGCCCGGCAGGACGCTGTCAATGCCGTCCGGGTACCAGCCGGCAAACCACTTTGGCGAAGGATTCCGCCCAGGGCAGGACAGCCAGGGAGGTAATAAAATTAAATATGGTGTGCGCATTGGCTATCTGGCGGGGAAGGTACGGACTGGTTAGGGACACCAGTCTGGCGAAAGTATCGATGAACGGAAAGAAAACCAGCGCTCCTATAATGTTCAGCAGGACGTGGGCCATGGCCACACGCCTGGCATCGGTAGTTCCTCCCAGGCCGGCCAGCACAGCGGTGATGCAAGTTCCAATGTTGCTTCCCAGCACCAGGGCAACTGCTCCGGGCAAGGAAACCAGCGCCTGATCCGCCAGAGTGATAATGATGCCGATTACCAGGGAACTGGATTGCAGTACAGCAGTGGCAAGGAGCCCGGCAACCAATCCTTGAAAAGGATGTTGTCCCATATTAATCAGGTAGATTACTAACCCGTCCCGGTATTGTAGCGAAGTCGCGGCACTCTCCATCATGTCCAGTCCTAGAAACACCACTCCCAGTCCGGCCACTGCGGTTCCCAGCCGTCGAACCGTCTTTCTCCCCACCAGTACCATCATTACCCCAGTCGCCGTTATCGGTAGCCCGTACTGCCCGAGGTCAAAGGCCATCAGCTGGGCAGTGACGGTAGTTCCCACGTTGGTACCCAGTACTACCCCAATTGCCTGGGAAAAAGAAAGCAGGCCAGAAGATACCATGCCGATGGTGATCACCGTAACAGCACTACTGGATTGAACCAGCATGGTCAGGACCATTCCTGTTACAGCGCCGGCCAAAGGGCTTCGGGTAGCGGTATTCAGCCAGGTGTGCAGGCGGTATTGGGCTAACCCTTTCATTCCGGTTTTTAATAGTTGCATACCTGTTAGAAATAGCACTATCCCCGCAGTGCCGGTAACCAGTGCCACTATCCACACCGCCACCACTCCTCCAGGATAAATTCCACCAAACTTTATGGCGGAACACCGCCATTTATGCGTAACCGCTACCATTTCATGTCACTACCCCATCTAGGACAGTCAATTGCCGCGGGAGAGAGGAGAACGGACGGGTTTGTGGCAGTTAGGTCCTGGTGGGGCTGCAGCAGAGCCGAGGGGGTTTGTGATATTCGACACAAATCGATACAATGGAGTCATAAAAATTTTTATGATGGCAGGAGAACGTCTGTTTATCTCGAAATACCTATTTATGGTTTGGCGGGGTAGGTTATTATGCCCGGCTTTGTTCTATATAGTGCATTCACTTGTGACTAGCAACCAGCAACTAAGTTACGGAAGAGGGGGAGCTTATGGAGCAATACGAGTTGAGTTCCGCGCTGGCTGGCTCCAAGCAGTTTGTTCAGCACGTGCAGCGTTCAAGCGGTGTTCACCTGAGCGAGTGCTACCAGTGCGGCAAGTGCTCTGCCGGATGTCCGGTGGCCTTTGCCATGGACTACACCCCGCGGCAGATCATCCGCCTGCTGCAGCTGGGGCTGAAGGACGAGGCGCTGCGGTCCCGGACCATCTGGTTGTGCGCTCACTGCCAGACCTGTTATACCAGGTGCCCGCGGGAAGTGGAGTTGCCCCGGCTGATGGAGACCCTGCAGGGGGAAGCCAGGAAGGCCGGCAAACTGCCGGAAAAAAACCTGAACCTGTTTAACGAGCTGTTCCTCAAGTCGGTAGAAAAGAACGGGCGGGTGCATGAAATGGGCCTGATGATCCTGTTCAACCTCCAGTCGGGCCAGCCGTTAAAGGATGCGGCACTGGCGCCCAAACTGTTTTTTGACGGCAAGATCCACCCCTCTCCCCACAAGATCAAGGACGGTGGGGCGGTGAAACGCATCTTCGAAAAAGTGCGTGCCCATGGAGGTGAAGTCTGATGAAGTACGCCTACTATCCCGGATGTTCCCTGGAATCTACCGGGCTGGAATACGACCTCTCCGCCAGGGCGGTAGCCAAGCACCTGGGGGTGGAGCTGTGGGAGATCCCCGAGTGGAACTGCTGCGGGGCATCGGCCGCCCACAGCACCAATCACCTCCTGGCTTTGGCGCTGCCGGCCAGGAACCTGGCCATCGCCGAAAAGGAAGGACTGGACGTGGCGGTGCCGTGTGCCGCCTGCTTCAACCGCATGAAGCACACCGAAGCGGCGGTGCGGGAATCCGCCGCCACCAGGGAAACCGTGGCAGACGTGATCGAGATGGATTACAAGGGCGGCAATTCGGCCTACGCCCTGCTGGACGTGCTGGTCAACCGGGTGGGGGTGGAAGCCATCCGGGAGAAGGTGGTCAAGCCCTTGACGGGCCTGAAGGTGGCCTGCTACTACGGGTGCCTGCTGGTGCGCCCGCCCAAGGTCACCCAGTTCGATGACCCGGAAGACCCCCGGACCATGGACCGCCTCATCGAGGCGCTGGGCGGGACACCGGTTAACTGGACCCACAAGACGGAGTGCTGTAGTGTGGGTCATGCCACCGTCAAGCCCGGAGTTGCCGGGCCGGTGTTGAACGCCATATTCACCCAGGCCCAGGCTGCCGGCGCCGACTGCCTGGCGGCGGCATGTCCATTATGTTTCCTAAACCTTGACATGCGCCAGGCGCAGGTCTGCGGTCACTTTAAGGGTGACTACCGGCTACCGGTGTTTTACTTTACCGAACTGATGGGCGTGGCCATGGGATACTCGCCTAAAGAAATGGGTGTTACCAAGCACTTCGTGGATCCCATGCCGCTCCTGGAACAGAAGGATGTCCTGCGGCATCCCACCACAAGGAGGGAAGAAGCGTGAAGAGAATCGGTGTTTTTGTCTGCCACTGCGGCACCAACATCGCCGCCAATGTGGACGTCAAGAAGGTGGCGGAAGCCGCCCGGGGGATGCAGGATGTGGCTTTTGCCACCGATTACCAGTTCATGTGCTCTGAGCCGGGGCAGACCCTGATCAAGAACTCCATCAAGGAGCACAACCTGGACCGGGTGGTGGTGGCCTCCTGTACGCCCAGGTTGCACGAGCCCACCTTCCGCAAGGCTTGCCAGGACGGGGGGATTAACCCCTTCCTGTTCGAAATGGCCAATATCCGCGAGCAGTGTTCCTGGGTACACCCCAAGGACATGGAGCGCGCCACCGCCAAGGCCATCGATCTGGTGCGCACGGCAGTGGCCAAGGTGCGTAAAAACTACGCCCTGGATACTCCCTCGATCCCGGTTACCCGGCGGGCGCTGGTCATCGGCGCCGGCATCGCCGGCATGCAGGCGGCCATTGACATCGCCGATGCGGGGCACGAGGTGGTGCTCCTGGACCGCGAGCCCACCATCGGGGGGAACATGGTCAAGCTGGACAAGACCTTCCCCACCCTGGACTGCTCTGCCTGAATCAGCACGCCTAAAATGGTTGCTGCGGCGCAGCACCCCAACATCAAGTTGATGACCTATGCGGAAGTTGAAAACGTTGGCGGGTATGTGGGCAACTTCGAGGTAACCATCCGGAAAAAAGCCCGCAAGGTCAAGGAAGAGCTGTGTACCGGGTGCGGTACCTGCTGGGAAAAGTGCCCCACCAAGGTCACCAGCGAGTTCGACCAGGGTTTGGGCAAGCGCAAGGCTATCTACATCCCCTTCCCGCAGGCGGTACCCGCCATCCCGATTATTGACCAGAAGAACTGCCGCCAGTTTACCAAGGGCAAGTGCGGCATCTGCCAGAAGTTCTGCCCGCGGGGAGCGGTGGACTATGAACAGCAGGACGAGATTATCCAGGAACGTTTCGGCGCCATCATCATGGCCACCGGTTTCGAGCTGTTTGATTGGGAGCAAGCCTACGGTGAGTACGGCTACGGCAAATACCCGGACGTGATCACGGGCCTGCAGTTCGAGCGTTTGAACAACGCATCCGGGCCTACCGGCGGCAAGATCGTGCGCCCATCCGACGGCAAGGAACCAAAGACGGTAGTGTTTATCAAGTGCGTGGGCTCCAGGGATGATGCCAAGGGCAAGACTTACTGCTCCCGGGCCTGTTGCATGTACACCGCCAAGCACGCCCACCAGGTGCTGGAGAAGATCCCGGATTCCCAGGCCATCGTGTTCTATATGGACGTGCGCACTCCCGGCAAGGCCTACGAGGAGTTCTACGCCCGTACCGTACACGAGGGGGCGGTTTACGTGCGGGGCAGGGTTTCCCGCATCTACCAGCAGGGGGACCAGCTGGTGGTGAAGGGCGAGGACACCCTGATCGGCAAACAGGTGGAAGTGGTGGCCGACATGGTGGTGCTGGCTACCGCCATGGTGCCCAGTTCCGGTTATGACGATGTGGCCAAGATGGTGAGCATTTCCATGGACAAGGACGGCTGGTTCCAGGAGGCCCACCCGAAACTGCGGCCGGTGGAGACCTTTACCGCCGGTGTGTTCCTGGCGGGGGCCTGCCAGGGTCCCAAGGACATCCCCGATACCGTTTCCCAGGCCAGCGGGGCGGCGGTGAAGGTGGCGGCGCTGTTCTCCAGGGAACAAATGGCCACCGATCCCCAGACCAGCCAGGTCAACGAGGCCAGTTGTTCCGGTTGCGGCATGTGCGTAGCGGTTTGCCCGTACAAGGCCATCGATTTGAAGACCATTACCGAGCGGGTGCACGGTAAAATGCTGGAGCGCCAGGTGGCGTCCGTCAACAGCGGCCTCTGCCAGGGCTGCGGCAGCTGCACCGTGGCGTGCCGCTCCGGTTCCATTAACCTGAAGGGCTTTACCAACGAGCAGATCCTAGCGGAGGTGGATGCGGTATGTCTGTAGAACAGGCTAACTGGGAACCAAAGATTGTAGCATTTTCTTGCCACTGGTGCGCCTATGCCGGCGCCGACCTGGCGGGCTTGAACCGTATCCAGTACCCGCCCAACGTCCGGCTCCTGCGGGTGCCGTGTTCCAGCCGGGTAAAACCGGAATTCGTGCTGCGGGCCTTCCAGAAGGGAGCGGACGCGGTACTGGTGGCGGGGTGACACCCCGGCGACTGCCACTATGGTAGTGGCAATTACTTCACCCGGCGGCGCTACCTGATCATGCAGCGCATGCTGGAGTTCAGCGGGATCGACCCCCAGCGTTTCCAGGCCCGGTGGGTTTCCGGCTCAGAGGCCCAGAAGTTCGCCCAGATTGTCACCCAACTCACCGAGGATATCAAGGCCCTGGGGCCGAACAGGAAGTTGAGGGATGCCAGATGAGCGATATCACAGCCAAGATGCGGGCCACGGCCAGGGAACTGCTGGAAAAAGGCGAGGTCAAGTACGTCATCGGTTGGGAGAAGGGTACCTTCTGGTACCAGTCCACCCCGGTTTTTGTGGATAAGCCGGAAGAAACGGACAAGCTGGTGTGGGATGAGTTCTGCCTGAACAACCTGGCGGTGTACCTCCTGGATGACCGGCAGGGCGAGGGCAAGATCGGGCTTTTCGTCAAGGGATGCGACTCCCGGGGCGTGGTGCGGCTCATCCAGGACAAGCAGTTCCCCCGGGAACGGGTTTACCTGATCGGCATTCCCTGTCCCGGTCTGAAAGACGTCAAGGAGGCGGCAGCCCTCGGTCAGGGGGCGGATGTGCCGCTGGCGGAGAAGTGCCGGTACTGCGACCACAAGAACCCGGTAATGTATGATGTGTTGATCGGGGAGGGGGCGCCGGAGGCCGCCGCGGAGGTGGCTGCCACCGCTGCCGCTGGCGACCGTTTCGCCGAAGTCAAGGAAATCGAGGCCATGGATCCCGACGAGCGGTACGCCTACTGGACCGCCCAGTACGACCGGTGCATCCGCTGTTTTGCCTGCCGCAACATCTGCCCGGCCTGCAACTGCCGCGAGTGCATCTTCGACCAGACCGCCGTGGGCTGGCTCAGCAAGGAAGTTACCGGGGCGGGGAACCAGTTTTACGGGTTGGTCCGGGCCTTCCACGTGGCGGGCCGCTGTATCGAGTGCGGCGAGTGTGAACGGGTGTGTCCCATGGATATCCCCATGATGAAGCTGAACCGCAAGATCATTAAGGACATCAACGAACTCTTCGGCGAAAATGAAGCCGGTGTGGATCTGGAAAAACTGCCTCCTCTGGGTCTTTACAGTCCCGACGACCCGGAAGAGTTCATGTAGGGAAAGGAGGAGGTGGTAGAAGCCATGCAGATCATCAAAAAGGCTAAAGTACCCGAACTATTGGAATTGATGGCGGCTAACGCCGCGGTTTATGTCCCGGCCCAGGTGGGTGGGAACAAGCAGTACACCCGCTGGGAAAAAGGGGTGGAACCGGCGCTGGACGGCGGTAACACGGTATCGTCAGCCAAGGAACTCTTTTTTCCGCAAACTGAAACCATGTACTGCTATTGTATCAGCGCCAACGGCATGGGCGCGTCCATTGAAGAGGCGCCTGCCCCTACCGGAAAGCAGGTGGTTTTCGGTATCCGCCCCTGTGACGTGAGAAGCCTGAAGCTGCTGGATGACGTGTTCCTCACCCGGGGCTACGAGGACAAGTTCTATAAAACCAGGCGGGAAAACACCGTCCTGGTGTCCCTGGGTTGCCTGGAGCCCCAGCCTACCTGCTTCTGTGATTCACTAGGCATCAACCCGGCGGAGGCGGAGGGCGCCGACGTGATGATGTGTGACCTGGGTGATGCCTACGGCATGGAGGCCAAGACCGGCGCCGGCAAGGACCTCCTGGCGGCATGCGGCAAGCTGTTGCAGGATGGGTCAGCCCAGGCGCCCGCCGCAAAACCCTGTACTTTGCGGGTGGAGGTAGATGGGCTTACGGAGAAACTGCAAAAGATGTTTGAGCACCCCATCTGGGCCAGCTTATGCAAAAAGTGCATCAACTGCGGAACCTGCACCTGGGTTTGCCCGACCTGCCACTGTTTTGACATCAACGGCCAAAATAGAGGGGATGCGGGCTACAAGTTCCGTTGCTGGGATTCCTGCATGTTCAGCGAGTACACCCAGATGGCGGGTGGTCACAACCCGCGTCCCTCCAAGAAGGAGCGGGTCCGCCAGCGTTTCCTGCACAAACTGCAGTACTTCCCTGAAAGGTACGAAGAGTGGGGCTGCGTGGGATGCGGGCGGTGCCTGACGAAGTGCCCGGTGATCCTGGACATCACCCGGTTTATCAACGACGTGAGGGAGGTGGCGTTGGATGCCTAAGAACGAACTGGCCCATGCTCCCGGTGTCAACCCGCTGGTCCCGGTGGTGGGGAAGATCATCAAGATTGTCCAGGAAACCCCTGATGTGAAAACATTCCATGTAACTACCGAGAGCGGGAAACCGTTCACACCCATGCCAGGCCAACTGGGAATGCTGTCCCTCGTGCCGGTGGGGGAGGCGATGTTCTCCATTACTTCCCAGGGGCCGGACCATCTGGAATTTGCCATTAAAAAGACGGGAATCCTGACCGATGCTCTCCACGAGGCGGTGGAAGGCCAGGCCGTGGCGGTCCGCGGTCCCTATGGCAATGGGTTCCCCATTGAGATGTGCAAAGGTAAGGACCTCCTGTTTATCGGCGGGGGTATTGGCCTGGCGCCGGTGCGTTCCCTGATCAACTACTGCGTGGAGCACCGGGAAGACTTCGGCCACATACAGATCATTTACGGCGCCAGGTCGCCGGCGGACCTCTGCTTCAAGGAAGACTTGTTTACCAACTGGCCCAAGGCGCCCAACTGCCGGGTGGACGTGACGGTGGACAAGGGCGACGGGCAGTGGATGGGTCCCGTGGGATTCGTTCCCGCTTTCCTGGAACAGTTAAACCCTTCGCCGGAAGGGAAGGTGACCGTCACCTGCGGCCCGCCCATCATGATCAAGTTTGTGCTGCAGTCCCTGGCCAAGATGGGTTACACCCCCGACCAGATCATTACCACCCTGGAGATGCGCATGAAGTGCGGCATCGGCAAGTGCGGCCGCTGCAACATCGGCAGTTGCTACGTCTGCCTGGACGGACCGGTGTTCACCTTGGAGCAGCTTAACAACATGCCCAACGAGTACTAAACAGGAAGCAAGATGCAGGAGGCAAGAGGCAGGAGTTTGTTGTGGGAATTGGCTATGCCAATTCCTTATTTTCTTGCCTCCTGAATGTACATGCTTCCTGTAATGAACTCTTTTTCCCAGGTTGAGATAATTCTTGACACCGTTGGCAGCCAGTTGGTAGAATAGAGAGGGGTGCTCATCATAAATGAGCAGCTGTCATGCAGGTGTATAAATTCCCCAGCCCAGAAAAAAATAAACTCATCTTCGCGGAACAAGAGGTGGAAGGCGTGTTAATAGAAATTGGACTGCTTTTGATCAGCTTGGGGATAATCCTTCTAGGTGCCGAGGTGTTTACCAATGGCATCGAATGGCTTGGCAAAAAGCTGAACCTGGCAGAGGGGGCGGTGGGCAGCATCCTGGCGGCGGTAGGGACCGCCCTGCCGGAGACCATGATCCCGGTGATTGCCATCCTGTTTGGAGCCGAAGAAGCAGGAGAAGAGATCGGGATTGGCGCCATCTTGGGCGCGCCCTTCATGCTGTCGACCCTGGCCTTCTTTATCTCCGGGCTGGCGGTGATAATTTACCGTAAGCGTCGCCCGGATTTCCCCCGGATGCATATAGACACCTCGGTGATGGGCAGGGATTTGGGTTTTTTCCTGGTAGTTTACTCGGTGGCTATTGCGGCAGCTTTTCTGCAGGCCCATGTTTGGAAGACCGTTGTCTCCGTCGGGCTGGTAGCGGCCTATGCCTATTACGTTTATTTGACCCTCCAAGAGGAAGAGAAACTGGGTGAGGACCACCACCTTAACCCCCTCTTCCTGGCCAGGAAAAACCTGTCGCCAGGGATAGGGATCATTTTAACCCAGGTAGCTGCCGCCCTGGGGTTGATTGTAATGGGAGCACACATCTTCGTGGACAGCGTTGACACCATTGCTGCCGCCGTGGGAGTCCCCCGCTTCATCCTGGCGCTGATTATCGCCCCGGTGGCTACTGAGTTGCCCGAGAAGTTCAACAGCATCATTTGGTTGAGTAAGGGCAAAGACACCCTGGCGCTGGGCAACATTACCGGGGCCATGGTTTTTCAAAGCTCCCTGATCCCGGCTTTGGGGATCGCCCTGACGAATTGGGTGCTTACCACGGGAGCTTTCCTCAGCGCTGCGCTGGCTATCGGTTCCGCGGCAGCGGTTTGGTACCAAATCGTTACTAAAAAGCATTTAACACCGTATATCCTGATGATCGGTGGAGGTTTCTATATCGTGTTCGTGGTTCTGGTTGTTTCAGGGGTTATTCATTAAGGAAGACCGGTCTGGGGCGGATAGGGGAGTGGGGCATGCTTTCGGCTAAAGATGAACAGGAGCTGGTGGTCCTAAGAGCCATTAACAGTGCCGATCAGCCTCTCGGGTCAGGAGCGGTACGAGAAGAACTCCGCCGGGCGGGCAGTGACGTGAGTGAGGCAACGGTGGGCCGGTTGTTACGGGATATGGATTTCCGTGGCCTGACAGAGAGGGTTGGTTTCCAGGGGCGGGTTCTAACTGAAGAGGGTAAGCAGAGGCTGAGCGAATTGGAGCGGGAGAAGGAGCGCAACCGCTACGGTTTTGAACTGATTAATGCCCTGCGCCTGAAGGACAAAGACGGGCTCTTGGAAGTTCTGGTAGCCCGGCGGGCCATCGAGAGTGAAATTGCCCGGCTGGCAGCCATTCACGCCACGCCGGAGGAAATTGACACAATGCATCACATCCTTGATGTATATCAACGCCAGGTAGAGGAGGGATACTCCGGGGCTCGGCAGGATGTAGCCTTCCACAAGGCCCTGGCTCAGTCTGCGCGCAATAAAGTCCTTGGTGCGGCCATGGACCTGATCCGGCAAGACGGCCAGTTGTCCCCTGTTTTGGAGTATATTCGCAAGCGGGTAAAACGCGTCACGCTGGTCACCGACCATCGAAAAATTCTTGAAGCGGTGGAGCGGCGATTACCGGAGGAGGCGGCGCGAGCGATGAACCTACACCTGGAAGGGCTAATCGCTGATGTGGAAAAGTATTGGGCCTTGGCCCAAAATGAAGATAGCTACCAGTATATGCCGGGTGAATAAAATATACCGCAAGTTCCTCATCAGTGATGAGTAGAAAGTCTTATCCTGCTTTTCCGCATAATCCATGAAGCCGGACAAAGACTAAGCCGCAGGTGGGTACTACTAAAAACTATACGGGGAGGGAAAAGCGTGCCAAGTATTGATCCTTATCAGGCCGGAATGTTCAAGTCCAACCCTTACGCGGCCAAGACGGATATCGTGGGCAGGCTGGTGGTGGTGCTGGACGGGCGGTTGGAGGGCCGGAACCTGCAACTGATCACACCCATTTCCCGGGCTGTTTGCCGTCACGAAGTTCACGAGTTGATCCTTACCAACGAGGAGGCCATACCGGGGCACCGGGTTAACCGGATTGCCTACCTGGGTTTCACGGAGATCCAGGAAGGGGGAGTGCTGGTGGTTGGCGATGAACTGCTGGTCCAGGGGGAAAAGGTGGGCGTCATAGCGGGGTTTGATGAGACTCACATGCCAAACCACCTGAATATAGTCATTAGAAGTCGCGAACGAACCAGCGGTTTGGAAAGGGGTGTCACCCTGGGCTCGGAGGTGCGCTGCGTTCAAGCGCATAACGAGGGGTAGGGGGAACATAATAACCATTAATTAGTGGCCAGTGGCCAGTGGGAACCCCAAAAGACCCAAGAGGACTATTAGTAACTGACCATTGATGGCTGGCTACTGAGACCAAGGTAATACTAAATATACACTAACCCCTTAGACCCCCATTTTATCAGGGCTCACGCTGTTTGTTACTCTAATAGGGAAGGAGGGAAAAAGATGTCTTTCGAGAAGAAAATGGAGGAAATGGGCATTGAGATCCCGGAGGCTCCCAAACCCGTGGCGGCCTATGTCCCGGCCGTAAAAATCGGCGATTTTGTTTACACTTCCGGCCAGATCCCTTTTGTTAAAGGAGATCTCAAGTACAAAGGTAAAATAGGAAAAGACCTGGACGAGAAGGAAGGGTATGAAGCAGCCAAGGTGTGCGCTCTTAACTGTTTGAGTGCCATCAAGGGGATAGTGGGAAGCCTGGATAAGATCGAAAAAGTGGTTAAAGTTACCGGGTTCGTGAACAGTGCCCCCGGCTTCAACCTGCAACCCAAGGTGGTAAACGGGGCTTCCGAGCTGCTGGGGGAGATCTTTGGCGAGGCCGGCCAGCACGCTCGCTCAGCGGTGGGGGTCAGTGAACTCCCCATCGACGCGGCGGTAGAGGTCGAGATGATTGTCAAGGTAAAATAAGGAGGGCGAATAGAGTGGCGAAGCCAGAGTTTAAATTCCAGATGTACAAGCAACTGCAGGCCAACATAGCCAACATTTACGGTGAGGCCCGCCAGGTTGCTGATGAAATTGGGATACCCAAAGAAATACGGGGCAAATTCGGATTAACCGGCGCCATTTCCGGGTGCCCGGCTCCCTTGCGCGCAGACATCATGAAGGCAAGTGAAGAGGGCGCCACCGAGGTAGTTCCCCTGACCAAACTGCAGGAGGAAATCCGCGAACTGGTCAAGAGCGTCTACGGAGACGAGTATGACGCCGTTCCTACCAGCACGTGTGAAGCCGGTCTCTGGGTAACCTTCGATTGCCTGTTTACCCCGCCCATGATGGGCCGCGGTGACAATTACCGGGCCCGGTACATTGCTCCCTACGAAAAGCACCTGCACCACCAGGGCAGCTACGGCCGGCCTTTCCCGGGACGGTTTAAGGACATCTTTGCCGACCGGGGAGCGACGGCAGGCGAACTGGGCTTTTACGGCAAGCGGCAGAACAACCTGGACACCGTCATCGTTCCTCTTGAAGGGGCGCGTTACGATGTACACGGGATCAAGTACCACCCTGTTCCCCTCTTGACTGACGTGGATCCCGAGGCGTCTATCGAAAAACTGGCCATGCATGCCGAGATCCATGAGTCCATGCTGACGGGGTTTACCTCTCTCGGCTACGAAACCCCCGGTTACGGCTACGGCGTGAAAGACGAGGAAGGCACCCCGCTGCTGCAAAAGTACATTGCCGACCTAGCCCATTCCTATGACCTGCCCTATGTGGTGGATAACGCCTGGGGCCTTCCCTTCGTGGGACACGACCCCAGAAAGAGTGGCGCGGACGTGGTGATCTATAGTATGGACAAGGCCACCGGAGCCGCCACCAGCGGGTTGATCATCGGTAAAGAGGAATACCTGGTGCCGATCCGGCGGGCCATGGGTATGCATGGAGATCGCTGGGGTACCATTGGCTCGTACGGGAAGGCTGCCTACGTTACCTTCGACCCCGGCAAAGAGGCCCTGCTGACCCAGGTGCAAGCGCTGCGGGTGCTCAGGGACAACCCGGAAGTGCTGACCAAATCGGTGGACGACCTGGAGCGCATTGTCAAAGAAGAATTCGAACACCTGGATTCCCGCCTGAGAGACGGGATCATCATTTCCAAGTCCTACAACTCGAGGGCGGTGGAGATCAACTACGAAGGCACCTGGAAGAAGGGAGGCCTGGGCATTCCCATCTTCTCCATCGAAGACATGTACGCCGGGACGGCGCTGACCCAGACCACCTGCTCACAGATGGGCATCATCCCAACAGTCGGCTACGACGCCAACATTTATATCTCTCCCGACCTGGGTACCACTGACGAGAACGGGAAGCTGATCGAAGAAGTAACCCGCTACGGGGTCAAGGGATTGGTGCGAGTCTTGGAGATTATCAGCAAGTACGCGGGTATTCTTGAATAACTGTTATTTGAGTTAAGGAGGTCACGATGATGCGCGTAGTAGTGGTAGGAGGCGGGTGGGCCGGCAGCGCCGCCGCTTTGGCGGCGAAAAAGGCGGGGGCCGGCCAGGTGGTTTTGCTGGAACGGACGGACATGCTGTTGGGTACCGGGCTGGTAGGCGGGATCATGCGGAACAACGGCAGGTTTACCGCCACCGAAGAGATGCTTGCGCTGGGAGGTGGCGACCTTTTCCAGGTTACTGATGCCGTTTCCCGCCACCGCAATATCGAATTCCCCGGTCATAAACACGCCAGCCTGTACGATGTGGCCAGGGTTGAACCTGCGGTAAAAGAGCGGCTCCTCGATGCGGGAGTAGAAGTGCATACCCTGAGCAGGGTTAAGGACGTGGAAGCTGAGGACAAACGCATCACTGCGGTGCTCACCGACAATGACGAACGCTACGAAGGTGACGTCTTTGTGGAGACCACCGGCACCGCCGGCCCCCAGGGCAACTGCAGCAAGTACGGTAACGGCTGCGCCATGTGCATCTACCGGTGCCCCAGTTTTGGGCCGCGGGTGAGTGTAGCGGCCAAGATGGGTGTCAAGGAATTTGTTGGCAAGAAGGCCGACGGCAGCATCGGGGCCATGAGCGGTTCCTGCAAACTCCACAAGGAATCCCTCAGCGAGGCCATCGCGGATCAGCTTAACCGCACCGGGGTAGCGGTGATCCCCATTCCGGAGGAGCTGCAAAAGGGCGAGGACATCCTCAGCAAGAAGGCATGCCAGCAGTATGCCCTGAAGGAATTCGCCGAGAACATTATCCTGCTGGACACGGGACACGCCAAGCTGATGAGCCCCTTCTACCCCCTCAACCTGCTCAGGCAGATCCCGGGCTTCGAAAACGCCCGGTTTGAGGATCCTTACGCGGGAGGGATCGGGAACTCCATGCGTTACCTGGCCCTCTCGCCACGGGATAACGCGCTGAAGGTGGAAGGAGTGGACAACCTGTTCTGTGGCGGGGAAAAAGCCGGGCTGCTGGTGGGGCACACCGAGGCCATCGTCACGGGTACCCTGGCGGGGCACAACGCCGTCCGCTTCCTGGCCAAACAAGAGCTGCTGCAACTTCCTGACCAGCTGGCCGTTGGTGACGCTATTGCCTATGTCAATGATCAGATGAAGACGGCGGAAGGGATCACCAAGAAGTACACCTTCTCCGGATCGGTTTATTTCAACCGCATGATAGAGAAGGGCCTCTACACCACTGATGTCAATGCCATCAAAGAGCGTGTAGATCGCGCCGGCCTGGCTGGCGTCTTTGCTTCACCGGTGGCTTAAACGTAAAAAGGCCGGGGGTCATCCTGTTCAGCCGGGAATTAACTGCAGACATCCGGGAGCCGCATCATCGAACCGCTGTTCCGTCAGAAGCTGTTCCGACTAACAAAGTACCTCAGTTACCTAGTACTAGTTAAAGGAGGCCGTGAGATGCCTGGACAGTTGACGTTGCTGCATTGGACCTATATCCTGGTAGTGCTGGTTGTGCTGGTGGTGATGGCCCTGCGCCGGGATACGGTGCTGCCCTGTTTCCTTGGTCTCTTGCTTTTCGGCTTCGTGGCCAAGGGGACCCTGGTTGGATCCATTTCTACGGTCTACAATGCGCTCGTAGCGGCGGGGGGAGTCTTCTGGGAGATCATTGTCGTGATTTCGGTCGTTGTGGCCATGTCCAAGGCGCTTAACGACGTTGGTGCGGATTACCTGGTCATGCGACCGGCCGCCAGGTTAATGGTTAATGCTCATGTAGCTTACTGGGTGCTGGGCATCATGATGACCATTATTGCCCTGTTTGTCTGGCCGTCACCGGCGGTAGCCCTGATCGGCGCGATCATGCTTCCGGTGGCTGTACGGGCAGGCTTACCCAGCATCGGGGCGGCCATGGCCATGAACCTGTTTGGCCACGGGGTGGCACTCTCGGGTGACTATGTCATTCAGGGCGCCCCGGGGATCACCGCCAAGGCGGCCGGTTACCCGGACGCCGGGGGCCTGTTGGGTCCCAGTTTTCCCCTTTGGCTGGTGGCCTCGGTGGTGGCCACCGTTGCGGGCTACTTTGTTGTGCGCCGGAGTCTCCGTGAAGAGGCGGAAACCCATGCCGAGGAACGAAAGCGATTTGCGGAAGAAGAAACCAAGGCCGCCAAACGCCACTTCACCTTTACCGCATACCTTGTGGCAGTGCTGGTGCCGCTGGCCCTCGTGCTGGACGTGGCGGCGATGCTGGTGTACAAGCTCAAGGGGGGAGACGCCACCGCCCTGGTGGGCGGAACCGCGGCTTTTATCATGCTGGTGGGCGCTATCGGGCAGTTTGGTACGGACTCCCTGGAGAAGATTACGGACTATGTGCGGGACGGCTTCATGTTCGGCATCAAGATTTTCGCTCCCGTGGTAGTCATTGGTGGCTTCTTCTTTCTGGGTTCGGGAGAGATCATGCCCAATATCGTGGGAGAAACCCCGTACACTGTTTCACAGGCGGGGATCCTGGGGGATGTGGGCTATGCCCTGGCGGCCATTGTCCCACTGACCAGGATCCCGGTAGCTGTTCTCCAGTTTATTATCGGGGTGATTACCGGCCTGGACGGTTCGGGGTTTTCCGGGCTTCCGCTGGTAGGTTCCCTGGCCCAGACCTTCAGTACGGCTGCCCAGGTGAACAAGGCGACGCTGGCGTCTTTGGGACAAATAACCACTATCTGGGTGGGTGGCGGTACCTTAGTACCCTGGGGGCTAATCCCGGTGGCCGCCATTTGCGGGGTGGAGCCCTTTGAATTGGCACGCCGTAATTTCTGGCCGGTGATGATGGGCTTGGTTGCCATGCTGGTGGTGGCGATCATTATCATGTAGCAGGAGGCGCCGTTTTCACCGTGTAAGCAAAACGGGCAGTAACATGGTTACTGCCCGGTTTTGCGATGTGAAACCGTGACTCAACAAGGTTGAAATATTTCAAACAGGGATGCATCGAGCAGGGCCAACGGATGGTTCAACCGGTGCTCCCCGAGCATTTTTACCAGCTGGCGGTGCTGGATTTCCGGTCCCAGGCTGACCAAGCAGCCATATTGGCGCCGGGCTAATTCATCGAACCAGGCCTGTCGCCCCGGATTTTTGATTGATACTTCTACCCCCAGGTGTGACAGTTCCCGGGCGGTATAGGGATGCAGGGAATCGACCAGGACAGTGATGCGGTCGGGATGTGGCAGGGCAGCAGCCAAAGCCGGTACCAGGTTGATGCCATACCCCGAGGTGATGGCGAGAACCCTTTCACTGCTGGCCGCCTGAAGGGAAGTTAAACCGAGGATGGCGGGACGATATTTCGGTTCGGCCCGTAAAAGGTTGGATCTGTCCAGCAGCCAGGTTTCCCGGGTTCCCGGTGTATACAGGGCCAGGCTGACCAGGTTCAGGTCCGGATAGATCCTCAGGATGGTACCGGGCAGGTACAGGTGAGCTGGCGGCTGGTGATGGACTAAGGAAATGGCGTGCATGGGAGTTAATTCTTTCAACAGCGAGGGAGGCACCTGGCAGAAGGCCATATATGTCATGGGGGGTAAGAAGAAACCCCTGATGAGCCTTGCCTTTCTCCCCTCGGGCGGCGGAGGTAACGGAGCAGGCTCCTGCCAGCGGGAATTCAGGTAGATACAAGTTCCTACCCAGTCGCAATCGCATAAATCCTCTCCTTGCAGGTGAGAACACTGCGGGCAGGCATCCAAGCTGACAAGGACGCAGGGACATTGATCTTCCTGGTTGTACACCTTGCACAAGGACTGGGTTTCCGTCAAGACGAGCTGGTTCAAGGCGATCACGTCCTTCCGTTGTACCAACAGAAAGTAGAACTTTCTGTTGGCATAAGTGCAACTAAGGCTTCCGCCTGCGCCAAAGGCTGGCGCAAGCCAAGTTTTCTTTAATCATCAGTTTCAGGGTATGCGCCGGCTGTTTCCGGGGTGACAAGCGAGGGGTGGTCTTTTAACGAAATTTACAAGGAAAGAGAGGGGAATCATGGTGTCCCGCACGTTGGAACGGGTAATGGATGCACTGGATGTGGAGACGCTCCTGGTTTGCAGGGATACCGAGGAGGGTCGCCGTCTGATGCTGGACCTGATGAAGGAAATGGGTTTTCAGGACGTGGATATAGTCTTTATTCAACACGAGGGACCGGGCGTGAGAGTACGAGCCCGGGCATACGTTCACAGGTCCGGGGACAAGTACGGATGGTTGGAGGTTCAGGCAGAGGAGGGGGTTCGCTGATGGACGGACAGGGGAAGCAGGTTCTGTTAGTTCCTCTCGACCCGGTACACGATATCGGCCTAAAAATGATCAAACGGGGTTTGGAGGAGGCAGGACATGAGACTGTCTTGCTTCCACCTGACCTGACCGTAGAGGAAGTGATCAGGGAAATCCAGGAACGACGGCCGGACACAGTGATGATCAGCCGTACCCTCGGGTACGGCGTGGCCGAGCTGCTGGCCCGTTTTGTTGACCTGGCCGATGCGGCCGGGATCAGGGAGCGGGTTACCATGGCCATCGGGGGTATGGCCATCCGGCCCGAACTTGCCGCTGAGCTGGGGTTCGATGCGGGCTTTGGCCCGGGAACCACTGTAGAAGAGGCAGTAAGCTTTGTGGAGGGGCGGGAATACCTGCCTGATGCCACCAGGACCGCCAAGAAAAAGGTGGACATGACCGAGGGATACACATACCGCTACAAGCACCAGCGCATCGGCGAGTTGCTGGAGCAGGTCTCCGATATGATCATGGCATGGGTGGAGGACAAGACTTCGCCGGGGGTAGAGCGGGCCCTGGTGCGGGAGCACCTGTGGGACATCGGCAAGTGGTACCGGCGGGAACCAAATGCCGATTTCCAGCGTGATTATCCTAGGTTGTGCGGTGAACTGCCAAGGAATTTCTGGGAGCGAGGGCAACTGCACCCCAAGACCCGGCGTTTTACCCGGGAAGAAGTGATCGGGCTGGAGAAGTACCTGGAAGATACCAAGGCCCGTATGTCGGTCCTAAAGCTGCAGCATACCAGGATAAAACCCATCGTCTTCAACCAGTACGGTACGGGCTGTCCTTACATGGATATCGGCCACAACAAGGTCAGCGAGGCGTGGGGAGTGGACGGGGTGGTGCACTTCGATCCCTCCTGGGGAGCGCGGACGGAGGGTTTCCTGGATGGGTTCCTTACCCACCAGGAAGACGGTACGGTGGTGACACCGGCCAACCTCAACCGTATTCATGGGGCGCTTGAACCAAGCACGCTCTGGCAGGTACGGGCGCACCGGGGGCTCAACACCCCCGAGACGGTGGTGCTTGCCGGTAAGATCGGGGCTGACCTCACCAAGATTAACTTCTGCTATGGGGCGCTGGGGGCGGGGACAGATCCCGAGCGATTGACTGTTGATGCCTATCATGCCATTAGGTGGGCGGTAAAGTATGACATGCCCTTTGACGTGGTGACTAACGAGGAATTATGCGGAGTTCCCGCCCATAAGGCCTTTGCCGGGATGTTGATCGTGGCCGACCTGGGCCGGCGCCTGGGAGGAAGACCCATTCTGCAACCCCTTTTCTGTTATTCTCCCGAAGTGATGATCGGCGGCCAGATGGAGGACAATTACATCGACTTCAATGCGGCCAAGGTGTGGGCCCTCAGGGAAATCATCGATGCCCCTATTTGGCCAGGAGCGCCTATCGGCTTCCTTACCCACACCGAAGACCGGGTGCAATCCTCTATGACAACGGCGATGCATGCCTGTCTCGCGTCGTCCCTGGAAGTGGATGCCATCTCCATCGCCTCGTCCGATGAGGCGTATTCCGGCGGGCCCATCAGCGTTTCTTCCAAAATCGATACTCTGAGGGCGGTGATGGAAGGATTCCGCTTTTTTGGCCAGGCCGGGGTTTCACCGGGACCTCAGGCACGGCCCTGGAGCGAGGAACTCATTGCAGGGGTGGAACGTATCCTGACTCAAGTCGTGGAGGCGGGGGACTTCGTCAAGGCGATGTACAGTGGGGTGCTGGGCAGCCGGGAAGAAGGCGCCTACCCCGGCCGGGCAGGTAAAGGAACGGTAAAGGTGAAAACTTAAGAAATGACTGGGGGAGGGGGAGGCGAGTGAGGACTGTAACCATCGGGGTGGCCGGGACGGCGAAAAATACGGGAAAAACCACTACTACCGCATCGTTGATGGAGGGGTTACTGGCCAGGGGAATACGGCTGGGGCTGACCAGCATCGGGTACGACGGTGAAAAAGTTGATAACGTTACCGGACTGCCCAAACCCCGCCTGCACCTGCGGGCCGGTGACCTGGTGGCAACGGCGGAAAAATGCCTGCAGGCAGGGAGCGCCGCAATCCGGGTTTGGGAGACTACAGATATCATGTCTCCCCTGGGAAAAGTGGTCTTGGGGGAGGTAACCCGGGATGGGTTGGTAGTGATAGCCGGGCCTAACAAGAGCAACCAGTTGCGCCGGGTAGTCCGGCAGTTGCAGGAGGCAGGCAGCTTGGTCACGATTGTAGACGGCGCCCTCAACCGGATGGCGCCCATGATCGAGACCGATGGGTTTATTCTGGCTACCGGCGCCTCCCGGCAGCCTAACATCGAATTATTGACGAACGAGACCACCGGCCTTTGCATGCTTTCACGCCGTTTACAGGTGGAATTGAATGTACCGGAAGAGTGTGCCGGGGTGATCGCTGCCATGGATCGGAACGGTGAATGGACGCCGCTCTTGCCGGGCAATTCACTGCTGGATGCGGACAGCGTGCATAAGCTCCAGGAGAAGATTAGTGACAGTGTTTTGTTTATCTGGGTTCCCGGAGTGATTGCCCAGGTTTGTTGGGAGGAACTTGAGCGGGGTAGTCTTCCTTCAGGGGTTACTCTGGTGATGGCGGATCCTATTAAGTTGCTGGTAGCGGGGGACCCGGACAAGGTCTTCAAGCACCTCCAACGGATTGAGAAAAGAGGCGTAGTTGTGGCTGTTCGTAAAAACCTGCCCCTGCTGGCGGTGACGGTGAACCCGTTTTTTCCTCGTTACCGTTACGATGTGGCGGATTATGAACCGGCCTATGTGGATGCGAATGCGCTGGTGGAAAAGATGCGCGAGGCGTTGGAGGTGCCAGTCTTCGACGTGGTACGGCAGGGGTGCGGCTTAATGGAACTGGTACTCACATGGGCAGGATTTAAAAAATGATCTCATCCGGGTCGAGCCAGGGAACATAACTGGAACTCTCGTCGGCTGACGGTGAATCAGGCTCGTTGGAGATGACCTGATCTTCGTATGGAGGATAGTTGGGGTAGAAGGCTTCATTTCTAATCCAGGGAATTTTCTTCTTTCCGGACATGGACACACCCTCTTTCAAACTGTTTATGTTAAAAATAATATACCCCCTCCCGGCCATTCTATGTTTATCGCTCCTGCCACTTCCGCTTCTTTTACGTATAGAGAATCCTTGTGTATAATTCCCTATACGAGGGGGGTTATAGGGGGGTGTGCCCCCCTATTCTTGCGGGGTGCTCAGGCCGAAGGCCGCCGAACACCCGCAAGGGGCACGCCGTTCGACTTAGGCGGTAAACCGCCAAGTCTCACGCAGAGGTCGGGCAGCCCCTAGCGGACAAGAAAGGCGACTTCCGATTAACCGCCGAAGGCGATGAAAGTCGCCTTTCTTGTGAATACGCGTTTAATAAGCAGGAATTCGGGTGATGACAGAGAAATGAAAAATACGCAGAATAAACGGCACAAGGAGAGGTGACAGAGTTGTCAGCTTATGACCGGGCACACGAGTTGGCCAGAGACCTAAGCCGGACTGAAGAATACCGTAACTATGTCGAATCCAAAACCAAATTGGAGCAGGATCAGAAGAATGTAGAAATGCTTGAACAGTTCCGTCACCAGCAGTGGGAGGTGCAAATGGCTCAGGTTGCCGGGCAGGAGGTGGATGAAGCCAAGGTCCAGCAACTGGAGAAATTATACCAGGTGTTAAGCCTTAACCCGATTATTAACGAGTTTCTGAATGCAGAGTACCGGTTTGCCAGGTTGATGGCTGATATTCAAAAGATCCTGGCTGATGCCGTTCCTGCCTGGTTTGATTTTGGTGGGCGCAGGGAGCTCATCAATTGAGGTTTCCGACGACCGAAACGGTGGTTGACAACCGGCGGTTATTAGGTATACACTAAGAGAAAAAGTTGAAAATAATTATTGTTATTGGGTGATATCTATGAATCCGAAAGTACAAAGGATGACCAGGCAGAAAAAGGTGATCCTTGGGATCCTGCGTGGTACTAAGAATCACCCAACCGCCGATTGGGTATATGAACAGGCTAGAAAGGAATTGCCGGAGATCAGTCTTGGGACGGTCTACCGAAATCTCAATGTTCTGCGGGATGCCGGGGAGATCATGGAGTTGAACTACGGCAGCACTTTCAGCCGTTTTGACGGTAACCCGCTTAACCATTACCACTTTGTTTGCGAGGGATGTGGCCAGGTAACTGACCTGGAACTTCCGGTAATGGACAAACTTGAGCAGGACGTTGCCCGTATTACGGGCCTGCAGGTATTCCACCACCGGTTGGAGTTTTATGGACTATGCCCCAAGTGCAAGGGGAAAGGCAATGGGGAAAGTGAATAAGTAGGCGCCGGGCACCGCCCGGCGCTAATATTAATACTTGAACTGTAGGGGAATAGTAGGAAGAAGCAATCGGCAATTATCAGAATTGGTAAAATCATTTGTTCACAAGGGCGAAACTGGCAGGAATTAGCCGCAATAAGCAGAATTACATCGACGAAGGAGGGGGTAGCGTGGCAGGAGGTATGATTAAAGAAGAGAAATTGGTGCGAAGCAGAGATGCCCTCAAACTACTGGCTAAGGTTGAACAGGTAGCTAGCCTGTGTAAAGAAACCATTACCCAGTCGGGTTCCTTTTCGTCGGCTCAGGAGGAACTAAGGAAGATCCTGGATGCCAACCTTGATAGGGATGAATATGTGGTACTGGTGGACCTGGAGGGCCGGGCGCTTTTACATACAAACCGTCTGCGGGAAGGTGTACTTTTTAACGATCCAGTAGGTATCAAGGCGGCACGTACCAGAGAACCTTTAACCCAGGTATATTACCGTAACACGGGGGAAGTACTGATTGATGCAGCGGCGCCGGTAATTGTGGGAGAACATCATCTTGCGAGCCTCCGGGTAGGGCGGGTGGTTTTATTTAGCAAGTTTTCCCCCAAGATTTACCTGGCGACTTTATTGCCAGTGGTGGTACCTGCGGGAGTGGCCGCTGTTTTGGGCTATGCCGCGCGGGATTTGTGGTGGTGGCCTGTTCTAGGCATGTTACTGGGGATACTTGGTTCTGTCTGGTTAAAGCGGATTGTTTTCCAGGCTTTAGATGGTGTCTTTACCAGTTCGAAGTTAATGGCGACCGGTGACTTAACCGCGTCTGTCAAGCCTTCTTCCAGGGATGAGCTGGGTCAGGTGGCCTTTGAGATGAACAAACTCACCCTGGGATTAAAGAATATCATGTCTGAACTGGATCAGGCGGTCCGGACCGTACTGGAGGCGGTGGAGGGACAGGCGAAAGCCACTGAAGAAGTGAGCAAGGCTTCCGAGGAGATCGCCACGGTGATACAGGAGGTAGCTTCCGGCGCTCAAGAGCAAAGCGACGGGATGAATGATGCCAGGGAGGTCACACAGCAGATCTGCCGCAATGCGGAACTGATGGCGCAGAATAGCGTGGAGGCTGTCAACCTGTCACGGAAAACCTTGGAGGTTGCCGGCGAAGGAGTACAGGCTGTTGATCAATCCATCGAGCAGATGGGTAGTATCCGCCGATCTGTGGAGATGTCCTCACTGGTAATCAACGATCTGGAGGAAAAGTCGCGGCGGATTGGCAATATAGTTAACGCTATTACCGAAATCGCCGACCAAACAAACCTGTTGGCTTTGAATGCGGCTATCGAAGCCGCGAGAGCGGGGGAACAGGGACGGGGGTTTGCCGTCGTGGCTGAAGAAGTGCGCAAGCTGGCAGAGCAATCTTCTCGCTCTGCCCAGGAAATAATGAGCATCATCAGCCAAACCCAGGGTAAAACCGCTGAAGCGGTCCGTGCCATGAGTACAGGAGCTGAACAGGTTCGGGTAGGGACAGAGGTTATCACCAACATGGGCGGGGTTATTCAAAAAATTATTTCGGCGGTGGAGCAGACGGCTTCCCAGATTAAGGTTAACTCGGAACTGGCGGGCAGCTTGAACGAAGGCGCTGCGGTCCTATCCCGGGTTACAAATAGGGCCATGGAGATCTCGGGCCAAGCTGCGTCCGGGGTGCAGTCAGTGTCAAGTTCTCTTCAGGAACAAACTGCCATGATAGAAGAAATTGCGGCCAGTGCCGCTCAACTGTCTAAGACGGCTCAGGAACTGCAAAAGCTAGTCAAGCGCTTTAAGGTGAACAAGTAAAACAGTAAGCCGGCGGGGGCATAATCGGTGGCTAAAGGGTTATGCTAATGTTGCAATTCTTATTACGAAGGTGAAATAGCATGGCCAAGGTTACTGAAATAGCATGCTGCCAGAGGTGTGGAAAGCCGTCCCGCAAGGAGCGCCTTCACCAGGTTCATGAACTTTTCTCTTCACGATCCCTGTGCAAGGAGTGTTATATGAAATACCAGCGTTCCCAGTGGGGATATTGGTGAATAAAGGTGATTCATGAGGCGAGCGAACCACTGCCTCGACGGTTAGTCGAGGCTTTTTTACACCATCAGAAAGTATAACTTTCTGTGGCATAAGTGCAACTAAGGCTTCCGCCTGCGCCAAAGGCTCGGCGCAAGCCAAGTTTTCTTTACTGTTTTGCCCGGCATCATAAGTCATTGGCAGGAGGGCACATGGTTTCCATTAAGACTTCTCCACTCCGGGAAGCAACCTTGATCGAAAGAGTGAACAGGTTCCTGGCAGTTGTTGACCTAGCGGGACTAAGGCAGTATGCTCACGTACCTAATTCCGGCCGGTTACGGGAATTGCTTTTCCCGGGCAACTGCGTATTGGTGACCGAAAAAGCAAAAGGCAACCGCAAGACCTGCTGGGAGATAGTCATGGCCACCCACCCATCGGGACAACTAGTATCGGTAGATACCCGGATACCCAACGACCTGGTATTCACGGCGATAAGGTTAGGAGTTATTCCTGAACTGGTGGGTTACCGTGAATGTCGGCGGGAGTATGTTTTCGGCAGCAGCCGGTTTGATTTTTTGCTTTCAGGTGATCCGCACCGGTCTTGCTTGCTGGAGGTCAAATCCGTGACCCTGGTGGAGCGGGGAGTAGCCCGTTTCCCTGATGCACCCACCACCCGGGGAACCAGGCACCTGACTGAGTTAAGTCACGCGGTAGAGAACGGGTACCGCTGTGTGGTCCTTTTTTTAATCCAGCGTGATGACGCTGTAAAGTTTTCCGCCAACGACTCTACCGACCCCTTATTCGCCAAAGCCTTACGGGAAGCCTTTGTCCGGGGAGTGGAAGCGTATGCTTACCGTTGTTCAGTAAGTCCTGGAATAATTACCCTGGAAGATTCCGTACCTGTCGTGTTATGATGTAACCAACGATCAAGACTACCTTCGGCGACACAGGGACAGGGTGGGGGGACGGGCTTTGCAGAATGAATTGATAGGTTACTTGCGGCAAGTGCCGGTTTTTCAGGGACTGACTGAGGATGAGCTCCTGGAAATGGCCCGCATCGTCATCGTGCGCAGGTACAAGAAAAACATGATCATTTTCGTGGAGGGCGAACCGGGGGATGGGCTATACCTTGTGAAGAAGGGCAAGGTTAAGTTGTCCAAACTGTTGGAGGACGGGCGGGAGAAGATCCTGCATTTTCTGCAGGACGGAGACATCTTCGCCGAGGTGCTCCTTTTCGATAGGGGCCCATTTCCTGCTACAGCCGAAGCCATGGAAGACGCGGAAATTGGCATTATTCGCCAGGCTGACATTGAGGATTTTTTACGCAGGAATCCGGGTATCACCCTTAAGATTTTGAAGGTAATGAGCCGACGACTGCGCCAGGCCCAATTACACGTGCGGGATCTGGCTTACATGGATGTCTATGCCCGCTTGGCGGTTACCCTCTGGCAGTTGGCCGAGGATCACGGGCGGGACACAGAGCATGGCCGCCTGATAGATATTCCTTTAAGCCAGCAGGAACTAGCCAACCTGGTGGGAGCTTCAAGAGAGACTGTGGCGCGGATTATCAGCGAGTGGAAACGGGCCGGCGTTCTTCAAATTAGCCGCCAGCGTATTACTGTGGTTAAGCCCGAAAAGCTACGCCGTTGGGTGTAACCGGTTCCACGGTGCGGTACTGTTACCGGTCAGGAGGGGCTTTTTACCGTTAAGCACCGATTTTATGCGGTTCACCGAAAATTATGGGTGCGGGAATTTGTGAAATGGTATACTATAGTCGAAACCAACTAATCGGGGGTGGAGACATGCAGATGAATGCCAGTTTAGAGTCCAACAGCCAGGAAGAAGTGATGCTCCTGGAGGAGACCGGCAAGTGGATTAAGCACCTCCAGTGGCTGGGCATCAACGTGGAGAAACCTGAGGGCGAGTAGGTCATCATATTCCGCAAAACCGGAAATTAGAGAGGGAAAGGTCCCTCTCTTTGTTTTATTGGAAAACTGTACTTCCGAATACTGCATTCCCGAAAGAGTCGGGTGCCTGTTCTGTCCCGGGTGTCGATATGTTATAATTACTTGATACCGTCAGCGTAATAATACCTGGTGGTACCAGCCAGGTACAATACTTTTGGATTATCCGGAGGATTTGATGTTACGATCAGGCGAGAACACTCCAAGTAACTATGCCAGGTACTTTCCGGTTATCATTCTTTCCACGGTACTTTTCTTAAGCACATACTACATGCTCCTGCCCGTACTGCCCGTTCACATGGAGCCCCTTTTGGGGTTATTGCTGTTTTGATATAAGTCATCCCCCGGGTTTTCCCGGTCGAGCGGGAGCAGGTATTGAATCGCCGGTGACGAACCTTATAATCGAGGCTGCTAACCTGGTGTAGTTACCCTTACAGATCCTGTACCATGGGTAAGGGATAATTTCATTGGTGGCGAAATTTGAAGGGAAGGTGTAAGGCGTGCAGCTATCTATGGAGCAATTGCGGCAAGCGATGGATGCGGAGGGCTATATTTGTGACGATGATATCGTAGTAACTGTTTACCTGGCCTTACGAATGGGCAAACCGCTTTTAATCTGCGGGGCTCCCGGAGTGGGAAAAACAGAGGTGGCCAAGGTGCTGAGCCGGATATTCAACACGGAGTTAATCCGCTTGCAGTGTTACGAGGGACTGGACGAAAACAAGGCTTTATACGAGTGGAACTACCAGCGCCAGTTGCTCAAGATTCAAATGGCTAAGGACGCGGCGGGTGACCAACTTGAGAAGGACATTTTTACCAGGGAGTACCTGCTGGAGCGTCCGCTGATGAAAGCCATCCAAGCGGAAAAACAACCGGTACTGCTAATTGATGAGATTGACAAAACCGACGAGGAGTTTGAAGCATTTCTTTTTGAACTGCTGTCTGACTTCCAGGTGTCGGTCCCTGAACTGGGTACAATTACCGCCCGCCAGATCCCGATAGTGGTATTGACCAGCAATGGTGAGCGGGAACTGTCGGACGGCTTAAAGCGTCGATGCATTTTTCTCTATATAGATTACCCTTCTTTAGACAAGGAGGTACGCATCATCCAGTCCAAAGTGCCCGAAGCCGGCTCCCGGTTGGCCCGGCAGGTGTCGGCCGCTGTGGCCTATATTCGCGCCAACCTGGAGCTAAAAAAACGACCGGCTATTGCCGAAACCTTGGACTGGGCACGGGCGCTGGTGGTGCTAAATGCAGAACGCCTCACTTCCGATCTGGTTCAGAAGACCCTTAACGTTATCATGAAGGACAAGGAAGATATCGACCTGTTCCACCGGCAGGTTGGTGCTGAGGGGCTATGCAGGGCGGCATGCGCCGGGGACATGTAAGCGCCAATCAAATTGACTGCGCTTTAACGGGGATAGTTCCCCTTAAAAAAGGGAACCGTCACAAACCAACAGAGGGTGGGGTGAAACTCGATTGACCGGCACGAAGGGGTATTTTGAACACAACCTGGTTAAGTTTACCCACCTGTTGCGCCAGTTGGGGGTACGGGTCAGTTCCGCGGAGGTAGTGGACGCTCTCGCAGCCTTGCAGCAGGTGCCCCTGATGGACCGGGGGGCGGTACGGGCAGCCTTGCGAGCCACCCTTGTGAAGGACACCAACAATTTGGCACTGTTCGAACAGGCCTTTAAGACCTTTTTCGCGCCTCCCGAGCAGAAGATACGACACCAGGAAGAGCACCGGCGGGCGATTCAGGAGCGACAGGAGCAGGTGCGGCAAGCGGAGACGGAACTCACCTTTCAAGGACGGTCTTTGGACCTTTCGGAAGACGACAAGGTCTTTTATGCCAACCTGGACCCAGCCCAAAAGACACGGTTACAGGAATTTCTGCACAAGACTTCTACGGGAAAGAACGTGGAGGCCAACTTTGAGCCTTTGGTTGCCAACCTGGTCAGGAGCCACCTGGAATACTGGCGACGGCGGATGGATCAGCCCCGGACCGCAGCGGGGTTGGAACCTACCGGGGATGATGAGATGGATGCGTTGCTTTCGGGGATTTCCAACGAGCTGACCCGTGAACAGGCCCTCCTGTTATACCAGGACATGAAGAATATAGCGGAGCAGGACCTGCCCAAGGTTGCCCGGGTCATCAGGAGGCTTTCAAGAAAATTGGCCACTCGGATTTCTCGTCGCTACCGGCGAAGCAACAAGGTGGCCAGGGTCGACCTGCGCCGCACCATCCGCTGTAACCTGGCCAAAGGCGGTACCCTGTTGGAACTGAAGTACAAACAGAAACGGGTGCAGAAGCCTAAGCTGGTACTGGTTTGTGACGTCTCGGGGTCGATGGCCCGGTACGCTACCTTTGTGTTGCAGTTTATTTACGGCCTGGCCGGGGCTGTTCGCTCTATCGAAAGCTTTGTCTTTGCCGAGGAACTGGAACGGGTTACCCCATTTTTCCGGCTAAGACGTTCCTTTGAGGAAACCATGAGCGAGGTGATGCAGGGAAGTCAAGTTTGGGGAGAGGGCACCAATCTGCTGGTGGCTGTAACTTCCCTTTTGGAAGGTTACAGGCACCTCTTGACCAGTAACACGGTGGTGATCATCGTCAGCGACACCAAGACGGTAGCGGTGGAAGAAGCTGCTGATCGATTGAGATATTTACGGTGTCATGTGAAGGAAGTTATCTGGCTGAACACCCTACCGGGAGCAGAGTGGCCAAAATATCACTCGGTGGAGGCCTTCCGCAGCCAATCCCTGATGCTGGAGTGTAATACCCTTTACCACCTTGAGAGGATCCTGCGCCACCAGTTTCTTCACTGAAAAGTTGTTGAAAACTCTGTTAGCTCTCCAACCGTTCCACAGCAATTTTCGTCAGCGATGTTGCACAATCATAAAATTTTGTGGGTCTGGTGGCTGCTTGCACCGACCTGCTGCGTGAAGATAAGCCCGGATTAATGCCGGGCTACTGCTTTTTCAAAGCAACCCGTCCTGTTCACAGCGGGCACTGGAAGCTGGCTACATTGACACCTCAGGCCCGAGATAGTAAAATCAACGATAGTATACGTGGGTAGGGTAAATAAGGCATATGTGTTTTGCGGTATGGTGCGCTTGAACTGGCCGAAAGGGTGGTATAGAATGCAGGAAAAGTTAAAAATCCTGGTGGCGGATGACGAGGAAAGGCTGCGGCGCCTGGTTCGCATGTACCTTGAAAGAGACGGGTATGCGGTGATGGAGGCATCCAGCGGCGAAGAAGCCCTGGCCCGGGTAAAGCAGGCTGAATTCAACCTGCTGATCCTGGACGTGATGATGCCCCGCGGTGATGGCTGGATGGTGTGCCGGGAGGTGCGGAAAACCAATGATATGCCTATTATCATGTTGACTGCCCGGGGAGAGGAAGTAGACCGGGTGTTGGGTTTCGAACTGGGGGCGGATGACTACGTGGTGAAGCCATTCAGCCCGCGGGAGTTGGTGGCGAGGGTGAAAGCGCTGCTGCGCCGGACATCGCCTGCCTGTAAGGAAAACAGTCAAAGAATTGTGCGGGAAAATCTCATTATTGATCAAGAAGCCCACATGGTACACTGCATGGGTGAACCGGTGACCCTGACCCCCAAAGAGTATGACCTGCTGGTTTTTTTGGCTCGTCACCCCGGCAAGGTGTTTACGCGGGAGAATATCCTTGAGCAGGTCTGGGGTTACGACTTTTATGGAGACCTGCGGACAGTGGATACCCATGTGAAAAACATCCGGGAAAAGTTGGGGAGAACCGGATGTTCCGATAGGTTTATCAGCACCGTATGGGGCGTCGGGTACAAGTTCGAGGTGGAGGCATGATCACCAAAAGCATTACCGGTAAGCTTTGGCTGGCTACCGTGTCCCTGATTTCATTGACAAGCCACTCCGGTTATAATATTATGTTTTTGTGCACCGGATCTTAAATTCTAAGGGGGAACATGCCATGTCCGTGATGCGGAAGATGCGCAAAGCTGGGACTAACCGTGTTTTCTATATTATCTTAACTATCCTGATATCAATCGGTTTGGTGGGGGGCTATGCCGCCTTTTCAACTTCAAGCCTGAATTCCCAGACCCCAACCGGTACTCAAGGGACTTTGGCTCCGTCCGGTCCTGACCAGACCTCTCTGGAGACGAATATCCGCCGTTACAAGCAAGTTCTCAAGGCTAGCCCGCGAAACCTGGAAGTGCTCGTCGACCTGGGGAATGCGCAGTATGACCTGGGGGTTACTTACAGTCAGCAGGGACGAGAGGCGGATGCGGTACGGGAACTTAAAGGCGCGGTAGAGAGTTACGGCAAGGCGCTGGAAATTGACCCGCAAAATGTGGATGTGCGGGTAGATATGGCTACCGCCGCTTTCTACGCTTCTGATTACCAGGTGGCCCAGGAACAGTTTAAAAAGGCCATCGAGATTAACCCCAATCACGTTTACGGTCGCATGAACTACGGGGTGTTCCTGGCCCAGGCCGTGGGTGACTCCGAGGCCGCGGTGCATCAGTGGGAGGCCGCTCTGGCTACCAAGCCCGACCCTGGTACCGAGGCAAGGATTCGCAACCTGATCAAAGAATATAAAAAGTAGGCCCGGGTAGAATCGCAAGTGAGAGGAGGGGGATAGATGGCTGTCTATCAATGCACTCAGTGCGGCTACGAAAAAGAAACCAGGTGTAAGCCCAAGAAGTGCCCCGAATGTGAAGCCAAGGATTCCTTTGTCAAGAAAGAATAGGGAAAAGAGAGTGGAAGCTGTTTCTTACTGCCGAGGAAACAGCTTCAACTTTTGCGCAGGCAAACCCGCTGTGGGAAAGCGGGCTGAAGGAGGCTTCTTGACGGTTTGTAGAAAATGTTTACGGGTGGCTACCAGCACATAACTGCCTGATTTACCCGGAAAAAATACCGGAGATGCCAGTGCGCCTGTGTAATTTGAAGCTTGTTAGGCTGGATTAAAATCCGGGAGGGGAAAGGTTTTGGTTGGTCGCGGAGAACAATACCTGGCGGTTGGTATTGACCTTGGGGGTACCAATATCAAAGCCGCTGTCGTCAACGGCAATGGCTATATTCTGGCCAGCAACCAGGTGGCCACCCTCTCCGCCGGCGGCCCTGACGCGGTGGTGGATCGCATGACGGAGCTGGTAACGCGTGTATGGCAACAGGCAGGCTTAACCGGTATGCGTCCGGATAGGATCGGCGTAGGGGTTCCCGGCACGGTGGATGCCCACACTGGAACGGTGATTTTTGCTCCTAACCTGGGGTGGTCTCATTTCCCCTTGGGGGAAAGCCTGGGGCGGCGTTTGGGTTCTCCGGTTTGGCTGGAAAATGATGCGGATGCCGCGGCCCTTGGAGAACATTGGGTGGGTGCCGGGCGGGGGATGCGGTACCTGCTGGTCATTACTGTCGGTACCGGTATAGGTTCCGGCCTGATCCTCAACGGCAAATTATTCCAGGGATCCACCGGCCGGGGTACGGAAATGGGTCACTTCAAGGTGGTTGAGGACGGCCTACCCTGTGGTTGTGGCAACAAGGGGTGTCTGGAGACTGTTTCCTCGGCATCGGCTTTGGTGCGGATGGCCCGGGAAGCCCTTACGCGAGGAGATAAAACCACCCTGTCAAAAAACTCTGACCTGGACGCCCGTGATATCCTGGCAGCCGCCCGGGATGGAGATGGGTTGGCTCGGGGCATCCTGCGAAAGGCCGCCGGTTACCTGGGGGTGGCCCTGGCCAATATGGCTCTGGCGCTTGACCTGGAGCGAGTGATTATAGGGGGAGGGGTGGCGGCTGCAGGATCGTTAATCCTGGAGCCTGTCCGGGAGCAGGTAACGCGCCTTACCCGCCCTTATTCCAAACCTGAGGTGGTCCTGGGAGTGCTGGGAAACGCCGCCGGCAGCATAGGAGCCGCGGCCCGGGTTATCCCGGGGTCACCCCACTTCGCACTGGAGGGAAGAGAAACATGAAGGTGAAAATCAAGCTGTTTGCTAACCTCCGTTCCTTAGCCCCGGTTGGGTCCGTCAGAGGTGAGGTAGAGGTAGCGCTGCCATCTGGAGCCAGGGTGCTGGATTCCTTGCGGGCGTGCGGCCTTCCCGAGGACATGGTGGCGGTGATCATCAAGAACGGTCTCATCTGCGGGCTGGAGGCGGAACTGGCGGAGGGTGACGAGGTCAGCCTGTTTCCTCCGTTGGCCGGGGGATAACTCTAGGGGTGTCATCAGGGTTGGCATTTGAAAGGGGTGGGAGGATGTATGAGTTGTTTAAACAGGTTGGCAGGGAGCTTTTCCTTGCCGGGTTGATCACATCCCACGGGGGCAATATGAGCGTGCGTGCAGGTGACCGGATCTTCATCACCCGGCGCGGATCAATGCTTGCCAACCTGGAAGACAAGGATATTGTGGAGACAGGGTTAGAAGAAGGAGACACCGGTGACGGGCTGGCTTCCAGGGAGTTGGTGGTTCACCGGGCCATCTACCGGCTGACACCGTCCCTGGCCGTGGTGCATGCCCACCCTCGCTACTCGATAGTTCTCTCTCTGAGCAGGGACGAGATCTTGCCGGTAGACTCTGAGGGCAGCTACCTGCTGGAGCGGGTACCGGTGGTCACCGCCCAACAGACCATTGGCTCCGCCGAAGTAGCCCGGCTGGTACCGCCGGCGCTAAAGCTCTCCAAGATCGTAATGTTGCGAGGCCATGGTAGTTTTGCCGCCGGCCAGTCTCTGGAAGATGCGTACCAGTGGACCTCTTCCTTAGAAGCCTCCAGCCAGATCCTCTACCTGGCGGAGAGATCGTAAATAGCTTTGTATTAAAGTCAGGGCCTATTCGGAAGCCGGTCGTCGGAAGTCTGAAGTCCGACTAACGGGGCATGACAGTTCATCTGACTAAGCCCTGATTTTTCCTAGAAAAATCGGTTGGCGGCTTGAGCTCGGGTTTCCTTCCCGGCGCGAGTCTCCGGTATACTTGTTGAAATGAACCTCGGCGTCTTCAGGCCACGTCCAAAACTCGGCCTTCGGCCTCAAACAATGGACGTGGCTATTCCTCAGCCGCCTGCGGTTCTTCAACGGTCTTCCGCCAATGCGCCGTCCAGGAAATCCCGAGCGCCGCCTGTACACTAGCTTCCATTTTCATTATCTAGTGGTGCCGCAATTTACGGCGAGTGTCTATACCCATCAGACCGGACGATAAGAATGAAGACCAGGTAGATCCAGTGTAATGCCGTCAGCTCTGTACCCATATATAGTTGCAGTTTTATGCTTCAAGCCTGAAAGCTTTAGTATCTGATTACAGTCTGATGTTCCCATGAAATAGCAATTATTATATTGGACCTAACTTGCCGAACTTGCCGCCGGAAGATTGACAAGGGATAGGCCTCTCTGGTAAAATGAGGCTAACCTGCTATTCCGATATGGATAATGGGAATTAACGATGAACTTTATTGACCGAGGAGGGGACCTATGATCGACTTCACGGAAGAGCAAATCCAGCGCTATAGCCGGCACATTATCCTGAAAGAAGTTGGAGGAAAAGGCCAGAGGAAGCTGCTTGGTTCCAGGGTCCTGGTGGTGGGGGCCGGCGGGTTGGGATCGCCGGTAAGTTTCTACCTGGCGGCAGCGGGGGTAGGTACTATCGGCATAGTGGACAGCGATACGGTAGAACTCTCCAACCTGCAGCGGCAGATCCTGCACAGCACCGCTGATGTGGGGAAGCCCAAGGTGGAGTCCGCCAAAAGGACTTTGACTGCTCTCAACCCGGACGTCCAGGTGGTTACATACCCGGTGAGGTTGGGGAAAGATAATGTAATGGAACTGATCAAGGGATACGATCTCGTTATTGATGGGGTAGATAACTTCCCGGCCCGGTTCCTGCTGAACGACGCCTGCGTAATGGCCGGGAAACCGCTGGTCGAGGCAGGTATTTTACGGTGGGACGGGATGGTAATGACCATCCTACCGGGCAGGGGGCCGTGTTACCGGTGCGTATTTCCGGCACCGCCACCGCCGGGGGCGGTGCCCAGTTGCCAGGAGGCCGGTGTAATTGGGGCTATCGCAGGGGTAATGGGAGTATTACAGGCCACCGAGGCTGTCAAAGTACTGCTGGGCGTGGGGCAAACCCTGACCGGCCGGTTGATGCTTTTTGACGCCATGGAGACCAGGTTCCGGGAAGTAGCGGTGGAGCGCAATTCGCACTGTCCTGTTTGCGGGGAAAACCCGGCTATCAACCATCTCGTGGAATACGATCTGAGCTGCGAAATAAGAGGTAACGGTACCGCTGCAGAGTAAAGAATAGGCGAAAGTAATCCGGATATAGGGTACGGGCGTACATGCCCTAAAGAACAGAACATCATGAGCGTCGCAAAACGTAGGGAGGTTTGAAACAGTTGCCGGTAGATTATAACGAACTAAAAAAAGGCGGTTTCTTGAAACAGAAACAAAAGGACATGTACAGCATGCGCTTGCGGAGTATAGGCGGGAATCTGACCGCCGAACAGCTTCGCAGCGTAGCTGAGCTGGCGGATAAATACGGGCGGGGATATGTTCATGTCACCACCCGCCAGGGAGTAGAGATCCCGTGGGTACACATAGAGAACTATGACCGGATCCAGCGGGAAATCCGGGCTTTGGGGCTGACCCCCGGCACCTGCGGCCCGCGGATCCGGACGGTGATCGCCTGCCCGGGCAATGAGATATGCAACTTCGGTCTGGTAGACGCCCGGGGGATGGCGGAAATCCTGGACGCCACATTCTTTGGGCGGGAGGTTCCCATGAAAACCAAACTGGCGGTTAGCGGCTGTCCTAATTCCTGCGCCAAACCGCAAGAAAACGACCTGGGGTTTGTTGGCGCGGTGGAGCCTGTCTACCGGCACGAACTCTGCATTGGTTGCGGCCTGTGTGCGGAGGTGTGCCCCGGTAAGGCCATCACCATGCAGGACGGGCATCCGGTGCTGGAGACTGCCAACTGCCTTCACGAGGGGAATTGTATCTCCTCTTGCCCGGTAGACGCCTGGGTACCGGGGAGACAGGGGTACCACACCTACGCCGGAGGGAAGATCGGCCGGAGGCCTCAACTAGGGGTTAAAGTGGCCGAGTTTGTCCAAGAAGGACAGGTGGTACCGCTGGTAGAGGCGGCGCTGCAGGTTTTTAAAACATTGGGTAAGACCCATGAGCGGCTGGCGGATACCATCAACCGCGTGGGGGCGGAGGAGTTCACCCGGCAGTTACATCAGGAATGGGCTCAGGGACAAGATGACGGGCAGTGGGAGGAGGCGGCCAACTCGTGAGTGAGGCCACGGTCAAAGAGGTACTGGATATTACCGGGGATACCTGTCCGATCACCTTTGTCAAGACCAAGATTAAGCTGGAACAACTGGAACCGGGAGAAGTTCTTGAGGTAATCCTGCGGGGCGGCGAGCCTTTGCAGAACGTACCTCGCAGCGTTAAAAGCGAAGGCCACCAGGTGCTTAAACTGGAACAGCTCGGGGATGGCCGGTACAAACTATTGATCAGGAGGGGAGCAGATTAATGGAGATTATCCTGAATGGAGAAAAAGAGACGGTGGCGGGTGATACTACGGTATCAGGACTGCTGGCCGGCCTGGAACTGAACCCGGATATTGTTACCGTAAGCCTGAATGGCCGGATGCTGGCCAGGGAGGCGTTTGCCGCGTCCTCTTTACAACCAGGAGACCGGGTGGATATCATCCTGTTCATGGGTGGCGGGTTGTAGGGGGTAGATGGGGTGGAGATCGTCAGGAAGATCGGGCAAACGCCCATGGTTGAACTAAGGCGCCTGGGAGAGGGGAAGCGGGCCGCTGTTCTGGCGAAGTTGGAATCCTTTAACCCCGGCGGCAGCGTGAAAGACCGCATCGCCGCCAATATGGTGGCGGTCGCGGAGGCTGAAGGCAGGATTAAACCGGGGGGTACCATCGTAGAAGCCACCAGTGGTAATACCGGCATCGGGCTGGTTATGGTTGCCGCCGCCAAGGGGTACCGGATGATTCTGGTGATGCCGGAGACCATGAGCCAGGAACGCCAGGCGTTATTAAAGATTTACGGAGCGGAGGTAATTCTTACCCCTGGGCCCGAGGGGATGCGTGGCTCTATCGATGCAGCCGAGCAGTTGCTGGCAGAGCATCCTGAGTACTTTATGCCCCGGCAGTTTGAAAACCCGGCCAACCCGGATATACACCGGCGGACCACAGCCCTGGAGATTTTGGAACAAACCGGTGGCCGGGTGGATGTTTTTGTGACCGGCGTTGGTACCGGGGGGACCATCACCGGTGTCGGCGAGGTACTGAAGGAGTCTATTCCGGGTGTACGGGTCATCGGTGTTGAACCTGCCGCTTCCCCGGTATTGTCGGGTGGTAAGGCGGGCCCTCACCGCATCCAGGGCATTGGGGCCGGGTTTGTACCCAGGGTGCTAAACCTGCAAATCATGGATGCGGTACTTCAGGTCGACGACCTGGACGCCTATATTACCTCAGTAGAGCTTGCCCGGCAGGAAGGAATCCTGGCGGGCATTTCCGCAGGGGCGGCGGTGTGGGCGGCGCTCCAGGTGGCCAAGGAAATTGGCCCGGGCCGGCGGGTAGTTACCGTAATCCCGGACACGGGAGAGAGGTACCTGAGCATGGTGCCCTACTTCCGGATGGATCTTAAACGCAGGGGGATTGAATTCTAAAAAAGTCACTGAAATATTTTCCGGAAAGGGTTATAATGGGTGTCAGGAACCGAAGAAGGGCGCGGTCAGGATGTTTTCGTTGCGCCTCCGAAAGGATTTGATCAGCCGATGGTACCCAAGCCACAACCTGATTTTGCGCGGGAAGCCCGGGCCAGGGCAGCTGAAATGTCGGAAATTCGCCGGAAAGTACACCGTTACCCGGAGTTGGGTTTTGAAGAAACGGAAACGGCCAAACTGGTGGCCGCGCACCTTGCGAAACTGGGGTTTGAGGTCTCCGGCGCAGTGGCCAGGACGGGGGTCGTTGGCCTGTTGCGGGGTGGGCTTCCAGGGCCTACCATTGCCCTGCGGGCGGACATGGACGCCCTCCCGATCTTGGAGCAAACAGGCCTGGAGTTTGCTTCCGAGCGCCCGGGGTTGATGCACGCTTGCGGACATGACGCTCATGTGGCGATTACGCTGGGGGCGGCGCACCTGCTGGCTGGCTACCGGCAGGAATTGCGAGGCAGTGTCAAGTTCCTTTTTCAACCCAGTGAAGAGACCCCGCCCGGCGGGGCTGCTGCCATGATCGAGGAAGGCGTGCTGGACAACCCACCCGTGGACGCCATTCTTGGCCTTCATGTAAACCCGCATCTCCCGGTAGGGTTTATCGGGGTGAAAGACGGCGTTACCATGGCGGCAGCGGACAATTTCCGTGTGGTTGTCAGGGGACGTGGGGGACATGGGGCTGCTCCCCACCAGGCGGCGGACGCGGTGGTGGCGGCGGCCGCGGTGATCCAGGGACTGCAGACCATTTCCAGCCGGCTGGTCGATCCGGTAGTCCCGGTGGTGGTGACCGTGGGTACCATTCACGGTGGGTACAAGGCAAATGTGATCGCTGACCAAGTGGAGATGCACGGTACCGTTCGTACCATCCTACCCGACTTACGGCAACAGATGCCGGAAACCATGCAAAAGATCCTGGACGGAGTTGCCGCCGCCTACGGGTGTAAGATTGATTTTGACTACCTCCGGGGTTACCCGCCGGTCGAGAATGAGCCGGCAATGGTGTCCTTACTGGTGGAAGCAGGGAAGTTGATCACGGGGCCTGGCCGTGTGCTCAAGATCGCTCATCCTTCCATGGGCGGGGAAGATTTCGCCTACTTCCTGCAGCGGGTACCCGGCGTCTATTTCTACCTGGGAGCGGGAAAACAGGAGGGGCCGGTTTACCCCTGGCATCACCCCCAGTTTGATATCAACGAAGAAGCCCTACCGGTAGGTGCGGCGGTGTTAGCCCAGGCGGCATGGACTTACCTCCAGGGAAGCCCAGGAAGAAGTGAGGAGTGAATATATGGAAAACAATACACGGCAGTCCTGGCAGCCTCATCTTGCGGCTTGTGCTATCGGCAGCTTGCCGTACAGCCATCCCGAACCGGCCATCAAATTGATCAGGGAAAACCTGCCGCAAATACCGCACTGGCCCCAATTACCCCGGCGAGGCCATGTAGAGCACTTTATCCATCAATACCTGGCCCCCCTGGCCCGCTTGAGCCTGGTAACGGAGACACCGGAACGGGCACTGCGCATGGACCAGGATTCGCCTGAATGGGCGGAACAACTTACGGAATTCTACAGCGTGTACCTGCCCGCCGCCGCAGGAGAGGCGGAAGCGCTTAACGCTTTTGCCATGCCACGCGAGTCAGCCCTGGGTTTTTACGCCTTCCTGGAGGGGTTGGACCGGTATGGTACCGGTGGAGCCACTGTTCTTAAAGGACAGATTGCGGGACCCCTGTCAGTCGCTCTGAACATTTATGACCACCGGCGGCGTGCTGCCTATTATGACCCTCAATTAAGGGAAATTTTGATCAAGACCCTGGCCATGCAGGCCAAGTGGCAGGTAGCAACCCTGGGCCGCTACGGTTTACCGGTGTTGTTGTTTGTAGATGACCCGGGAGTGGGGGCTTACGGTGCTTCTACCTATGTCGCTCTCGCCAGGGATCAGATTGTTGCCGATCTCAGGGAGACGGTGGAGGCTATCCGCCAGGCCGGTGGCATTCCCGGCGTTCACTCTTGCGCAGGGGTAGACTGGGGGATTTTCCTGGAAGCGGGATTTGATGTGATCAGTTTTGATGCTTACGGCTACTTTAACTCCCTGCTTCCTTACCTCCGGGATCTTGGGACTTATGTCAACCGGGGCGGGGTATTGGCCTGGGGGATGGTTCCCACTAATGAAGTGGCCTTCGGGGAAACGCTGGAGAGCCTTGCGCGCCGTTGGGAGGAAAATGTGGATTTCCTTGTACAGAAGGGCATGGACAGGGAAAGGTTACGCCTCCAAAGTTTGATCACCCCCAGTTGCGGCACAGGTACGCTTACCCCCGACCTTGCGGAACATATTTACCGCCTGAACAGGCAATTGTCTGATACCCTCCGGGGATTATAAAAAAGCTAGGTTTGGGGAACCCATGGGTGCTTCGCACCCGGCTGCCTCACCGACTCGGCGGCGCTCGTAGCACGACGCCACTTATTCGTGGCGCCACTCGCCCAAGATGCTTCGCTGTAATCTTCCTCTATTCAAATTAAGGGGGTTCCCCCCTAACAACCCTACGTTTAGGTAATAATCCATAACGTATAATTTCCTAAACGTAATGAAAGGTGTTGCCTGTGACCGATTGGTTTTTGGAAGCCCTGTCGGGGATTCCCCTGGCCTGGCGGGTGGTATTGCTGTCTATGGTACCGGTTGTAGAACTGCGTGGCTCGATCCCCCTTGCCCTTGCCTGGGGGATGGCGCCGGCAAGGGCGTTTTTTTTGGCCGTTGGCGCCAACCTGTTACCGGTGGTCCCTTTACTGCTCTCCCTGGAACCCCTGTCCCGCTGGCTGGGGCGTTTCCCGCTGCTAGGGCCCCTCTTGGAAATCCTTTTCACCAGGGCACGGCGGCACAGCCGGCAGGTTGAGAAGTACGGGGTACTGGGACTGGCCCTGTTTGTGGCTGTTCCGGCGCCTGGAACGGGGGTATGGACAGGCTGCGTGTTGGCGTTCCTGCTGGGTATTCGCTTTTGGTACGCTTTAGGAGCCATAGCTCTGGGGGTGATTATCGCCGGCCTGGTGGTTACCCTTGCGGGCTTGGGATTGCTGCAATTGTTTTACGTTTTTGGTGTTGAAGCGTTAGCTGGAGGGGTATTGCTGGTATTAGCTTACTGGTGGTGGCGCCGAAGGCGATGAGGACTTTGGGGGTGCGGGATGTTCGAGTATGTGGCTAACCTGCATGTACATTCTACCTACTCAGACGGTGCCAAGACGGTGGAGGAAATTGCCGCGGATGCTCGCCGGGCGGGTATTGACATGGTGGGGATTACTGACCACCGCACCCTGGGGGCATTATTGGACGGTAAGGAAGGTTGGTATGGCCCTGTTTTAGTGCTGGTGGGGATGGAAAGCAATGACCGGTGCCATCACTACCTGTCGTTTGGAGTGCAAAGGCCTGTGCCGGATAATGATCTGGAACCCCAAAAGGTGATTGACGCTGTGAAGGCCCAGGGTGGTATTGGTTTTATTGCTCATCCCTTCGAAGAGGGAAGCCGTTTGGTTGACGGGGGGAAAACGTACCCCTGGGAAGACTGGAGTGTTAAGGGATTTGACGGTATCTGCATCTGGAACTACACCTCCCAGTGGCGGGACGGGGTCTCCTCGGTACCAGGGGCGTTCTATCAGGTCTATGCTTCCCGCCAGTCGCCCATGAAAGGAGCGTGTTGCCGCGCTCTGGCCCAGTGGGACAAGGAGTGCCAGCAGCGAAAGGTAGTGGCAATCGGCGGCTCAGACGCTCATGCCGTTACAATTCATTATGGTATGTTCCACCCGGTAATTTTTCCTTACCGGTTTTTGTTCCGGTGTGTCAACACCCACGTGCTCCTGGAAAAACCCTTGACAGGGGACCTGCCGGAGGATAAGAGGCTGGTCTATACCGCGCTGGCGGAAGGCCGGTGTTTCGTGGCTTTCGATTTCTACCATTCCTCCAAGGGGTTTCGCTTCTGGGCCCATAACGGGCGGGAGCGTGCGGAGATGGGAGGAGACGTGTCATTAAAAGAGGGAGTAAACCTGGAGGTGCGGCTGCCGGGTTATGCTTTAACCCGTGTGATCAGGAACGGTACCCTGATTTACGAAGACCGTGGCCGGCGGATATCCTACCGCACCCACCGGGCAGGAGTCTACCGGGTGGAGGTGTGGAAACGGTTTCGCCCATGGAAGACCATGGGGTGGATTTACAGCAATCCCATCTATATCAGGGAATGAAAGACGCCCGTCGGCGTCTTTTGCTATTAATACTAACATACATGCCTTTAGGCCTAGCCCCTGGCATTCGAGCCGGGCTTTTTTTTCAAAAAATTTATCCTTCCTTACCTGTTACATTGAAGGAATTCCGCCTTCTCTCTAGAATATAGTGGTGAGAAGTGGGGGAAAGTGGAGTAAAGTGTTTGTTAAGTGGGGTGTAAGGGCATGTTTATGGGGGAGTTCCAGCACTCCATAGACGAAAAGGGCCGCATGATCGTCCCTGCCAGGTTCCGGGATGGCTTGGGTGATCATTTTGTCATTACCAAGGGCCTGGACAACTGCCTTTTTGTCTACCCCATGGAAGAATGGCTAGTCCTGGAGGAAAAACTCCGTGCCCTGCCCTTCACCAAAGCTGATGCCCGTGCGTTTGTGCGGTTTTTTCTTTCCGGTGCGACGGAATGTGAGTTGGACCGGCAGGGTAGAATACTACTCCCGGCCAACCTGCGTGAATACGCCCAGCTGGATAAGGACGTCGTGGTAATCGGCGTGTCATCCCGGGTGGAGATTTGGAGCAAGGTGGTCTGGGAGGAATACAGCCTTAAGGCTTCCCAAGAATACGAGGGTCTGGCCGAGAAGGTTGTGGACTTGGGGATTTGACAATTCGGTCGTCAGTCGTCGGGCAGCGGGATTCGGGAGAAAACCCAAAGTGGTACTGTATCCCGCTACCTGTTACCTGACGACCGACGACCGAATAGGCAAGGCGAAGTGTGTGACGCGCTTCTTAATGAGGTGATGATTATGGACTTCCACCACGTGCCTGTGCTATTGGATGAGACCCTGGCCGGGTTGGCGATCCGGCCCGAAGGAATCTATGTGGATTGCACCTTGGGAGGCGGAGGACACAGCCTGGCCATTGCCCAGCGACTGAACCCCCGGGGCTTACTGATAGGAATTGACCAGGACGCAGAGGCTATCGAGGCGGCATCCAAAAAGTTGAAGCAGGTGGAGTCCAGGGTAGAACTGGTCCACGCTAATTTTGGGGACCTGGGAAATATCCTGCGCGACCTGGGGGTGCCTCTGGTGGATGGATGCCTGTTTGACCTGGGCGTTTCCTCTCACCAATTGGATGTCGCGGAAAGGGGTTTCAGCTACATGCAGGAGGCCCCGCTGGATATGCGGATGGATCCTGCCCGCCAACAGGTAACCGTGCAGGATTTAGTGAACGGTTTGAGCCAGGAAGAATTGGCTCGCATCCTGTGGGAGTACGGCGAAGAGCGGTGGGCCAAACGGATAGCGTCGTTTATTGTGGAGCGGAGACGAAACGAGCCCTTCAACAGTACAGGCCAACTGGTGGACACTATTAAGGCGGCAATCCCCGCGGCGGCCAGGAGAACCGGTCCTCATCCGGCAAAACGTAGTTTCCAGGCGCTAAGGATTGCTGTTAACGACGAGCTTGGTAACCTGGCCCGTGCTCTCCGCCAGGCTGCTGAGTGGTTGTGCCCGGGGGGAAGGGTGTGCGTGATTTCGTTTCATTCGTTGGAAGACCGGATCGTCAAACAGACTTTTACGGAACTCTCGGGCAAGTGCCAGTGTCCACCGGGGCTGCCGGCATGTACCTGCGACCAAAAAGCGATCTTGCGGTTGGTTTCAAGGAAACCGGTTGTTCCGACCGGAGAAGAAATACGGAGAAATCCCAGGGCCCGCAGCGCCAAACTGAGAGTAGCGGAACGGATTCACGAGAGTGAAGGGGTTCTAAACGGCAAGGAGGTTGAATAACTGTGTTAGTGGCACCAGCGAGAGACTATTATAACTACAATTACCAGGTCCAGCACCTGTCGACTCCTTCCTCTTCGAGATCCGCGCAGCGAAACATCCGAAAACGCCAGCGGTGGGGACCCATGGAACTTTTCCTGATCAGTGGCATCTTGATGGCGTTTATCACGGGAATGTTGCTGACTACCCAGGCAGCGTCCCTTGCTGCCAAAGGGCATCAACTTAACCAACTGCGTTATGAGGTGGAGGAGTTACAAAAATCAAACGGGCTGCTGCGGTTGGAAGCATCTCGTTTGCGCTCTCTTGACAGGATCGAGAAGATTGCGACCACTGAACTCGGCATGCGAAAGCCCTCAGGAAAGGACTGGGAATTGCTGCCGGGCAGCGGGAGGAGTCAAACAATCCTGGCGGAAGCAGATCGTCCTGGCGGCGAGGAACCCTCTGACGGTGGACGGGTGCCCGCTTTGGCGGTCGTAGGGAGGATGCTGGCTCGCTGGTTAGGGGTTGCCGGGCGGGTGGAAGCCTCGGAAATCTAACCTACTAACCAAAGCCGGAGGGCGGGGGCTATGCAGGTTAAAGTTATTATTCGCAAACGCATCGTTGCATTGTTTCTGTTGTTGATCGCAATTTTAGCCGTTTTAGATCTGCGCATAGCATGGATCCAGCTGGTTAAGGGCGATGAGTTACGGCTACGGGCGTTGGACAACCGTCTCCAGGAGGTGCCGGTAGAGGCTAAACGCGGAAAAATACTTGACCGCAACGGTAAAGAGCTGGCGGTCAGCATTTCCACCCCGTCCATTGGGGCCTATCCGCCCGCGGTAAGGAACTCAAAACAGGCGGAAGAAATTGCGGCCAAATTAGCTGCGGTGCTGGAAATGGATCCTGGTGAGGTTTTGAAGGCGATTACCCAACAAAAATACTTTTGGTGGGTCAAACGCAAAGTTACTTTTGAACAGGGGATCAAGGTCAAGGAAATGGACCTGCCCGGGATCCGTGTTGTCGAGGAAAGCCAGCGCTACTACCCCAACGGGTCGCTTGCTGCCCATGTACTGGGCATTGCCGGCATCGATAACCAGGGGCTGGAGGGTTTGGAGTGGGCTTACGAAAAGCAATTGCGGGGTATAGCCGGGTACCTGGCCATTGAAAAGGATGCAGGGGGTCGGGATATACCTCAGGCCAAACATGTCTTTACACCGCCGGTAGACGGGTATACCTTGGTATTGACCCTGGATCAGACCATCCAGTATATCGCCGAGCGAGAACTGGACAAGTTGATGCAAAGTCCCACCAACCCGAAGAGTGCCGCAATTATCGTGATGGATCCCAAGAATGGAGAGATCCTGGCCCTGGCTAACCGGCCCACCTTCGACCCCAACAAGTTCCGGGAGTATCCCCAAAAGAACCGGAGAAACTTTGCGGTAAGTGATGTGTATGAACCCGGGTCAACCTTTAAGATCATCACCACCGCTGCCGCCCTGGATGAAGCGGTAGTGTCTGAAACAGAACGCTTTTACGATCCCGGTTACATCAAAGTGGGTAAGGAGATTATCAACTGCTGGCGGCGGGGACGGCCTCACGGCAGCCAGACCTTTGTGGAGGCGGTCCAGAACTCATGTAACCCGGTGTTTGTCAGCGTTGGCCTCCGGCTGGAAGAAAAGAGAAAGGGCAGCTTTTATGAGTACATAGAAGGCTTCGGTTTTGGCCGTAAAACAGGGATTGACCTGAACGGGGAAGAACGAGGGCTGCTCATCGCAAAAGACAAGTTGAAGCAAATAAACGTCGCTACCATCTCCATCGGCCAGGCTATAGCGGTTACTCCTATCCAGCTAATCACCGCCGCAGCGGCGGTGGGCAACGGCGGGATGCTGATGCGACCACACCTGGTGAAAGAAATCAGGGATAGTGAAGGCAAGCTGATCCAGGAATTCAAGCCCGAAGTTGTGCGGCAAGTCATCTCCTCGGAGACAGCCAGCGAGGTAACGAGCATCCTGGAGCGGGTGGTGAGCCGGGGAACCGGCCAGCGGGCGTACATCCAAGGATACCGGGTCGGCGGAAAGACCGGTACTGCCCAGAAGGTGGAGAATGGCAAGTATGTGCAGGGCAGATACGTGGCTTCGTTTTTGGGGATGGCCCCTGTTAACGACCCGCGGCTGGTGGTTTTGGTGGTAATTGACGAGCCGCAAGGGATTTATTACGGTGGAACCGTCGCAGCTCCATTATTTAAAAGTGTCATGGAAGACAGTTTAAGATATTTAAATGTACCCCCCCAGTATAACCCCGAAACCGATCCGGTAACACCGGGTAAGCCCAAGCCTGAAGACGTACCGGTCCCCGAAGTCGAGCGCCTGCCGCTGGATCGGGCTCAAGCCGCTATCCGCGCCGCTGGCCTTGTACCGGTAGTGGAAGGAAGGGGGGTGGTGGTGGGTAATCAGGTACCCAAGGGATCGGCCAAGGTTCCCCCCGGGACCAAGGTGATCCTGTACGCGGGGCAGCAAGAACTCCCTCCTGATGGGTTGGTTCCAGTCCCGGATGTCACCGGCAGGCGTATTCGGGAAGCCGCCGCTATGTTGGAGGCGATGGGACTGCGTTTGGTACCGGAGGGTTCCGGGCAGGCGGTGGAACAGGATCCCATTCCGGGTGTCAAGGTGGAGCAAGACACCAGTGTACGGGTGAAATTTCTGGAAGCCCAGCCGTCAGTGGAAACCATGGGACCGTAATGATAAATACCCAGGGAGAGTTGCCGCTGCCGGCGTACATCTCGCTGGGTTGTTGTTTTCGAAGGCAGTTGTAATTGTCTTTTTTAAGGATTAAAATTAGATGGCGCGGTGTATAATTAAGATTAGGCAATTAGCAAAAAATGCTAAGAGATGGTGAAGTGATGGCTAAGATTTTACAGGAATTGGTCCAAAGTATACAAGTGCTGGAGGTAAAAGGCCCCCTGGACATCTGGGTGGAGGGATTGTACTACGATTCCAGAAAAGTAGGCCCGGGTGGCTTATTTGTCGCAATAAAAGGCTACCAGACCGATGGACACCGGTTTATCGACGACGCGGTGGGGCGTGGGGCAATCGCTATCGTGACACAACAGGAAGTGGAGGTACCAACCGGGGTGAGTGCCTTGCGCGTCGCCGATACCAGAATCGCCCTCGGCCAATTGGCGGCGGTGTTTTATGGCTATCCTGCCCGGCGGTTGGGTGTGATCGGGGTAACCGGTACTAACGGTAAGACCACTACCACCCACCTGATAGAGGAGATCCTTTCACAAAGCGGGCACCGGGTAGGGCTGATCGGGACGGTAGGCAACAAGATCGGCGGCCGGATGCTGCCATCCGAGCGGACCACACCTGAATCCCTGGACCTGCAGGCGCTGCTGGCCCAAATGCTGGGAGAAGGCGCCGGCTACGTGGTGATGGAGGCCTCCTCCCATGCCCTGGAATTACACCGGGTGGAGGGCTGTGAGTACGATGTCGGGGTCTTCACCAATCTCACCCAGGACCACCTGGATTTTCACGGGACCATGGAGTCCTACTTAATGGCGAAGGCAAAACTGTTTACGGGTTTGAGCAAGGGCCACAAGTCCCGCCGCAAGTACGCGGTGATCAATACCGACGACCCCTACGGTGAGCGTATCAAGGGTTTTACTTCTGTACCGGCAATTACTTATGGGGTTAAACACCCGGCTGACGTGACGGCGCAGGGTGTGACCATCTCCTCTTCGGGGGCGAGCTTAACGGTGGTACACCGGAATGGGACGTTCCCCCTACGCTTAAGGATGACGGGCATGTTCAGCGTGTACAACGTCCTGGCTGCCTGTGCTGTGGGCTTGGAGGAGGGAATAGCCCCTGAAACCATCCGCCGGGTGTTGGAACCGATTACTGGGGTGGCGGGACGGTTTGAACTGGTGGACTGTGGACAGGAATTTTCGGTTGTGGTGGATTATGCCCATACTCCCGACGGATTGGAGAATGTCCTTAAAACCGCCCGGGAGGTGACCCGGCAGCGGGTCATCACCGTTTTTGGATGCGGCGGCGACCGGGACCGAACCAAGCGACCGGTGATGGGAGAGATCGCGGCACGGTACAGTGAGGTTTCCATTGTAACCTCCGATAATCCCCGCAGCGAGGATCCTTTGGCGATCATTTCGGAAATCTTACCAGGGGTGCAAAGATATAAACCCGAGGCGTATCGCGTCATTCCTGACCGGCGCCGGGCTATCGAGACGGCAATCGATATGGCCAAGCCGGGTGACATGGTGGTGATTGCCGGTAAAGGACACGAGACCTATCAGATTATCGGCGCCCAGGTGCTGCACTTCGACGACCGGGAGGTTGCCCGTGAGGCTTTACGGGAAAAGGGGGGTGCGTGCCATGATGCGGGTTGATGACGTGGCCGGTGTGGTCCGGGCCCGTTTGCTTCGTGGCAAACCTGATAATTGGATTACCGGTGTCAACACAGACAGCCGCGGGATCCTCCCGGGGGAACTCTTCTTCGCCCTCCGGGGAGAGAGGTTTGACGGCCACAGGTTCGTGGCAGCGGCGTTGACCCGGGGGGCGGCAGGGGCGGTAGTATCCCAACCGGTGGAACTTCCTGTAGAAGGAATGACAGACCAGGCCATTCTGCTGGTACCTGATACCCTGCAAGCATTGCAGCGACTGGCCCGTGATTGGCGTGACCGTTTCCCGTTACCGGTCGTGGGTATTACCGGTTCTAACGGTAAGACTACCACCAAGGACATGACGGCGGCGGTATTGGACAGCAGGTGGCCTACCCTCAAGAATACCGGCAACTATAACAACGAGATCGGGCTGCCGCTCACCTTGCTGCAGTTGTCGGAGGTACACCGGGCGGTGGTGGTGGAAATGGGCATGCGGGGGCTGGGCCAGATCCATGACCTGTGCCGGGTTGCTCGTCCTACTGTAGGAGTAATTACCAATATCGGCCTTACCCATTTGGAGCTATTGGGCTCACCTGAAAACATCGCCAGGGCGAAAGGAGAATTGTTGGAGGAAATTCCTCCCGATGGCTTCGCCCTGATAAATGGTGACGACCTGCGGTGCCGTGACGTCAGCTCTCTGTGCAGGGGTAAAGTATATTTTTTTGGTTTGGATGCGGCATCCCAGGTAAGGGCTACTGAAATCCGCCCCCGCGGCTTCCAGGGGACAGATTTTACGGTTCAGGTGGACGGGCTTAAGACTCAAGCTTTTATTCCCATACTGGGGGAACATAACGTGAGGAATGCCCTGGCGGCCATCGGTGTCGGCTATTACCTGGGACTTGACCTGGAAGAGGTGACCGCCGGCCTGGCCCGGGTTAAGCTGAGTGGCATGCGCTTGGAAGTCCGGCAAGGTGCTAAAGGTATTACCGTGATCAATGACGCCTATAACGCCAATCCTGCCTCCATGAAGGCCTCGCTGCGGGTGCTGAGCCAGATGCGAAAACAAAGGGCTATAGCGGTGCTGGGCGATATGTATGAACTGGGCACTGCTGAGGCCAGCGGGCACCGGGAAGTGGGTTTCGCGGTCGCTGACCTGGGTATCGACATGCTGGTCGCTGTTGGGCCGCTGTCACGAGAAATGGCTGCGGCCGCAAAGGAAGCAGGGATGTCCTCCCGCCGGGTCGAACACTTTAATACCAAGGATGAAGCGGTGGTATTCCTGCGGGAAGTCCTTCGTGACTCTGACACTGTATTGGTCAAGGCGTCCCGTGGTATGAAGATGGAACTAATTGTTGAACAGATCATGGAATAGGGGTGGCGCGGTGACCAGTGGGTTCGTCGCCCTGGGCATGGCTTTCTTACTTACGGTTGCCCTGGGCCCGGTATTTATTCCTATCTTACGCAAAATGAAATTCGGGCAGACGGTCCGCGGCGATGGCCTGCGGGCTCACCTGCGCAAAACGGGTACTCCTACCATGGGTGGCTTACTCTTTCTCCTGCCCATCACTGTTATCACCATCTTCCTGGCGGAGGCCACGGTGGAGACTTTTACCGCCCTGTTTATTACCCTTGGACACGGGGTAATCGGTTTCGTTGACGACTACATCAAGGTGGTCATGCGCCGCCCACTGGGATTGAAGGCGCGTCACAAACTGGTCGCCCAGGCAGCCCTTGGGCTGGTACTAGCGCTGGTAGCGGTTTTTTTCCTGGGCCGGCAGGGTGAGGTGTTCATACCAGGGTGGGGAGGATACCTGCAATTAGGATGGTGGTACGTTCCTTTTGTGGTGGTATTCATGGTGATAGGGTTCGCTAATGCGGTCAATCTCACCGATGGGCTGGACGGTCTTGCCGCGGGGGTTACGGTTGTCGCCGCACTTGCCTTGATGGCTATCAGTGCCCTGGCGGGGAGGAGTGATCTGGCCATCTTTGCGGGGACGGTTGCCGGTGGCTGCCTTGGCTTTTTGGTCTTTAACCGCCATCCTGCCAGGGTATTTATGGGAGACACGGGGTCACTGGCCCTAGGGGCCGCACTTGCTTCCCTGGCGGTGTTGGGTGGTACCGAATTGATGCTTCCCATCGTGGGGGGTATTTATGTGGCGGAGGCGCTGTCGGTGGTGCTGCAGGTGCTGTCCTTCCGGCTCACGGGCAAACGGATTTTCCGGATGAGCCCACTTCACCACCACTTTGAGCTTTTAGGATGGGCTGAGCCAAGAGTAGTACGCACTTTCTGGACAGTGGGCCTGGTGCTGGGGTTACTGGGAGTACTCACCCTGTACTGATTTAGTGGTCAGTGGTCACAGAGCTATGGTTTCTCTGACCAAATTCGATGCTTAAACGGGAGATATATTAATCACACCAAATAAAAAGGCAGGAATCAATTATGGATTGGCAAGGGAAAAAGGTGACGATCATCGGGATGGCGCGGAGTGGGCTGGCAGCGGCGAAGGTGTTGCATGGACTTGGAGCTACAGTTACCATCGCCGACAACAAACCCGCTGACCAATTGGGAGAGGCCTTGAAACAGGTTTCTGACTTGACTTTGGCGGTGGTAACCGGAGGATACCCGCCGGTCGCCCGGCAGTATACCGATCTGGTGGTTACAAGCCCCGGCGTTCCTCTGACCATCCTCCCTTTGCGGCAGGCTCTGGAGGAAGGAATCCCCGTCTGGAGCGAATTGGAGCTAGCCTACCTGTTGGCAAGAGGACCCGTGGTGGCAATAACCGGTACTAACGGAAAAACCACTACGACAGCGCTGGTGGGGCAAATGTTTAAAGATGCCGGGCGCCCCGTAGTGGTGGGGGGTAACATAGGGGTTCCCCTGGTGCTGGAGGCTCAGCGTGCGGGGAAGGGAGACGTGCTGGTAGCCGAGGTGAGCAGCTTCCAGTTGGAGTGTACCCACCAATTTCGCCCCCGGGTGGCGGTAATCCTCAATATAACTCCTGACCACCTGGACCGGCATGGTAGTATGGAAGAATATAAAAAGGCCAAGGCGAAAATATTCCGGCAGCAAACCGGGGAGGACTTTACAGTTCTGAATTATGATGACCATGAAGTGCGGCAGCTGGCTGAAGAGACTCCTGGCAGGGTGATATTTTTCAGCCGCCGGCATATGTTAGAAGAAGGAGTTTGTCTTATTGGTGGGGAAGTCACAGTAAGGCTTGGTGGGAAACAGGTAGCTGTCGCCCGTCCTACGGATCTGCTTATCCGGGGGTCACATAACCTGGAAAATACCCTTGCCGCGGTGGCTGCCGGATGGGTGATGCACCTTCCGGCTGATGCGATGGCTTACACTCTAAGAACCTTCCCTGGCGTAGCCCATCGAATGGAACTTGTCAGACAGATGGGAGGGGTTCGGTATATCAATGATTCCAAAGGTACTAACCCGGATGCCTCCATCAAGGCACTGGAAGCCTACGATGAACCCCTGATCCTGATAGCTGGGGGACGTAACAAGGGTAGCGACTTTTCGCCTTTTGCGCGAGCAATTAAAGAACGGGTTAAGGAACTGGTACTGGTCGGGGAAGCAGCACCGGATATCCGGGCGGCGGTTGAGGCGGTCGGGTACAATCATATCCATCAAGCGGCTACTTTCCCCGAGGCGGTATATACAGCGGCCGGTTTGGCCGTGCCCGGAGATATCGTTCTTCTCTCGCCGGCCTGTGCCAGTTGGGATATGTTTAATAATTACGAAGAACGCGGCGATACTTTCCGGCAACTGGTAAGTTCCCTTGAACCCGCGCCCGGATCGGAGTCCTCCTGAAAAAACGGTCCACACCGGGCTGATATACTGTACTATGTACTGATTGGGGTGGCATTCCATGCGCTGGAAGAAGGGCTCACCTGACTTTTTGATTTTCCTGTCGGCGATCCTGCTGTTAAGTATAGGTATTATCATGGTTTTTAGCGCCAGCGCCTACTCATCAATGTTATTCAAGGATGATCGGTACTATTATTTGAAAAGGCAACTGATGTGGACGATGGTAGGGATACCGGCCATGTATTCAGCCATGCAGGTGGATTACTTCAGGCTTAAAAAATTTGTTAACGTGATGCTTTTGGGAACGCTGTTTTTACTGTTGCTGGTACCGGTACTGGGCATAGCCAGCCGTGGTGCTACCCGCTCGCTGGGCGTTGGATTCCTTTCATTCCAACCTTCAGAAGTAATAAAGCTTACTATGGTTATGTACCTGGCGAAGAGCTTGAGTGATAACCTGGATAATATACGCAGTTTTATGAGGGGTATTCTCCCTCCTTTGGGGGTCCTGATGGTGGTGGCCATGCTCATCATGGTACAGCCTGACCTGGGTACCACCATCGCGGTGGCTGGGACCTCTTTCGTTTTATTGGCGGCCGCAGGGGCACGGGTCTCCCATCTGGCCCTTCTAGCCCTTGGCGGTTTCGCCTCGGTCGGTGTGCTGATCGCCATGGCTTCCTACAGGATGAAACGCATCCTGGCGTTTTTGAATCCCCAGGCGGATCCAACCGGGATCGGATTCCAGACTATCCAGTCTCTCCTGGCCCTTGGATCCGGTTCGCTTTTCGGTATGGGGCTAGGAGAAGGCCGGCAAAAGCTCCTTTACATTCCGGAGAACCACACAGACTTTATCTTTGCCATTGTGGGAGAAGAACTGGGTTTTATAGGCGTGACCGTAGTGATCTTTCTCTTCTTCTTGCTTCTCTGGCGCGGGTTCAGGGTGGGAATTACCGCGCCGGACGCTTACGGGTGCCTCCTGGCGGTGGGGCTTACCACCATGATTACCCTGCAGGCAATCATCAATATGGGTGTGGTGAGCGGTTCACTGCCTATCACGGGGATTACCTTGCCACTGTTAAGTTATGGGGGTTCTTCTTTGGTTTTTACCCTCATCGGTATCGGTATGCTGCTCAATATCTCCCGCTATGCCGGGCAGAAATAATAAGAGTGGGTGGATAGGATTGCGGGTCTTATTAACAGGTGGAGGGACGGGCGGGCATATTTACCCCGCTCTGGCTATTGCCAGGGGCTTACAGGTTAAAGAACCCGGTGTTGAAGTCTTATATGTAGGTACACGCCGGGGATTGGAGGCGGACATTGTCCCTAAACAAGGAGTGCCTTTCCGTACTGTTACGGTGGAAGGGTGGGGGCGTAAAATATCCGTCCAGGCCGTTAAAGCGGGTTTGAAGCTCTGCAAGGGATGTGTTGAGTCCTGGCGTTTGCTGCGGGAATACCGTCCTCAAGTAGTGGTTGGCACCGGCGGGTTTGTCTGCGGGCCGGTGGTACTGGCGGCTGCGATGATGGGTATTCCCACTGTGATCCATGAACAAAATGCCCTGCCGGGCATTACCAACCGTATGCTGGCCCGCTTCGTGGATGCCATTTGCTTGACATTCCCGGAATCCGCCGGGTACTTCCCGGGCTCTGCCAGTATTTACCGGACAGGCCTCCCGGTGAGACCGGAGATCCTGTCGGCCGACCGGAGGGAAGCAGCTGAGAAGCTTGGACTGGATGCGGACCGTACCACGATATTGGTGACAGGTGGCAGCCGCGGTGCTCAAAGCATCAACCGCGTGGTGGTGCGACTGGCCAAGGAAATTCAAAGCTTGCCTAACCTGCAGTTACTCCATGTTACGGGTTCAGCCGGTTACCAGGAGACTATCAACCGGTTTCAGGTGGCAGGAATAGATTCGGCTGGCAGAGGGAATATTACCATTATGCCCTATATTTACCATATGGAGCACGCCCTGGCGGTTTCAGATCTGGTAGTCAGCCGGGCCGGAGCAACTTTTCTTTCCGAGATACTGGCGAGAGGCATTCCGGCCATCTTAATCCCCTATCCGCATGCAGCGGAAAATCACCAGGAATACAACGCTCGCTCCCTTGAAAAAGAAGGCGCGGCGGTGGTGATTGTGGAGCGGGAGTTAACCGGTGAAAGTTTATCGTCGGTAGTGCTTGATCTATTGCGAAATCCTGCCAAACGGGAAGCCATGGGCGCCAAGGCACGTAATTTAGGTCGTCCTAATGCATTACAGGAGATCCTGGGAGTAATCGAAGAGGTTACACAGTAAAGAAAACTTGGCTTGCGCCAAGCCGTAGGCGCAGGCGGAAGCCTTAGTTGCACTTATGCCAACAGAAAGTTATACTTTCTGTTGGTATAAAGAAAACTTGGCTTGCGCTAAAGAAGACTTGCCCATTTATGGGCATAGTCGCACTTATGCCTGTGGTACAAGCCTTTAGGCGCAGGCGGAAGCCTTAGTACTTATACCACAGAAAGTTATACTTTCTGATGGTGCGAAAAAAGTAGCCTGAAAGACGGCCTTCCGACGAATGACGTCTGACTCCCGATGACCGTCTGGGACAAGCCTGATGACACACGTTATCGCAAGGTTGCATATGATGGAGATGTATTTGAGACTGATTTTTTGAGGGTGCGCTTTTAGCAGCTTACCTTTGGCTTTTTCCGTGAGCGAGAAGGAGATGAAAATGGTGGCGGATCACAAGGAATGGACTTATTTCGTAGGTATAGGCGGCGCAGGGATGAGCGGTTTGGCCAAAATCCTGCTCGAGCTGGGACACCGGGTGTCCGGCTCGGACCTGAAGAAGTCAAAGGTCACTGAGCGGTTGGCGGGTATGGGCGCCACAATCTTTTTAGGACATGCGGCCCACAACCTGGAGCCCGGGGTAGAACTGGTGGTGGTTTCCAGCGCCATCCCAAAAGAAAACCCAGAGGTAGTAGAGGCCAAAGCGAGGGGAGTACCGGTTATCCAGCGGGCTGACCTTCTTGCCAGGTTAATGCAACGCCAACGCGCCATCGCCATCGCCGGTGCCCATGGAAAGACCACGACCACGTCCATGATATCATTAATGCTGGATAAAAACGGCATGGATCCCACCGTGGTAATAGGGGGCGAATTGAACGATATCGGCGGCAACGCCAAGTTAGGCCATGGGCGGTACCTGGTCGCTGAAGCGGATGAGAGTGATAAGTCCTTTTTGAAATTGTTCCCTTTTGTTGCGGTGGTCACCAATATTGAAAACGACCACCTGGACAATTACGGATCGGTTGCCAACATCATCGCCGCTTTTGAAGAGTTTATTCACAAGGTACCGGAAGAGGGATTTGTAGTTCTCTGCAGCGATGACCCGGAACTTTATCGCATATCCCAAGACGGCCGCAAGAAATACATAACTTACGGATTGGAGGGACAGACGGATTATACCGCCAGGGAAATACATCTGGAAGGTCTTACATCCCGGTCAGAAATATTCTTCCGCGGCGCCAGGTTGGGCCAGCTTTCGTTGAACGTGCCCGGGAAACACAACGTTCTGAATGCTCTGGCGGCTATCGCGGTTGGTCACCAGTTGGGTATTTCCTTTGAAGGAATTGCTGCATCCCTTGCCGGTTTTCAAGGGGTGGAGCGCCGTTTCCAGATTATTGGTAAAGCAGCGGGGGTCAGGGTGGTGGACGATTATGGCCATCATCCGACCGAGATCCAGGCTACATTACGAGCTGCCAGGTGTACCCATCCTTCCAGGCTGGTGGTGGTTTTTCAGCCTCACCGCTATACCCGTACCCAACTATTGCATGAACAGTTTGGGCCCGCTTTTGCCCATGCAGACATAACGGTGATTGATGCTATCTATGGAGCTGGAGAACCGCCCATACCGGGGGTTACCGCGGAACTCATCGCCAATGCGGCGAGAACCTATTGCCCGCAGGTTTATTTCATGCCCGGGGCCAATGCGATCATGGATTATTTGATCGCCAACTGCCGGCCGGGAGACCTGGTCATTACCATGGGGGCGGGTAACATCTGGGAAATAGGGAGGGAGTTTTTGAAGAGATTAGAAATGCAAGACACAGGTGAGGCTCCGGTCAAGTACCGGACGTCAAACCTGGGGCAGTAGCGCGTGGGGTGATAGCGTGGAATGGGAGCGGTTAGCGGAGCACCTTAAAAAGCAGATAACCGGAGAGGTGAAAGTTCAAGAACCGCTTAAGAACTATACCAGCTGGCGGATCGGTGGCCCTGCGGACCTTCTGGTCGTACCCGGAACTTTAGAAGATCTCCGGGTATGTCTATCCTTTGCACGAGATCATGGGGTGCCGTTAACAGTTCTGGGTAACGGCTCCAACGTGTTGGTCCTGGACGGAGGCATTCGGGGCCTGGTAGTCAAGACGGCCGGGGGGTTGAGCGGGATCAGGGTACAGGGCGAGCGGGTTACAGCAGAAGCGGGTGCAATGCTTCCGGTATTGGTGAACACGGTTATCCGGTACGGCCTCACCGGATTGGAGTTTGCAGCCGGTATTCCGGGTACGGTGGGAGGGGCTGTTGTGATGAACGCCGGGGCAGAGGGTCAGTCGATTAGCGAGGTGGTAGAAGAAGTTACCGTTCTACGAACGGACGGTGAGTTTGTCTCTCTGGGTAAGAAGGATCTAACTTTCGGTTACCGCCACAGCAGTTTACAGGAACATCCTGTAACGGTAGCAGCGGTGGTCATGGGCTTGCGGCCCGGGAATATCCAGGAAATCACAGACAGGGTGCGCAGGTTGCTGGAAGTTCGCAGGAAACGGCAGCCCTTAAATCGCCCAAATGCGGGGAGCGTGTTCACCAACCCTGGCCCCCAAGCCGCCGGCTATTTGATTGAAAAGGTGGGAGCAAAAGGTTTGACTCGAGGAAGGGCGCAGGTTTCCAGTGTCCATGCAAACTTTATCGTTAACATGGGGGGAGCTACCGCCGCCGATGTGCTGGACCTAATAGAAGAGGTGCGTGAGCGCGTCCGCCGTGAGTTTGGGATTAGCCTGAAAACGGAGATCAAGGTTTTGGGGGAAGGTCTGTCAACGGGTTCTTAAGAGACCGGGAGGGAATGGCAGCATGGAGAAATTCATCGTAATGGGAAGGACCCGGCTGGAGGGGACTGTGCGTATCGGGGGCTCAAAAAACGCAGTATTGCCAATAATGGCAGCTAGCCTATTAACATCAAAGAACAGTACTATTTTTGACGTCCCACATCTTACCGACGTTTTGACCATGAAGAAGGTATTAGAACACCTGGGAGCCAGGGTCAACTTTACCAGTGAGGTATTGGAAGTCGACACCTCTGGAGTAAACCGCCACGAGGTGGCTGAATCCCTCACCAGACAGATGCGGGCATCAAACCTGGTAATGGGCCCCCTCCTCGGGCGTTTTCACAGGGTTAGGGTGAGCCATCCCGGTGGTTGCGACATTGGTTCGCGTCCTATGGATTTACACCTGAAGGGTTTTCAGTCCATGGGGGCGGCAATCCATGAACGATATGGGTTCATCGAAGTTGAGGCTAATGACCTGCATGGTGCGGAAATCCACCTTGATTTTCCCAGCGTGGGTGCCACCGAAAATTTGATGATGGCAGCGGTACTGGCTAAAGGACAGACGGTGATCAGGAATGCGGCCAAGGAACCCGAGATCGTAGACCTGCAGAATTTCCTCAATGGTTTGGGAGCTAAGGTAAAGGGCGCGGGGTTGGACGTGATCAGGGTAGAAGGGGTCACCAGCCTGAATTCCGTGGAATATACCATCATTCCGGATCGGATTGAAGCGGGGACCTACATGACGGCGGGGGCCATTACCGGAGGCGATATTCTGATCACCAACGTGATACCGGAACACCTGGAGCCTATTAGCGCTAAACTGCGGGAAACAGGAGTTACTGTTACCGAATACCCGGATAGCGTGCGGGTGCAATGTGCTGGACGGGCGCGAGCGGTGGACTTCAAAACCATGCCATACCCCGGCTTCCCCACGGATATGCAGCCGCAGGTGATGGCCCTGATGGCAACGGCCGATGGGACTACTGTCATAGCTGAAACCATCTTTGATAACCGGTTTAAACACGTGGATGAGTTGCGGCGCATGGGCGCGAATATCAAAGTAGAGGGACGTGCGGCCATCATTAAGGGTGTTCCACGGTTGAGCGGGGCTTTTGTAGAAGCCACCGATTTAAGGGCGGGAGCGGCACTGGTTTTAGCAGGGCTAGCTGCGGAGGATGCCACCATTATTGAAAACATTTACCACATTGACCGGGGTTACGCACAGTTGGACGGAAAGTTAAACGGATTGGGTGCACGGATAATGCGGGTGAACAACCATCGATAGGCAGCAAGAGGCTGCTTTTTTTGTACCATCAGAAAGTATAACTTTCTGTGGCATAAGTACTAAGGCTTCCGCCTGCGCCAAAGGCTTGCACCATAGGCATAAGCGTGACTAAGCCCATAAATGGGCAAGTCTTCTATAGCGCAAGCCAAGTTTTCTTTAGTGTTCTATTGGACAACCCCAGGAATTTTGATATAATTTCCTTGGGTTTTAACCCGCGATAGGTGGTGGCGGAACAAGAGGATGAAGGTGAGGACCCGGCGCAGGGCAACTGGACGCAAGGTTTTAAAACTACAGACCCTGTTTTTTCTATTACTGGCCACAGCAGCGATCTATAGCTTTCTCCAATCGAGTTTTTTCAGCCTGGAGCATATCGTAGTGACCGGGACGGAGCAGTTGGACAGCGAGGAGGTTGCCCGGTTGGCTGCTGTACCTCTCGCTACTAATTTGTGGCGAATTGACGAAATCCAGGTTGCCAGGAATATTCGTGCACATCCCATGATTTCCAGGGTGGAGGTGCGGCGGCGCCTTCCCGGTACACTCCTGTTGCATGTCAACGAGCGAAAGGCAGTGGCGTTGCTGGTGGTGGACCAGGGTTTTGTTGAGGTGGATATGTCGGGGGTAGCACTACGTAACCTTAAGGAAATCTCAGGGATTAACCTTCCGGTTATTACCGGCACATCTTTACGACAATCCCCGACTCCTGGCGAATTGGTGGTCGCAGCTAACCTGGATATAGGGCTCAAAGTGGTATTAGCCCTTCCGGCTGCCCTTCAGCCACGAATTGCTGAGGTAGATGTTTCAATTCCTGATGCCATCAATCTATTTACCGGTGACGGGATAGAAGTACGCTTCGGTAATATCGAAGGGACTGATCAAAAGTTTCAGGTGCTGTCGGATGTGCTGGAAGCTCGTTCAAACCTTACTACCGGCTACATTGATGTGAGCTACCCTGAACGACCAATCATCAATTCCCGTTAACTGTTAATTGAACCTCTGAAACATTGTTGTATCTCATAGCGCTGTAGGCGTGGGGGTGAAGATTAACTATGTGGTTACCACTGGTGGGGCTTTTGATCGGAATTTTCTTGGGACTGCAGTTCCCTTTTCACTTGCCTGGGGCGTATGCGAAGTATCTTTCGGTAGCGGTGCTGGCGGCCCTGGACTCGATATTTGGCGGCCTTCGGGCTGGGATGGAGGACAAGTTTGATAACGCGGTTTTCTTAACGGGTTTTTTTAGCAATACTTTATTAGCAGGGTTATTGGCGTATATTGGTGACCAGTTGGGTGTAGAACTGTACCTGGCGGCGGTATTCGCCTTCGGGGTGCGATTATTTCAGAATCTGGCCATTATTCGCAGGTTTTGGCTGAAAAAATAGAACGAGCCTCACACTAAAAAAAAGGAATAATGTTCGCAACGTTGAACTTTTTAGTAACTAATTTACTAATTAAAAGTTCAGGTGCTCCGCTTTAATCAGGGCATGGTCTGGAGGTGCAAAGATTGCCCCAAAAAAATATAGTGGCAGGAGTGGACGTAGGGAGCACCAAGGTCGCGGTAGTCATCGGCGAAGTGAGAAGTAAGGGAGAACTGGACTTAATAGGCGTAGGTGAATGCCCGTCTGCTGGATTGCGCAAGGGTATTATCGTCGATATTGAGCATACGGCGAGGGCAATTAAGACAGCTGTGGAACAGGCGGAACGGATGAGCGGGGTAGAAATGGCTTCCGCGTACGTGGGAGTGACCGGCCCCCATATCAGCTCTGTCAATAACCGCGGCGTGGTAGCAGTGGCCGGCCCGGACCGGGAGATTTCTCCGGAGGACACCTACCGGGTATTGGAAGCAGCCAAGGTAATCGCTCTTCCGGCTGATCGACAAATTCTTCATGTCTTGCCGCGGGAGTTTGTTGTGGATGGGTATGACGGTGTGGTTGACCCGGTAGGAATGTCCGGTTCCCGGCTGGAAGTGGATACACACATTGTGACAGCCGCCACCAGCGCGCTGCAGAATTTGGTGAAAAGCGTTCACCGTGCCGGGCTGGAGGTGCAGGATTTGATACTGAATCCCCTCGCATCGGCCGAAGCAGCGGTCTTACCCGCGGAGAGGGAGCTAGGGGCAGCATTGGTGGATATCGGTGGGGGGACCACCGAACTAGCTGTTCTCGACCGCGGGGGGTTGTGGTTCACCTCGGTAGTGCCGGTCGGCGGTGATCATATCACCAGTGACATGGCCGTGGGTTTAAGGACTCCTCTGGCAAATGCGGAGCGCATCAAGCGGGAGCACGGGTGCGTACTGGCGGCTTTAATGCCGGACTCCGCCGATATAGAAGTTGAAAGTATGGGCGGACAGAGACGACTGGTATCCCGCAGGTTTATTGCCAGTATTATTGAGCCGCGGGTGCAAGAGATATTTTCTCTGGTCAAGAATGAAATCAAACGTTCCGGTTATAAAGCACTATTACCAGGAGGAGTGATCCTGACTGGTGGAGTGGCCATGATGGACGGGATCACCCACCTGGCTGCTGAGGAATTGGGTCTGCCGGTCCGGGTAGGCACTCCGGTAGGGATCGGCGGGCTTTCGGATATGGTAGACACTCCCCGGTATGCCACCGGCATCGGGCTGCTGCAGTATGGAACTCGGATGACTGAGGGTGAGGTGCCAGTGGGTAAACCGGTGTGGGGAGATGTTTTTTCCAGGTTCAGGTCATGGTTTAAGGACATGATGGGTGTTTAAAAAGGTGTGCAAGGCCAAGGGGAGGAGGAAGATAACGTGCTGGAGTTGGAAGAAAATGAGCTTAACCAGTTTGCGGCTATCAAGGTAATTGGCGTCGGGGGCGGCGGTAATAACGCGGTAAACCGGATGATTGCCGCAGGCCTGCAAGGAGTAGAATTTGTCAGCGTTAATACCGATGCTCAAGCCCTGCGTTTGTGCAAGTCGGAGTACAAGATACAAATTGGCGCCAAACTTACCAAGGGCCTGGGAGCAGGGGCCAATCCTGAGACCGGTAAAAAGGCCGCGGAAGAGAGCCGCGAAGAACTGGTGCAGTCTCTCAAGGGTGCTGATATGGTGTTTGTTACCGCCGGTATGGGTGGAGGCACGGGAACCGGGGCTGCTCCTGTGGTGGCGGAGGTGGCCAAAGAACTAGGAGCACTTACGGTGGGTGTGGTTACCCGCCCTTTTACCTTCGAAGGGCGTAAGCGGGCGGACCAGGCAGATAAGGGCATAGCCGATCTAAAGGGTAGGGTGGACACGCTGATCATCATTCCCAATGACCGTTTACTACAGGTAGCGGATAAACAGACCTCCATCACAGAAGCCTTCCGGATCGCCGACGATGTGTTGCGCCAGGGGGTTCAGGGCATATCCGATCTGATTGCTGTTCCCGGCCTGATCAACCTTGACTTTGCGGACGTAAAGACGATTATGCTTGATACCGGTTCGGCGCTGATGGGTATTGGCCGGGCCTCAGGTGACAAACGGGCGGCGGAAGCAGCCCGGATGGCTATCTCCAGCCCGCTGCTGGAGACCTCTATCGAAGGGGCCAAAGGAGTGCTGCTGAATATAACCGGAGGTTCCAACCTCGGTTTGTTTGAGGTTAATGAGGCGGCGGAAATCATCGCGGCGGCTGCCGACCCTGAGGCCAACATTATTTTTGGTGCGGTAATCGATGAGGAAATGCACGATGAGATCCGGGTAACGGTAATTGCTACAGGATTCGAACACCGGGCGCCCAGGCCGGTACAGGAAAAGATCCCCGATATCCGGCCATTCGCCGATGACCTGGATATTCCCGCTTTCTTAAGGCGCAAATAGAATTTTTGTGATATAATTGAATAAAGAGTCCAGTAGTTAGAGGCCGGCTGTTTAGCCGGCTGTTTTCATCCTCTCGTGTTAGGAAGGAGGGGTCGTACCTGGTGAAGATATTCTGGTGGTTACTGTTAGCTATCATCATCACCTTTAGTGTAAGTACAGGTGCTTATTTGGCCCTGTACAAATTCCCTCTTTCCCATCCCTGGATTAAAGGAGTCGCTTTAGTGGTGGTAAGCCTCGTTTTGATGGCACTGGCATCGGCACTGGTGGTGTTGCTGGTTTGGCCACCGCCGGTTTGGTCGGTATTCTTTTCCTCGTGATCTGTGGGACAACGAAATGAGGGCTTCAGCCTCGTGCTTGGGCCCATCACGATCGGGGTGGCAGTAATGCCACTCTTAATCCGTTTTAAGGGAAAAAGCGACATATAGTGTTCTTTGTCCCGGCAGATAGTGACAGTTTTTACCAGACGACTGTAGTATAATAAAGAAGACTTGGCCAATACCCAATTTCTGGGTGCGGAAGCCTTGGTTGCCTTATGCCAACGAAAGTTACACTTTCTGTTGGTATAAAAAGTCCGAGGAGTCATGTCTCTGGAGTCCCCTTCATATAATGGTAATAATTAGCGTTGAACTGTGGTAGTAGGTGAAGAGCCATGCAGCAGGACTTTGTGGTGTACGTGGACGTGGTCTTTTTTATTAATCTTGTAATGGACTACTTGATCCTTTGGGCAGCTGCCAGGTTTGGTCAATTAAAAACGAATTTCCTGCGCCTCCTGGTTTCTGCTACCGCCGGAGCGGTATATTCTTTGGCCTTACTGGCTTTGGAAAACAGTGTTCTATATTCCGTCTTTGCGCGCTTTCTGTTTTCTCTGGTGATGGTTGTCCTGGCTTACGGCCGCCTCCCTTTACGCGGCCTGCTCCAGGCGGTAGGATACTTTTACCTGGTGACTTTTGTAACCGGGGGTGCGATGCTGGGAGCCATTTACTTTGCCAATGGCTCGCCGGAAGCGTATACCGCCATGAACAGCCTGGTGGTCTTTCTCTCAAACGTACGTTACACCTGGCTGCTGGCTGCTGTTTCGGCGGCGTTGATAGTTGGCAGGTGGGGTGCGGCGGTTATCAAAAAAAATTTCTTTCGCAGTATCCTTCGAGTACCAGTGATCATTTGCTTCGGTAATGACCGCCTCCCGGTGGAGGCCCTTATCGATACCGGGAACCAACTAAGAGACCCCCTGAGCAAGCGGCCGGTGATGATAGTCGAATACAGCCTCCTGAAGTCTCTTTTACCTCAGGAGCTTCAAAGCATTTTTGAACGGAACGGAGAGCCTGATTTGCAGCAGGTGGTTACCAAACTGGCAGGTTCACCCTGGGCAGCGAGAGTGCGAATGATTCCTTTCACCTCTATCGGTCGCAACAAGGGCATGCTTTTAGGGTTGCGACCGGACGAGATCATTGTCGTTACTGAGGATAAACCGGTACGGGTAAGAGATGTGGTGGTTGGGGTTTACCACAAAAGGCTCTCACAGGATGGTGGATACCGCGCGTTATTGCACCCCGACATCTTGCAAACCACCATTGGAATTTAAGAAGGCCATGTTTTTTTTATCGCCGACGTGAGGGGGTAGGGAATTGAGTTACTGGTGGCTTAAGCGTAAGTGGGCGGTGCGGCTGTTATTCATCCGCTGGTTACAAAAGTTGGGCTTGTACGGGGAGATTTTTTACGTAGGAAGCAGTGAGGCCCTTCCACCCCCGCTGACTAACGATGAGGAAATGTTGCTGTTAGCCCGGTTGGAAGAGGGTGATATGGCGGTAAAAAGCGTTCTTATCGAACGAAATCTCCGGCTGGTGGTGTACATTGCCCGGAAGTTTGAAAATACCGGGGTGGGTATTGAAGACCTGGTCTCCATCGGGACCATTGGACTGATCAAAGCGGTCAATACCTTTGACCCGGCCAAGAAGATTAAGCTGGCCACCTATGCCTCCCGTTGCATCGAAAACGAGATCCTGATGCATCTCCGGCGCAGCAACAAGACCCGGGTGGAAGTGTCTTTTGACGAGCCGCTCAACATCGATTGGGACGGTAATGAGTTGTTACTGTCAGATGTCCTCGGGACGGAAAACGACATTATCTATAAATGTATAGAAGAAGAGGTGGACCGCAAGCTTTTGTACGCGGCCATGAAAAAACTCTCCCCACGGGAAAAGAAGATCATGGAGTGCCGTTTTGGGCTGGTGGATGGGGAGGAAAAGACACAAAAAGAGGTGGCTGACCTGTTGGGTATTTCCCAGTCATACATTTCCAGGTTGGAAAAGCGCATCATTAAGCGCCTGCGGAAAGAGATCAACAGGATGGAATAGGAACCGCTAAACCATGAAAGAATGTGACCTGAATGGGTCACATTTTTTTGTACCAGCAGAAAGTATAACTTTCTGTGGCAAGTGCAACTAAGGCTTCCGCACCTAGAAATTGGGTATTCCTTTGTGGCGGCATAAGTGCAACTTTGACTTCTGCCGTCGCTTACGCTCGGCACAAGTCAAGTTTTCTTTACCTGCGCCAAAGGCTTGACGAAAGCCAAGTTTTCTTTAGAGTATAATGTTACCTTGCGGTGGTAATAATCTTGAATGATGCCAAGCCAACAAGGGAGGGGTTCGCATGATGGTCAACAAAGTGGAGATCTGCGGTGTGAATACCTCCAAGCTGCCGGTCTTAAGCAATGAAGAGATGCGCAGGCTGTTTGTGGCCATGCAGGGTGGCGACTCCACTGCCAGAGAGAAGTTAATCAGCGGTAACCTGCGGTTGGTCCTGAGTGTTATCCAGAGGTTTACCAACAGAGGTGAATATGTGGATGACCTGTTCCAGGTTGGGTGTATCGGGTTGATGAAAGCCATCGATAATTTCGACCTGGGCCAGAACGTGAAGTTTTCCACCTACGCCGTACCAATGATCATTGGGGAAATCCGCAGGTACTTAAGGGATAATAACCCCATCCGGGTTAGCAGGTCCCTGCGGGATATCGCGTACAAGGCGCTGCAGGTCCGGGATACCTTGGTGAACAGGCACTCCCGGGAACCGTCCATTACGGAGATCGCCAATGAATTGAAACTCCCCCGGGAGGAGATTATCTTCGCCCTGGATGCCATCCAGGAACCCATTTCCTTGTTTGAGCCGATCTACCATGATGGCGGTGATCCCATCTTTGTGATGGACCAAATCGGGGACGAAAAAAATTCTGATGCCAACTGGCTGGAAGGCATTGCGGTTCGCGAGGCGTTAAGTAAACTCAGCGACAGGGAAAAGATGATCCTCTCACTACGATTTTTTGAGGGGAAGACTCAGATGGAAGTAGCCGAGGAGATCGGAATTTCTCAGGCTCAGGTATCACGACTGGAGAAGGCGGCTTTGAACCACATGCGCAAGCACATGTAAGGCCGGTCGTCAGAAATCAGCCGTCAGTCAACGGGAGAACAAGTGGTAGCAGGACGATGTAAAGTGATGTATCCAAGATAGAGAGATGCTTTGGATAATCAGATTGTCGAGGTGAACGAGTTCTGTGACTAATGCCAAAATGAAAGCACTGGCGGTGGTTATGACCCTTGGTTTGCTGGCCAGCCTAGCTGCCTGGGGGCGGGTTGGGTTGATGGACGCCCAACCAGCATATAATTCAGACAACCTGATCCGTTTTCATGTGCTTGCCAACAGTGACACCCCAGAGGACCAGCAGATCAAAAGACGGGTCCGTGACGCGATCTTGACCTCCATGGGAGAAGAATTTTTGTCCGCGATGAAACTGGATGATGCCAGGGCTGCGGTATTTGACGCGCTCCCGTTGATGGAAGAGATTGGCGCGGCAGAAGTGGCTGCAGCAGGCAAAAATTACCCGGTCAAGGCCGAATTTGGGATCTTTCCGTTTCCTACCCGGTCGTACGGAGAACTTACCCTCCCCAGTGGAAACTACCAGGCTGTACGCGTGATCATTGGGGAGGGTAGTGGAGAAAATTGGTGGTGTGTCCTCTTTCCCCCCCTTTGTTTTGTTGATATCGCGGCGTATGCAGGGAATCCTCCAGGGACAGAGGTTTCTACGCCTGTGATGGCCCAGGGAAAACCCCAGCGCGGGCAGGTACAACGCGATGTAGAACTACGTTTCAAGGTACTCGAGGTCTGGCGCCGCAACCGCCGGCACATAGCGGAGGGTTCTACCAACTGAAGCCACTTTTTTAACCTTTAGACTTTCATGCCGCAAACTGCGGCACCATCAGATAATAAAAATGGAAGCTAGTGGCAGGCGGCGGCTCGGGATTTCCGGAAGGCGCAATTGGCGGAGATAGTTCAAGAACCGCAGGCGGCTGAGGAATAGCCGCGTTCAATGTTTGAGGCCGGAGGCCGAGTTTTGAACGCGGCCCCAAGACGCCGAGGTTCATTACGGAGATACCGGAGACACGCGCCGGAAGGAAACCCGAGCGCAAGCCAACCGATTTTTTTCATGAAATTATACTTTTTGGATAATTGATGCATATTGAGGTTCATAAAAAATAAGACCAGGGCTTGGTCTTTTTTTGTGTCAAATGCCTTCTTGGACGTTCATATACTACTATAAAGCAATCAAGAAAGTATTAACGCTCGTAATGCAACTCGTCAAGGGGGTGGAATTGATGATCAAAATCTCCGACCTCCGGCTGCGTGACGTTGTAAATATTGTAGACGGCCGCCGGCTCGGGGTTATCAAGGACATTGAATTGGACCTGGAGGCAGGCCGGGTGAAGGCATTAATCCTTCCGGGCGCGGGTCGCGTGATGGCGCTGTTTGGCCGCAATGATGATATCGTTATTCCTTGGGAAAAGATCCGTACCATCGGAGTGGATGTCATCCTGGTGGAAGTGCAGGGGTTTACCGATGTGAATCACTCGCCTTAGAGAGCCGGGCAACTGCATTGACACCCTATCAGTAGTATCCTATAATTACCTCATCACAACATCTTGAGCCACCGGAGGGATTATTTTGCGCTGCCCTTTTTGCGGCCATGCCGGGTCGAAAGTACTGGATTCCCGGCCGACGGAAGACGGCAACAGCATCCGCCGCAGGCGCGAGTGCCTGGAATGTACACGGCGGTACACCACTTATGAGAAGGCGGAGATGCTTCCGTTACTGGTGGTCAAGAAGGATGGGCGACGGGAAGTTTATAACCGCCAGAAGTTATTGGGTGGCCTGACCCGGGCCTGTGAGAAGCGCCCCATCCCCGTTGGTCGTTTGGAGGAGATGGTGTACGACATCGAAAGGGAGCTAATGAACACCACGGAGCGAGAGGTAAAAAGTGAGGCGATAGGTGAACTGGTAATGGACAGGCTTCGTCAGGTGGACGAGGTGGCTTACGTACGGTTTGCGTCTGTTTATCGCCAGTTTAAAGATTTGGAAAGCTTTATGGCCGAGGTAAAGGCGATGCTTAAGGTACGCGAGTGAAAAAAATCACTTTTCCGAAAATTTGGGACACCCGTCCCAGACTGAAAGGACACCGGCCCTGTTCACCAGGACCAAGCGGTGTGGTAGCATATAGCTAGGGACAGATAGCCTGAGAGGTGGAGCCGCCTTAAGGCCAAACCTGGAGACAGAGTCAAAGGCCAAAGCCTGAAACAGGGCAGAGCCGGAGGCTTTAGTCCTCCACAACGCTAGAGTCCACGAGACCAAAGGAGGTGTGACGGGTGGACGTAATGCTGATGATGCTCGGCATGGCGGGAGCCGCGGAAAGGTTTGGCGTGGAGAGGACGGGGTATGTGACCGTTACCGTAGCCTCTCTCATCTACGGCTTGCTCTGCGGCGCGCTTACAGTAGCCGTCCTCAGCGGCCCTGCTATTCTCTAGCTATATTCTTTAGTTTGTTAACGTAAACCACGGCTTGCGCCCGGTGGGCAAAGTTCAGTTTCCGGAATATGTTGCTGACATAGTTTCTAACGGTTTTTTCACTGATGAACAAGGTATCGGCTATTTCTTGATTGGTCTTGGCCTCCGCAATGAGGGACAGGACCTTTTTTTCTTGGCTGGTTAACTGTTCCAACTCCGGTGGGATCGAGTATTCGTTATCCTCTGCCCTCACCAGCACCTTGTTAACCAGTGCTGGATCGATCAGGGTCCTACCTTTGACAATCCCCTCGATGGCGTTAATGAGGTCCTTACTCCAGATTTTTTTCAATACATAGCCCTGAGCCCCGGCCAGCACAGCTCCCAGTAACGCTTCCTCGTCGCTGTACGAAGTAAGCATTAAGACTTTCGTTTGGGGGTTTTTGGAGCGGATTTCCCGGCAGGCCTCAATCCCGCTGCCGTCCATTAAACGGACATCGAGGACAACCACATCAGGGGAGGTTTGGGCCGCAAGGCGAATGGCCGAGGCCACGGAATCCGCCTCCCCTACAACCTCGAAATGGGGGTACTGGGCGAGCAGAGACTTTAACCCTAACCGGACTACCTCATGGTCATCCACCAGTAAGATACGGATTGTCGACATTATTGTTCACCTCGCTAAAGGAATGCTTACGTGGACGCTAACCCCGCTGTCGGGATTATTACGGATATTCATGGTGCCCTGCATGGAAGCAACCCTTTGGTAAGTATTGGCGAGCCCGTAGCCATTACCGGAAGAAAACGGGGGCGCGTGAGATGGGCAACTGATCCCTATCCCATCATCCCGCACGATCAGATCCACCTTTTCGGAACCGATCAAGAGGCTCACTTGTATTTGTCCGGCGTTAGCGTGTTTAAGGGCATTGGAGAGTGCCTCCCGGAGAATACTGTAAAGGTGGCTCCTGACTGGCGGGGGAACTTGTACCCCTTCTTCCACACTGTGTTGATACAGGATTGGGATGGTGCTGCCCGTACGAAAATCATCTACCAGCCGGCCCACTTGATTGACAAAATTGTTTTCGGTCAGTTCCGGTACGGTGAGATCCATGATATAATAACGAATATTATTGATAGTTTCATCCAGACGCCGCACCAGGTGATCGATTTGCCTCCGGGCTTCTTCAGGGGTGCCGGGAATCAAGTTGGCGGCAGCCTCCAGGCTAAGACCGATACCGTATAGTGACTGGATGACCCCGTCGTGCAGGTCACGGCTAATGCGGACCCGTTCTCCCAGCAAGAGTTGAACCCGGCGGGCTTCCTCCAGGCGCCTGGTGTTTTCCAGGGAAAAGACCTGCATCACGCACGTGAGGAAATAGGTAATACCCAGCCCGCTGACCATCCGGGTTAGAGCGACGGCCAGGCTGTCATCCGGCCAAAACAGAGGTTGAAAAGGAGCCCGGGAAAAAAATAAAGGCGGTATGGGGACTGTCAATGCGGAGAGGGAAAAAGCGGCCACCGCGCCGTAGATGCACCGTACTAAAGTCCTGGGATAACCCCGTTGAAAGTCGCGGGCCTGGGTGGTAAGGGCTAGGGATACCAGGATGGAACCGGGAAGGCTCAAGAGAAATTGTCCCCACACAAGCCCTACTTGCACCCATGCCTGAAAGTCATAAATCTGACCGGCATAAGCTAAACCCATGATGCTCACCCAGAGCAGGAAGAGGAACAGGGATGACCAGCGAAGGGTGCGAAACTTGCCGAAGGTGTCAATAATGAGTTCCGCACCGAACAGGTAAAGACAAGCGAAGCCGATGGCGTGCAGTAGGACCTGGAGGGCCTGTAAGCCGTTCACTACGGCTGGGGAAAGGTACTGGGACTGCAAAGGGATAAAGAGTTGAGCCCACTTGGCGAACCCGTTCAGTAATCCGTAGAGGGAAAGCAGCCAGAGATAGCGGATGATCTGCAGTTCGCTCAAACGGCGGTACTGCAAGTACTGGAGTGCGATAATCAGCCCCATCATGATGAAGACGAGGCCTACGCTGAATTCCATCAGAATTAAGTTTTGGCTGAAAAAAGAAAACAAGCCCTGCAACGCAGTCACCTCATCGCGGTAAGGGTTAAGTCCGCCCGGGGATCGACCTTGTCTTACCGGTGGCCTGTGACCCTCGACTGCAAACCGCCCAGTAAAGCGGTATAGCGCACAGTAACTGCGGGGTTCGGGCTTTAATTAAATTATAATTCATCGGAGAGCGCGTTGCAATAATTATGTCAAGAAGGTGAGTACGGACATGAGCAATGGATTCGTGTTGCGCCGGGGCAAAGGTGAGTTACATTATCTTTCCATCCCGGTCTTTGAACAACAGGGTCCGGTGGTGTGTGCATTTTCGACCCGCCTTGGGGGCGTCAGCCCCGCTCCGTACGATTCCCTGAACCTGGCGTTTCATGTGGGAGATCGACCCGATAATGTACGGGCCAACCGGTCAAGCTTTTTTTCCGGCCTGGGGATTGACCCGCTGGCCATCGTGGCCGGCCACCAGGTGCATGGGGAGCAGGTAGCACAGGTCAGTGACCGGCACAAGGGCCGGGGGGCTGCTGACTGGGAAACGGTCCTGCCGGGCACTGACGCCATGGTTACTGATTCCCCGGGTATCCCCCTCACCACCTATTACGCTGATTGTGTCCCGGTCTTTTTATTGGATCCGGTTAACAGGGCCATTGGAGTAGCCCATGCCGGCTGGAAGGGCACGGTCCTCGAAGTGGGTCGCAAGACACTAGAGCAGATGTCCCGGTTGTTTGGAACCGATCCGGCCCGGTGCTTGGCCGCGGTGGGCCCCTCCATTGGGCCCTGCTGCTATGAGGTGGATCAGGCGGTGGCGGGCCCTTTGCGGGAGAGAATTTCTTTTGGGGAAGAACTGTTGCTGCCCAGGCCAAACGGCAGGTGGCGGCTAAACCTTTGGGAGGCCAACGCCCGCTCTTTACAGGAAGCAGGGGTAACCAGGGAGCATATCACCGTCAGCGAACTTTGCACTTCCTGCAGGACCGACCTCTTTTTCTCCCACCGGGCGGAGGGGGGCGTCACCGGTAGGATGGCAGCCGTGCTGATGCTCCTGAAGTAAGTAATGCCAGGCAAAGTACGAATGGAAGATACAGGAAGGGGGTACCTACCCGTGCCGTCCCAGGCATTGCCGGCAAGGTCGAAGCTGTCGAAGGGAGGAACACGCGGGAAAAAGGTAAAGGTCTGGTCAGCCGTGCTGGTCTTCCTGGTACTTGCGGCGGCCTGGGTGGGCATTCAAAAAGCCAAAGACATCATCAATGGGCGGATGATCCCTACCGCCGAAGCCGAGGAAGGCGTTATCCAGCGTGGTGTTCCGGTTACTGTTTTGATCCTCCGGGACGAACTGGTGCTGACGGCGCAGATCGGGGGCACAGTGAAGGAAATTGCCGGCGAAGGGGCTCGGGTCCGGGTAGGCAGCCCGGTGGCCAGGATTATACCGGTGGACGGAGTCGCGGAAGGGACCGCAAGGGCTCCGGGTTCAACGTTTGAATTGCTCACGCCCAAGGCCGGGACGGTCTGTTATCACCCTGACGGCCTGGAGGGGGTGTTTTCCCCACAGGCACTTGGCGAGTTAAACTGGGACGTTCTCGAACAGGTTGAGAACGCGGAAATACCTCCCACCGGCGGAGGTACAGTCTTACCTGGCCGGCCTGTGGCCAAGATCATCAATAACCTATCCCCGTCCTTACTGTTCACTAAGGTTGCCCGGGATGACCCCGCAGGCACGGTTAAAGCAGGGCAATCCCTCCTGGTGGAATGGGAAGACGGCGGATTGAGCAATGCTGAGGTAATAACGGTACGGACGCAGGGGGCGGAGGTAGGACTCGTCCTCCGCCTGTCTCCGGGTGATAACCTCCCCCACGACCGCAGAGTAGCCGCACGGCTGGTGCTGGAGCGCCATACGGGAGTAGTGGTGCCTGTGCAGGCACTGGTAGAACAAAACGGTAAGACCGGTGTGATGGTATTAGGAAAATTGGGGGTATCATGGCAACAGGTAGGTGTTAAGGCGCGACTGGATGGAAAGGCCGTCGTCGATGGGTTGCATCCGGGAGCCAGGGTGCTACTTAACCCAACAAATTAGCCAAAAGCGGCAGGAGATTGAAGCCTGGTCGTAGAAATTATTCCAACCAGGGAGGTTTTGGCATTGGCTGACATACAGGTTAACCTGGAACGGGTTAAAGCTCAGATTGCCGAATCTGCCCGTCTTGCCCGGCGGGATCCCGGGGAGATACAAATCGTGGCTGTCACTAAAAACGTTTCACTGCCCCGGGTGTTGGAAGCCCGGGCCGCAGGCGTAACCTGTTGTGGGGAAAACCGGGTGCAGGAATTTTTGCCAAAGCATGCTGCCCTGGGGGATTCGGTCAGGTGGCACTTTATCGGGCGCCTGCAAACCAACAAGGTGAAACAACTACTGGGGAAGGTAGAGTTGATTCATTCGCTGGATAGGCTTTCACTGGCACAGGAGATCCAGCGCCAGGCTGCCGTTTTGGGGTTAGCGGTAGACGTACTGGTCCAGGTGAACCTGGCGGGTGAGGAAACCAAATCCGGCCTGCGGGAAGAAGAGGTGTTGCCGTTCCTGCGGGCGGTCAGCGGCATGGACAACTTGCGGGTGCGGGGACTCATGACCATTGCGCCCCTGGTGGATGACCCGGAGGAGGTCCGTCCTGTGTTCCGGGGTTTACGCCTGCTCGCTGACCGGATCAGGGACCTGGATCTTCCGGGAGTAGAGATGTGGTATCTCTCTATGGGGATGAGCAACGATTTTGGCGTGGCTGTAGAAGAAGGGGCCAACCTGGTGCGTGTCGGTACTCTCATCTTTGGGGCCCGCTGGGCCGGATAAGGAGGATGACAGGTGGGTAAATTTATGGACAAGGTATTAGGGCTTATCGGTCTTGAGGTCCAGGAAGTCGAAGAGGAGGCTGAAGGGGAGGCCCAGTCCTGGAGTGAAAATGCGCCGGTGCGGCCTCAGCGTGCTAACGTAGTCAGTATACATAACTCTCGCCCTGTGAAACTGGCGGTGGTCAAGCCTCTCGCCTTCGAGCAGGTGCAGGTGATTGCCGACCATCTCAAGTCCCGCCGCCCGGTGATCGTCAATCTGGAGGAAACAGAAAAGGAGACCGCTAAACGCATCCTTGATTTCGTCAGCGGGACGGCTTACGCCTTGAATGGAAGCATGCAGAAGGTTTCTCACAGCATATTTCTTTTTGTTCCAAGCAACGTGGAAGTAACCGGTGAATTGGTAGACGAGTATAGGGACCAGGGAGCCTTTACCTGGAACAACATGATCCGTTAGTCTGCCATCAAGTGAAAGGGAGCGGCAACATGGAGGTTAACCTGGGATTTATCGGCGCGGGAGCTATGGCCGAGGCGTTAATTAGCGGGGTGCTCAGGGCGGGGTTAATGGGACCGGAGCGGATTTCCGCCAGCGACGTGGCCCCTGCCCGCCTGCAACTGATGAAAGAGCGGTACCATATCCAGACCTTGGCGGATAACGGGAGCGTGGTTCGCCAAAACCAGGTTGTGGTATTGGCCATCAAACCCCAAGTATTGCGAGAAGTATTGAGCCCTCTAGTACCGTTTTTTGGACCGGAACACCTGGTCATTTCCATTGCTGCGGGGATTAACCTTGCCGACCTTGAAGGAATCCTCAACGAGGGGGTTCCTGTTGTACGGGTGGTACCCAACACCCCTTGCCTGGTGGGGGAGGGAGTATCCGCCCTGGCCCTGGGAAGGTGGGCTACGCGCAAGCACCAGGAGGTGGCTGAAGTTCTTCTAGGGTCGGTAGGTCCCACCTTTACCCTGCCGGAGGGGTACATGGACGCTGTCACCGCTTTAAGCGGCAGCGGACCGGCTTATGTTTATCTGGTGGTGGAGGCCCTTACCGATGCCGGCGTGCGGGTCGGGTTACCGCGGGACATTGCGTCGGTGCTGGCTACTCAGACGGTGCTGGGCGCCGCCAAAATGGTGAAAGAGACCCGTCGACACCCGGCGGAATTAAAAGACATGGTAACTTCTCCCGGCGGGACTACCATCGCCGGTTTGCACGCCCTGGAAGCGGGAGGGGTGCGGGCGACGTTGATGAATGCCGTCGTGGCTGCCAGGGACCGCGCCCGCGAACTACGCGGGTAGCTAAAATTATTGACCAAGTGGTAGTTTGATAGAGAGGGTGTTCACTAAAGAATGATAAACATCGTTTCTGTGGTTCATGTGGCCTTCGAAGTGCTTTACTGGTTAATTATTGCCCGGGTAGTGCTTTCCTGGTTTCGGGTTCCTTATAATCCTGTTACCAGATTCATTTATGAGATTACAGAACCCGTATTGGCCCCCTTTCGTAGGCTGATGCCGCGGGGTACGATGATCGATTTTTCGCCCCTGGTCGCCCTCTTGGCACTGCAACTGGTGGAGAGGTTGGTCATGCTGTTGGTAGTAGGCGCTTTGTAGCAGCGTTGACAGGGTGACAGGAGATAATTTGATGTTGAACAAAGAACGGCTGTTGTCCCATGTCCATAACCCGGAAGACAGGGTGACGATGGTACGGATTTTAGACAAAGCCGATGAGGTGCTGGGTGGGCAGCCCGGAGAGATATCGGATTTTCTTGATCCGCATCAGTGCCGGTTGGCTGAGGATATCCTGCGAGGCCTTCCGGAACTGATGTTTACCTGTGATGGGGGATATCAAGGAGCCGAGAGACGCCGTGTACTCCTGTGCCCCGAATATCTTGATATACGGCTGGTCAACCCGCGGATATCTTACTTGCAGATTGAAGGAGACTTCCGGCAACAATCCGTCAGTCACCGGGATTACCTGGGGGCCTTACTGGGACTCGGGTTGCGCCGGGAGAAGATAGGCGACCTGCTTCCATATGCCGGAGGTAGTCAGGTAATCGTGGACCGTGACCTGGTCCCCTATATCCGGGCGCAGTTGCATCAGGTTCACAAAGTGAGGGTGACGGTGACGGAAATCCATGCCGTCGATCTGGTGGTGGCTGAAGAAGAGTTTGATGAGCGGGAAGGCTCCGTAGCCTCTTTACGCCTTGACGCGGTAAGCAGCCATGGTTTCCGTATTTCCAGGACGAAAATGGTGCAGGAGATCCGCTCGGAGAAGGTGAAAGTCAACTGGCGGGTAGTGGTGGACCCGGACTGCCCCGTGAAGGTTGGCGATGTAATATCTTGCCGGGGAAAAGGGCGGCTGGTGCTGGAAGAAGTCTCGGGACCAAGCAAGAAGGGAAGATGGTATATTATTCTAAAGAAGTATCGTTAACATAGAGGAACTGGCCAATTCTTGTCGAAATAAAGAAAAATCATTGCTGGCAGGAGGTGGAATATATTGCCTCTCACACCGCTGGACATTCATAATGTTGAGTTCAAGAAAACTTTGCGCGGGTACAGCGAGGATCAGGTGGATTCCTTTCTTAACAAGGTCACGAGGGACTACGAGAACTTGTACAAGGAAAATATGGAGTTGAAAGAGCGATTGGAGGACATACAGGCGGTGGTTACCCATTACAGGGAGTTGGAAAACACCCTCAGGGATACCATGGTGCTTGCCCAACAGGTCGCGGATGAAGCCAAGAAAAATGCGGCCAGTGAAGCGGAGATCTTGCGGCGTGAAGCGCAGGCCGAGGCAGCACGCATTCTGGCGGAGGCTGATCTAAAAGTGCGAGAGAGCATGAGGCAATATGAAGAACTGGTCCAATCGACCCACGCATTCCGCGCCAGGATGAGGGGGTTCTTGCTCGCCCAACTGGAACTCTGGGATGACGAGCCTGCGGCAGGGCAAGGGCAGGTTGTTTGAAAACCAGTGTCCCGTTAAAATGCACGCTTTGGGGGATACCCATTGGATAGGAAAGAAGGGAGAGGAAGGCAAGTCTGGCCGGAACAGCCAGCAGCCAAAAAATGGCCATTGCGATTATCAGTACCTTACAATACAGTTTGGACCTGTTGAAAGAACACACTTCCCAGTCCCAGGAATTGCCGGGCAGGCTGCCGGTAATCCGGGGGAAGTTTCAGGGTGAAGAGGTAATCTTGGTAGACTTCAGCAGACCAGAAAGCAAGGTGGATCAACTACTTAAACACCTGTTAGAGCAGGCTGAGATTTCCCGCGTTGTCTTTCTGGGTTGTGGAGATGCCTGCAGTGAGCACCTGCGCCCGGGTGACCTGGTGTTAGGCGGCGAAGCGATAACCTGGGAGGGTGGACCCGCACAAACAGCCCAGGCGGACCGCCGGATGGTAGACCTGTGTCTTGGAGCGCTGGAAAAAGCCAGGGAAGACTGGGGAATTAGAGTACTGGTGGGAAGGGTGTTCCCCGGACCCGTCATTCCGGATGATTTAAAAACGGACATCTCATGTGTGGACGCTGTCGCAGCCAGTGTTGGGGAGGCCTGTAGTTCGCTGAACCTGCCTTTTGTCCTGCTTTGCATTATCCACCCGGGTGGAGGCACGCAAGCCGCTATGGAATTATTCCGCAGGGAGAGCGGGACAAAGGCCTTTTGGGCTGTCAAAGGATTGTTTGAAGGAATCAAGGAGCAGCAACGGGAAATTTGACGGGAATATTGAAAATGGGTATAATAAATTCAGGTAGTCAGAATTCAGAATGCCCCGAGAATATACTTCTAACAATTTACTAACCTCATGCAAAAGAAGTTTTGTTTCGGAAATAACACGGTATCCAAGATACCTCGTAAGAATCAGGTAAATCGGCATTATTCAACAGAACCTTGACTCCTGACTCCAGAGTTTACAGGTTGAATGATGTACGGTAAAGGCGATGAACGGGACGTTGTAAGTAGAGTACAGGTTTTTCAGCGAGTCTGGGTTGGTGGGAGCCAGGCGCCTGGCTGTACTGAGAGATCACCCGGAAGCTGGGATCCGAAAGCCTTCTGGCAGGTAGGCGTCCCCGGTGACAACCGTTAACAGTCCCAAGCAGTCCGTTCCCGTGATGCACATAAGCTTCATTGAGGACGGTCTAATAAGGTGGTACCGCGGGAAGCAACCTCTCGTCCTTTGGATGAGAGGTTTTGTTGTATACCAAGAGTTGTATCCCAAGAAAATTAAAGAAAACTTGGCTTGCGCCAAGCCTTTAGCCGCAGGCGGAAGCCTTAGTTGCACTTATGCCACAGAAAGTTATACTTTCTGATGGTAGAACAAACAGTTGATGGAGAGGTGGACCAAGTGGATTACAGTAAGACTCTTAACCTTCCTCAAACAGATTTTCCTATGCGGGCCAACCTGCCCCAACGAGAGCCCGAGATGCTGGAGTTTTGGGAGCGGGTAGATATCTACCGTAAAGTTCAGGAGGGTACCGCAGGCAGGCCCAAGTTTATCCTTCATGACGGCCCTCCTTATGCCAACGGGGACATTCACCTTGGCACCACCCTGAACAAGGTGCTCAAGGACATCGTGGTCAAGTTTCACTCCATGGTGGGTTATGATGCCCCGTACGTACCCGGTTGGGATACCCATGGGCTGCCCATTGAGCAACAGGCCATCAAGAACCTGGGGTTGGACCGTCATAAAGTTGACACAGTGGAATTCCGTCGTCGCTGTCACGACTATGCCATGAAATATGTGGGCATTCAGCGGGAGGAGTTTAAACGCCTGGGGGTGCGGGGCGATTGGAATAACCCGTACCTTACCCTGGCCCCTGAGTTCGAGGCTGTCCAGGTTGGCGTTTTCGGAGAGATGGCCAAAAAGGGATATATCTATAAGGGACTGAAGCCGGTCTACTGGTGCCCCGACTGTGAGACCGCCCTGGCGGAGGCGGAGGTGGGATATGAGGACCACCGTTCTCCCTCCATATATGTTAAGTTCCCTGTAAAAGAAGCTAAAGGTCTGTTTGATCCCGACAAAACATCGGTGGTGATCTGGACCACCACCCCGTGGACCTTACCCGCCAACGTGGCCATCGCCCTCCACCCCGGGTTTGATTATGTAATGGTGGAGAGTGAGGGTGAACGGCTGATCATGGCCGAGGAATTGTACCGCGGGGTGCTGGAACTGGCCGGCATGGAGGAAGGACAGGTGGTTACCCGGTTCAAGGGACGGGAACTGGAGGGAATCGTGTGCCGGAACGTCCTGATGAACAGGGATTCCGTGGTGATCCTGGGTGAGCACGTCACCCTGGAACAAGGGACCGGCTGTGTGCATACCGCCCCCGGGCACGGTGTCGAGGACTTTGAAGTCGGTAAAAAATATAACCTACCGGTCATTTCTCCCCTGGACGACCAGGGCAGGTTTACCAAGGAAGCGGGGCAGTTTGAAGGACTGTTCGTGGAGGACGCCAATAAGGAAGTGGCAAAGGAATTAGAGGCCCGGGGGGTGTTAATGCGCCTCGGCTTTATCCAGCACCAGTACCCCCACTGCTGGCGGTGCAAACACCCGGTGCTGTTCCGGGCGACGGAGCAGTGGTTTGCTTCCATTGACGGTTTTCGCCAGGAGGCACTGGATGCCATCCGGCAGGTAAGGTGGATCCCGTCCTGGGGCGAGGAACGGATTTATAGCATGGTGGAGGAACGGGGCGACTGGTGTATTTCGCGCCAGCGCACCTGGGGGGTGCCTATTCCCATTTTCTACTGCACCGGCTGCAATGAGGCCATCATTAACGATACCACCATCAAGCACGTCCAGGAACTGTTTAGACAATACGGGTCAGAAGTGTGGTTTGCCAGGGAGGCGGATGGACTGGTGCCGGAAGGTTATACCTGCCCATCCTGCGGCCACGGCCACTTCCGCAAAGAAACTGATATCATGGACGTGTGGTTCGATTCCGGTTCCAGCCACGCGGCGGTGCTGGAGACACGGCCGGAACTGCAGTGGCCGGCCGACCTTTACCTTGAAGGCAGCGACCAGCACCGCGGGTGGTTTAACTCCTCGCTTTCCACGGCGGTAGCGGCCAGAGGATCCGCACCTTACCGCGCCGTGCTCACCCACGGCTACGTGGTGGATGAACAAGGGCGTAAAATGTCCAAATCCCTGGGGAACGGCATCGATCCCTTGGATGTCGTGAAACAGATGGGGGCCGACATCCTGCGGCTGTGGGTGGCCTCTGCTGACTACACCAGGGATGTGGCTGCTTCCCCCAACATTATGAAGCAGATGACCGAGGCATACCGCAAGATCCGGAACACCTGCCGGTTCCTGCTTGGAAACCTCTATGACTTTAACCCCCAACTAGACCAGGTGCCGTACCGGGACTTGCCGGAACTGGACAGGTGGGCGCTGATGCGGCTGCACAGGCTGATCCAGCGGGTGACCGGGGCCTACCGGGATTACGAATTCCACAGCGTGTACCACTCCATTCACAACTTCTGTGTGGTGGATATGAGCGCCTTTTACCTGGACGTGATCAAGGACCGGCTTTACACCTCCAGGGCGGACAGCCGGGAACGCCGGGCAGCCCAGACGGTAATATACCAGATTGTCGCCGCGCTGGTTAGGATGCTTACTCCGGTTTTGGCTTTTACCACTGAAGAGATGTGGCGCTACCTGCCCAAGGTGGACGGGGAACCTGAGAGCGTCCAGCTGGCTGGGTGGCCCGAGGTTAACCCGGACTACCTGGACACCGGACTGGAGCGGAAGTGGGACCGGTTGCTGGCGCTCAGGGGCGAGGTAGCACGGGCACTGGAGTCAGCACGGCAGGAGAAATTGATTGGCGGATCGTTGGAGGCCGCGGTAGACCTTTATCCTGACGAGGAATTATACCGTTTCCTGGAACCGTCGGAGGAAGACCTGCCCACCATCTTAATCACTTCCCAGGTGCGGTTGCACCGTCCAGGGGAGCAAATGCAAGAACAAGCCCGCCGGGCGGAGGAAATTCCGGGCCTTTGGATTGCCATCACCAGGGCTGAAGGCGCGAAGTGCGAACGTTGTTGGACCTATAGCGTGACTGTAGGCACCCATACGGAGCATCCCACCATCTGCCGCCGTTGCGTAGAAGCGCTGTGATAAACTTCGCGTAGCTTCGCCAGCCGGGTCCGGCCGGCTGCTCACGTACGTTGAGACATCTCGTTTAGCATGGTGACTGCCCCCTTTGGCGGGGGCTTTTTGTTTCACCAAATCGAACATAAATTGACAATCGTATTGGGAGGTTAAGACTGCATTTCTCTACCGGTAGTTGGCATAATAAAAATAAACTCCGGGCGAGGAGGAATGTGGGTCATGGCAGAGTTGGAACCTCGCCAAGCCGAAACAGCTCGAAAATATGTTCCGTTTCCCGTCCCTGTGGGTGTGTCCAACCGCCATGTGCATTTATCCGGTTTCGATCTGGAAACACTTTTCGGAACAGGATATGAGTTGAAGGTGTTGAAGGAGTTGTCGCAACCCGGAGAGTTTGCGGCCCAGGAAGTGGTGACCATTGTCGGGCCCAGGGGGGTTATCGAAGGGGTGCGCATTCTTGGGCCTACCAGGGATCAAACCCAGATCGAGATCTCGATGACTGATGCCTACAGGGTAGGTTTACGTCCTCCTGTCAGGGATTCGGGAGACCTGGACCGTACTCCGGGTATTGCCATAGTTGGTCCTAAGGGAGTAATAGCCCTGGCGCGGGGGGTAATCCTGGCAGCCCGCCACATTCACATGAGCGACGATGACGCAGTAAGGATGGGGCTTAGGGATGGCCAACGTGTTAGCGTTCACGTGCAGGGAGAGCGGGGCCAGGTGATGGAGAATGTCCTGATCAGGGTTAAAGCCGACTGGGTGCTGGAAATGCACGTGGATACCGACGAGGCCAACTCCGCTTTACTGAAGTCGGGGGATAAGGTGCATATCTTGCAGTGAACAAGGGACCGTTGCCCCTCGAATTGTTTTAACCACCGTCACTTCTTTGGCGCCCAGGGGTGAAGAAACATGATTCAAGAAGAGACCGATCCTCCTGCCCTGGCGAGGCTGCAGGCAAAGGTGGACCAAATGGCAGACAGCCTCCGTAAGGCCGGTATTGCCGAGTATGTTGAAATGATGCACCGGCCCAGGCGCGTGATCATAGTCAATTTTTGGGCCGGCGTTGCCCGGGGAGTGGGAACAGCGGTAGGATTTGCCCTGCTTGGCGCCCTGGCGGTATACCTGTTACGCCGCATCGTGGTGTTAAATCTCCCTGTAATCAGCGACTTTATCGCTGACTTGATTCGAATGGTACAGTACCAGATGCAGGCTTCTTGATCTCAAGCTTGAAAATAAGTTGGCGGCTTTTACCGCCGCCTAAAAGGTTAAAGGGGGAAGGGTTTTTGCCGGGAATCTGGGAACCGTACAGGCAAAAGCTATTGCAGGCCAGAAGGGAAATAAGGGACCTGGTGGAGAGTATCAACGCGGGGGGACTGGGAGTCCCCTTGCAGGAATCCGTTTCTGAGCTTTCCTCCTACGACCAGCATCCCGGAGATGTGGGGTCGGAGGTTTATGAAAGAAGCAAGGACTTCGCGTTAAGGGATCATGCAAACATCCGTTTGCGGAAGATCGATGAAGCCCTCCGGCGCATCCAGGAGGGTTCTTACGGGCAGTGCCAGCGATGCGGGCGCCCCATCCCCCGAGACCGCCTGGAGGCAGAACCGGAAACCAGCCTCTGTATAGATTGCCGGCGGGCTGTCGAAGGCCGGGGCGACCGTCACCCCCGGCCCCTGGAAGAGGATGTCGTCGTACCCCCCTTTGGCGGGTTGACTCACGACAGTGCCCCCGAGGAGCAGCCGGACGCCGAAGACGAGATCATGTTTGACGGTGAAGACGCCTGGCAGGATCTGGCCCGTTGGCAAGAACACGCCGAGAGGGCCGGAGCGGGGTCTTACTTCGGAGGGTCGGACCTGGATGAAGACAGGGGAATCGTGGAGGAAGTTGAGGGTATCGCCTATTACAAAGGGGCTGACGGGGTGTTCTACGAGGATGTGCGGGGACTGGATGACGAGGACGTGCCCAGGGAGCGGACCATCGGGGACGAGAACTGGGATGTTGCCGGCCGCGAGCCGTAAACATAGCAAGGGCTTTTAGTCGTAGGGGAGGGTTTCCAAAGTATCATCAGCTTTGCCCAAGGAAAAAACAGTAGTGGTTTCCCCTTCCGGCAGTTTTCGCCGGAAGTCCCCACAGTTGGTATCCAGGCCGTTGGCGGTGATGTGGATGGTCTCTAATTCGCAGGTATTACCGGCTTGGTGATGCAGGCAGTGTTCAACTTCACACGGGATTCTCCGCATGGTTTCACCTCCACGGAATAGTATAACTCCAGGGAGGCGAAACTATTTAAGAGCGCTGACAGCGCTCTATATTAGTTGGATGGACTTTCATGCCGCAAATTGCCGGCACCATCAGATAATGAAAATGGAAGCTAGTGTGCAGGCGGCGGCTCGGGATTTCCGGAAGGCGCAATTGGCGGAGATAGTTCAAGAACCACAGGCGGCTGAGGAATAGCCGCGTTCAATGTTTGAATATGAAGGCCGAGTTTTGAACGCAGCCCGAAGACGCCGAGGTTCATTACGGAGATACCGGAGACACGCGCCGGAAGGAAACCCGAGCGCAAGCCGCAGCTCATTTTCAAACTGAGGAAAGGCCCCGTTGTGTGGGGCAGCCTGATATGCTACAATGAACAAGGATTCCCGGCGCTGTCCTGCTTCATTCTTCTTGATTCTTGTGTCTGACAGCGCTTCACTTTCGCGAATGGAGGGATTTAATTGCGGCCTTTTTTGTTGGCTGCAGCCGTTTTGATCAGTGACCAGCTGAGTAAATGGGCTATCCAACGCACGATGGAACTGGGTCAGTCTATCCCGGTGGTCGACAATATTTTCCACATAACTTACTGGCGCAATCCGGGCGCGGCCTTCAGTCTTTTGCCTTTTCGCACCACGTTCTTTGTGATCATTGGTATCCTGGTGGTGACGGTGATTATTGTCTTCTTCCGCCGGGTACCGGCTGACAGGAAGTTATTACAGTTCGCGCTCGCCTTGCAACTGGGCGGTGCCATGGGAAACCTGGTAGACCGGGTCCGCATTGGCTCTGTGGTGGATTTCCTGGATTTCCGCGTGTGGCCGGTTTTTAATTTTGCAGACAGCGCCATCGTAGTGGGGGTTATTCTGTTGTCCTGGGACTTATTGCGTACCCCTGACCGGCCTCCGGGGAGAACTAAGGTGGGATAAACGGTGGAAAAAAGATCATTGATGGTACCCGGTGAGGTGGAAGGAGAGCGACTGGATGTCTATCTGGCGCGGGAGGTTCCTGATCTGTCCCGCTCCCGGGTGCAGAAACTGGTTGCTGATGGACTGGTTACCGTTAATGGAAACGTGGCAAAGGCCAATTACCGTGTAAAGGCCAATGACCGTATTGTGCTCACTGTACCCGAACCGGAAGTACCGGAGGCGGTACCGGAACCCATTCCACTGGACATTCTCTACGAAGATGCGGACTTGATCGTGGTCAATAAACCGCGGGGTATGGTAGTCCACCCTGCAGCCGGCAACTACCGGGGTACCCTGGTGAACGCGCTCCTGTACCACTGCCAGGACCTCTCAGGTATTAACGGGAGCCTGCGACCGGGGATTGTGCATCGTATTGATAAGGATACCTCAGGAGTACTGGTAGCGGCCAAAAACGATGAAGCCCACAGGTGCCTTGCATCGCAGATCAAGGAACATACCGTGACCAGGGTATACGTGGCGCTGGTCCATGGGCGGGTCACCGCACCTGCGGGAATTGTGGATGCCCCCATCGGGCGCCACCCGGTGGACCGGCAGAGAATGGCGGTAGTTTCCAAAAACGCCCGGCGTGCTGTTACCCACTACCGGTTGCTGGAGGTTTTCCACGATTACACGCTGGTAGAAGCCCGCCTGGAGACCGGGCGGACCCATCAAATCCGGGTGCATATGAGTTATCTTGGGCACCCCGTCGTGGGGGATCCCAAGTATGCCCCGGGAAGAAAGAACCCCTTCAGCCTGGAGAGCCAGGCGTTGCACGCACGGGTATTGGGTTTTCGCCACCCCCGCACCGGGGATTACATGGAATTTGAGGCACCTTTACCGCCTGTATTCCGGGAAATCCTTGCAACATTACGGAAAGAACGCGAGTAACCGTTACACAGGAGGGATTATCGAGATGTCTCGCAAACCGGAAGAATGGGAATTGGTGTATGTTGCTCCAGGTCGGGTAGAGGCTGAGCTTGTGCGGGCACTCTTAACCGCGGCAGGACTTGCGGTAATGCTTGAGGGAGAGGCTGTAGGGCAGTTGTACGGCCTGCATGTCGGCCCGTTAGCCCAGGTTCGGGTACTGGTTCCCAGGGACAAGGTAATGGAGGCAAGAGGGCTTCTTGATGCGAGGCCGGAATTGGATGAGGATTAGTTGTCATGCAAAAAGTTTCAGTTGAACCGGTCCCGTTAGGGAAACACATGGGTTATGACGTTCGCGTGCTGGATGAAGGAGCCACTCTGCAAGACTACCTGGCAGGAATGGAAGAAGCGATAGAAAAACTGCCCTTAACCCGCCGGCGGTGTCTCGGGAATGGCTGCCGGGGATGTGACGCCTGCTGCGGGGAGCGCATTCCCCTGACCAGCATTGACCTCCTTAGGATTTACCACAGGCTCAGTCGGGATTTTCACCAACAGAAAGGATTCCTTTCTGTTGGCATAAGTGCAACTAAGGCTTCCGCCTGCGCCAAAGGCTTGGCGCAAGCCAAGTTTTCTTTAGAAACTCTGGCCTGGCATCAGGCCCTGCGGCGGTACGGGTATGTGGTGGCCGAGGGGAGAAAGGTAGACATCATCGTGCGCACCGGCGAGGATGGCAGGTGTGTTTTTCTGGAACCCCACTCCAGGTTGTGCGGTATTTACCCGGTCCGCCCGCTGGTTTGCCGTACCTATATCTGCTGCCCCCAGACAGCGAGGGTGGAGCGGTTGAGAGCCGAGGTGGTCAACCTTGGCGAGGACCAATTGGTCAGGGATTGGTTGTTGGATGCCGCTGTGCGAGGTGCCCAGCCGGACTTCCACGAGGGTTACGTGGCTGCCCCGGCAAGGGATGATTGGCCCCCAACGCCCTTTGCGGAAAAGCGTGATTACGCAGAAGTACTGCTTAAGGATGTTTGTTCCACTAAACTCTGGCAGCAGTTACGGTCTTGACGCGGTAGCCTGGTATTATGGAGAGGAGTGGTTGCATGCAAATCAATGTAGGAGTGTCCGCGCGTCATATCCACCTGTCGCAGGATGACCTGGAAACCCTCTTTGGAAAGGGTTACGAACTTAAACCCGAACGCTATCTTTCCATCGCGACACAGTATATTTCCAAGGAGCGTTTGACGGTTCGTGGCCCCAAGGGTGAGATTAAAAACGTGGCAGTAATCGGACCCGCAAGACCCCAGACCCAGGTAGAGGTATCCCGCACAGATGGCTTTATTATAGGCGTAGTCCCTCCCATCCGCCTGTCAGGGGACCTGGAGGGTTCAGAGAGCGTCACTCTGGTGGGCCCAGGCGGGGAATTGCTGATTAAAGAGGGCCTGATTGCAGCCATGCGGCACATTCATATGACCACAGCTGACGCCCGGGAACTGGGTTTTCAACACAAGGATTATGCCATGGTGGTGGTGAGAGGCAAACGCAGTCTGGTGTTTGACTTTGTCGTTGTGCGGGTAGCACCTGAAAACACCCACACAGAAATCCACGTAGACACCGACGAGGCCAACACAGCTGACCTGAAAACCGGCGATGTGGTGGAACTGTTGCACGTTAACGACAAGAAACTGCGACTTGAGCAAATTATCAACATGTTTGACGAGCGTCAACTTCGTGTCCTGGAAGAATCCATCTCCGGGATCATTAAGGACGAAAAACGACGATTGGCTATGATGGAAGACATCCTGAAGGTGATCGCGAAGTAGTTAAGAAAAGGCGGACATGGGCTGAACACTGTCCACAAAAACCTGGATCACTGCTTCAGGGGTGGCAGTGCCTTCTCGCTGCGTCCTGTTGATTACCTGTTCATACAGGTCACCTGCTTGGAGTAATTCTGCCCGTCCTACCAGGCGGTATCCTTCCTGGCCTTGGGGATCCGTCACCGCCAGGGTTACATAGGGATTTTGCAGGACATTGTCGTAGGTTCCTCCGCTGCCGGCAAACAGGATGGTGGCTTCATTTAAGACTTGCGGGGAATGCTGGATATCCATGTAGGGTTTGCCGGAATTATCAGCGGTGGCCACAAAACACGGCTGGTGAGTAAGCAGTTTTTTAACCGGTTCCGAAATTCCGGCCAAAGCTATCTACCCCCTCTGTTTTGACGGATCTGCCGGTAAGCCCGGCACTAGCTTGAGAATAAGTTACCCGTTTTGCCGGTACTATATGCAGGGGACTTTCCTAGGATTCTTCGCGCTTTGGCCAACGCATGCCCAAATAAATACCCATGAGGGTCAGGGCTGCCACCAGGACGAAGTCCAGGGCGAGTTTCAGGGCAGAGGGCCACGGTATGCCCAGTGGGGTCTGCAGGAGATAGGTAACCAGGTTGAAGGATAGGGTGACTGAGAGGACATTTACGAGAAGATGACTTTCCCCGCGGATCCAGAGGGTAATAATCCAGCTTGCGGGGATAAAAGTCAAGGCGTTAATGGCGATGATCGCCCCTGTTTCCTCTGCGTTTCCCAGCAGGTAGGCCATACTCAAAAAGAGGGCAAACAGTAGTCCCTGCCCCATCATAAACATGGTAAACCTCATAGCAGCATCCTCCATTACGTTCAAGTGGACATATAATTATTGTAGATCAGCGAACTTGGCCTTGTCCAGGTTTTTTTAGGAGGAGCTTTTTGCGTTGTGCCTGTGCTCGTGTTCTTCTGAAAGAAAGAGTATGCGTTTCCCTT
>LAKY01000071.1 GCA_000987045.1 Clostridiales bacterium PH28_bin88 | reverse complement strand
TCCAGGGAGGCGGCTTGGGTGAGAATACGCTGGCGAAAAAAGGCTGGGCGACCCACGGCTTACCCCCTCGCTTGTCCAAGATTTGCCTAATGGGTTCGCCGCATCTCACATATTTCCTGCCAGGTCGGGGCTCAATTTACGCTGACAACCTGCCAGGCTTTCGCCTGGTTCCGCCCCTCCAGGCCAAGGGTGGGGATGCAATTCCACCACTTACCCGGCGGCCTTGTCCACCCTCGTCCTGGAGGGGCGGCTTAATAGTTCACTTTCACCCCCCCACCAACCGGCTGCCGCCGCTCCAGCCGAGGTGGAAGGAACAACATTCACACGGTACCCAGACTCACTACTTCTTGCCAGGGAAAGGGTAGAGTGGAGTTATAGAAGACAGTAATGGTTCATCTGGCTAAGTTGCCCCCAAGTGAACAAGAAAAGGTGCTGTCGCTGACGCCCCGGGAGATGCATGTGCTGGCGCTTTTAGCGCAGCGCCTGAGTTACAAGGAAATTGCCAGGGAATTGAACATCTCGCCCTACACGGCCCGGTCGCACAGCAGGAGCCTGATGCAGAAACTGGAAGTGGGTTCCAAAGTGGACATGTTGCTGTGGGCGCAGAAGGCGAACCTGCTGGAGAAGGAAAAGAAGGTAAACAAGTAAGCTATCGTTGTACTCATTTCACTGCGCGAACTCATTTCCCTTGGTAAGGCTTCACAACACTATTTTGCTTGTTCATCGTTTATTCTTAATTGTTTTTGGTGTGCTGTGCAGAGTTCTCACCCCAGCGACGGATTGGCGGTTAAACTCTTACGCCATTACGCCATTGGCGGTGAGAATTCCACCATCAAAGTTCGTGAGCGGCAACAACACCGCTCAAAAACCGACGTCCTACTCTATAGTTTTTATATATATTTCATACGATAATGAATCATCAGTTATAGTTATCGCATTTATTCTGCTTTCTGCATCAAGAATATCTATCTCAATACGCCTGTCTTTTGCTGTAATCACCCATCTGCTTGTTTCATGTCTAGTTTCAAGTTTTTCGAAAGAAAGTATTTTATTCCTTTCCTCTCCTACAAAATGAAGATTTAAAAGTTGGGACATCATCCTAACTTCATTTCTATCCTCTAATAAAGGCCCTATCGCTCTTGCTTGGCCCAATGAATCTACGCTAAAATGTATGCTATATCCATTATAACTTCCAACACTTAAATTTTCATAAGATGTGTTTATCCCTTTCACCGTCGCGTTATCATATTGCACAGGGTTTAAAAGAGTAACATACGAATAAAAAGTTGAGTTTTCAATTTTATTGTCAACCCTTCCACTATATTCCGCATATATTTGTTTTGACTTTGGTTCTGTAATCGTAGCATTGAATGAATAACCTTTGCCAAAAGGCATTTGGTTCATAATCGATAATACTGTTTCTTGAGGGGATGGCTTACCTCCAGGGGATGAAATAATGAGACCTTTTTCCCTCGACCACGAATAATTCCAGCCAAACATGTCAACTGCAAAGCGCCATGTTAATGGAAAATATGTTATACCCCGAAAATTGATTAACGGCCAGCTTTCTTTTGTATTATCAATTATTACCCCATTTATTGTTATGGAATAATCAGGGATAATAACCGGATATTCCACGTTCATTTGATTGATAATATTAGTATTTTCAGCAGCCTTATAATCATAACCTTGCCCAATTGTTTTGTTTATTGTTAGACCGGTAACTTGACTCCAGTTTGTTTCAAGCCCTAAAAATCTACTATAATCCCAGGTTAGAGGGAAGTAAGTAATATTTTTGTATAGCAATAGTGGAAAGTCATTGTTGATGTTATTTACCAGAGTATCATTCAGTGTAACCCTAAAATTTACAATAGTTGCCTTTTCTGATGATGCAGCCAACGCATACTTCCCGAATGCAAAGAATACACAAAAAAGTAATAAAACGACGATGTGTGTTCGTATTTTCATAATAATAAGCTCCTCTCGAAAATAATTTTAAAAAGTATTAGAAAATCCTGTGGCTGATTATGAAACATCAAATCAGCCACAGGACCATTATATAATGACACACAATTATTATGGAATAGGAATATTCCATCTCATAGAAATATTTTCCGCATACCATTTACTGTAGGAGTTTACTGTAATTGCGGACAACTGGCTTGTTGTTGGAGCCTTTATATACGCGTCATTTGTTTGTGTGGTTCCCCATTGCCAGTATCCTCCTGTGCTATAAATATATGCGTTCGAGAATATTGCATTTGAGAACCAACTACCAGTATTTGTATCCAGCGGCGTTCCCTCATCATGAACTTGAGCCATTGTTATTTCTCGATAGAGATTTAAATTTGAATATGTGCTATCGATAGGGTTGTTGTAAAAAGTTTCTGTCCAGGTCCAAAGTACTTCACTGAAATCATTTGCATTCAATACTCTAAGTTCAACAGTGTCATTTGTTGCTGTTGTAGTTACTTTTATATGCAGATATACTTGAGTAATTGAAGAAGGTATTGCATTGCCTTTTTTCCAGTCTGTATCATATTGCTTGGTGGAGTCGTTCCAAACGGCAGTTAATTTAAATGGGTACCAACTACCCGTGCTACCTGCGCTCGGTATATAATATACAACACCGTAATCACCGGCAATTGATGTTGGGTTTGTATTGGCCGCAAAGAACATATATGCTCTATCATTTAAAGCCATCGAATTTATAGTCGGAAGAGCTGCGAACGCAGTTGCTTCTCTGTATCCAGGCTCACTTTTAACAAGCCAGTAAGTACCGGACTGATCACTTGAATCAGTTACCGAACGGTAATTACCAGTATACGACATTATCCCCACGTTATCTGAATCGTAATTCTCAAAATCGTTTATTTTTTTGTTTGCATATCTGTTTGGCATAAGAATACCATCCGAGGTTTCGATTAACCCATTCTCCATTACTCTTCCTTGGTAGTACATTTTACCAGTAAAATCTCTTTCAAATTCGGACAGCAAGCCCTTAATATAAAGTTGGACCTGTTCATCAGTAAAATTATACGCATTTGCTTGCCATACTAAACTTTCCAGGGAATCCACTTTTAACTTGGCTAAATCTTCTCTATCAACACCCTTTTCTACCAGGATGTCAACATAATCAGTTCTATTATTACTGTTTTTGGCAAGTATAGGAGTAGCAACAAAGTTAAGTATTAATAATACTGACAATGTAGCTAAGAATAATTTTCTTTTCACAGCGTAAATCACCTCATAATTTTTATTTTCGAGACATGGAGAGTAAGACATGGATTTCGTTCTTCTTCCTCTGTCTTGACAGTTTACGTTGGGGCTGGTAACAATGGTTCTTCTTACCGCACAGATCGGAAATTTTTAGACTCTTCTCGTGAAGTTTTACTCTTCTCCGCACGTACTTAATTGATTCCTGTTTTTCATACTAACTCTTCCTCATCTCATCTAGTCTTTGGGATTATCACCACACTTGCGATCGTTTGTCTTTTTTATCACCTCCCAACAAAATGCAGGCCGTTCGTTCATTAAGTAGTGCCATCCCTTTTCCTTTGCCGCTATGCAGCAACCATTTTCTGTGTTGCATCTACAGTATAAGGAATACTTGCCACGATTTATATTGCCACCAGTGGCTATTTTTTTAGCCACTAGTGGCTATTTTGTAACTGAGAAATTGTAGCGAACCCCCTATAATAATCCAAAATGATATCGCAATTCGGATACTTTAATCCTATTTTATTAATTTTAGGGAACAATTTCGGGTGGTTGATAGACTTATAGAACGGGTAAAGACGCAATCCATTAATAGGTGAGGTGAGCGGGGTTCATGACTCTGCGAATGAATCAAATAAGCTTGAATGTCTCTTTTCCGCCGTTCATTCTCGAAATCCCGCCATTTACACTGCAAAACGGGCCACTTACAATTTCTAAGCAGGTACTCGTTATTGCACATGGAATGCACTAAAAGCACCCAACATTACTTGATTTCCAGGATCAAATTCATAATCTATGCGGGTTTCAGACAAGAGAATCGCAATTGGATATTGACAGTGGGCGAAGTTGCTGGAAATGGGAACACCTATGTGAAAGCTGTCTGAGCAACCCAACCGGTTGCTCAGACAGCTAATATGTTTAAAGGTGCAAGTACAGGGCCGCTTATGGGTTCACCCTTTTTGTCATCCAGCCGCCCCTGCGACTGTAATTAGCTCCACCCAGCGGAAAGCATTAAAACACTGCTTTCTACTCCTTCGGCAACAGCCGGGCCTTGGCGCTGGTGCGGAAGACTTTGGTGATTTCCACCTGGACCGCCTGCCCTACCAGGGAAGCGGCGCCGGTGACGTCGATGACAAAGCCCTGCACCCGGGCGATGCCGTCCCGGCTGTTGGCCGCGTGGGGTTCGTCGATGCGCACTTCCATCATCTGGCCCACCTTTACCGGTACCGCTAACTGGGCGGCCTCTTCCGGGCGGCTGACCCCGCGCATGCGCACCTCTTCCAGGTGCATGGTTTCCACTCCCCGTACAATCAGTTGCTTGCCGGTCTTGGTCTCCAACTGGCGCAGGCCGCTGCCCCCGCTGCCGATCAACAACCCGGCCACGGCGGGGTAGGCCTCTACCAAAATGGCGGGATCGGTGGTGCGGTCCGCCAGGGACATGAGTTCTTTTTTGGCCCGCAGGCAAACGGTCTCCTCCGACAGCACCTTGCCCGTTCCCTCACAATAGGGGCAGTCCTTCTGCAGCTCGCTTTCCAGCCCCCGGCGGGCCTTTTTCCGGGTCATCTCTACCATGCCCAGGCGTGTAAACCCCAGGACAGCGGTCTTGGTCTTATCTTTTTTAAATTCCTCCTCCAGGGCTTTGATCACCATTTCCTGGTGGGCAGGGGATTCCATGTCGATGAAATCGATGACGATAATACCCCCGATGTTCCTGAGACGCAGTTGACGGGCGATTTCCACGGCCGCCTCCAGATTGGTCTTTAAGACTGTATCTGCCAGGTTGGTGCTGCCCACAAACTTGCCGGTATTGACGTCGACAGCCGTAAGCGCTTCCATCTGGTCGATGACCACGTACCCGCCACACTTTAACCACACCTTGCGGCGCAGCGCCTGCTGGACCTGAGAGGGTACGTCGTAAAGGATAAACAGGTCTCTGGTGTCCAGATTCACCCTGGACCGGAGGTGGGGAGCGGTGGCTTCAACCATCTCCTGCACCTTTTCGAAAGCCTCACGGTTATTTACCAGCATCCGGTTGACGTCGGCGGAGAACAAATCCCGCAGCATGCGGTATAACAGTTCCGCGTCCCGGTGCAAAATGCTGGGGGCGGAAGCCCGCAGGTTCCGGTGCTGGACACGCTCCCAAAGAGCGGTGAGGGCGCGGATGTCGGCAGCCAGCTCTTCGTCAGATACCCCCTCGGCTACTGTCCGGACGATGACCCCAATCCCCGGGGTCTTGACCTCCTGTGCCAGTTTCTTGAGCCGGCTCCTTTCTGCTTCGCTCTCAATCCGGCGGGAGATGCCGATGTAATCCACCGTGGGCATCAGTACCAGGTACCGCCCCGGGAGGGTAAGGTGGGTGGTGACCCTGGCTCCTTTTCCTCCCAGTGGTTCCTTGGCCACCTGCACCATCAGTTCCTGGCCCGGTTTCAGGATGTCTCCGATAGCCGCTGTGGGATTCCCCGCGGCTCCCCTGCCATCTTCCTTAACCTTCCTGGGAGGCATTGCGTCCTGCACATACAGAAAGGCGTTTCTATCCAGGCCGATGTCCACAAAGGCGGCCTGCATCCCTGGAAGGACATTTTCCACCTTCCCCTTGTAAATGTTTCCCACCAATCGCTGGTTGTTGGAGCGCTCCATATAAATCTCTACCAGCTTGTGGTCTTCAAGTACAGCTACGGACGTTTCATCGTCGTCCACATACACCAGCATTTCCCTGAACATATCCAGGTCACTCCCTAACCATTCCGCCGCAGGTAGATAAACGCTGTAACACAAGTTAGCCCGGTGGCGTACGGCAGCTGCTCTACTCACGCGCGTTACTTGGCCTGTAATTAGTTTTGCTTGGCTGCTTACAATGGTGCCAACCCGTTCCCATCTCGTACAAAAAGAGCTGTACGCACCACCCGCATCCTTTCGTGGTCCAGCGGCAGGTGCAACTGTTCCGCCAACCCCCTGACCAACTCTTCGGGCCGGATATTCCCTTCGCTTCCCGACTGCAGCTTCATGTCCAGTACGACGCGCCCCTGCTCCAGGCGGCCTTTCAGGTAGTAGACTCCCGGCAGGATGTCCAGGAACTTGGGGCCTCGTTTGGTATCCCGGGTAACCGGCACCGCCGGCAAGCAGCGAAAGGTTTGCAGCGCCTGGGAGAGGGAGTCCTCGTCCAGTGATTCCTTTAACGGGACTTCCACACGGTAAGCGGCCGCCCCCAGCAATGACATCAATGCCGGGGCGTCACCGGGCACCGGGGTCACCCGCAGCAGCCGCAGCCCGGCCGGCAATGCCCCTCGCAGCCGCTCTTTGACTTCTTCCGGGTCCATCTCCTCCCGCAGGTCCATATCCATGTATTCTCCCCGGCTTTCCACCCCCACGGCAAGGGCGGAGGCGAAATTAACCTTTGGGTGGGGGTTGAAGCCCTCGGAAAAGGCCACCGGAATCCCCGCCCGGCGGAGTACCCGCTCCCAGGTTTTTAACAACTCCAGGTGGGAAAGAAACCGGCCTCCGCCCTCCTTGGCGAACATCACCCTAAGGCGCGGCATGTCCTTCACCCCCTTTGATTACCAGACCCACATTCAGTCCGGGACAGACCCCGCAGCCCGGGCAATGGACCTGGCGACAATCCCGGGTAGCAACTCCTGCCAGGGCCAGGCGGTACTCCCTGGCCAGGTAATGCTTGGTCACGCCGGTATCGATATGGTCCCAGGGCAGCACCTCTTCCAGGGAGACCGGCCGGTGCGCGTAAAACGAGGGATCCACCCCGCATTCCCGGAAGGCATCCAGCCAGGCGTTAAAACGGAAGTGTTCGGACCAGCTGTCAAACCGGCACCCCTTCCGCCAGGCCAGTTCCAGTACATCACTTAACCGCCGGTCTCCTTTGGCAAAGACCGCTTCCAGAAAACTTAGCTCAGCTTCATGATAGTTATAGGTTATCCGCCGGTCCCGGAGACGGGAACGGAGGTAGGCCTGCTTTCTTTTTAACTCCTCCACCCGGTCCTGGGGAACCCACTGGAAGGGGGTATGGGCCTTGGGTACAAAGGAGGAAACGCTCACCGTCACACTAACATTTCGTTGAAAATCACGCCCCCACTCCAGCACTCGCCGGGCCAGCCCCGCGATGCCTTCCAGGTCCTCATCCCGCTCGGTGGGCAGGCCAATCATGAAGTACAGCTTGATGGACTTCCACCCGGCGGCAAAGGCGGCCCGGACGGCCTCCATCAGGTCTTCTTCTGTCACGCCTTTGTTAATCACGTCCCGCAAGCGCTGGGTGCCCGCTTCTGGCGCAAAGGTCAGCCCACTCCGGCGCACCCGCTGGATTTCCTTGGCCAGGTCCACGGAAAATGCGTCCACTCTCAAAGAAGGTAGAGAAAGGCCAACACCCTGGTCCTGGTAGGCGTCCAGCAGCGCCCCGGCCAGCAGCTGCACGCAGGAATAGTCCGCCGTGCTGAGGGAGGTGAGGGCGATCTCATCGTAACCGGTTTTTTTTACCAGTTCCGCAGCCTGTTGAAGCAGCACCTCCGGGCTGCGCTCCCGCACCGGCCGGTAGAGGATACCCGCCTGGCAGAACCGGCACCCCCGGGTGCAGCCCCGCAACACCTCCAGCATGATCCGGTCATGGATAACCTCCATAAACGGTACAATGGGCCTGGTAGGGAAATACGCCTGGTCCAGGTCCGCTACCACCCGCTTGGTCACCCTGGAGGGCACACCCTCCCTGTTGGGGGTCACGGCCGCCACCGCTCCCCCTTCCTGGTACGATACATCATAGAATGCGGGGACGTAAACCCCGGGGATCTTTGCCGCTTCGGCCAGCACCCGGGAGCGCTCCGGCCTGGCCTGGGGGTCAGGTTTACACCGGCCGACCACCTCCAGGAACTCCGGCAGGGATTCTTCGCTGTCTCCGATAAGGAAGAGGTCGATGAAGTCCGCCAGCGGTTCCGGATTGAAAGCGCAAGGGCCCCCGGCAATGACCAGGGGGTGCCCCTCGCCCCGGTCAGCCGATCGCAACGGGATCCCGGCCATATCCAGCATGTTGAGCACATTGGTAAAACTCATTTCGTACTGCAGGGTAAAACCCACCACGTCGAAATCGGCCACCGGCCGGTACGACTCCAGGCTGAACAGGGGTAAGTTTCTTTCCCGGAGTTTTTGCTCCATGTCCACCCAGGGAGCGAAGACCCGTTCCATTAAGAAATCGTGACTTTCATTGATTAAACCGTAAAGGATCCGGAGACCAAGGTGAGACATGCCCACCTCGTAGACATCGGGAAAGGCGAAAACCATGCGCACCCTGACGCTTTCCAAGTCCTTGTGCACCGCATTCCATTCGGTTCCGAGGTAGCGGGTGGGTTTTAGCACGCGTGATAGAATATCTTCTTCAACAACCTGGCGCAGGTCTTGAGGTAACATAAGGCGCCTCCTTAAAACAATGGCTTCCTTACATAGTATAAACAAAAACGCCTGGTGGCAACTAAATTGCTTTCTTTCTACGATAACCTGGCAATTTCCTTCCAGGGGTCGGCCAGGGCAAAACAAAAACATTTCATTCCATTCGGCATTTTTTTAAAAAAAAGCGGCCTTGCAGGCCCTGATTTCGGTTAAAGCTTATTTGGAGCAGGGCTAAAATAGTCCAACGGGTTGACCGGCACCCCGTCCAACCGCACCTCAAAGTGAAGCCGTCCCAGCTTCTGGTCTGTTCCGGCGCTCCCCACTTTGGCAACAAGAGTGTCCTGTTTAACCTCTTGCCCCTCGCTTACCAGTATCTCCACCAGGTTTGCGTATCGCGTGGAAAGCCCTCCGGAATGCTGTATCTCCACCACGCGGCCCAGCAATTGATCCTGGCTTATCTTGACCACACGACCGCTTAACGCCGCCCTTACAGGCGCCAACGGTTCTGTGGTGATATCAATACCCGCATGAAGCCTCTGTTGCCCATCGGCCGAACCCTCCAATCCGAATTCCCTGGTGAACCGGCCGGAGGCGGGAATGGTCATGGGCGGCAGCGACCTGACCACAGGAAGTTGTTGCGGGCTGGACACCCGGAATACCTGGCGGTCGTAACTGTCCAACCATAAACCCGTCTCCAGAGCCTCCTTCAGGGCGGGAGTCCAGTCGCTATGCGGGTTAGCCAGCCAGTATCGTAAACCTGCCTGCAGGCCTTTCGCGGTGGGATGCTCCCATAGAAATACCCCAACAAACAGCGAGAAAAGCAGTAAGCTGGCGGCCGCCTGGCGAAGCCAGCCGCGTTCCCCCAGGGTGATACGCCAGTACCGACCTGGCCCAAATAGGCGCTTAAGCGGGACACCCTTGAGTTCCTCTTTATCCCATACTTGCTTCAACGGCCATCCCTCCCCGGACATGCAGTGTCCTGGTAATAGGATATGACCCTTATGGTAAAATATTACTTAGCGCCGCAATTTTCCCTGTTCCCGCAAGCCAAATTTGACTGGATCGAGGCCTTAGTACTGCTTACCGCTGCTGCTGGTTGTCTCATCCTCCATGATTACCAATGGTTCTTGGCCGGGTGGAAACCCGACGCTGAAATTACCGCCTGCCGCCGGATACCCGGAGGTTTCGCCTAAATAGCAGTATTTTACATTAGGACGTCGCAGGTTTTCAACGGGTTCACTTCCCGGCGTAACTCTAAGGCCCGGCGGGAGCGGAGGGCGCACCATCAAATTCACCCCCAAACGAAGTCTATCACAGCGCATAGTTCGGTCGTTAGTCGTCGGGCAGCGGGAGTCAATTCAGTCGTCAGTCGTCGGTCCACAGGAATCGGGAGAATAACGAAAAGTGATACTTTATCCTGCTGCCTGCTCCCTGACGACTGACGACCGAACCTACCTGTTACCTGACGACCGACGACCGATTAGATTTGCTGCCAGGTCTGCCGCAGCATGGTCACCCCCACCTTGGGAGTACCGTCAAGGTTCACACCCGTGCGGGCCACCGTACCGGAAAATACAAACCCGTGTGCCAGTTCGGAAGTCTCGATAATACCACCGATCACATCAAATTCCACCTGTTGTTCATGATCCTTCAGAATAGCTACCGGATTAAACGGGTCCGGTAATTTGAGATAACTCTCATATCCCTCATACAACTTCCACATGGCTTTTTCCACCGCTAACGCTGGGTGGACCACGGGGAGCCGGACATCCTTCAATGCTTCCCGCCTGGAGATCATGTGATTATGGGCGTATAGTTTTTCCGTCAGGTTATCGATAATCTCCTGGATTACCGCTTCGGGCTGGGAGGCTTGGCGCAGCAACAGAAGCTTCCGGGCCAGTGACCTGATCAGGGCGTAGTTGCGGTGTACATTCCCCAGCGCCAGCGGGTGAACTCTCTCGGTAAGCAGGCGGAAGACCTCCACCAGTTCCGCTTCACCCCTGAGGGCCGCCTTTTCCCGGGCCAGGGCCAGGTAAGAGAAAACATCCTCCACACTGACAGGGATGCGGGCAACAGGATTGTTGGGATCCTGGGGGTTGAAGGCGTTTGCTACACTTGGATCGATAGGCCCGAGTTCTCCCATGCAACCCATGAGGATCTCGTCCGCCCCCAGGCAAATCAGTGTACCCGCACTGTAAGCCCGGAATGGTACCAGCACCCCGAAGTAGGGAGAGTATTCACGGATAAGGTTGACCAACCGCCAGGGGGTTAGAACGTCTCCCCCGCGCGTATATAGAAACAGGTCGATACGGGGGTGATGCCCCATTTTCTCCAGGTGTTGAAAGAATACCCTGACAATATCCGGCGCCACCCTGGTGTTCACATTCTCCCGGTCCCCTGTAACGTAACAAATAACCCGCGAACCCAGGTGTTGCTCTATTTCGCGGATCAGCCCCACTCTCTGCTGCCGGTCCAAAGGTCGATCACCTCGCGGTTATTATCTCCTGCGAAACCATTACTATGCCTTGCAAGAGGCAGGAGGCAGGAAGCAGGAGACAAGAATGGAAAAAGGAATTGGCGGAGCCAATTCCCACAAACAATCTTGCATCTTGCCTCTGGCTTCTTGCTTCCTGCTAGAAGACGATTTTTTGGCGGCGCAGGTTCACGTTCAATACCAGCCCGATAGCCAGCATATTGGCCAGCATACTACTACCGCCAAAGCTGAATAATGGTAAAGGGATACCGGTAATAGGCATCATGCCGATGGTCATCCCGACATTAACCAACAGGTGAAACACAATCATGGAGGTGGTACCCGTTACCAGCAATGCACCAAAGAGGTCCTTGGCCTCAAGGGCAATGCGCAAAGCCCGGTAGATCAGGAGAAAATACAGCAACAGCAGTGCCGCCGCACCCACAAAGCCCAGCTCTTCCCCCACCACCGAAAAAATGAAGTCAGTATGGTGCTCGGGTAAGAAATTTAGCTGTACCTGTGAGCCCTGGGTAAGACCCCGTCCCCAAAGGTGACCGGAACCGATAGCCACCTGGGACTGGATCACGTTATAGCCCCACTTGCGTCCACCAAAACCGTCGTTGTAAGGGTTCAGGAATACCACCAGACGCATGAGCTGGTACTCTTCCAACGGCAGGGGGAGTCCCCAACGGAAATGGGCAAGCAACACGCCCACCACCGAAAAAAGCCCTAAACCGATAATTCCTGCCAAAAGCGAAGGCTTCGCCCCACCGATCAACATCATGCCGAACATGATCCCCAAAAAAACCAGCGAAGTCCCCAAATCGGGCTGCTTGAGGATCAGGAGCATGGGTGGGACGAAAAAAAGGAAACAGGGGATCAGGTCCCTCAACCGCTCCAATTTCCCCTGGCGTGCCACCAGGAATTGGGCAAAGGAAATAATCATGAATACCTTCGACAATTCCGATGGCTGAAAAGTGCCAAGGGGCCCCAGACGGATCCACGCCTGGGCACCTTTGGCCTCATCACCGATGACCAGCACAGCCAGAAGCATCAGCAGGTTTAACCCGTAAAGGTACCAGCTCATCCTGCCCAGCTGGCTGTAGTTAAGAGTTACCACAAACAAAGCCCCGAACAGGCCGATACCTATCCACATCAGGTGTTTCCGAAAATAGTAGTAGGGATCTCCGGGGATCACACTGGCCGAAGCACTGTACAGCACTACCGCGCTCATAGTCAGAATGGCCAGCAGGGAAAACAAAAAGGTAATGTCCAGGTTTTTCAGGAGCTTGCGATCCACGTCCATCCCCCGCTTTCACTCCACCATTATATAATAAAGCGTCCGGTAGTTCTACTGACAAATACAGTGTCCCCACGCAGGTAAAAAGCCTGAAGAAAAACCCCCTTCCGGGGGTGCAGGGGATTTCTTTAGTTGTCAAAGACCCTCTTTACTCTTAAAATCGGGATGTTGGCTACCAGAGCCACCGACTCGGATTCGTTACTTAAGTTCACCTCTAAACCGTTCTGGTCAATCTCCATGTATTCGGAAATCACACGGATCAGGTCTTCCTTCAGCGCTTCCAACAGTTTGGGCGACATTCCGGCCCTATCATGCACCAGCACCAGGCGTAGTCTCTCCTTGGCCACCATCTTGCTCGATACAGGTTCCTTACCGAATGCCCGTTGCAAAAACTCTAACAAGCCATTCGCCCCCTCTCTCACCATCGCTGTTAGCGCATTCCGATGAGTTTACGCAGCTTTCCCATCAACCCTTCGTTGTTCTCCAGGTCCATGAGCGGTACGTTCTCACCGACAACTCGACGGGCAATATTGCGGTATGCTTCTCCCGCCTTGGAATTCTTATCAAGCACCGCAGGTTCGCCTCTATTGGTGGAGACCACGATAAACTCATCCTCCGGCACCACTCCTAACAGGTCAATGGCAAGGATGTCGATCATATCGTCTATGTCCATCATGTCGCCTTTTTTGACCATGACAGGGCGAATACGGTTGATAATCAACTTTGGGTCCCGAAGTTCCTGAGCCTCCAGGAGACCAATTACCCGATCCGCATCTCTGACTGCAGCCACCTCGGGGGTAGTGACAACAATGGCTTTCTCCGCCCCGGCGATGGCATTTTTAAACCCCTGTTCGATTCCCGCCGGGCAATCGATAATCACATACTCAAATTCTTCTTTTAGATGCTGGGTCAGTTCCACCATCTGCTGGGTGGTTACCGCTGTCTTGTCCTTGGTCTGTGCCGCGGGGAGGAGGAACAATTCTTCGAACCGCTTGTCCTTAATCAGCGCTTGCTTTAGACGGCAGTTCCCATTGGTCACGTCCACAATGTCATATACTATGCGATTTTCTAAACCCATCACCACGTCCAAGTTTCTGAGGCCGATATCGGTGTCCACCAGCACTACCTTCTTCCCCATCAACGCCAGGCCGGTCCCGATGTTGGCAGTGGTAGTGGTCTTCCCAACTCCCCCTTTACCCGAGGTAACCACGATCACTTCTCCCATAGCCATTCCTCCTCTATGCCGGAATTAAATTCGCTCTAAAAAATGTTCGAAAATTTCCTTCGAACGCTCATTTTGATTAAAAGGTTGGGTATCGTACAGAATTGGACTGGTATTTTTCAATCACGACCATACCGTTCACAATCCGCGCGACCTCCGGTTGATCCGGCTTGATTTCCTCCCCGTCGGGCGCGCGGGTGATGTGGTTGGCTATACGGAGTTGGGTGGGATGCAGGCGAAAGGCCGCCACCACCGCATTTTCATTTCCCGAAGCCCCGGCATGAGCTACTCCCCGCAGGTGCCCCATCACCACAATATTGCCCCCCGCCACCAGTTCCGCCCCGGGGTTTACGTCTCCCATGATTACAATATTCCCCGGGTAATGGACGCTCTGCCCGGAGCGGATGGTGCGCTGGATCAGTACAGTCCTATAATCTACCGCGGGATTGGGGCCATCCCCGGCGCCTCTTCCAGAACGTTCTTCATTAAGACCGCCGTGGCCGGTCTTTTCTATTTTTTCTTGGCCCGGGACTTGGCCCTTAATTCCGCTGACGGGAACCGAAGGTGAGTGCGTCGCCGGGGAGTCCATACGCTGTACCTGCCGCGGGCGCTGGTCGTCAAGGTGTGGTGATTTCATGTCATCTCCTCCCGGGGATCGGCCGGTACGCCACAGTGTAAAGAAAACTTGAAAATCATCTAACAAAATTCATGCACGCACAATTTCCTTACGGGAAAAAGGCCGTGATTCAGGACTAAAAATGGGGTATTTTGCTATCAAAAGGTTCTACGTTGCTTATGCCAAATCCTGCTCGCAGAAAAAAAAACGAGGAGCTTTTTTCCTCGTTTTTCCATCAATATATAACATTTCTCTACTGGCTCAATTGCTCCCCTTCTAAGGGTGTATTCTCCTCAGGAACCTCCGTTATCTCAGGCGCCCCTATTACCGGGCCTGCGGTCGGGGGCGGTGCAGGTGGTCTGTTTGCTTGTCCCGGAAGACCGCCGGAGCTTGGTTGGGAAGCGGGGACTTCCGGGGCATTGGCGGCAGGCGTGGCAGATCCTGTCCCGTAGAGGGGTTTAGGCTCGAGGCCAAAGTACTGCTCGAACACCGCCTGGGCTACTTTACCGGCCGAACCGCCACCGCTCTGGGCGTATTCGATCACCCCGGCAAAGGCAATCTGTGGGTTGTCGGCAGGGGCAAAAGCCACAAACAACCCGAAAAAGTCCTTGTTTTTGTCGTCTCCCTTTCTCCCGGTCTGGGCGGTACCGGTTTTTGCCGCCACCGGGATAGTCGAGGGAAAGTGCCTAAAGGGTGAGACAGCGGTGCCTCCCGGTTCGGTTACCGCCCGCATACCTCGACGGGCGTAGGCGATGGTTTCAGGGGATACCGATACCTTTGTCACCACCTCGGGCTGGAACTCACGAAGCACCCGCCCGTCAGGGGAAACAATCCTGCCCACCAGGTACGGCCGGTAACGGGTTCCTCCGTTGGCGATGGTGGCTACATAATTGGCCAATTGCAGGATGGTGTAGTTGTTGTCTCCTTGCCCGATAGACGTGTTGTAGGTTTCATAAGGTTTCCAGTTCGTCGCCCAATCCAGATCAATCTTATAGCGGGCCTCCAGCAGGCGCCGTTCCTGTTCCTTTTTTTTGCTCAAAGCCGCCTTTTCCTGCTCGGTAGCGGCTTTGGTGACCAGTTCGGCATAACGGGATTCCAGTTCCACCCACTTGGCTTCATACTGCCGGTTTACCAGGATTTCACCAATTTGTTGCTTCCGCTCCCGCGAGGGAACCACGCCCTCTGCCTCGCCGCCCAGGTCACTCAGGCCGGTTTTTTCCCCGAGGCCAAACTCCCGGGCCACTTTGGTAATATTGTCGATCCCCACCATTTCTCCCGCCCACTGGAAGTAGGTGTTACAGGACACGGCAACCGCCCGGAAAAAATCGACAGTGCCGTGAGCTTTGGTACAAACAATCCCACCGGGTTTCCAATACTTCCCAGTACAAGTGATGGTGTCGGTAGGTTTAATCCTGCCGGATTCCAGCGCGGCCATCCCCGTAATCATCTTGAAAGTGGAACCCGGGGGGTACACCCCCTGAATCGCCCGGTTGAGGCTGGGATTTAGTTGATCATCGTTATAGTAATCAGCTTTACTCCTAAAAGACCCGTCCACGAAATCATTAGGGTTGAGGTCAGGTTTGCTGACCATAGCCAGGATGGCTCCCGTGCGTACGTCCAGCACTACGCCGGCGCCGGCGCCGGCCTTGGGGTTGGTTTTCTTAACCTCGGCAATCACCTGGTCCATGGCGGCATCCATGGTCCTTTGCAGGTCTGCGTCCAGGGTGAGCACCACATTATTACCCGGCAGGGGAGGTATCGTCGCAAGCTCACCAACAAGGCGGTTTTTAGCATTCACCTCCACCTGGGCAAACCCTTTCTGACCTCGCAGGCCGTTCTCTTTTTCATCCTTAAACGAAAGTTCAAAAGAACGTTCAACCCCGGTTTTGCCAATCTTGTCAGTAAGCAGGTAACCATATTGGCTGTACTGCTCTAATTCCCTTTCGGTGATTTGGCCTACAAACCCCAGCAGGTGACCGGCTAAATTATCGTTGGGGTAATACCTCATGGGAGATTCCTGGATCAATACTCCGGGCAACTCCCTCCGGTGTTCCTGGATGCGGGAAACCAGCACCATCGCCTCTTCACTCCACGGAAGACTTTTTATTTCTACAGGCACGTAGCGGCGAGGGTTGAGTTTCATCTTCTCTTTGATTACTTCCGCCGTAATTTCGGGATCAGCCAGCACCTCGACCAGTCGCTGGATCACTTCGTCCTGGTCTTTCAGTCCAACGTTACTGATCGAGATGGTAAAAACCGGTTTGCTGGTAGCCAGCACCTGCCCCTTCCGGTCCATGATGTCTCCTCGCCTGGCTTCCATGGTGACCTCACGAATCCGGTTTTTCTTGGACTGAGATTGAAACTCGGCGGCGCTTACCACCTGCAGGTAAAACAGGCGAGACAGCAGGCTGATGATGATGGCTGTCACAATTACGAGGTAAATACCCAACTTCTTTTCCAACCGTTTCTTTTGTTCAGCCGCTTTCTCCATTTTGCCTCACTCCATCTCCCTGAAGAACCGAAACAACTTGACCTGGCATTATCTAATGCCCAAGAGTAATTGAAGCGCTGTCAGAAACAGGAGGCAAGAGGCAGGAAGCAGGAAGCAGGAATAGATTAGGGAATTGGCTCGGCCAATTCCAACAACCAATCTTGCCTCTTGCATCTTGCCACCGGCTTCTTGTTTATCGACGCAGGCGCCTGGGGTCTGGGTTCCCCGGCACCCTCAACCACGCTCCGCTTACCTGCCTACGAAAACGGGGGTATAAGATGAGAGCCACGAGGCTATTGTACATGGCAGCCGGTAAAACCACCCTCAAGAAACCCTCGGGTTCTGTGTGCATGCCTCCCAACCCACCCAGGACCAGGTAGATCACCTCGTAAACGATGGTCCCGGTAAACAATCCCGCTACCGGAATAAGCGGGTTGTCCTTGTATAACCGGTTTTCTCCCAAACCGACCAGGTAGCCGATAGAGGCTTTACTCAGGGCATTCAAACCAATATACTTTCCGATCAGCAGGTCCTCCGACAGGCCGAAAACAAATCCCAAACGAGCGGCGGGTCTCGCGCCCCGGGCAAGGGCAAACAACACAACCGCCACCAGCAGTAGATCAGGCTTTACCCCCATCAACTTCATCCTGTCCAGCAACGTGGATTCCATGAGTAAGGAACTTACCAGCACAGCGGCCCAGACCAATACCTGCAAGGTTTATTCCTCCTCACCCTTGTCCAGAATAACCAGCACTTCTTCCAGGCGGTCGAAGTCCACAAAAGGTTTGACCATTGCTTTTTTAATCAGCGCACTGGGATCGAGAAGCACATCGGTCACGTAGCCAATCCTGAGTCCTTTGGGGAAAAGCCCCCCCAAGCCGGACGTGATAATCACTTGGTTTTTTTGGACCGGTGCGTCATGGGGGAGGTGAATCATTTGGAGACCATTGCCCCCCGGCAGTCCCTCGACCACCCCCGGGAAACGCGAATCCTGTACCAGGGCGCCCACAGCTCCGTCCTGGTCCATGATAGTAAGCACTTCGGAGGTATGGGTGGTAACCGCCACCACACGCCCCACCAAGCCCTGGTGCGTGATTACCGCCATGTCCGGCGTAATCCCTTCAGCCTTTCCCACGTTGATAATCAGGGTGTGGTACCAGTTGTCCGGGTCCCGACCGATAACCTGGGCCGGCAGCAGGGTTGACATGCCTTCGGAACGTTCCACGAAGCGGAGAAGCTTTTTTAACCGGGCATTCTCCAGGCGATATTCCTGCAGACGACTATTCTCAGCAATCAACTCGTCCACCTGCAGGCGCTTGGCTTCCAGTTCCTGTTGCATGGACTGGTAGGAAGCCCAGCTATCGATAAGCCCTGATGCTCTTCGAGTAATGAGGGTAACCCCGCCTTGCAGCGGGGCTAAGGTATCTCGCACCAAAACCTCCACACGGCTTAAAGCCGGCCGGCCGGGTGCGGTATAACGCATCAAGCCTGTGGCCAAACCCAAGACAAGGAGCAGTGCCAGCAGTATTTTCGGAAATGTGTGCCGGCTCAACTAAACCACACCCTTAGTTCTACCCCACTTTTCGGGAGGGAAGTAGCACTCGCTTCAAAACGTCAATGTTTTCCAGGACCTTGCCGGTCCCTACCGCCACCGCTGACAAGGGATCCTCCGCCATGTGCACGGGCATCCCGGTTTCTTGGCTCACCAGCCGGTCCAATCCCCACAGCATCGAACCGCCCCCGGCCATCATAATTCCCCGGTCCATGATATCCGCGGCCAGTTCGGGTGGGGTTTTCTCCAGGCATACCTTGATGGCGTCCATAATAGCCGCCACCGGTTCGGCAAGGGCCTGTTGCACTTCCACCGCACTTATCTGGACGGTTTTGGGCAGGCCGCTCACCAGGTCCCGTCCCCGGACGTCATAAGTCAGTTGCTGGCGTGTCTTGCCTTCGCTACCAGTGAAGCAGGCTGAACCGATTTGCATCTTGATGTCTTCGGCGGTCCGTTCCCCGATCATCAGGTTGTAGCCGCGTTTGACATGGGCGACAATGGCGTCGTCCATCTCGTCACCGCCAACGCGAATGGATTTGCTGGTGACAATCCCCCCCAGGGAGATTATCGCGACCTCGGTAGTACCACCGCCGATATCCACAATCATATTACCGGTGGGTTCATGGACCGGCAGTCCAGCACCGATAGCGGCAGCCATGGGTTCTTCGATCAGGTAGCACTCCTTAGCTCCCGCCTGCAGAGCAGCCTCCCGGACTGCCCGTTCCTCTACCGCGGTCACCCCGGAAGGTACCCCGACCACCACCCGCGGCCGGACAAAAATTCCCCTTTTACCGGCTTTGGAAATGAAATAGCGGAGCATACTCTGGGTTACGTCGAAATCGGCAATAACCCCGTCCTTCATTGGCCTGATCGCCACAATGTTACCCGGCGTACGGCCGATCATCTGTTTGGCCTCTTCACCCACCGCCAGTACAGTACTGGTATCCTTCTGTATGGCTACCACCGACGGTTCCTGCAGCACGATGCCTTTCCCCCTGGCGTGCACCAGGGTATTTGCCGTACCCAGGTCTATCCCTAAATCTCGCGCAAAAAGCATTTAGTGCCCACTCCTTCCCCGCAAATCATGCTGTAACGTCAGACGATGACAATTAGTGCGGTTTCAATGTCAATTATATTATGTTTCTCCGGACAGTAGCAAGGGAAAGATCTGTCTATGTTAGAACAGACTAGTGGCCCGTCAAAACATCCCCTTTTCTTTCAGGCTGGTGTAACGGTTGTCGCCGATTACCACGTGGTCCAACACCTCGATGCCAAGAATTTTCCCCGCTTCCATAAGCCTCACGGTTACCTCCACGTCCTCACGGCTGGGGGACGGATCCCCGCTGGGATGGTTGTGTACCAGCACCACTGCGGCAGCACTGCGTTTAATGGAATTCTTGAATACCTCCCGCGGGTGAACAAGAGACGAACTGAGACCCCCCACGGAAATTGAATCCACAGCCAGGACGCGGTTTTTATTGTTGAGAGACAGGGCCCGGAAATGCTCCCGGTCGAGATAGCGCATCTCCTCCATCACCAGGTTGGCCACGTCAGACGGTGATTTAATCACGGGTCTCTCCTCACCCCGGGCAGCGGCAACACGCCTGCCGAGTTCAACGGCAGCCTTGACCTGGGCGGCTTTGGCCAGCCCCACACCCTTCACACCCTTCAAGTCGTCAAGGGTGGCTTCCGCTAAATAGCGCAGGCCGCCAGGGCCGGACAGGATACGCGCCGCAACGCCCAGTGCTGTTTCGCCGGGATTACCGGTACGCAGCAGGATAGCCAGGAGTTCCGTATTGGACAGGGCCTGAACCCCCGACGCCAGCATTCTCTCTCGCGGCCGTATCTCCTGGGGCATGTCCTTTATAGTCAAACGGTACTCCACCGGCGCTGTTTCTTTAATTTCCCGGGCCATCAGTCTCCCCCTCCCAGCACATTTACCCCGAAGCCTCGCAGCACTTGTGTCAGCCTGGCAAGGGGCAAACCGACCACATTAAAGTAGCACCCCTCTATACGCTCCACCAGGACCGCTCCCAACCCCTGGATACCGTATGCGCCGGCCTTGTCCATTGGCTCGCCGCTTTCCACATAAGCCTCGATTTCCCGTTCCTCCAGCCGCCGGAAATAAACCCGGGTGACCTCACAATCGGTACGGTACACATTTGACCCCGCTTTCACCACCGCAATTCCTGTCAGGACCTGGTGAGGCTTACCGCTTAACTCTCGCAACATATTCCCGGCTTCTTCCGGCGAGCCCGGCTTTCCCAGGATGCGATGTCCGAGAACCACTACCGTATCCGCGCCAATCACCAGCCCGTTATCTATGCCGCGGGCCACCCACCTCGCCTTTCCCAGGGCCAATTCCCGGACCAGGAACTCATAGTCGTGCGGCGCAGCCGGGGTGATGTCCTCGGAAATCCCGCTGGGAATTACCTCGCACTCCAGGCCCACCTGCCGCAGCAGTTCTTCCCGCCGGGGGGAAGCGGAAGCCAAAATCAGTCTCAACCAGTTTCCCTCCCATAATTTGGTCGTCAGCCGTCGGTCAGCGGGAGTCGGGAGAGAACCAGAAGTGGTACTATATCCCGCTGCCTGCTCCCTGACGACCGACGACTGATCACAGCGCTTCCAGAAAAAAGGTAACGTCTGGGCACAAGACGTTACCTTTATGCAAACTCAAGTTGGAAACGGGGTTAGTCCCGGCTACGGCGGAATCCTAAATTAAACGTCAGGATTTCCAGGTTAACCGAAAGGTCCACATTTCTCAACTCGATCTCTTCAGGTACAGATAATACCCGTGGAGCAAAGTTAAGGATAGCCTTCACACCCGCTTCGACCAGCAGGTTGGCCACTTCCTGCGCGCCATCCGCCGGAACGGCGATAATGCCGATCGCCGCACCCGTCTGGTTTACCACTTCTACCATCTCGTTTAACGGGTAAATCTCGATCCCGTTTAACTTATAACCGATCTTGTGGGGATCGCTGTCGAAAATGCCTACGACCCGGAAACCCCGTTCCCTGAACCCACCGTACATGCAGAGGGCGGTCCCCAGGTTACCGGCCCCTACCATGATCACTGGCCAGGAATTATTCAACCCCAGGATCTTCATAATGTGCCGGTGCAGGTCTTTGACGTTGTAACCTACCCCCCGGGTACCGAATTCTCCAAAGTAGGCCAGGTCTTTTCGCACCTGGGCCGGGCTAACCCCTACACCTTCGGCGATTTCACCGGAGGAGATAGTGACCACTCCCCGGCGATCTACCTGGGTCAAGAAACGCGAGTAAACCGAGAGGCGAATGATGGTGGCTTCCGGTATTTTTAGCGTTTTAAACACTTGTTTTTCCCCCTATGACAAGTTAAAATTGGCATGTTCCTGCGGGAATCCCGCATATCGTAACTATCTTTAACGGACATGTACTTTAATTAGCTATTTTTAAGGAAAATCCTTTTCACCCGGGAGTATTTCCAAAAATTTTATCCCTGTAACCATTTGCGTGCCTCTGCCACCGTATAGAACGATCCGGTGACACACACCAGGTCTTCAGGAAGCGCGAAACTCAAAGCCAAAGACACGGCCTGGCGCACGTCTTCCATTACGTAAACCTCCGGGGCATGCCGCTCGGCCAGACGGGCCAGCTCCCGCCAGTCTCCCGCCCGCGGGCTCAGGGGCCTGGTGACCACCACGGTATGGGCCACAGGGGACAGGACTCCCATCACCTTTTCCCGTTCTTTGTCACCCAGCATGCCGATTACCAGGATCAGGCGGCGGTACCTGAAAAACTCTTCTAACGCCCGTCGCAGGCTGACAGCCCCGTCGTAATTGTGGGCCACATCTAGGAGGACGGTAGGGTCGTTTTGCGCCACCTCCAGGCGGGCGGGCCATACGGTCCGGGCCAGTCCTATCCGGATGGATTCTTGGGAAACCGCAATTCCCCGTTGTTCCAGGACCTCTACAGCCAGCACAGCGGTAGCGGCGTTGACCACCTGGTGCCTGCCGAGTAAGGGAAGGTAAAGCTCGGGGTAGTGGCCGTTCAGCCCGCTCAGGGAAAAGCGGATGCCTTGCCTGTTAGCCTCCCCTTCCGTCCAGGTGATATCCCTGCCTACCCGAAAAAGTTCGGCCTGCTGCTCCCGGCAGGTATCTTCGATTACAGCCAGCGCTTCCTCCCGGTCCGATGCCGTAACCACCAAACCGCGAGGCTTGATGATCCCGGCCTTGACCTTGGCGATCTCCTCGATGGTGTTGCCCAGGTAATCCATGTGGTCCATACCCACATTGGTGATTACGGCTACCAGGGGGTCGGCAATTACATTGGTAGAGTCAATCGCCCCGCCCAGGCCTACCTCCAGCACCACCACGTCCACCCGCTCTTCGTAGAAATAGAGGAGGGAAAGGGCTGTGTTAACCTCAAATTCCGTGGGGTGTTCATGCCCCTCCGCCACCATCCGCTCCAGCAAAGGCTTTAAGCGGGTAATCAGCTCAGCCATTTTCTCTTCCGGAATGTCCTCCCCGTTTACCCTGGTGCGCTCAGTATAGCTGTGCAGGTGAGGAGAGGTGAATAAGCCTACCCGGTAACCCGCCGACTGCAAAATGCCGGCAATCATGGCACTGGTTGATCCCTTGCCGTTGGTCCCCCCCACGTGGATCACCTTCAACTTGCATTGGGGATTCCCCAGCATATCCAGGAGACGGATGATCCGGTCCAATCCGAAACGAAACCCGAATTTGGCCAGACCTTTAAGAAAATCGATAGCCTCGTCGTAGGTCAAAACTTGATCCTCCCATCCGGATGCCCGGCACCAATCCCTACAGGTTCCTTAAGTCCTGTAAATTACGTCCCCAGATTTTCTGGGCCTGTCCAATAATGTGCTGGGTCCCCGCAACACACACCAACCCCTCCGGACCCGCCATCAACTTGGCTTCCCGGACGGCGTCCTCCAGCGAAGGGGTGCTCAGAACCCGGGAGCAATATGCGCCGGCAACCTCCGCCCCGTCATCGGGGAAGGGATGTTGTGCGCCCGGCGCCCTGGTTAAAATGACGACCTCCGAAATAGGCCCCAAGGCAGCCAGCACCCCGCGGTAATCTTTCTCCGCGGTAATGCCGACAACGGAAATCACCGGCTTAAGACCAAGCCCCCCGATTATTTCAACCAGGTATTTTGCCGATGCCCTGTTGATGGTGCCGTCCACCAGTACAGTGGGGCGTTGGGCCATGATCTCGCAGCGCCCCGGCCACCTGACACCGGCTAAGGCCTGCCGTACTTTTTCGGTTCCGAGGTTGCCGGAGCAGATCTCTTCCGCAACGGCTATTGCCAGCGAGGCGTTATCAGCCTGGAAGGTACCCAGGAGCGGTAGGGTAATTGCGCCGTAATCTTTATTCCGGGTAAACACTCTGGCCTTTGTACCGTAACGGGTAAGACTGACATCCCTTGCGCCGAAACCGGTTCCCGCCGTGTGCAGTCTCACCCCGCAGTCCGATGCGCGCTTTTGCAGCACCTCCATCACCGGGTCATTCTGTTTCGCGGAAAATGCCGCGCGTTGACCCGCCTTAATGATCCCCGCCTTGTGTTCCGCCACATGCACAATTGTCGGGCCCAAAGAAAGCAGGTGTTCATCCATTACAGGAGTGATGACGGCCCACTTGTGGTCCAGGACATTTGCGTCATCGTAGGTGCCGCCCCGGCCGCACTCGATCACGTTCAGATCTGTCTTTTCATCCCGGAACACCAGCATAGCCAGGGCCAGCGATATGCCGACCGGCCCGAGGTAAGCCTCAGGGGTTAAACCGGACTGCACTTGTTCGATCCGGGGCAGGATTTCGTTCAGATAGCGCAGCAAGCGCCCTTCACTGACGGCCTTGCCGTTTACCCGGATACGTTCGGTAAACTCGACCAGGTGCGGACTGGTAAAGAGCCCGATTCTTAAACCGTGTTCTTCCAACAGAGCCGCTATGAGACGTGATACCGACCCCTTACCTTTACTTCCGGTGACCAGCACCACGGGTTGGCCCCGGTCGGGTTGGCCTGCCAGGTCCAACAGTCTCCGGGTCAATTCGGGGCGCCGGACCACAGCGTCCCCGTCCCCAAATCGGATAAACGGCCTGGCTCTGTTGTATGGCCCGTAAACAACCTCCAGTGCTTCCTCCAGGTTTTGCACCATCACTAATCGCCCCTGGTTCTTAGCCTTGCCAGCCTGTTCTGGATAGCCTCTTTTTTCGCGTGAAACTCCTGCTGCTTGGCGCGCTCCTTCTTCACCACACCGGCAGGGGCTTTGGCCAGAAATCCCTGGTTAGAGAGTTTCCCCTCCACCCGGGCCAGTTCCTTTTGCACTTCGTCCAGTTCCTTTTCCAGCCGGTTGATTTCCTTCTCCAGGTCAATCAGCCCGGCCAGGGGGACGTAAACCTCCACCCCACCGACCACCGCCACCGCGGCCTGGCGCGGTTTTTCCGCCAGCCCCGCCAGCACCTCTACCGGTTCCGCCGTTGCCAGCTGCCGGATATAAGGCAAACTCTTTTCCAGGATGGTCCGGGGACCCGCATCGGTTGCCACCAGCAAGGCGTGCGCCTTCTTACCGGGGGCCACGTTGGCCTCAGCACGGATATTCCGGATAGCCCGGATGACGTCCATCGTCAACTGCATTTCCCGCTCCGCCTCAAGGTCCTCCAGGTCCGCCTGTGCCTTCGGCCAGGACGCGGTCATCACGGTCTCACCTTGATGCGGCAGGTGCTGCCAGATTTCCTCGGTGATAAACGGCATGAAGGGATGCAACATCTCCATGGTACGGGTAAGGACAAAGCTCAGGACGTACTGGGCGGTCCGGAGGCTGGCCTCCGTTTCGCGTCCGTACAGCCGGGGTTTGGCCAGCTCGATGTACCAGTCGCAGAACTCGCTCCAGATAAAGTCGTACAGCACCCGGGCGGCCTCTCCCAGCTCATAACGCTCCAGGAGGCTGGTCACTTCACCCACCACGGTGTTGTACCGGCTCATGATCCACCGGTCGGCCAGGGTCAGTTCCGGCACCAGGCCCGCCGGGTCAAAGTCCTCCAGGTTCAGCAAAACGAACCGGGAAGCGTTCCAGATCTTATTGGCAAAGTTGCGGGTACCCTCCAGCCGCTCTACCTGGAAACGCAGGTCATTGCCGGGGGTGTTCCCGGTAATCAGCATGAAGCGCAAGGTATCCGCCCCGAACTGGTCAATCACCTCAATAGGATCCACTCCGTTCCCCAGGGACTTGGACATCTTGCGCCCCTGGGCGTCCAGCACCAGACCGTGAATAAACACGTCACGGAAGGGCACCTCATCCATGAAGGCAATCCCCAGGAACATCATCCGGGCCACCCAGAAGAAAATGATATCCCTGCCGGTAACCAGTACGGATGTGGGGTAAAAATGCCGCAGGTCCCCGGTTTCCTCCGGCCACCCCATGGTGGAGAAAGGCCATAAACCGGAGCTGAACCAGGTGTCCAGTACGTCGGGATCCTGTTCCAGGCTGCCGCCACCGCAATGGGTGCATGCAGCGGGATCCTCAGTGGCACAGATCTCCTGCCCGCAGCTCTGGCAGTACCATACCGGGATCCGGTGACCCCACCAGAGCTGGCGGGAAATGCACCAGTCACGGATATTCTCCAGCCAGCCCAGGTATACCTTGGTAAATCTCTCGGGTACGAACCGGGTCCGCCCGTCGATAGCCGCCTGCATGGCCGGTTCGGCCAGCGGCTTCATGCGGACAAACCACTGCTTGGAGATCAGGGGTTCGATGACCGTCTCGCACCGGTAGCAGTGACCCACCGCGTGCTGGATTTCCTCTGTGAGCATCAAAAGTCCCCGGGCCTTAAGGTCAGCCAGCACCCTTTCCCTGGCCTCATAACGGTCCAGCCCGGCGTACGCACCCGCCTCCGCGGTCATGCGGCCGTCCTTGTCGATGACGACCACCTGGGACAGCCCATGCCGCCGGCCCATCTCAAAGTCGTTGGGGTCGTGGCCGGGGGTGATCTTCACCGCCCCGGTGCCGAAAGAAGGGTCTACATAGTCGTCGGCAATGACCGGGATCTCGCGCCCCATGAGGGGAAGGATCACGGTTTTCCCGATCATATCCCGGTAGCGCTCGTCTTCCGGGTGTACCGCCACCGCCGTATCCCCCAGCATGGTCTCGGGGCGGGTGGTCGCCACGGTCACGAAACCGTTCCCGTCCTTAAGCGGGTACTTCAGGTGATACAAGCGGCCGGCCTGCTCCTCGTGCTCCACTTCGATGTCGGATATGGTGGTCTGGCACTTGGGGCACCAGTTGATGATGTAGTTGTCCCGGTAAATGAGTCCCCGTTCGTACAGCTTGACAAATACTTCCCGCACAGCCCGGGAACACCCCTCGTCCATGGTGAACCGCTCCCGCTGCCAGTCGCAGGAGGCCCCCAGGCGGCGCAACTGGGAGGTGATCCGGCCGTGGTAGTGTTCCTTCCACTCCCATACCTTATCTAAAAACCTTTCACGGCCGAGGTCATCCTTGGAAACGCCCTCCTTGGCCAGGTGTTCCTCCACCTTGGCCTGGGTGGCAATCCCGGCATGGTCCGTGCCCGGCAGCCACAGGGTATTGTACCCCTGCATGCGGCGCCAGCGGGTCAGGATATCCTGCAGGGTGTTGTCCATGGCATGCCCCATGTGCAGGGAACCGGTAACATTGGGCGGGGGCATCACGATACTGAAAGGTTCCTCGCCGGGACGGACAGCCTGGTGGAAATATCCTTTTTCTTCCCAGTAATCGTACCACTTATTTTCTACCTGTCTGGGGTCGTACGTGGTGGGAATTGTGTTGGCCTTGTCTGACATGATGCAACCTCCAATCCATTAGTGGCGTGAATAAACTAAAAAAACTCCCCGTGTCCATAAGGACGAAAGGAGTCAACTTCCGTGGTACCACCTTACTCCGGTACTCAAACCTGTTGAATACCGTACTCTCGCTGCTGTAACGGGCATGCCCGGTCACCCCTCCGGTCTTAAGCCCAGACCATCGAAGCGACAGCTCCAGGGCGACTTTCTCCCGCAGCCTTCCCGGAAGACCTTCCACCCAAAGGGTCTCCCTCTCTGAGGGGAACCGGCAGGTTACTCCTCCCCTTCTTTGCCTTTACAATACCTTGTACTTGACATACTAACATATTACCCATCAAAGCCCCTATTGTCAAGCTGCCTTCTCATCTCTTGCTTCCTACCTACCATCTTCCTTCCAATCTGCTTCCTGGTGGATCAGACAAATAACAAATAAAGAAACTTGGCTTGCGCCAAGCCTTCAGGCGCAGGCGGAAGCCTTAGTTGCACTATGCCACAGAAAGTTATACTTTCTGATGGTATAAAGAAAAACCCGGCACAAGCCAGGTGGGTTTTGCATCCGCTATTCCTGATCGGGCACTAACCCCTGAGACTGTATGTACTCCATCAGCATCTTACCGGTATTGCCGGTGACCTTCAGGCAGTTTTTCAGGTGCTCCGGCGTGTCGAAGGTGTAAGGGTTGATCGCCCTGCAGCAGGTGGAACCGAACTGGGCCTCAAACCGGTCATGGAAGCCGCTGGTCAGCCCGTAGGCCACCTCCCTGTCCTCATCCGCACTGACGCGGCCCCGGAGGGCGCCCAGCACCACCGCTGCCCCGGTGAGCGCGCCACACATACACCCGGAATGCCCCAAACCGCCGCCAAACCCCGTCATCATCCTCACCAGGGCCGGGTCTACATCCGGTATCACCAGGTCCCGGAAGGCAAGAAAAATGGACTCGGCACAGTTATACCCCTGCCTGAAATAATCACCGCTCTTGTTTCTGGCTTCAAGCACCAATTGCTCGTTCAATGGTCTACCCCCCCCGTGTTTGCAGAATATTTTTAAAGCCAGGCCCCACTACACTTTATATACCATGAATCATCGTCACGGTAAAGCATAACTTCATAATTGAAGACCCAGAAACTTATAAACCTTCCAATCCCCCTGAGGAAAGAATCCGGTATTTGCCGGCTTTGCGCACAATCGTCGACTGGTTTACCTCCAGCACCCTGGCGGCTTTCCGGGTGCTTCCGTACATCTCCAAGGCCTCGCTGATCAACTGTCGTTCCACCTGCTCCAGGGCTGTTTTTAAAGGTATAATTCCATGCACATCGACCCTCCCGTCCGCCGGGCCGTTCCGGCCTGACAGGTAAGCCGGCAGGTGCTCCGCCAGTATCTCCTCCCCGCCGGCCATCACCACCATCCTCTCGATGACATTCTCCAGTTCCCGGACATTACCCGGCCAACTGTAAGTCAAAAAGCGGTCAATCACCGCGGGTGACAGCCGTTTCTGAAACCCGTATTTGCGGTTCACCTTTTCCAAACAGTGCAGGGCTAATGGGGGAATGTCCTCCCGCCGCTCCCTCAAAGGAGGTACCTCAATAGAGACAACATTTAGCCGGTAAAACAGGTCCTCACGGAATTTCCCATGCCCTACCATTTCCAACAGGTCCTTGTTGGTTGCCGCCACAATGCGGGTATCCACGGCAATGGGGCTTAAGCCCCCGACTCTCATCACTTCATGGTCTTGTAATACCCTTAGAAGTTTTACCTGCAGGTTGATGGGCAGTTCTCCCACCTCGTCCAGGAAGAGCGTACCCTTGTCAGCCAGTTCAAACATCCCCGGTTTACCCTGTTTATTGGCTCCCGTAAATGCTCCCGCCTCGTAACCGAACAATTCCGATTCCAGCAAGTTTTCCGGAATGGCGCCACAGTTTATCGTGATCATGGGGCCTTCAGAGCGGGGACTTAATCGATGAATGGCTCGAGCGATCACTTCCTTCCCCACCCCTGATTCCCCCGTGATGAGAACGGTGGAGTCCACCCTTGCCGCCTGGGCGGTTATCTCCATCACCCGCTTCATTATACCACTGCCGGTCACGATGTCATCATACCTTGCCTGCTGCGCCCGCATCTGCCCCAGCTGGGCGGTGTAACGCTGGTTCAAGCGCTGGGTTTCTTCGAGCTGCTGCTTGAGGCTGACAAGTTCTGTTACATCCCTTACATCCACCACCACCATTTTTATTTCTCCCTCTTCACCCCAAATTGGGGTCCCCGTCGCGATGATCTTTTGGCCCCTCTTTTTCCCCTGGGTCATCTCAAGCATGGTAGTAACCCTCTTTTTTTCCTTAAGGGCGGCGACCGCCGCCGAACGGGAATACAGCCCTCTGGACACCATGTACTGGGCAGTTTTTCCCACCGCGTACTTCCTGGAAACACCGGTAATACGCTCCCAGGAACTGTTAACCCTGATTACCCGGCCCTGGCCGTCGGTAATAAATATCCCGTCATAGGAGGCTTCGATGATGCTATCCAATTCCCGGTTAAGCCGCCTTATTTCCTCCATTTCCGCCTGGCTCCAGTCTTTCCCCCCTCCATTCGGCTTCGACTTCTCTTCCATTAACCGGCTGGCTTCACGCCACAAACCCCACCAGATTTCCGCCTCGTTCACGGTTCCCACCAGTTGCCTTTTTTCGTTAACAACCAGCAAGTAATCAGGCGTAACCTCGGAGGGACTTAAAGGTGCCCATGCCGGGATAGTGGGAAAGTCTCTGCGGCACCAACGGATTACCAGGCCTTGCCGGTCAGCCTCCTGAGCCAGCGCGTTAATTGCACAGGATTGGTCGAACACCGCTGCTATCTGCCCGTCCCTGTCGACAACAGGAATAAAACCGTTTCCGTTTGGATTATCCCGCAGCACCAGCAAGGCCTCCTGCAGGCTGGTCGTATCGAGGATCGTAACCGGGTCGGGGTTCATCAAGTCACTAACCAGCAAAACCCATCGCCTTCCCTTCATGATCCGGGCAGTTTGTTAGCTGCCGGCAATTTGATAACTGTATATGCCTTGAATTATTTATAATTATATCATATTTTTCAATATTTAGAATTAAAGAGGCAGGGTACAACTTTTCTGGTTGATGCCCTGCCCTTTTGCTTCCGGAACCGTTTTTAAAAGCTGCCCCGGCCCCTATTATGCTGAAACCTTTTGCGTTGACGAAACCTCGGGCTTGATCCACTGGTGTTCAAGCACAAAATACAGGACCAAACCGACGGCCAGCCCCCAGGCCGCGCCCTTGGTAGCCAGCACCGCTCCCACGATCCCCGCAATCCCGCGCTGGAGATTAGTCTCCAGCATTTCCATGGCCAGGTAAGCACAGAGATAGCCCTGAATTAAAAGAGTTAGCGACATCCCTACCGCCACACCGGGCTTAAACAGGCTTACTACCGGTCCTAATAGAAGGGCAATGCTCATCCCCCAGAAGATGGAGGTAGCGCCTCCCCAGTAACTGTCTTCCTGTTCACGGGTACTGTTGATGTACCGGTTGACCACCAATGCCTGGCCCCCGGTCCACTGGGGACCCGCCAGCGGCAGGTAGGGCATGAAGAAGGATTCAAACAGGTTGCGAATGGACACGATAACGCTGTTGCGGTTGGGGTTGAACAGCACCTTTTCGTCGCTCCGGGCCTCGTCCGCGGTTTTCAAAAGGCTGGACAGGACCAGCACGTCCCCGAAGGCGATAATGTACGCCGCAATCGCCATGGGAACAGCCGCCAAAAAGAACTGGAACGGCGGGAAGCCAACCCCGAATACCGAAAACTGCCTGACCACCTCACCAAACTGGAAGTTGGTCATCCCCCAGGAGATCTCCGGAATCTTGACCTCTTTAATAATGATGCCCAGGGCATAGGAGATGACAAAAGGAACCGCAATACCGTACTGGGCAACGTAGCGGAAGAAGCTGTACTTTTTGCGCAAGGGCTGGGTGGTTTTGGAGAACAGCATGAAGAAGGAAACGGCAGCCCCGAATAGAATAGTGACCGGCATCTGAGAAACCCGTCCCTTGGCGCCGAATTCACTGATAACGGAGGCAATACCCGCGCCTAGTAGAATACCTCCTTTTAACGACGTCGGCACCCGGTTAACTGCGGTTCCCGCCAGGCGTAAGACTCCCATTAGCAGGAATATCAAACCAACAACCATTTGCAATGCGATCATGGCCTGGATTCTCTCAGGGCCTTGGGGAAACCCTGCCAGAAAGGCCACGTAGAGCGGGATACCCGGAGTGATCCAACCTGCTACCGCCGGATCACCAAAAGAGGTGTGCAGCAAGTACAGGAAATTGTTGAGAATCACCATGGTGATGCCCAGTTCAAAGGGAATGCCGAGGGAAGAGGTAAAGATCGCGGTAACCCCCATAGGTACAACACATAAGATTGCTCCCTGAATCAAGTCGGGAAATTCAATGCCGTAGTGGATAAAGGGTAAACGTAGTTTCAGAGCCCCTAAGGCATAGGGTTGCTCTTGGTCCGGACCGGACAAACGCGGTTTTCCAAAATAAAGCGCCAAGTTGATCCCCCTTTCTGTAATCGCTTTCCTGTTTCATTTGCCTGGCTGGCTGGGTCGCCTTAAAACGCTCCACCTCCTCACTTTTCCTGATTTACCCTTCCACTATCGCCCATTTATTCTTTCCGGTAAGCCGGGCGAATTTCTCACCTGGCCACCGGTTAGGCTGCAGTTATCATTTCTTTTCCGGATCAAGTACGGGTTCATTAATGCCCGCTACTTTCCTGGCATATTCCACGTAATCCTCCACAGGGGTGCGCACCCTCACTACCAGCTTGGCCCCGTCAGGAGAACCGCCGCCGTGCATGCAGCCCGGCACTCCTGCCCCTAACGTAAGCCATTCTACCAGCCGGGCCGCCCGTGCCCTGGTCTCGGCGGATACATGCTGGCCGGCCTTGACACACCTCTGAACCAGGTGGCCGTACTCGGGATTAGTAAAGTCCTGGTAAGAGGGCAGGCAACCGGTCTCGGCGATACCCCCGCCGATATCCTGGCAAAGGCGTTTGGTTTCATACGGAAGAGTAGCCACGTGCACTTTATTGGTATGAGCCATCAGGGAATCGGAGATCCAGGCCCCTGCCGGGTGCTGTTTGCCCAGGGCCATCGCCCCGATGCCTACCCCGTACGTGGTTTCGTTATTGACCGCCATTTCCACTAATTTGCCGGAAAAGGTCTTGGCCGGGAGGCCATTGGCCCGGGCCATCAAGGCAGCCGCACCGATCATCACGTCTCCCTGCCCGGCAACACACGCGCCGATGCAAGCCCGGTAATTGGCGGTAAAGTACTCGATAATCTTGCCGCTATACTTGTACTCCTTGCACATGAAAACTCTTTCGTTGGGGAGGAAAACATCTTCAAAGATTAAATAGGCTTGAGTAATCCCCGTCTCGACTATGTCGAACCCTTCTTCAAGTTCCCTGCCGTCACTTGGCCGGCGAGTCTCCACAACGGTAAGTCCCTGGGCGTCCCGGGGCACAACACACGCCACCGCGAAATCCTGATCGGCTTCGCCATAGCCTGACCCCGGGAGGATAAAGATCTCATTGGAGGCGGCAACGCCGGCAATCATCGCCTTTGCCCCGCGGATTACGATCCCGTCCTCCCGCACCTCCTTGATGTGGACATTGCTGTCCCTGTCAGGCTGCTGGGAAGGCTTGAGACTACGGTCACCCTTGGCGTCGGTCAGTGCCCCCGCCACCACCAACCCCTTTTTCTGGGCGGTCAAAATCCACTGCTTCAGCCTTTCCTGGTAGCTGGTGCCATACTCGCGGTCCATCTCGTAAGTAACATTCCACAGGACGTTTTGAGCATTCCAACCGACGCATAACCCCCCGGTGCAGGTACCCGTTAAACGGTACATGGCGCGTTTAAATTTAGCGTTGTACATGATATCGTCCAGGTTGGCCATCATGGAATTGAAACGGTGAATTTCTTCGCCGGTAAAGCTGGATCTGGTGGTAAATACATCGGAATACTTGGGGTCATAGGCGGCGTCGAAAGCCCGGGCATGGCTTTCCACCACCCGCCTGGTCGCCGGGTGAACGGTCACATCCTCGATCAATTGACCAAATTTGTAAACGTTGGGGCGCATGGCCCTCAATGATTTCAGGTAGTCGTTCCTTGTTTTAAGTCCCATCCCCTGTTCCTCCTCCTAAAATTTCTAGCGCGCCCCTGGGAGCCCGTGCTTTTTGTTTTGGAGCTTTTTTAACCCGGCTTCCTTTCATCGAATACCCGTTTGGCCTTGTGGGTAGCCCTGGGGAGCGTGTTAGGCGCCAGCACCTTCACCCGCGGTTTAATGCCGACTATTTTCAGGCATTCCTTTTCGACTTCAGCACCCAAGCGACTTACGTCTCCGTGTACATGGGGAGCATGCTCAACTTCTACCGTAATTGACGCTAAATGCATCTCTTCGGTGACAATTATCCTGTATTCCCCCGTAAGGTCAGGGTTCTTCCTGACAATCGCTTCAATGTCACTGGGGAATACGTTGACTCCCTTGATAATCAGCATGTCGTCCAACCTGCCGTGGATACCGTGCAGCCGCATGTGGGTGCGCCCGCAACGGCATTTTTCCGTGGTATAGGATACTATGTCGGCGGTGCGGAACCTGATTAGCGGCCGGGCTTTCTTTTTAATGGAGGTCAACACCAGTTCGCCTCTTGCGCCTTCCTCGACCTCTTCTCCGGTTTCCGGGTCTATCACCTCCGTAAAAATATGGTCCTCGGCCCAGTGGAGCCCGTCTTTTTCTTCACACATCCCTGCGCAGGCGCCAAAGATGTCGGACAGCCCGTAATAATCGTACAGGTCTGCCCCCCACAGGGCCTCAATGGCCTCCCGCGTCTCGGGGATAGATCCCCCCGGTTCCCCGGCTACAAAGATCTTTTTAATAGCCAGGTCTTTTGCCGGGTCAATCCCCTGGGCCTTGGCCGTTTCACCCAGGTACCAGGCATACGAGGGAGTGGTCCAGGTGATGGTGGGCCTCCATGTCTGGAGAATGGAGATCATCCTTTCCGACGGCACGGTGCCCGCCCAAATGCACAGCGCTCCCACCTTCTGCGCCCCGATTACGTCTGGCCCTCCCACAAATAGAGTAAAGTTCAATGCGTGGACATACCTGTCAGAGGGCCGCATCCCTGACGACCAGAACAGGCGGGCCTCGAAGTCCTGAAAGTCCTCGAAGTCTTGATAAGTAAACGGCGAAGCGGTTGGTACGCCGGTTGATCCGCTGGAGGCCGACATATAAACTATCTCCTCTTCAGGCACACAGGTGATGTCGCCAAAATCCGGGACTGCCTGCTGCCGCTCCCTCAACGTAATTTTATTCATTGTAGGAAACCTTTTCAAATCCTCCAGGCTTTTTAAATCTTCCGGCTTGACATTGTGCATGTCGAAGGCCCGCCGGTAGTACGGCGAACGGTTGTACGAGTAATCAACGGCTTCCCGTAAGAGTTTTAGCTGGTACTTTTTCAATTCCTCCCTGGGCATGGTCTCGATTTCCGCATCCCAGTACTTGCGATAACTGCCCATTTTCTTCTCCTCCTTTTACATAATTAACACGAATACCCGGCTCTGTTTTTCCAATTGCAAGTTTCATGCCACTTTTCTGTTTTATCTTAAATATCTTCCTTTTCTGAACGCTATGCCTGGCTGAATTCCCTTTAAAGCAGGGGAAATTCGCAGGCCGATTTAATGGCCTTACCGGAAGTACGCCTGCCGGGATACACCCGTGACCAAGAGAAAAGCTTCTTGCGATGCTGTTCTGCATCACAAGAAGCTTCGTATAATGCCGCGCAGTTGATGAATACCACAACACCAGGTGATGCAGGACGACATCATATGAATTGCTGCCGCATCACCTGGAGAGGCTCGGTTACCCTTTGTCACCCGAAATAAATTCTTTGATTATCTGCATCGAAGCCCGGTAGGGATCCAGTTCCCGCCGCACCACCAGGTCCAAAATCCCGTCCAGCTGGGCGGAAGCCCTGAATTGCTGGATAACCATCTGTTTCAAGTGTTCCATCACTATGTCGATCACCTCGGACCTGGTCCGCCGTTCACGCACCATCTGCAGTTTCCCATTTTCCCCCAGGTATTCACGGTGCCTTTTAACCGCAGCATAGAGGTCGGCAAGACCCTCCCCGGTAAGAGAAACGGTAGAAACCACCGGTGGCCGCCACTGGCGTTTTAGGTCCAGGTCCAGCATGGTCTGAACTTCTGTAACTACCTTCTGGGCCCCCTCCATATCAGCCTTATTAACCGCAAACACATCGGCAATCTCCATGATCCCTGCCTTCAGCGTCTGAATAACGTCCCCTGCCCCCGGTGTCAGCACAACGACAGTGGTATCCGCGGCGTTCATGATGTCCAGCTCCGACTGCCCGACACCCACGGTCTCCACCAGCACCACGTCTTTACCGGAAGCATCCAGTACCTTGATCACCTCTTTGGTAGCCCGGGATAGCCCTCCTAGGCTCCCCCTGGTACCCATACTGCGGATGAATACTCCCTCATCCAGCACGTGCTCCTGCATGCGGATACGGTCGCCTAAAAGCGCACCTCCGCTGAACGGGCTGGTGGGATCCACGGCTATGATGCCTACCGACAACCCTTCTCTCCGGATCTCGCCCGTCAATTTATCCACCAGTGAACTCTTGCCCGCCCCGGGGGACCCGGTGACGCCAATGACGTATGCCTTCCCGGTATGGGCGTAAAGACCTCCCAGCAACTCCTCTTTCTCCGGCGCTTCATTTTCTACCAGGGTAATGGTCTTGGCGATGGCTCGCCGGTTACCCGCAAGCACCTCGTCTACCAACTTCAATCCTTACACCACCCCAACAAGAAATATTGCTAGAAGCTTGGTCCAATTGTGATCACTTCGCGCAAAGCCGCAATTTTCCCTTTTTTTCCGGAAACTTTCTCGTTATTTTTTCGATTAAGGCGTGTTAGGCAGGCGGGCTTGGCCCCGGGCGGAACGGTTCCTGGCGGCCAGAGCCAGGTTGTGGCCGCATGTACCCCCTGCAGTCCCAATTAACATCGCCATGGCTTGGAAACTCAAAACCGATAACAAGTCCATCGAGGAAGGGGCCAGTACCCCCCGCAGCAGGAGCACCCCGAGACCCATCAGCATCCCCACCCAGGCACCGTGGACACCACCTGCTCTCGACTTTTCCCCCGCTCGGACACCGGCGACAAATACCGCAAACCAAAACAGCACCGCCAGGTAGCGGGAAACGTCCGTGGCGGGAGCGTCATCGATCAAAACCCATACCGCCGCGGGAACCACCCCTGCCGCCCACGTCAACACTCCTGCCAGTACCCCCTTAAACAACGCCCGGTAATTCAACCGGCGAAACAGCTTCATTCCCATCCCCTCCTTCCCCATCAACATACGCCCGGAAGGAAGAAATAGAACCGGGTCGCGCACGTGAACACCCGGGGTGCGGGTTTACAGTCCTCCTTGACGGTAGGAAAGGGATATGGAAAAATAGGTTGTGTCGGGAAACCCGGAACGGAGTGAATCAAGTGCCTCGAAAAGAACTGCTGGCGGACTTTTTATTGCTGATGGTCTCAGCCGTCTGGGGGCTCACTTTTGTATCGGTAAAAAACGCAATGGCTGAAGTTGCCCCGTTCAGTTTCAATGCCGTACGGTTTGGTTTAGCCTTCCTATTTATGCTTCCTTTCTGCCGTTCCAGTCTCAATCGGCTCGATAGACACTTGGTAGGGGCGGGAGTATTGCTGGGGTTGTTTCTTTTTGGCGGGTATTCCTTTCAGACCGTTGGCCTAATCTACACTTCCGCCTCCAATGCCGGGTTTATCACCGGCCTGGCGGTGGTATTCGTACCGGTTCTTGTTGCAATCCTTTCGAGGCGCATGCCCAGCCGTTTTGTCACCCTGGGGGTATTCAGCGCCACCGCGGGGCTGGCTTTGCTGACCCTGGAAACGGGACTGGATTTCAACAGGGGAGACCTGCTTGTATTGCTTTGCGCCTTTTCCTTCGCCGGGCACATTTTTTTGGTCGGTCGGTACAGCCCCCGGTACCATACCGTCCTCCTGGTAACCGTTCAGATCGGCACGGTGTCCCTGGCCAGTGCGGCAGCAGCCGCCCTTACCGAACCACCGTTAGCCTCGTTTTCAACAACGGTGTGGGCAGCCTTGCTGGTGACGGCCATTCCAGCCACCTCCCTGGCGTTCCTGGTTCAGAACTGGGCGCAAAAATTTACCACCCCCACCCACACCGCCTTGATCTTTGCCATGGAACCCGTGTTTGCCGCCTTGTGCGCGTACTGGCTTTTAGGGGAGCGGATCAGTCGCCAGGACCTGTTGGGGGCGGTCCTCATGCTGGCAGGGATCCTGCTGTCCGAAATCAAAAGGGAAGACCCAACACTTCCCTGATAGCCGCAGCCAATGTTTCTTTCCCCTGCCCGGTAACAGCGGAAAAGGGGACTACCTGTGCCCCGGAAGGCAGTTCCAGGATACGGCGCACCACTTGCAGGTGATGCTGCTGGCGGCCCTTGCTCACCTTGTCGGCCTTGGTGGCGACCACAATCACCGGCAGCTGAAAGTGGGCCAGCCAGCGGTACATTTCCACGTCCTGGTCGCTTGGCGGGTGCCGCAGGTCTACCAGTTGCACCACCGCCCTCAAAAAAGTCCGGCCAGCCAAATAACGTTCGATCATCCTTCCCCATGCTTCCTTCACCTCCCGGGGTACCCTGGCAAAGCCATACCCGGGCAGGTCAACCAGGTACCACTCGCCACCGACCCGGAAAAAGTTGATGGTCTGGGTACGTCCGGGGCTTGAACTGATCCGGGCCAAGCCGCGCCGCCCCGTGACGGTATTGATCAGGGACGATTTGCCCACATTGGAACGGCCTACCAGAGCAATCTCCGGTAGGCCGTCCTGTGGGTACTGGCCCGGTTTGACGGCGCTGGTTACGAACTCAGCGGGGCCGAAACCCATCTTTCTCCCTCCACGGTTCCAACAATTTCCCGTTCTTCTTCCGGATACTCCAGTGCCACAGGCAGCACTTCATCCATGTGCTCCACCAGCACGAAGCGAAGTTTCTTCTTCACGTGCGGGGGCACGTCCTCCAGGTTCTTTTCATTGTCCTTGGGCAGGATAATCGTCTTGATCCCGGCACGGTGGGCCGCCAGCACCTTTTCTTTGATGCCTCCTACCGGGAGCACCCGTCCCCGCAGGGTGATCTCCCCGGTCATCGCCACATCCCGCCGCACCTGGCGGTGGCTTAAGGCCGACGCCATTGCGGTAGCCATGGTAATACCGGCGGACGGGCCGTCCTTGGGAATCGCCCCTTCAGGGACATGGATGTGCAGGTCATTCTTCTCATGAAAGTCCTCAGCGATACCCAGTTCTTTCACCTTGGACCTGATATAACTGAACCCTGCATAGGCGGATTCCTTCATCACGTCACCCAGCTTGCCGGTGAGGGTCAGGCCGCCTTTCCCCTTGAGGATGGTGGCTTCCACGCTCAGGACGTCTCCGCCCACCTCGGTCCAGGCCAAGCCGGTCACCACACCCACGTCGTTAGCCTTCTCCGCGACACCATAACGGAAACGGGGTATCCCGAGATAGGTCTCGATGTTCTGGGCGCTTAGTTTGACCGCATCCGTTTTCCCTGCCACAATGTCACGAGCGGCTTTCCTGCAAACCGTGGCGATCTGTCTTTCCAGGTTCCGCACCCCGGCCTCCCGGGTGTATTCCCGGATGATGCGCCGCAGGGCGTTTTCAGAGGCCTGGAATTGCTCGGGTTTAAGGCCGTGCTCCGCCACCTGCTTTGGCAACAGGTGCTGCTCCGCGATCTTGACTTTCTCCTCCTCGGTGTACCCGGAGATGTAGATCACTTCCATCCGGTCCAGCAAGGGGCGCGGGATGCTGTATTGAACGTTGGCGGTCGTGATAAACATCACCTGGGACAAGTCGAAGGGCGCCTCGATGTAGTGGTCGCTGAAGGAATTGTTTTGTTCGGGGTCCAACACCTCCAACAGAGCGGAAGAAGGGTCCCCGCGGAAGTCAGTTCCCAGTTTGTCGATTTCATCCAGCAAGAACACGGGGTTCTTGGTCCCTGCCTGTTTCATGCCCTGGATAATCCGCCCCGGCATTGCTCCCACGTAGGTACGCCGGTGACCGCGGATCTCCGCCTCGTCACGCATGCCGCCCAGTGAAACACGGATAAACTTCCGTTCCAGAGCTCTGGCGATAGACTTGGCCAGAGAAGTCTTACCCACCCCCGGCGGTCCAACAAAACAAAGGATGGGGCCTTTCATCTTTTTGGCCAGTTGCCGGATAGCCAGGTATTCAAGAATGCGATCCTTAACCTCTTTTAACCCGTAATGGTCTTCTTCCAGTACCTGTTCCGCCACGTTGATATCCAGGCGGTCCTTGGTTTGTTTGTTCCAGGGCAAAACGAGCAGCCAGTCCAGGTAGTTTCTGACCACCGTAGCTTCGGCAACCATGGGGGGCATCTTTTCCAGGCGCTCGACCTCTTTCAGCGCCTTTTCCTTAACCTCTTTGGGCATCTTGGCCTTTTCTATCTTCTGGCGTAACTCTTCTGTCTCCGCCAACCGTTCGTCCTTCTCACCCAGTTCTTTCTGGATGGCCTTGAGCTGTTCCCGCAGGTAATATTCTTTTTGGGTCTTTTCCATCTGCTTTCTGACCCGCATGTTGATCTTGCGTTCCAGTTCAAGGATCTCCATTTCCTGGGCAAGAATCCGGCACAACAGCTCCAGCCGGTCCTTGACGTCGATAGCTTCCAACACCGCCTGCCTGTCGGTTAGTTTGAGCGAAAGGTGTGAAGCAATCACGTCAGCAAGCCGCCCCGGTTCTTCCAGTGTGACCACCGACACCACCGTCTCCGGCGGGATCTTTTTGCTGACCTTCACATAATGCTCAAACTCGTCCACCAGGCTCCGCATGAGGGCTTCAATTTCCGTGGTTTTTTCCACCTGATCCGGTTCCTCTTCCACCAGTACTCGCATAAACGGGTCGTGAGCCACATACCGTTCAATGGTCCCGCGCCGCAACCCTTCCACCAGTACCCGGATGGTCCCGCCCGGTAACTTAAGTAACTGCTTTATTTCAGCCACGGTGCCGGTACGGTAGATATCCGCTTCTTCGGGTTCGTCGGTTTGAGCCTCTCTTTGCATGGCCAAAAAGATCCGGCGATTGCTGATCATGGCCTCATCGATGGCATTAACCGACCTTTCACGGCCTACATCCAGGTGGATGACCATATATGGAAAAACCAGTACTCCCCTAAGGGGTAATAACGGTAGTTCCCTCCCGTTAGGTTCGGCCCTATTAGTGTCTTTCATTGCCACACCTCCCAGTGATACTACCTCCCTTATTCTCTGTTGCCTGCGGCCAAGATATGCCTGTGGTCTTATCCCCATTCTACGATGAAAAGCGCTACCCTGCAACTAAAGAAACCTTGGCTTGCGCCAAGCCAAGCCTTTGGCGCGGGTGAAAGCCTTAGTTGTACTGATGCCACAGAAAGTTGTACTTTCTGATGGTACAAGAAAGGTCCCACTTATTGAAAGCAGTTTTCATCACGGTTGGAGACATGCTATTCTAACATATAAAAAGCACCATGACAACATGGTGCGAGGGGTTGGTAAAAACAGGCTTACAGTTTAACTTTTCACCATGGAACCGGGGACAAATACCGGGCAGGCAGCCAGAACTTCTACCTGGGGAGAACGGATTTCCGGACCGAATTCCGCTCCCGACGGCAGCAGGGCCTGCCGGATGACCTCCTCCAGGCGTTCCACCGCCACCACTTTGATGTCTTTTAACTCTTTAAACATTTCCTGCCAGTTGTCTTTCGGAATCAATACTTTCTTGACCCCCGCCAGCCGGGCGGCCTCTACCTTCGCTACCACTCCCCCGATGGGCTTAACCGTGCCCTGGATGGACACCTCACCCGTCATCGCCACGGTATTGTCCACCGGTATCTCCTTAATAGCTGAATAGATAGCGGTGGCGATAGTTACCCCCGCCGAGGGACCATCAATGGGACCTCCGCCGGGAAAATTCACATGGATGTCGTAGTCCCTGGGATCCACGTGCAGGTATCGCCGGAGCACCGTAAGCACATTCTCCACAGAACCCTTGGCCATGCTCTTCCGGCGCATTTTTTTGCCGTAAGAACCCAATTCCTCTTCCTCTACAACCCCGGTCACCACCACCTGGCCTTTTCCCTGGGCAGCCGGAATCACGCTGGCTTCCAACTCTACCAGCATTCCCATGTTGGGTCCGTAAACAGCCAGCCCGTTAACCACCCCAACCTGAGGCTCCCGGGGGATCTTCTTCTCGGGCCGCGGCGAATACTGCCCGCTGCTCACTACCCACTCGATGTCCTCTGTCCGGATCTTGTTCCCCCCCATGGTGGTTACCAGCCCGGCAGCAATCTGGACGATGTTGACCGCTTCCCGCCCGTTGGTCGCATACTTGGCAACCACCTGCACCGCCTCTTCCTCCATGGCAAAGTTGATCTTTTCGGCGGCATTCCTGGCAATAACAGCTATTTCATCCGGGGTCAGGCCCCTGAAAAATACTTCCAGGCAGCGGGAACGGATAGCTGGTGGAATATCCTCCGGCATTCGGGTGGTGGCCCCGACTAACCGGAAATCTGCCGGTAATCCATTTTGGAAAATATCGTGAATGTGGCTGGGTATGTTGGTATCCTCCGAACTGTAGTAAGCGCTTTCCAGCATCACTTTCCGGTCTTCCAGTACTTTCAACAGCTTGTTGATCTGGATGGGGTGCAGTTCGCCGATCTCATCAATGAACAGCATCCCCCCGTGGGCCTTGGTGACTGCACCCGGTTTGGGCTGGGGAACACCAGCCATCCCCAGGGGACCTGCGCCCTGATAGATAGGGTCGTGAACCGAACCAATCAGTGGGTCGGCAATTCCTCTTTCATCGAACCTGGCGGTGGCGCCGTCCACCTCTACAAATTTAGCGCTTTCCTTAAAGGGAGAGTAGGGGTTCTTTTTAGCCTCTTCCAATACCAGCCGCGCCGCTGCTGTCTTACCGACCCCGGGCGGGCCGTAAACAATCACGTGCTGCGGGTTGGGACCGCACAGAGCGGCCTTGAGGGCTTTCAGCCCCTCTTCCTGCCCGATGATCTCTTCAAATTTGGCAGGGCGGGTCTTTTCCGACAAGGGTTCAGTCAGGGAGATCTGGCGCATCCGCTCCAGCTTCTCCATCTCCTTTTTAGACTCTTTTTCTACCGCCACCTTGTTACCCTGCTGGCTGCGGAGCAGGTTCCAAAAGTACATGCCGATCACGATGGCGAAGAAAATCTGGATAAACCCCAGCACGCCCCCGAAACCCGTGCTCAAGTCGTACAACTCCCCTGCACTCCTTCCGCGTCGATCGGTTTAAACCAGGTTATGGGTTCACGCATAAACCCCTCGCATTCGTCTTTGTAGTATTTCCCCGGCAAGCGTTTTTATCCGAAAAATTTCCACTGTGCCGATGAAAGAACAAAAGCGGGCATCGCAATACCCGCTTTCGGTTACTCTCACTAATTTGATACCCCGGTCTTTTTCTTTCTGACCTCTGTCTTCCGACCTCGGACCTCGGACCGGTTAGGCTGACTCTTCTTTTTTCTTCTTGCGGTCCATAGTTACCAGGATGGGATCCTCCTGGTGCAGGATTACCTCTTTGGTGATCACGCACTTGGCCACATCAGACCGGGAGGGAATATCGTACATGACTTCCAGCATGACTTCCTCCAGGATGGCCCTTAAACCGCGCGCACCGGTGTTGCGCTTGATGGCCTCTTTGGCCACTGCCCCAAGCGCCTCCTCCTTGAACTCCAAGTTTACACCGTCCAGTTCAAACAACTTCTGGTATTGTTTCACAAGAGCGTTCTTGGGTTCGGTCAAGATCCGGATCAGGGCTTCTTCATCCAGGGCGTCCAGGGTGACAATGATGGGCAACCGGCCCACAAACTCCGGAATCAGGCCATATTTCAACAGGTCCACTGGAAGGATGTGTTTCAATATCTCTCCAATCGGCTTATCCTTTTTGCCCTGGATCTCCGCTCCAAAGCCCATGGCCTTTTGCCCGATGCGGTTCTGTATGATCTTGTCTACTCCGTCAAAGGCTCCCCCGCAGATAAACAGGATGTTGGTGGTATCCAGCTGGATGAACTCCTGGTGGGGGTGTTTCCTCCCTCCCTGGGGAGGAACGCTGGCAACGGTCCCTTCCAGGATTTTTAACAGGGCCTGCTGGACACCTTCTCCGGAAACGTCCCGCGTGATCGAAGGATTCTCGGACTTGCGAGCGATCTTATCGATCTCGTCGATGTAGACAATCCCTTTCTCCGCCTTCTCCACATCGTAGTCGGCTGCCTGGATGAGTTTAAGGAGAATGTTCTCCACGTCTTCACCCACATAGCCCGCCTCTGTGAGGGAGGTGGCATCGGCTATGGCAAAAGGTACGTTGAGGATGCGGGCCAGGGTCTGGGCTAGCAGCGTTTTTCCGCTACCAGTCGGGCCGAGCATGACGATGTTGGATTTCTGGAGTTCAACATCGTCGAACTTCATGCCCAGGTTGATCCGTTTGTAGTGGTTATAAACCGCTACGGACAGAGATTTCTTGGCCAGGTCCTGCCCGATAACATACTGGTCCAAGATATCCCGGATCTCCTTGGGCTTTGGAATATCTCCCATCTCCAGGCCCAGGTCTTCGTTCAGTTCTTCCTCAATAATCTCGTTGCACAACTCAATGCACTCATCGCAGATGTAGACTCCGGGACCTGCCACCAGTTTTTTGACCTGGTCCTGAAGCTTACCGCAAAAGGAACACTTGAGCTGCCCCTTATCGTCGGTATACTTGTACATCCTCTCACCTCGCCTTCCTATTTTCCAGGCAGGGGCTTCTTCTTCATCACCTCGTCGATTATGCCATAATCTTTGGCCTCGCCAGGGCTCATGAAGTAGTCACGATCGGTATCCTTGCGGATGCGGTCCAGCGGTTGGCCGGTGCGTTCCGCCAAGATCTCATTCAATTCGTCACGAATTTTCAAGATCCGCTTGGTATGGATCTCGATATCTACCGCCTGGCCCTGGGTACCCCCCATGGGTTGGTGGATCATGATCTCGCTGTGGGGTAAGGCAAAACGCTTTCCTTTGGCCCCCGCCGCCAAGAGGAATGCGCCCATGCTGGCCGCCAGGCCGATGCAGATAGTGGATACATCGGCTCGCAGGTACTGCATGGTATCAAAGATGGCCATGCCCGCAGTAATAGAGCCCCCGGGGCTGTTGATGTAGAGATGGATATCCTTGTCAGGATCCTCTGCTTCCAGGAACAGCATCTGGGCGATGACCAGGTTCGCCACATGGTCATCGATGGCGCTACCCAAAAAAATAATCCGGTCCTTCAACAGGCGCGAGTAGATATCGTAGGCCCTTTCTCCCCTGTTGGTTTGTTCTACTACCATCGGAACCAGTACTGACACAGGACATCAACCTCACTCTCGATTATATTTTAACGCTATTGGCGCCTAAATGTCACGCAAAATCCTACTGATTCTCCGCTGCCATTTCCTGCACGCTGCCCTGATCAGCGGAAACAGGCTCCGCCGGCTCAGTGACCACCGCATTGGCAACCAAAAATTCTACGGCCTTATCCAGTAAGATATCGTACTTGAGGGATTCCGTGCCACCCTGGGCGTTCATCAAGCTTTGCATCACTTCAGGTTTTTGGCCGTAAGCCCGGGCCATGCGTTCAATCTCGCGGTCGATTTCTTCCTGCTCCACCGTTAATCCCTCGGTCTTGGCAATCGCCTCCAGCACGAGTTCGGACTTGACGTCAAATTCCGCCTGGGCTCGGAAATTTTCCCGGGTGGTTTCTATTGTGGTCCCAGTATATTCCAGGTATTTTTCAAAGTCAACCCCCTGGGAAGCCAACCGCTGCTCCAGCCCCCTAACCATTGAATCAATGCGGCGGTCCACCATCACTGGGGGAACCTCCACCGAGGCATTTTCGGTGGCTTTAGCGGTCGCCTGGTTTTTCAAGGCTCTCTTACGGTTTTCCTCTGCTTTTTGTTTCAATTTATTCTCTACGTCCTGCCGTAATTCCTCCAAGGTATCAAACTCACTGACGTCTTTGGCAAATTCATCGTCAATGGGTGAGAATTCCATTCGCTTAATGCCCAGCACCTTCACCTTGAAGGTTGCTTCTTTGCCGGCCAGGTTCTCCTGATGGTACTCCGAAGGGAAGGTGACATGCAACTCCCGCTCTTCATCGACGTGAGCCCCCACCAACTGCTCTTCAAAGCCGGGAATAAAGGTTCCGGAACCTATCTCCAGGGAAAAGTTTTCTCCTTTTCCGCCAGGAAACGCTTCCCCGTCAATGAACCCTTCAAAATCAATTTGGACGGTATCCCCCTCCTGAACAACTCCGTCCTCTACGGCTACCAGCCGGGCAGTACGCTTCTGAAGGGTCTCCATGTAATTATTGATGTCCTGTTCAGTAATATTGACTTCCTTGGCTGTGAGTTCCAATTCCTTGTATTCGCCTAACTCTACCGCCGGCTTGACGTCTACCGTCGCCTTGAATATCAGCGGTTGACCTTCCTCCAACTGCACCAATTCCACGTCCGGTTTATCGATAGGCTCTATTTTAGTTTCTTCCACCGCCTCTTTATACGCTTCCGGTACGACAAGGTCTAAGGCCTCATCATAGAAAGGAGCTTTCCCCAAATAGTTTTCCAGTAAGCGTCGCGGAGCTTTCCCCTTCCGAAAACCAGGCACCGTATACTTCTTCACGAGTTTTCGGTATGCCTGTTCCAGCGCCTTGTCCAGTTCCGGCGCGTCTACTTCAATTTCCAATTGGACACGATTCTTCTCTATTTTTGCCACGCTTGCCCTCACTTATGCTCCCCCTGTCCTTTCGCTTTTTGTATTTTATGTATGAGCCAGCCCTAACGTCCCGCACAATCACATACCCATAGTATGTCCATGCGGTAATCAGCGCTAGTCAACCATTCCCAGAGCTTGGTTCTGCCTAGTTGATATTCGCCTCTGGCTTTCTATTTCCTGCCAAGATCAAAATTTTAACCTAATTCGTCAATGTTGTAAATATAAAATACGAAAAACCGCTCGACCACAGGCACGGTATGTCGCACCTCCAAAAAGAAAATCTTTCGTGGGATTACAGTCGCGTGTTGTGTTCGAAAAACAAAAAGCGCCTTTTTAGACGCTGATGTTTACATGGAGCGGAAGGCCGGATTCTATCGGGCCAAAGGCCCTAGCCCCCGAAGGGGGGAACCCGCTCGGCTGAAGGCCGAGGCAACGCTTGCAACAGTATAACGCCTTAAAGAGGCTGTAGAGACTAATGGAGCGGAAGACGGGATTCTTGAGTCGCAGCCGAAATCCCCGTAGGGGGGAACCCGCAACCCTCGCCTTGGCAAGGCGATGCTCTACCACTGAGCTACTTCCGCCTATATTATTCTTGGTGCGGGTGGGGAGACTCGAACTCCCAAGGGTTTCCCCACTGGATCCTAAGTCCAGCGCGTGTGCCAGTTCCGCCACACCCGCATATTTTCGTGACTAGTTGCTAATATGCGTTAGCACGATGACTTCACCAGTCACTAATCTTCATTTGGCTGGGGCGGCTGGATTCGAACCAACACATGGCGGATCCAAAGTCCGCTGCCTTACCGTTTGGCTACGCCCCATTCAGGATGCAGGAGGCAAGAAGCAGGATGCAAGAAAGATAAAGCAGGAGGCAAGAATTTCTAGTGGAATTCGCTTTGCGAATTCGTACCGCCAATCATGCTTCTTGCTTCTTGCTTCAGATAATCTTGAATGGGGTGGGTGATGGGACTTGAACCCACGACCCTCAGAGCCACAATCTGATGCTCTAGCCGCCTGAGCTACACCCACCATGTATTTACCAGACCTGCAATCTGTAGGCCGGACAACCTGTAGGCCGGCGGTTCTCCCGCCGGTTACCTGTTTGTGGCTTTATGGCGCGCCTGAAGGGATTCGAACCCCTGACCCACGGTTTAGAAGACCGTTGCTCTGTCCAACTGAGCTACAGGCGCAAACGGATAAACTTGAAATGGAGCGGGTGATGGGAATCGAACCCACGTGGCCAGCTTGGAAGGCTGGAGCTCTACCATTGAGCTACACCCGCATGGACTCCACCAGGATTGCGTCCTCCGAAGGACTGACAAACTATAGTATATCAAAATTTCAGGAGTTGTCAAAAGCAATTTCACCCATTTTGCCCGCTAAACCTCAAAAAAATTCATGCATGCTCTTTCGATTGAGACCAATTATACGAGCAGGGTAACAGCTACGAACATCTTACCCCACTCCGGATGACCTTTCAGTAGTTTCTCATCCCCACCATGATTATTCCGCGTCTAGATATAGTATATGAGTTTCAAGGCCCTCTTTTGTTATTTCGATTATACCAAAAGACCCGGCTTTTCCAAAACGCGGTCGCGAGACGCTACCTGGATTGAACAGGCGGATCCCGTTAGAGACCGTGTTTTCGGGTACATGCGTGTGCCCGTAAATCACCAGGGCGATATCCAGTTCTTGCACCCGGCGCAGCAAAAGATCCGTGCCCCCTTTAACCCCGTACCGGTGTCCGTGAGTAAGGAATACCCGCACTCCTTCAATCTCCATGACCTCCTCCCCGGGTCCCCCCAGGCACCAATCGCAGTTGCCGGTGACCCCTTTGACAGGTAGACCCGTCTCTTGGCCCAGTTGGACCGCATCGGCATAATGATCGCCGGCATGTATCAAGAGGTCGATGGAACCCGCTTGCCGGAAAGCCCGTCGAGCAGAACTGAGATCACGGTGGGTATCGCTGATTACAATAAGACGCACAGTTATTCTCCTTGAAACAAAATTGACTCCAGTACACTTACTGCCTCCTGAAAAGCCCTGGCCCGGTGACTGATGCGGTTTTTTAGTGCAGGAGCAATTTCCGCCATGGTCTGCCCATGCTCCGGGAGGTAAAACAGGGGGTCATACCCGAAGCCGTGTATCCCTCTGGGCACAAAACCAATGCGCCCCTCGCATCTACCCTCAGAAAGGTATTCCTTACCGCCGGGAGTTACAATGGCAATAACACAACGAAAGCGAGCGCCGCGGTTCTCCGCGTCGACCCCCTCCAAAAGCGCTAGTAATTTATCGTTATTCCTGCGGTCGTCTTTTGGTTCACCGGCGAAGCGAGCAGACAGTACCCCCGGAGCACCGCTCAGGGCATCCACCTCCAGCCCGGAATCATCGGCTACCGTCACCAAGCCGGTATGCTCGGCAACTGCCCGCGCTTTAATCAAAGCGTTCTCAGCAAAAGTGGCCCCGTCCTCTTCGATTTCCGGAGAGCCGGAGAAATCCGCCAAGGAAAGTACTTCAACCGGAAATTCCGCCAACAGGTCTTTTAACTCCTTCAGCTTGCCGGTATTTCTCGTTGCCAGGACAATAGAATGCTTCATCCTTTCTTACCCACCATTTCCGCCATTTCCCCCAGGGAATTCCTTTGCATCCCGATCAATTGTTGGATTGCTTCCTGGGCCAGATCCAGCATCGTGTTTAATTCTTCTCTGGAGAAAGGAAATTCTTCCGCGGTACCCTGGACCTCGACCAGTTTTCCCTGACCGGTCATCACAACGTTCATATCCACCTGGGCGGCGGCATCTTCTTCATAACAAAGGTCAACTATGACCTGGTCCTCCACTTTACCAACGCTCACAGCCGCCAGGAAATCCAAAAGCGGGAAGCGCGGCAGTACTGCCCTGGACACCAGTTGGTTCAGAGCGTCCACCAAGGCGATGAAACTACCGGTAATCGAGGCCGTACGGGTACCGCCGTCAGCCTGGATTACATCGCAGTCAATCCAGACAGTTCTCTCGCCAAGGGCCTCCAGGTCTACTACCGCCCGCAGGGCTCGACCAATCAGCCGTTGAATCTCATGGGTCCTACCACCGATTTTACCCTTAGACGCTTCCCGAACGGTACGTACCTGGGTAGCACGAGGAATCATGGAATATTCGGCAGTAATCCAACCCTTGCCTGCACCTTTTAAAAAAGGGGGAACCTTATCCTCGATTGAAGCGGTACAGATCACCCTGGTATCCCCCACCTCAACGAGTACCGAGCCTTCCGCGTGTTTAATGTAGTGGCGGGTGATCCGCACCGGTCTCAGTTCGGTAGTCCTACGCCCGTCAACTCGCAACATTTTCCCCATCCTCTCAAAAGAGCTAATAAGATTCTTCCCGGAAATACAGGCCGTTAATTACGTAAGGCGATTGCCCCGGCCTTTGAGTATGGTGATTACCCACCAGCCCCGCCATAGTATAAAGCTTCTGAATAGGATCCCACCGGAATTCTTTTAACAAATGGAATCCGGTGATCTCCCCCGTCTTGCGCACATGGATACGGGGGCCGGTACACCTGACAATGCGCTCCCCTATTTTGATGTGTTCGTCATCGTAATAGCAAATCTCTTCGTCCCGGGCGATGTACGCCTGGACCCGGCGCTCGACCTCCTCCAGGTCGAAGGCGGGTTTTTTCTGAAATTCCAGGACAAAACCGTGTTTGATATCACTGTGGACCTCCGGCTTGATAAAACCCAAGGATTCCAACACCAGGCCGGTAAGGTCCTCAGCACTGTGAGCCATTTTCCGGTAGGCAATCGAGTGAAACACAATTTCCGCAATCTCCTGCGGGTCAGGTCCAAAGACCCCGGGACGGGTTACGATAACCTCTTCACCCACTCCGATGAGCACATCCGGCTTCACCTGCAGGCAGGGATGGAGCAGTTCGAAGTGCTCCACCACCACCCGCCGCCCGTGTAAGAGCGCCTTCTTCACTGCTTCCGCCAACACTCCTACCTGGGCAAAGGCTGTTTCAAACCGGACATCCACATGGTAAGTATGAGCCCGGAAGTGCCCGCTCTCTGCGTCCGCCAGCAGTGGCAACGGCCGGATATTGATACCGTCGTCGTCGTTGGTCAGTTCCAGGCCGGGAAACATCCCCCGGATCAGGAGAGACTTGCCCGCCCCAGCATCCCCGATAAGACCTACCAGCCGGTCCTCAGGACTCAAGTAACGCTGAGACACGTTAACACCTAGAAGCATTAATCTTTTCTTACCCCGCGGGGCAAAGTAAACCGCATGCATGAGGTACTCGTGCATCACACCGACCGTCAAGGGCTTCCCTCTCCTATCAAGTGGCTTCCGATCTCTCCAAATAGTATAACATAATAATATTCTTCCCTGGTGAAAGGGAAGCAAAATTTTTAAACCCGGTATATCAAATTCTCCACCGCCAGTTCAACCGTTCCGCTGAAAGCGGAAGCCGCTTCCCGGCGTAATTGACGCAGGTGTTTACTTGGGCCTGCCCAACAGCATCCCCTTGCCGATAGCGTAAATATCATCGATCACCATCTGGAAAGAAGGCTCCCTCTTTTCCACCCGGCCGCGCTCGGCTACCCGCTCACGGTTATACTCTTTTGCATCCGCTCCCAGCGGGAGGTTGCCGGTATCCAAAAGACGGATCGCTCCCCGGTTGTCCCGTACCGGGAGCACCTTGCCAGGGTTAAGACGGCTGGGAGCAAAGGGTACATCCAGCGCCCCTTCCTGGAAACCGCGTACCGCCCCCACGGCTGCATCACCCTCTCCCAGTTCCAGCACCCGTTCCAGGATCGACCTGGTTTCGGCCGTGATCATTTCAATTTCCTGTTGCAGGGTTTGCCCATCCGGCATCCCCTGATCACGCACCATGCTTAACACCTGTCGAGTGGCGTTTAACCCGGAAGCAACAGATTCCATGCCAGGCCAGCCCAGGGCTTCATGGGGAGACTTCGTCACTACCTTGTGGGCCCCTGCCAGGCCGGCCGCGGCAGCCCCCCAGGCTATTACCCCGTACGCCCGGCTTGCATCCTGGGGAAATCCTCCCATCCACTGGTGGAAAACAGTGGTCACCACTACCTCTCGATATCCGAACCGGTGTAGGTATTCTTCTGCCAAAGTTTTTAAACTATGTATCGCTGCCACGTCCTGCACCAGGTTGCCACCCTGGCCGTATCCCAAAGTAATGCTTTTTACCCCCTGCTCGGCTGCCAACAAAGCCTCGATAATCCCGATGCTATGGGATATACACGGAGGTACCAGCGCTCCGGTAAGGGCCCCGAAGGGTTCTCGGTTAATGGGGACACCTTGTTCCTCGTAAAAACCGATGAGACGGTCCACGTACTGCCAGGCCAAAATGGTCTGTTCCAGGGGCATATTCTTCAAGTAAGGAATATTAGCGGAAATTCCCCCGCCCTCGATTCCAGTAAAACCTCCCGCGAGCGACACCTCCGCCAGCAAGCGGGCATCCGGAGCACCATGGCGTATTTGCACCGGCACCCGTACCGCTTCGGTCACCCGCCGGCACCCTTCCACCCCGTGATTTACCGCCGGAAAACCGTGAGCCATCCCTTGGTCACCAGGAAATTCCCGGGCTAAACCCTCCTCCATCTCCTTGTAACGCCCCTGCCGGGTATAGCTGTCGATGGTAGCCGGCAGTATATCAGCCCCACCTTGATCCTGCAGGTAGCGCAGGAGAGCGAGATGCTTGTCCACCAGTGCCAGCCCCCCGCGCGGTTGGACCAGGGTCACGCCCTGGTGCCGGGCTTCCGCCATTTTAACCGCCAGGTTACGCTGCCGGGGTTGACGCCCTTGAAATTCCCAGGCATCCTGTAGATCCACGTGAGACCCGGTCGGCCACTGTTCCAAAACCCCGGTCCTTTCGCGCCAGAAGCACTCTTCCGGCCATTTTTGGTTCTTAACCTGCATACTTACCCCCTACCCTATCCGAGGGTCACCTGCATTACCCGCTCCAGCAGGTAACCGGTACCCAAAAGTCGCTGCCCCACTTCCCGGAATGGCTCCACCGCACCGGTGACGTAGAAACGGTGTTGTGGAGAGACTGTTCCTTTATCTCTACCAGTTAGCCCTTTTTCTTCAAGCAACCGTCCCAGTTGCCTCACTGTTTCCCAGGCGGGGTCTACCAGATTAACGTCGGGTCCTAACACCTCTTTCAGGACAGGAACCAAAAACGGGTAATGGGTACACCCAAGGATCAGGGTATCGATACCCTGATCCATCAACGGAGCCAGGTATTCCCTGGCTACCTGCCTGACTTTTCCGGAATTAGTCTCTCCCGATTCCACCAGTGGTACAAATAGGGGACATGCCTGGCCGTATACCTGTACTGCCGGTTCCAGCTGCTGGACCTTCCGCCGGTGGGCTGCACTCATGATGGTAGCCTCCGTGGCAATCACACCCACTCTTCCTGAGACAGTGTGCCGGAGAGCAGCTTTTACTCCAGGTTCAACTACCCCGATGATTGGTATATCGTATTTCGACAGTAAAAACTCCAGGGCTACCGAGGATGTGGTGTTACAGGCATCCACTATGGCCTTGGCTCCCTGAGAGATGAGGAAATCCACAATTTCGTCGGCAAAACCAATCAGTTCCTCTACCGCTCTGGGACCATACGGAACATGGGCGGTATCGCCAAGATACACAATTTCTTCGGCAGGAAGTTGCCTGAAAATCTCCCCGGCGACCGTTAAGCCACCCACTCCGGAATCGAATACACCCAGGGGCGCACATTCGATTATTTGATCAAACATCTGTTCGTGCAACTCCTTTTGTGATACAATGTAGTAAAGCGTCCACCTGCAGGCAAGGGGTCGGAATACGCACAGTGTCTGGCAGCCCTGTATTCCGTAAAGCCGTATGGGAATGTCAGACAGACGCAGTAGGGTGGGGACCACCCGAATTCAGACTCGTCTGAAGCACCGCAGGTTGCTGATGAAGCGAGAAGCTCCTTCCGAAAGGGAGGGGTAGTTCACCCTTGCTCCTTCCGTTCCAAACCCCTACTTGCCTTTCCTGGTAAAAATCCCACCCTTGGTGGCACGGGCGTCAAGCACAGTAACAAAGGCCTGGCAGTCCCACCGGTTGACTATATCCATCACCTTTGGCAAGTCCTTGCGAGACAGGATGATATTAAGCAAAAAATGGGTTCCTTCCCTGCCCTCACCCTTAAGCACCGTTACCCCATAGCCTTCCTGGCGAAGGAATTCCGCCAATTCCAGCGGCCGGCACATAGAAATCACCTGTACTGTCAAGTGACCAAGGGCAACCTTTTCCTCTATCATCCCGCCAACCAGGTTCCCGGCGGAAAACCCCATGGCATAAATCACCAGGCTTAAGGGATCGTTTAACCGGTCCACCACATATTTTAGGGCCAGTACATAGATGGCTACCTCGAAAAAGCCAATAGCTGCCGCGAGCGGCCGTTTTCCCCTAACCAACAACAGCACCCGCATAGTCTGAAGACTCACATCGACTACCCGGGCAAAAAAAATCAGCAGGTAGCCTGCGATCAGTGCCGTCAAAATTACTCCCCCCCAATTATCTCTACCAGTTTCTCTGTTAACCCAGGAACAATTGTAACAAAGTTAACAATGGGAATCAACAGGAATCACCCCCCCTGCGTCCGACAATTGCGGGCTTTCGCACAAAAAGGCCGGCCTTCAGCCGGCTGTTCTCCTCGCACCATTACTTGAAACTAGAGATAATGCTTTCGTCACGGGTCATGGCTGCAGAAACGTCTAAACTCCCGATGGTTTTAACGTTCTGGCCATCAATACGAAGTTGAACTTTCTGTACGGAGGGGAACTGGGTCAGGGTGTTCACAATCGAATAGACGGCCAGTTCCTCTGCTGCACTTCCTCCGACCAGGTTGGTCACCAGTTCCCTGCTAAAGTCCACAATAGCCAGCCCATCGGGGCGGATGTTGATGTCATTTAGAAACGTCCCCTCAGGAATTGTGGGTTGAAGACCCGACAGAGGGTTAGGGCCATTAATCAGCTCCTCAATGGTTTCCCTCCCGATGCCTACCACCTTCGGGATAATCCGTTCCTCCGCCACCAGGGTTTCTCCCCTTGGATCCGCAAAGTACAGCATCACCTTAATTGTCTGACCTGGTTCGATTCCTTGTTCCGGTGCCTGGGCCAGGTCACCTGTCTTGGGGGCATCCGGTACCGGCGGCTCGGTACCGGCAAAACGATCCTTTAATTGGCTTAACGCCTTGGCCGCACCACAACCGCTAGTGAACAAGAGCAACCCGACCAGAACCAAGGCCAGGGCCAGTCGACCCGTCCTGTTTTTGCGGGAGCGCATAAATCCTCCTCCTTTACCGTTTTTTGACTAATAAATCTTATAAGGTAAAGGAGGAAATTATAACTAGATTTTTCATGGCAGGTACACTTTTATTGTAACCCTAAGTGTCCAGCGAACTTGACAAAATCTTTTCTGGAATTAATATTATAAATGATATATTATAAATGATAAGCCCCCGATTCGCACTATGATTTCGCCCAACGGTAAAAATCAGCCGTTTAATAGTATTTTTTTTACCGCCAACCGAATTTTTTTTGCGACAAGAAAAAGGATTCCGGGGATAATTGTCAAAATTATTGAAACAAACTCCTGGTGGTAAGGGGAGAATCGCGTGCAACTAAAGACATTGATTGTGGATGATGAGTACCCTGCCCGCAAAGAACTTCGTTACTTGTTGGAAAGGTATGACTACGTCCAGGTGGTGGGTGAGGCCACCAACACCCGTGAGGCGTTACAGTTAATTAACGCTGTAGACTACTCTATCCTTTTTTTGGACATCGATATGCCGGGTGGCAGCGGGCTGGAGCTTAGTAAAGCCCTGAAAGAACAAGGCAGGAACCCCTTTATCATCTTTGTCACGGCTCATGAAGAGTACGCCCTGGAAGCCTTTGGCGTGGATGCGGTGGACTACCTGTTAAAACCGTTGGACCCCAGGCGCCTGGACCGGACTATGGCAAAGATCTTGCACTTGTGTCAACTGGAAACCCCTCCCACTCCTGGGGTCCCCACGCCACGGCCTAAAGAGGAGGAAAAGGATACCCTCGAAGAAAAACGGCGGCCCCTGGGACTAATTCCGGTAGAACACAAAGGAAAGACTATCCTGGTAGACGAGAAGAATATTGTCTACCTGTATGCCAGCAACGACTACACCTACATTAAGACAACCAAGGACAAATACCTGACCAGGTTTACCCTGAAGGAATTAGAAAAACGCCTGAACCCCCAGTTGTTTTTCCGCTGCCACCGCTCCTACCTGGTCAATATTAAAAAGACAAAAGAAGTGATCCCTTTATATAACGGTACCCTGATCCTGATTGTTGATGACACTGAGAAGAGCGAGGTGCCTGTCAGTCGCTCCCAGGCCAAGACTATCCGCAAGATCTTAGGAATATAAAATCAGTCCATGAAAAAACGTCCCTCCGGCAGAGCCGAGGGACGTTTTTCGTCTTTTCCAGCATCCTTAGAGTTTGCTCAGCACCCGGTCAAGAGTATCGGCGAAACGCTGGTTTTGCCGCCGGGTACCTATCGTCACCCGGATCCACTGGTCCAGGCCAAAGATATCTCCCGTCCTGATGATCACACCTTCCTGTAACATCTCTCGAAATACCTGCCGGGAATCCGCCCGGACATTCACCAGGATAAAGTTCGCTTCGGTTGGAACATAGGAGAGTCCCATTTCATCAAATCTACCGTAGAGGTAGGACTTCCCCTCTTCGTTAACCCGCCTGCTGTGGTCCACGTGCAACTGGTCCTTGAGAGCCGCCAGCGCCGCCGCCTGGGCGACTATGTTGACGTTAAAAGGTTCGCGGGCCCGGTTGATCCAGGCGATCACCTCCGGTACCGCTACCCCGTAACCCACCCGCAGGCCTGCCAACCCGTAGATCTTGGAAAAAGTGCGAAGGATGATCACGTTGGACCGGCCATTCTTGACATACTCCAGGCTGGCCGGGTAACCGGCATCACTCACGTACTCGTGGTAAGCCTCGTCAAGGATCACCATTACCCCGGGTGGCACCTGGGAAAGAAACGCTTCCACCTCCAGCCGGGAAACGATGGTACCAGTTGGGTTGTTGGGGTTGCAGACAAAAATTAGCTTGGTTCGTTCCGTGATCTTGCCCGCCATAGCTTCCAGGTCATGGCGAAAGTCTCTGGTAGGTACCTTCACCACCCCGGCCCCCATCACCCGGGCAACAAACTCGTATTCTGAGAATGACGGATCCGCCATAATGATTTCGTCATCAGGTTCCAGGTATGCTTCAGCAATAAGTTTGAGAATCTCGTCAGAACCGTTGCCAATTATCAAATGAGCCGGCGTTAGCCTCAGGTGGTCTGCCACCGCCTGGCGCAGGTAGTGGCACGCACCGTCAGGGTACAGGTATACCTTTTCCCCGATCTCCCTGATGGCTACCACGGCGTCAGGAGAGGGACCCAGAGGGTTCTCGTTGGAAGCCAGTTTGATCACGTTGGAAATCCCCAGTTCCCGTTCAACCTCCTCGATGGGTTTGCCGGGAACATAAGGTTTAATACCTGCGAGAGCCTGCCTGCCCTCCACACTTGGTACCTCCGGCATAGTCTCGTCACTCCTCGCTATAGAGTATAAAGCTTTTCGCCCGTCAGCACATTCACCCCGTGCTCCTGCAACACTTTTATCGACTCGTCGATCTGCTCCACTCTGAAGATCACCAGGGCGCCGGTAAGCCCCTTTCCGATAAAGGCATAAAGGTACTCAATGTTGACAGCCGCACCCTCCAAAACCTCAAGCACCGCGGCCAATCCTCCCGGGTGATCGGGCATTTCCACTCCGATGACATCCGTCATACTTACGGTAAACGCGTTGTCCTTGAGGATACGGTACGCGTCTTCCGGTTGGTTGACAATGAGCCGCAGGATGCCGAAGTCGGAGGTATCGGCGATGGAGAGTGCCCGGATGTTAATTTGATGGTTGGCCAAAAGCTTGGTCACGGCTGCCAGTCGCCCGTGCTTATTCTCCAGAAACACGGATATCTGTTTCACCTTCATTATTCTGCCCCCTTTAATTTCTTCAACGGATGAACGGCGGGAAGCCTGTCTTTTTCCCAATAGCGGTTACTTGATTACGGTCACTTGGGCCGCTTGTCGATTACCCGTTTCGCCTTGCCTTCACTGCGCTCAATGGTTTTTGGCTCCACCAGCTTAACCTTGACAGAAATACCCAGGGTGCTCTCCATCTCTTTTCGTATCTTGGCTTCCAGTTGTTCCAGGCGACGGATCTCGTCGGAGAAAAGCTCATCAGATACTTCCACCCATACCGTCAGGGTATCCAGGGTGCCTTCACGCTCTACGATCAGGAGATAGTGAGGCTCCGTTTCGCCAATTTCCAGCAGTACACTCTCGATCTGGGAGGGGAAGACATTGACCCCCCGGATGATCAGCATGTCATCGGTACGCCCGGTTATCCGGTCCATCCGTACATGGGTGCGGCCGCAAGCGCACGGCTCCATCGTCAGCCGTGAAATATCCCTGGTACGATAGCGGATCATGGGCAGGGCTTCCTTGGTCAGAGACGTGAATACCAGCTCACCGGTAGTGCCATACGGCAGGGTCTCGCCGGTGACCGGGTCGATGATCTCGGGGATGAAATGGTCCTCCCAGACATGCAGCCCGGCCTTATGCTGGCACTCGATGGAGACCCCCGGCCCGATAATTTCACTCAAGCCGTAAATATCCACCGCACTGATGCCCAACTTCTTCTCGATCTCCCGCCGCATGTTTTCCGTCCAGGGTTCCGCCCCGAAAATGCCGCACTTCAGCTTAAAGTCCGAAGGGGCCAGGCCCATCTCTTCCATCACTTCCGCAATGAACAGGGCGTAGGAAGGGGTACAGGTCAGCACCGTACTGCCGTAGTCCTTCATAATCATAATCTGCCGCTTGGTATTACCCCCCGAAATGGGGATCACCGAAGCACCAATCCGTTCAGCCCCGTAGTGCACACCCAGGCCGCCGGTGAACAGCCCGTACCCGTAGGCATTATGAATCACGTCTTGCCTGTTAGCGCCGCCGCAGACCAGGGAGCGGGCCATTAATTCCGACCAGGTATTGATATCGTTACGGGTGTATCCTACGACCGTAGGTTTGCCGGTGGTCCCGGAAGAGGAATGAATCCGTACTATTTCGGTCAACGGCACAGCAAACATGCCGTAGGGATAATTGTCGCGCAAGTCGTTCTTTGAAGTAAAGGGGAGTTTCTTCAGGTCACCGAGGGACTTGATATCACCCGGCTCCACGCCCTTCTCCTGCATGGCGCGGCGGTAGTGAGGAACGTTGTGGAACGCCCTCTCCACCGTTGCCTGCAGGCGTTCCAACTGCAGTTGGGTTAAAGCCTCGCGGGGCATACACTCATATCGTTGGTTCCAGTACACCGGCCCAACCTCCTCAAGCAAATGATTGTAAGGTATAGTTATTCTACAGTAAGCTAATTTGTCCTGCCCTCACTCATTGAAGAAAAGAAAAGTTTTTAACTCCGCTCCCCTTCAACTCTTGTTAGCGGCCGCCGGGAATTGCGTTTACCGTCATAGGAAAACACTACCCCTTTACCTTCCAGCACCGTTTCCAGGTGGACCGGCCTGCCCCACAGCAGGAACAGGTACGGGAGGGTTTTTTCCAGGTAGGGAATGTCCAGCTCCACATCCTCGTAACAATGCCGCAAGTACAGTTCACCGTGGTGCTGGTAGTCACCGTCTTCCACCATGATTACAGGAAATCCGCAGTTGGTCCGGGAGGTTACCAGGATGTCCCGTACCCGCTCCCAGTTCTTGTCGGCAATCACCCAGTCATGACCCACCTTGTGGTACAGGTAAAGGTCCAGTTCTTCCACCATCTCCCTGGTCAGGTAGTTGCGCAGGAAGGAGACATCGTTTTCCGTCTCCCTTACCTCGAAGATTTTGTTCTTCCCCTCTCCGCCCGGCCTGCGGTAGCGTTCCTGTTCCTCCGTGGTGGGGTTTTCCCAACGCTTTTCAATGTCCTCAAAAATCTTCATACCCAGCAAATAGGGATTAATGTGGGTACGGGAACCCTGCAGCACCGAGGCATGCATCTTGGCGAATTCCAGCGCTTCCGCTTCGGGCAGGTCCAACTCCCGGATGATCCTGGCGTGCCACAACGCGGCCCAACCCTCATTCATGATCTTGGTTTCCATTTGGGGCCAGAAATACACCATCTCTTCCCGCATCATCGACATGATGTCCCGCTGCCAGTCTTCCAGTTCCCGGCTGTGTTCCATGATAAATCTTAACAGGTCTTTCTCCGGTTCCGGGGGTGTTTTTTTGACCTGGGTCTGGACGGGTGGTTTGGCTGCCGGTTTACCCAGCTTCCAAAGGTCATCATAGGGTGTTTCCGGGAACTGTTCAATACCGGGCTTCTCTTTTTTAGTCTCCCTTGTTATCCTGGTGTAGGGATCGATGTGTTCCTGGATGGAAAGTACAGCGTCCAGGAAAATCTCCACGTCCTTCCGGCCGTACTTGAATTCGTACTGCCGGATCCGCTGGGCATTGACAGACATGGCCTCTACCATCTGCCGGTTGGTACGGGCGAACCTGGCGTTATGCTTAAAGAAGTCACTATGGGCAAACACGTGGGCAATCACCAGTTTATGTTGGACCAGGGAGTTCCCTTCCAGAAGGAAGGCGTAGCAGGGGTCCGAGTTGATTACCAGTTCGTAGATCCGGCTCAGGTTGTAATCATATTGGGTCTTCATCCGGTAAAAGGCTTTACCGAAACTCCAGTGGGAGAACCGGGTGGGCATCCCGTAAGCGCCAAATGTGTAGAGGATGTCCGCCGGGCACAACTCAAAGCGCATATCATAAAAATCCAACCCCAGCCCGCGGGCAATGCCCGCAATGTCCTCAACAGCTTTTTCCAACACTTTTAATTCACTATCCATATACCCTCACCCCTTGATCATAATAAGTCGCACAACGTCCTCGCCGGTTACGTATCTATCCGCCCCCGTTCTCGCCCCCTGGACAGATCAAAAAATCCCCCCGTTACAGGTTATGCACGGAGGGAGATGTCCCATGTAGTATACAGCTTGACTTCCATTGGTCATAAACCCAATAATATTTTTAGTCTATCTTCAACCTGTGCAAACGTACTTGGTAACACTGAACCCAACTTTGTGGTTACTCTGTCCTCAGAAAGGGAACGGATATCCTCGCATTTAATAAAACTTTGGCGTGTTAAGCCGCCTTCCGGGGGATTAACACTGACGTGGAAAGGGATCCCCTTATATCTAGTAGTAATTGGCAGCACAACAACAAGGCCCGCTGGGCCATGGTTAAAAGGGTCTACGGAGACAACCAACGCAGGCCTTAACCCCGATTGTTCGTGACCTTTTACCGGGTCAAAATCAACATACCATACCTCGCCCCTGGATGGACCCATTTAGTCTTCCTCCAGTCCGTCCAACAAAGCAGTATCCCACTCCTGACGCTCTTTCAATTCTTCGTTCCACTTTTCCGTGTCGTTTCTTAAGCGCAAATAGGCCTTATTAGCTTCCTCAAGAAACAGCTTCCTTCGGAAATCTTCAATCGCTTTGTCCAAAATCGCTTGCATAGGTTCCCCGATATTATTAGAAAGCTCTCGCAGGACTTTCAAAGTAGAATCGCTTATTCTAACTGTTGTGCTCGACATGCGATACCCTCCTCTACAATATTATCTACAAATAAGTATACATACAGTATTCCCTTTCATCAACGTTTTGTAACACCACTCCCCTCAATCCCTCAATGGCAAAGAACAAAACTTGTATTTCGGCGGTGGAATTAAAGGGACCATGCAAGGTGCAAGAGAAGCAAAAGCACTATCCCTTTGCTTCCCTTGATTCCAGTTAGGGAATTTCGGGGTTTAGATGCGGCCAGACGAAACCTACTCTGCCAAGGGAACAGGGTTCTCTCTGCCCTTTTTCGCCCTTTGTTAGTGATTATTAGATGTACTGGATTATAGATCCAGTAATCAGTGTGTTACCAATCCACCACGAGGGCAAGAAAAAACCGCCCCCTTGCCATCATAGAAGGTAAGCGGCGACATTATTGGTTTGTTAGCTACCTTTATTTTTTAAAAGCTAGTATTTCAAGGCCTTTATGGCAATTTCTTGTATGTGAAAGTTGAGTAAATTAACTTATAAAATATGAGAGTATCGTGCAAATGATTTTGTAGAGTCGGGGGGTATAGCAGGTGCTTTAAACTTTGCAGGGTACAAACCAAAGGGACAATTGGTACTCTCTGATACATCTCCCCGTTTGCCACTGAAAAAGTATTCAACGGTGGTACCATCAGGAAAATCTGCTGAAGGTACTGTTACTGTGTATTGATCCGAGCCGGCATGGCTCATTACATAGCCGGTCCAAGCATCTGATGTGTAAGCCCGCCTTATCCAGATTTTAACCTCAGATGGAACAATTTTTTGCGATCCATCTGTTTTGCCGTAACAGTAAACTGCAAAAGTTCGTCTATTAGTTATAGAATGTTGGCAGAGCCAATCCAAGTCTTTCCCATAATTCCAATCGGTTCTGTTGTTGTAATAGAGGTGCCAGGGCAAGCTGTGGGTAACCCCTGTGGGAGAACTGTTATTATCCTTCATGTCAACATGCAAGTGTGCTGCATTTGTTCCCGTTTTGCCAGATTTTCCTATTAACGTGCTCCTGGTAACATTTTGCCCCACGCTAACGTTTATTGAGTCTAGATGGGCATATCGTGCGTACACATTGTCATTGACACCATCACGATTAACGTCGAGCCTTATGATCACAAACTTGCCGAAATCATCATGAATTTCAGTGTAAACATACTCAACTTTGCCACTACTCAACGGATAAACATTAGTATTTACGGCGGCTGTAAAGTCTACACCCGAATGAGGTGAAGTAGTGTGACGCGGGTTATTATACTTACTGGTCACCCCAGGATAGACATCGTCTCCAGACGAGGCATCACGAAAAGGCGAATATAGGGTAGCGAAATATGGCGAACCATAATATGGGCCTGTATAGTAAAATTTTTCGTCGTAATACGGCGTATATCCATAGGCTAATCCCGGTATAAAAGAAAGCAACAATGTTATAATAAACAGGCTTAAAATTCTCTTATTCATACTTGTTCACCTCACCATAGGAATACAACTTTCCTCCTGCGGAAAAAAGGACTCTCCCATCGGACCAGAAAGGAATAACATCCTCATCAAAACTGGTGTTTTCTGGAGCGTCCAGAGAGATTACCTCCACTGAAGAACAATGCATAATCATCAGCTTTATATTCCCGTTAAAATCCTGAACGTAAAACGCAACACTCTCATTATCAGTACCCCAGCCGTAGAATCCGTTAGTCTTGTATCCTTCTGGAAGAGTCACTAAGTAAGAATTGTCTTTTTCAGTATCTAGTACATGGAGTTCGGGTTGGATGATCCCCCCCCTGACAGGATTATAGATTATATATTTGCCATCTGGAGAAGAACTACTAATCGCCACCCTCTCATCAACCACTATTTTCGTTTCGCCTGTATGCACGTTGACATATTTTAACTCACCGGATGGTCCTTGGTAGACAACTTTATCGCTATTTGCCCAGGCCACTGGTATTACAGATCCTTTGTCTGTTTCGTCCACCAGCAACTGCGTATTGCCCTGTAAGTCCGTCAACCATAAAGAAAAATCAAAGTTTGAAGGATATCCAAGCCGGTTGGAGGCAAAAACTATTTTGTTTTCATCAGGCGAAAGTATGGGGGCACTTACCCAGTACAGAATGTACTCGTCTGTATCTTTTCCTTGTCTAGCTAAATCCTCTTTCTTAGCAAATAGATTTTTCTGAGATATGTCACCTACTAGTTCGGGTTGAATGTTTCTGGGTTCAAGATCTGCAATGTCGGCTACCCATAAACTTTTGTGATACTGATCAGTGAAAATTACCTTATTAATGCCTGCTTTAAAGTGAAGAGGGCCCCCTTCTTTTCCAGGTCTAACAGAAACAACTTTCCCGTTTCTGACAACTTTGACTAGATCAAAGCTGTATTCGTTATCTTCTCCTTTATTAATTGTTATAGAAACAGTATCTGTTGGCGTTTCTTTTAGCTTGCCCTCCACAAGAATATAGGCCCCGTTAATTACTCTTTCTCCGACTCCTCCACTTTCCTTTATCATGACGCCTCCTTGCATTCCTCTGAACGAAGAATCGAGTACTTTTGTAAAGATGTTTTTGGCGCCAACTCGGCCCAAGCTGAAGGCCAAAACAGTAATAAGTAAAACTGTTCCGGTAAAAAGATATTTTCGCATTAATGTACCCCTTTCTTCCAAATTACCCCTATAAATTATTATTCTATGTTGCTTTTTTCCTTATTGCATTATTACATTGGAAACGGGATCATATTAAAACTATCCGGGAAATTATCTACGTCACCAAACAGTTATCAGTCTCTCGTTCATACTGCTTCTCTGAATACTTTTTTGCGGTACATGATTTCTCCTTCATCTACCACGGTTTTTTCTTCTTGTCTTTTCCAAAGCTGCCCACTTACAGCAATGGTTCTTCCGGGATAGACGCTTGCACTATTTGCGTTCGGTTTTTTTCGGTTCATAGAACCATCCAATGCAGTTCGGCGACACCGTGTTCAATGTAGCCACAAAGGCTAACACTACGTAAAGGGCGGGCAACGCTAAACCGGCTCTGATCTTGTTCATCCGTCTCACCTCCTGGAATTTTTCAACTTCATTCTACAACTTCAGGGACAAGAAGTGTGATTTTGGGAACGAAAGTGTCATTTTGGGGAACGAAAATGCAAGGATTAAATCCTTGCTTTCTTCATTACTGTATCTGCGATTTGTACAAATTGTTTACCCACTTTGGTTAAAACGAAAGCCTGAAGTGCCAGACCCAAAGCGACAGAAAGCCAGACCGCCGCCATGGTGCTTTGATTAACCAACAATGACGCTCCCGCTGTCAATGCTAAAGGGAATAAAATGGATCGAGAGTACGGCTTACTTTGCAGGATTATCGGGAGCGTTGTTGCCATGAGCGCTACACTTAACAAAAAGAGCAATTCCGACTCGAAGTGGATATGAAGAGTTTTAGCTAACACCGACGGGGGCAAGAAGTAGCCGAGAGTAAAAACCAGGCATCTATCGTAACTGGAGCAGTGGGCTCCGCCGGTCAAAGTCCTCAGTGATAATGCCGAAAGCATGATGAGTATTATATAAAAAACCGTGTCAATAGCCAGTGAAATCAAAGTGGCCATTGATAATTCGATGATGATACCTAATAGGACGCTTAATCCGTATTCTGCCTTGGCCTTTTCCTCCGGGCTGAGCGTTGTGTTGCGAAACAAGACGTGAACTATTTTTCCCGAAGTCTTTTCCAAATTGAACAACCATTACGCCCCCAGTTGATGTTTTGGTATCTCAATACTTACGACAAAACTGTCTTTGGCGTCTATCCTAACCTCTCCGCCCAGTTTAGTGACCAGACGTTTTACTATGGCCAGGCCTTCCCCTCTACCCTCACCTTCTTTTGTCGTGAACCCTTCTTGAAAGAGTATTTGCGGCGAAGCGATCATATCTGGTCCAAGAGTGTTGGTCACCTTAAAAAGATAATCCAGCGCATCCTCGTCAATGTGGATGCAAATTTGGGGGCTTAAATCGTTTGTTAATCTTTCGCATGCTTCAATGGCATTATCCAATACGTTGCTCAAGATCGACACAAGGAGTAGAACATTACCCTTGCCACTTTTAAGTGATGTTCTGCATCGGAAATCAACTGGAATACTTTTGCTCTTTGCTTGATCTATTTTTACACTGATCAATATGTCGATTTCCGCTATCCCGGTTGCCACCTTGAACGAAGTATCGTTGATTTCCGCTATATATGAGAACAGGTATTCTTCAAGTTTTCCCAGTTCTTTTTGCCGAAAGAGAGAAACCATTATATTCAAGTGGTTTTTAAAGTCATGTTGATGTTGGCGGTAGATGCGGTTTTGCTCGGCTAAGTGCTTAAACTTTAAAGCCATCAACCGGTGCTGTTGTCCTTCCTGCCCGCTGATATCAAGATATCTGATAGTGAAAATGGCGGCTATATTTAGGGCAAAGAGCAATATTCCCAGCAACAACTCATAACGCTCTCCATTAGCAGGTTGGTAGAAGTTGTATTTTTTCATTAAACTGTTATTAATCAGGATCGCCAGTAAGATTAGTTGTGCTACAAAAAGGACTATGGCCGCTTTATAAGGGTCTCTTCTCATTCCTCTGTTACCTCTCTTGTTTTCTGGAACAAGCCAAGGTCGAAGTGAGTTAATATCAAGGACAGCAAGGCTGTCACTAACACTTGAGGAAAAAAACTCCGCAAACGCAGCAGTAGATTCTCGGATAAAACGGTCAAGTTTACATGGAAAAATGTTTGTAGGACTGTAATGTTTATAAACTCAATCGTTAAATAGATGGAGACAGCCATCACAACGGCTACCAGGTTTTCCAGCACGTGTCCCCGGTGGTACAATGAAAAGAGGAGCCATAATAGAACGGTGTAGAGAATCACGTTTACTATGTAACTGCCGGTATACAGCCTGAAAAAATGCGATGCTACCCCCAGGATGACGCCTATTTTGAATATTCCACCCCTACTTTTGGCGGTTGACAAAGAAAAAGCGAGCCAGGTGATGACTATCGCTTCGGGAACGGAAAACAGAAGGGTTTCCGTAATAGTCATGGCTGTCCCCCTCCCGCGGAGAGTTTCTTAAGTTTACTCCTGAAGCCGGTGTACACGGATTTCGATAGATACGCCTTGCAGTCCTTATCTACAAACAGGATTTCGAAAGAAGTCCTGGATACGGGTTTAATAGCTTTTATTTTTGACAGGTTTACCAGGTACGACCTGCTGGTTCGATAAAACATGCCCTGATCCAACTGTGCTTCAATCTCCATAATTGAATGGTCAGAAGTAAATGTTTTCGTTGCCGTGTGTATGATCGTCTTCTTTTTAATCGCCTCCACTACGCAAATATCCTGTGGTCTGGTGACCTGGATTCCTTTCCCTGTCTTTAACTCAAGCAGTTTTTCTGGTGAAGAAAGGTTTTGCTTGATCCTGTTCAACGTCTGCTTAAGTCTGGCGGTATCCAGGGGTTTTGAAATATAGTCCGTTGCATAAAGCTTTACCGCTTCCTTAATGTAATCTTCATGCGCCGTCACAAAGATTATTTCAGTGTGAGGCAGTTTTTGGCGGACGGTTTTGGCGACGTCTATACCGGATATTCCCGGCAGGGATATGTCAAGAACGACTATTTCCGGGCTTATCTTGTCCAATACTCTCAGCAAGTCCTCGCCGCTGTCGGTTGAATAGTGCACTTCCAATCCCGGGACCGAAGAAATCTGTTCAACCAACTCCTTTCGGAAAAGAGAGTCGTCTTCTGTTACCGCTACCTTTAATGCCATCATATCCACCTCCCCACTTTGTCATCTTGGAAGTTGGCCGGAGAGCGTTGGACACAAAGAAGCCGTTCCTATCTGCACAAGCCGATTGGACCGGGTTCAGTACTTGATGTTGCGGCAACCCGGCGATCATAGTAGTAAACTACCTTAGACCCGTGGCTTTGTGCCCCCAGCTTTCGCTAGGTTTACCTTTTTCAAACATGTTATAATTTGGTTTTCGCCTTCATTATACACAACCGGTGATGAAAAATTTGTTGAATTCTGGCACATCCTCGCTCTTTTGCATGTACCGGGTTATCTCTATGGCTTCTCTACCATATATGACGATGCATTCATCCCAAGTGTTCCTTAAACAGGGAAAATTCTTTTTCTTCTTATCTCGGATATGTCGATTACTTGACCTGGTAGCCCGGATGATATTTCTTCTTCCCTTTTTACCAGCATGACAGCATTCCATAATGTATTCGTGGCAAGCTTGCTTGATCAACCTTCTGAACTCCTTTTCTTTTTTGAACCTGAGTCTCCTTTTCTCCTTACCCGCCATACTACATACCCCCTTTGCATATATGACAGATAATAACCCTAAAAAGTTCCCATCGCTGGCAAAAAAAATCACCCCTGCCATTAACGGCGGGGGTAACTTGCCGGATCTTAGTTCTTTCTTAACTTGTTTCCCCATAAAAGGGGGGTTAATTCTAAATCGTCTCCGGTGATGCCCCGATCTGACTTCTCGGCAACATGCATGTCAGGATTGCGGCCACGGGACTTCCCTGACCGAACCGCCAACATATCAGCCGACGGATGCCGCTGAGTTCTCCCGGTTCCCGAACACAGAGTGTCCACGCATGCTCAGGGTCTTTGACTCCGCGGGGCCGGTATAGGCTCGCTGCAGTATCGCCGTTATACCGTGTTGCCTTCCCAATCGGTTCACGTGGTCGGCCCCCGGAAAGGGTGATTTCGGAGCTCAATGGCTGGCCCGCGTTTTCCCCTGTCAACGCTTCATGTGCCGCCTCGCGGCTGCCCGCGCATGACTCGGGGCCGTGATGGTGCAGCTACTCCTTTCACGTGGGGCTCTTTCATCCCTTACTCTATTGCCGGTTTATCCCGGCGCTTTCGAACCGTCCCCATGTCTGTCTCCCCATGTATGTCTGAGGCAAAAGGCATGCAAATAGAACACCTTTTTCTGTTCTTCTTTTATATCAGAAAGGTCAAATTCTATCCGTTCAAGTTCCGGTACGCGTTGAAAAGCTATCTTAGCTGCCTTAATCAAATCTTTGCGTAACTCCTTGATATCAATATCATCACTTGGTGGCATCAAAAACACACGGACAGAATCATCTCCTGTAAATCTGACTGCGACCCACTTGTGGATAGTAGACGCTAATACCGACTCAAGTCCCCCGTATGCGCTTCCGGGCCAATACTCTCTTCCTGATTCGTCTTTCTCCTTATAAAACACTCCTTCCTCTACAATTTTGTTATGGGCTTGGATTTCTTGGCTAATAATTGCTTTCTGTTGTTCTGTCAAAGGGGGCTTCTCCTCCATCCCCTCCCCCGCCGCCAGAGCAGCCAACTCAACCTCTGATAGCCCAATATTCTCTTCTGTGTCATGAGGCGGAGTACCTGTAGGCAACATCCATCCCATACCTCCGGTGGCGGCGGTCACAAAACCGGCAACAAATAAACCGAGAACAACTGTCAAAACCATTTTAAGAAACATTTTTTTCATGAAATACACCCCTTTATAAGATCGAAAGACAAGGGGCCAGAAGACAAGGGAAGAGACAAGGGGACGGCAGACCGTGTGAAAAGACCCCAAAAGGTTTACCCTATTGTTGGATGGTTTTCACACAGTCTGCCGTCGCTTCGCTTCCGAAGATGAAAGTATCCAGAATTTGCTCTAAGCATCAACTAATACATTTCAATCTTTTCTGCTCCATCATATGAAGGAACCCCCAACCGTCCCTGCGTAGTAACATAGCGTATAATTGTGTTGTGCAAATCTGCCTTCGTAAAAAATGTGGTGTCTTGAAAAGTATAGGTATAATAGTTGTCATCAACCTTTTGTATAGTAATATTTAGAGTTTTGTTATCATGCCATATAATAAGTTTTTTAACGTACAAGCCTCTGTCCCAAGCTCCAATGGGTATTTTTAGTCCATTATCTCTATATTCTAATTGGATATAAGGGTTCATGGCAAAATTGACTTCTGCATCCTGTTCTAAATTGTAATCTTCAAGTTGGGTATTTAAGGTAAGATGATATAGGTTGCTTATCGCCTCTAATGTACCGTTAAACACTAGCTGGTACGGAGCATCTCGCATAGTTTCAAAAGTATTAACGCTATTTTCAATAGATATTTTAACCCTTATAGGTATAGCATACGGAAACCTGAGGAAATTCTCTATGCGATTTAATTTGTTTTCTAGGTACTCTTTATCGCTCTCTAATTTGTTGGCTTTTTCCAATAATGCATTGTATTCTTCCGTTGAGACTGTATTACTATTACAACCTACAAAAAAAGTGGTTATTATTAAGACAACACTAAGCAAGATGATTTTATATTGATAAGATATCAATTAATTATAACCCTCCCTCTACATGGTTAATCCCAAAATCCGTGTGAACCGGTCTTTCCCCTTGACAACCAGAATAAAACGGACCTTAGCTTTAATCGGTTTCCAGATGAGGTCAAGGCACAAAAAGGAGATGGTTTTCATTTGGCCATAGGTGGTGATATTGGCCTGCTACAAATTCTCGCCCCGCAATTGGAACAAATCCGGGGAGACCTGAAACTCCCTTTTGGCAATCGATAATTTCCGAGATGTGTAAGAGCTTACCAGCAGATCTACCGCTACATCCCTTGACAGTATTGGGCTTTAACTTGTATGGCAGTTTCTCCTGGATGTAACAGCCTCAGATGCGGTTCCTGTACCTCAGGTTGGGAATTTGGCGCCAGCTTCCTTCCTCTCAGATTCTGGGCCACAGACACCATTGCCTTAGGATAACCGGTTGGTACTGTCAATCTCTATCTTTTCGGGACTTTCACCCTAAAGAGTTACTACCCATGCAGGGCGGGGGTGCCACCAAATAAAGGAGATGGGGTTCCCATCTCCTTTATTATATACGATACCCTATTGGTATACTAGATGGTTCGCCGGTAGAAAGAGAGTGGTGCCTGGTTAGTTTTGTAATAAGGCCTAGTGATGTATTTTGTAGGATCATAGCCAGGGCGAATAACCTTAATGTAATAGTCGATAGTTTGTCCAGCATAGGAAGATGGGTTAAACCTGTAAGTGTTGTTGCCCACGCCTGTCATAGTATGTTCAGTCCATGTAGATGAGGTGGTAGGTTTAACCATAATTGATACATTAACGGTTGATCCATCATTGGTTCCCTTGGGATAGACGTTTACGTCGATACTGTTTTGAGAAGCGTTCCACACGGGCACTTGGATAAATCCCAAGTCTTTTTCAGAGTTCCAGTTGGTGGTATTAAAGAACCGTTCAGGAGGCATAAATAAGTCTTCAGTATCGCCCCATTTTACCAGGAAGCCAAAGTCCAGGTGATATGCTCCAGCAGCGCCAGAGTCACCAGACTTACCTATTTGCTGGCCTTTAGATACAGAAGTTCCTACAGTCAATCCAGTTGCAACTTCGCTTAAGTGCAGGTACCGGGAATAGTATGGGTAGTATCCATATGCATCTTGTACCCCATGACCTAGGATTACATATCTTCCGGCGCCCTTTGGGTTAGCGGGGTCCCAAGTAGGGTTCACAAATGCAACTTTACCTGCAATTACTGCGTGGATCGGGGTTCCATTTTCTACGCCGAAGTCAGTGCCATTGTGAGGAGTAGGTGTTAGCGTTCTGAGTTCTGCGAATTTACTGGTAACTCCCGGGAAGGTTTCAGAAGTAGTAGTGCCGAAGGGACTCCGGGCTATTCCTGGCGAAACATAGGTATCATCGGGCAGGTAACCATTATACCTATCGATGTCGTAGAAGTAATAAGGGTTTCCTACCTCACCACCAGCAGACTCTTTTAAGGGGTCTACTTTGGTAATAACTTTAAAGACTTTACTGATTACTTCTTTGCCGTTAGGCAATACCAGCTTAAGCCGGTATTCAAAGCCAGGTTCAGAGGTTGCTTCTTTGGGAATGCTTAGTTGGAGTTCTTCGCCCGGTGTGTCAGTATTGATGTCGATTGTTTTAAATTCTTCCTCATTCATGTTTTTATACTCAACTAAGATTTTGGCGCCTTTGCCTGGATGTTTAATCTTAAAAATGAAGTCAAACATGTCGGCTGTCATTGAGTTGAATTCTTCCGTGTAAAACTCTTCGAATTTAGGGTTGTTGTCTAAGCCAAGGGTTGGAGCAGCTAGGGTAAATAACAGTGCTGTGGTTAGTATTAGTAGAATTGGAATTAGTTTTTTCATAATCATTCTCCTTTCAAATTCACCTTATTTTTTAAAAGACCACATTTTTAGCCTACGTTTTTTTGTGGTTATAACCGTGTAAACGCTTCTACAGAAATACAAAAAACATGGGAATCACCTCCTAATATTGAACACCTTTCAAGACAACTTCTACTGATAGCGCTCGGGTTTTCTGGGTTGATAGAACCAGCCAATGCAGTTCGGCGATACCGTGTTCAATGTAGCCACAAAGGCTAACACCGCGTAAAGGGCGGGCAACGCTAAACCGGCTCTGATCTTGCTCATCCGTCTCACCTCCTGGAATTTTTCAACTTCATTCTACAACTTCAGGGACAAGGAATGTGAGTTTGGGAACGAAAGTGTCATTTTGGGGAACGAAAATGCAAGGATTAAATCCTTGCTTTCTTCATTACCGATTTTGATGTAAAAAATCGTTTGAAAAGCCAGAGATATAAACAGGGCCATTGATAATTTGATGATGATTTTTAAAAGTTGCCATCGCTGGGAAAAAAATCACCCCTGCCATTAAAGGCGGGGTGACTTGCCAGGACCTAGTTATTTCTTTACTTGTTTCCCCATAACAGCGTGGTAATTCTAAGCGTCTCCGGTGATGTCGCGCTTGGTGAAGAAGGTTTTGAGGGCGGGGTAGACTTCGGACTTGTCTTTGATGGTGACCGAGACGAACTTGGGGTCTTTGATCTTTTTATACGAGTTCATCAGGGTGCTGCTGCGGTAATAGGGGTTGATGATTTCTCCGTAGCCGAACACGTTGCAAATCTCCAGGAGCTTCTGCACCAGTTTCACGCAGAGGTCGTTGTCGGAAGGCAGGTTATCCCCGTCGGAAAAATGGAAGGGGTACAGGTTGTAGTCCAGGGGTGGGAAACGCTCCTGGATAATGTCCAGGGCAAGCTGGTAGACAGACGAGCACTTGGTCCCGCCGCTTTCGCCTTTAGTGAAGAATTCCTCTTCGGTTACCTCTTTTGCTTTGGTGTGGTGGGCGAGGAAGACGATCTGCACGTGCTTGTACTTGGTGCGCAGGAACCGGACCATCCAGAAGAAAAAACTGCGGGCGATATACTTCTCAAAGGTGCCCATGGACCCGGAGGTATCCATCATGGCCAGCACCACGGCGCTGGAATCCCACTTGACGGTTTCCTCCCAGGTCTTAAAACGCAGGTCTTCCGGCTTAATACCGTGAATACCCGGATCGCTGTGGAGAGCATTCCGTTTGAGGTTTTCCAGGATGGTCCGTTTTTTATCGATGTTACCCATCAAGCCGTGTTTCCGCACGTCGTTGAAACGGATCGACGTGGATTCCACCTGCTGTTTCCTTTTTTGCTGCAGGTTGGGCAGGCTCAGGTCCTCAAAGATCAGGTCCGCCAGTTCATCCAGGGTAATTTCCGCCTCGTAGTAGTCCACCCCCGGCTCCTCGCCGGCCCCCTTGCCTTTCCCGGGGGCGGCAGCCGCGTCGGATCCCAGCACGTCTCCCTGTTTGCTCTTGCCGTCTCCCTGGCCGGCGTGTTTCTGCTTGTTAAAGTTGTAACGGAAGCGGTATTCATCCAGGGAACGAATGGGTATCTTGATGATCTTCTTCCCCTCAGACATGATGATGCTCTCTTCGCTGACGATGTCCGGGAGGTTTCTTTTGATGGCGTCTCTGACTTTTTCCTGGTGCCGTTGCTGATCGAGATACCCTTTCCGGTGAAGCGACCAGTCCTCCCGGGAAATGACGTAGTTACCCTCGCTCATACTACATACCTCCATCCCGGGCGATTTAGTGACTAGTGGTCAGTGGCCAGTGGCCAGCAACTGTGTTCAGCCTATGGATACTTGGGACTACTCCGTGTTCTCGCGGGACCATGCTTCCAGATACCGGTAAACAAGGGCAAAGCCAGAGGTTCATTAATAACATTATACTAACGATTGAGGAGGCTGCCGGTATACTTGAGCAGTTCATTGGCGCAGATATGGCAGTACCCGTGCTCGTTGATTAGCCGCTCCACCACCGCGTTGATCCGCTTCAATTGCTCGGGGTCGGGTGTCTTGGCGGAGGTGGTGATCTTTACGACGTCTCTCAGGTCGGCAAACAGTTTTTTCTCAATCGCCTCCCGCAGGCGCTCGTGGGAGTTGTAGTCAAACTTCTTACCCTGGCGGGCATAACTGGACAACCGGATGAGGATCTCTTCCCGGAAGGCCTTCTTGGCATTCTCGGTGACACCGATCTGTTCCTCAATGGACCGCATCAGCTTTTCATCGGGATCCATTTCCTCATCGGTAATGGGGTCTTTCACCTTGACGCCGTTGCAATAGGCCTCCACATTATCCAGGTAGTTGTCGAAAAGGGTGCGGGCAGACTCCTCGTAGGAGTAAACGAAAGCCCGCTGCACCTCTTTTTTGGCCGTCTCGTCGTACTCCTGGCGGGCGATAGCCAGGAAGTTCATCAGGCGTTCTTTCTCCTCTTTGGTGATGGAGGGGTGCTGGTCCAGCCCATCCTTCAAGGCCCTTAACACGTCCAGGGCATTGATGCACGAGGTATCCCGGTTAATTAAAGCACTGGAAATCCGGTTGATGACGTACCGGGGGTCGACGCCGCTCATACCCTCCCCTTCAGCCTCCGCCATCAACTCTGAAACGTCCTTTTGCTTGAAGCCTTCAACGTCTTCACCGTCGTACAGCTTCATCTTTTTGACCAGGTCCATCCCCTGTTTCTTGGATTCCTTAAGCCGTGAAAGCACCGAAAAGATACTTGCCGCCCACAGCGCGTAAGGAGCCAGGTGAACCTGAATGGCACTTTGTCTGATCAACTTTTCATAGATTTTAACCTCATCCCTGACCCTCAGGTTGTACGGGATCGGCATCACGATAATCCGCGACTGCAATGCCTCGTTTTTCTGGTTGCCGACAAAGGCCCGGTATTCAGCCTCATTGGTGTGGGCCACGATCATCTCGTCCGCCGAAATCAGGGCAAACCGGCCCGCCTTGAAGTTGCCTTCCTGGGACAGGCTCAACAGGTTGTAGAGGAACTTCTCATCACATTTTAACATCTCCTGGAACTCCATCAGACCCCGGTTGGCCTTGTTCAGTTCACCGTCAAAGCGGTAGGCCCTGGGGTCGGATTCTGACCCGTACTCGGCAATGGTGGAAAAGTCGATGGAACCGGTGAGGTCCGCGATGTCCTGGGACTTGGGGTCGGAAGGGCTAAATGTGCCGATCCCTACACGGTTTTCTTCTGAGAACAGGATGCGGTGCACGCGCACCTCTTCCACCCGCCCGCCGTACCTCTCTTCTACCATCAGTTTGCAGGAAGGGCAGAGGTTCCCCTCAATGTAGACGCCGTACTCCTTTTGAAACTCTTGTCTCAGTTCCTTCGGTATCAAGTGAAGGGGATCCTCATGCATGGGGCAGTCTCTAATGGCATAAACCGCCCCGCCGTCGGTACGGGTATACCTTTCCAGCCCCCTTTTCAACATGGTCACAATGGTTGATTTACCCCCGCTCACCGGACCCATCAGGAGCAGGATGCGCTTTCTGACATCCAGCCGCTTGGCTGAGGAATGAAAGTACTCCTCAACCAGGCGCTCCAAAGTCCTGTCAATCCCGAAAATCTCCGAGGCGAAAAACTTGTAGCGCTTGATCCCGTTAATCTCTTCTACGCCTTCCGCTACGATCATATCGTAGATGCGGGCATGGGCAAGGCGGGCGATCCCGGGGTTTTGGGTCACCAGATCCAGGTACTCCGCAAACGGTCCTTCCCAAGAAAGTTTTTTCTCCTGGAGCCGGTATTCTTCCAACCGCCGCAAGATTTCCATCGGATCCTCCCCCTTCGGTTGGTATAGTTTCCACAAACAGTCAGCAATCCTGTTGTATTATATGTATATGCCAGTGCGGTTGGGTAAAGACATGGAAGAAACCTGACCGGATGGAGGAGTGCCACGGGAGGAAAAAAGACCAGTCCGGAGAATAATCCTGGGGAGTTGGCAAAAAATATCCTTGAGGTGATCGAGTTGGGTTACAAGTTCGAATTTACCTGGCTGTTGCGCCTGCCAGTGGATGAACTCCCGGAACATCCGGGAGAAAAGAAAGAGGAGGGAGGAAACCTTCTCCTGTGGAAACGTACCAGTGGGAACATCATTTTGGGTTTTTTCCGGGAAGGTCACAAGCTGGCTCACCCTGTAGGGATGGATGTACTTATTGTAACCAAGAGCGAGGAAACCATTGGGATCGGGCGAATTGTCAAGTCCGAAATCTACCAGCTTCCGGACGGGTCGATTACCACAGTAGTGGAATTCAATATCAGGCGGATGTTTGAACCTGATGAAAGGGCGGTATTAACACGGGTGATTCGTGAAATGTATGGCTACCATGTTCATCATAAAAGCTAGCCAAGGACCCGGCATCGTTGCATCATGTGTATAAAATGGAAAATATGGGCAAATTAACACTAGCTCACTTTACTAGGGAAAAAAACGACCAGGAGGTGAGGTAGTTGGCATACGTGTGCGCCCAGTGCGGGAGGAAGGCCAAGTTACCGGATTTTTGCTGCGGTCAATCTATGGTCAGACAGGGTAATTATGTCTGTCGAACATGCCACACGAGCAGTAGCAGCCCCGGAAATTGTTGCGGCCAGCCTATGAGCCAAGTATAAGCTCTCCCCCGCGCACCAGCTTCCCATCGGAAGCTGGTCTCTTATTGATTGTTTTTTTTCTTAGCAAATAATATAATTATTGGGAAAGACCGTGAAAGGAGGTTCGCAAGGTGCACTACGGGAAGGACTTTAACCTGGATCCCACCGGGCTGTTAAACTTTTCCGACGAGATTTTTCACCCCGAACCGGACATCAGACGGCTTAAGGACGCCCGGTACGTGCTGGCGGCAGAAACCGACATGGACGGGAATACACCGCTCTATTATATGTACCGGGGAGTGTATAGGAAGCAGGACTGGGAGATCTTTTTGGAGCATGATATTCGTTATGATATTACCGTATTAGTTCACGGTACCATCGGGCGGGAATTCGTGAAAACCGTGGGGCATTTTCACCCCGTAAAACCCAACAGCACGGAGACCTATCCTGAGTACTACGAGGTTTTGCATGGAGAGGCTATTTATCTCCTTCAGAAGAACTCTCGTAGCGGGGACGTGGAAGAAATTCTGGCGGTGGAAGCCAAAAAGGGGGATAAGGTGTTCATCCCCCCCGGTTACGGGCATATCACCATCAACCCCGGAGATTCGTACCTGGTGATGGCTAATCTCATCGAAAGAAATTTTTCGTCACTGTATGAGCCGTTTCGGGATAAGCGAGGGGCCGCTTACTACTATATTCAGGGGGAAAACGGGAAGGGCGAGTATACGCGCAACGACCACTACCATCACTCCGTGGGTCTCAAGATGGTGGGGGCGCCCAGCCTTCCCCAACCCATCGAGGCTGTCAAAGGGAAGACACTGTACGAAGGCTTTACGGCCAACCCGGAGGCTTTCGTTATCTTGACTTAACAGTAGGGGCCTGCCTGCAGGCCCCTACTCGATTATTTTCTTTAAGTTCCCTGCCCCTGGCCCTGTTCCGGTCCCCCCTGACCTTTTGGGGCTTCGGGCTTCTCGATCTGAACGCTCTCAATTTCCCCATCGATCTGGATTTCCACCGTCTTGCCTTCCTTGGTTTTGATCTTCACCTTGGAGCCGGACTTCCCACCTGAAGAACCTCCCTTTTTACTCTGGCCGGAACCCTGGCCCTGGCTCTGTTGTCCCTGCTCCTGCCCACCTCCTGTTTCACCCTGCCCCCCCTGCCCGCGTGCCTGGCCGGAGAGTTTACCCCAACGCTGCTCCAGCAGGTACAGGTTGGCGGGCTCCACCAACCGGGTAGGAACTATCTTTGCGGGGATATCATAGTTACCGTTGTTGATTTTTGTGTCATATTCCCATCTTCCTGTTTTCACCAGGTCCAGCGCTGCCTGGTAGGCATACCGGGCTACCATTTCCGGCATGGCGTCGGCTTCGGCGTCGTGCTTCCCCTGGGCCATAGCCAGGGCGGCTTCTTTCCCGCCACCTGCCCCCACGGTAACCACCTGCTCCTCCTGCCCCTGCCCTTCCAATTCCTTGAGGGCAGCCAGCAGCAGTTCGTCGCTTTGAGCCACCACCGCCCCTAATTTTCCCAGCATTGCCTCCCGGGTAGCCGTGCCGGCTCCCGCCGGCTCCCAACCCGGATTACTCCGTTCGGTAACCCCCAATCCTGCCGGGCCAGCCACTGCAGCGAAACCGGCTGTCATCTGCCGGGTGATGTAATCATCCGGGTCGCCCTTCAACAAGAGTACACCCTGAGGCCCACCTTTCTTTAACTGGTCCGTCACGAACTGTCCTTGCAGTTCCCCCATCCGGAAGTAGTCAGGCGCCACGTAACCGTCCAGCGGGGTGTCAGGCGGTAGGGTACCGACGGCCACCAGTTTGATGTTTTTTTCCATCACTTTTTGGGCCAGTACGGGACCCATGGTGGGATCCGCCAACTGGATGATGATCGCCTTAACTTTACGCCGGATCAACTCGTCAACCTGTTTTTCCTGGCGTTCCGGGTCCCCCTTGGCATCCTGCCAGGCAATACGGGCATTTTCCTGGCGCTCCCGTTCCTGTAAGGCTTTCCTGACAACCTGCGCCATGTCTTCATCCAGAGTGCCCACACTAACCCCGATCTGCAGTGGTGGTTCTACCGGCTTCTGTTCCGGCTTTTTGCTACAGCCCCCGACAGTCACCAACAACGGGGACAATAAGCAAACGGCAAACAAAATCTTAACCCGGCGGCCCAAAATCATGGGATACTCACCTCGAATCACAAGGGATCCTTAGTGAATAGTATTCTTTTATTGGTTCAGATTTATAAGTTTCAGGCTAGCGGCAGTACAAATTGTTCCATGGTGCTGCATGGGCTGCTAAACGGTTTCCAGTGCATGGCGAATCTCCGCCTCAACCAGTGGGTCATTTTCTTTCGCCCTGGCACTTTGGAGAGCCGTTTTGGCCACAGTCCCGCCAATCCGCCCCAATGCCCACGCGGCGTGCCCCCGCAACACCGGGGAAGGGTCTTCCAGGGCGGCAACCAGGGAAGGAACTGCGTCCGGGTCACCCGTATTGCCCAGGGCTACAGCGGCATTACGCCGCAGCACCTGGCGCCCGCACCACCCCGCCGAGGTGGACGCATATTGCCTGGCGAATTCGTCTTTTGACATGTGCAGCAACTCCGTCAGGTTGGGAACGTGACAGTCTCCCGCAGGGAGGAAGGCCGGGTGACCGTCCTTACCGGCTTCCCGGTTGTGTGGGCACGCCTCCTGACAGGCGTCACAGCCGTAAATCCTGTTGCCCATTAAGTGCCGGAACTCCCCGGGGATGAACCCCCTGGCCTGGGTGATGTAGGATAGGCACTGGTGGGGGTCGATGTTGTACGGGCTTGCCAATGCCCCGGTAGGACAAGCTTTCAGGCAGCGGGTACATTCCCCGCAGTCTTTTTCCACCGGCGGGTCAGGTTCTAACGGTAGACTGGTCAGCATTTCTCCGAGAAAAAGCCAGGAGCCCAGCGGTTTCGTAATGATCGCACAATTCTTCCCCTGCCACCCGATCCCTGCCCGGCGGGCCACCGCCCGGTCGGCCAGAGGGCCGGTGTCTACCATGGAGCGATACTCCATCCCGGGGCAGTGTTTTCGTAAAAACCGCGCCAGTTTCTCCAGGGCCTCCCCCACCACCCGGTGGTAATCCTGCCCCCAGGCCACCCTGGCGATCCGCCCCCTGGGCGCGTTCCCGGGGATGGGCACCGGCTTCGAAAGGTAAGGAATACCTACGGCCACGATAGACCGTGCCCCCGGCAGTACCAGCCGGGGGTCACATCTTTTTTCTATATCATCGTATTCGAAAGGACACTGTTTACCGGCCGACCGGCGCCGGATTAAGATTTCCCGGAGGTCCAGGAAGGGTTCCGCAGAGGTGATCCCCACCAGTGGAATGCCCAGTTCATGGGCGTAGGCTCTTAAATCGAGGGTTAAAGACATCATCCTTCCCCCCTTTGTTATTCGTTACTGTATGCCGAAGGCTCTTGCAGTTTCATCACACTTTCCACAGCTTCCAATAATCCGGCTCCGATGACGTCGCTAAACTGGTCCCAGACGGGAAGCATCGCAGCTTTCCAGGCCTCCCGCTGCTCAGGAGAAAGTTCGTGAACCTCCGTAGTACCCGCCTGCCTGATGGCCTCCAGGTCAGCAATGTTTTGCTGGTCTGCAATATCCCGCTCCCAGGCGGTGACCTCGGCCATGGTGTCTTCCAGTATCTGGCGGATATCCGGAGGTAGCCCTTCCCAGAACTCTCTGTTGGTGATCACTGCATACCCGATATAACCATGGTTGGACACCGTCAAGTGGGATTGCTTCTCATGAAATTTCTTGCTGTAAATGTTGGATGGCGTATTCTCCGTTCCCTCAACCATCCCGGTTTCCAGCGCTCCGTATACCTGGTCGAAGGGAAGCGCCAGGGTCCAGGCGCCAAGACGTTGAAACTGGGCTGCCAGTACTTTACTGGGCATGATCCTGAAACGCATTCCCTTGAAGTCTTCCACTTCCAGCAGCGGTCTATTCCCGCTCATCACCTTGAACCCGTTGTCCCACATGGCCAGGCCCAACATGTTTCGACTCTTCAACAGTTCCATCAAGGACATCCCCACCGGGCCGTCGGTCAAGCGGTGAATTTCTTCTTCATTGGAATAAAGAAAGGGGAGATCAAATAACTGCCACTGGGGAAACCACTCGCTGAGTTTAGAGGTCGCGGGAGCGATCATCTGGATCCTACCATCCAGCAGGGCATCCATTTCTTCTCCGTCCTTGTACAGCCGGGAATTTGGGTAAACCTGCACCTCTACCCTACCCGCGGTGCGCTGGGCTACCAGTTGCGCAAAGCGTTGCGCCGCCAGGCCCTTGGGGGTATTTTCCGCCACCACGTGGGAAAACTTGATGACAATGCGTTCATCCCTGTCCACCTGCTCCGCGTCTCTGGCCCTTCCCCCACAACCAATGAGCCCGGTTACCAAGGTAACCAGCAACATACATAGGCCAACAATCCGGCAAAGCTTCACCCCACCCACCTGCGCTTCCTGTGACTATTTCTATATGTTAGGCTGGTTTAACCCTGTACCTGTTGACCGGCCTTCCTACCGAGCCGTACTGGATCTCCAGCAGCAACTTGCCTGACTTCTCTAAGTGGTCGAGGTAACGGCGGGCGGTTACCCTGGAAAGCCCGATCCCTTCCGCTACTTTCTCCGCGGATACCGGTTCCGGTGAATTGAGGACGTACAGCAGGACCTGCTTCTGGGTAATCTCCGTCAGACCCTTGGGCAGACTTTCACTGGCACGAAGTTTGGTGACGTTCAGCCCGTCAATCTCTTCCTGATCCAGTGACTCCTTTTCCTTTAACTTTTCTCTGACCGCCCGGTAGTTTTCCAGCGCGTTTTTGATGCGTTCAAACTTAAACGGCTTGATAATGTAGTCCACCGCGCCATAACGAAAAGCCTCCTGGATAGACTCAGCGTCGCGGGCTGCGGTTACCAGGATTACATCCGTGGGCGCCTGCCTGCGACGGATCTCTTGCAGCGTCTGCAGGCCGTCCATATCGGGCAGGTAAACATCCAACACCACCAGTTCCGGCTGCAGTTCCTGTACTAAACGCAAGGCATCCGCGGCAGTTTCCGCGGCGCCCAGTACCGTAAAGCCCTCCACATTTTCAATGTATTGCCGGTGGATCTCCACCACCATGGGGTCGTCCTCCACCACCAGCGTGCGGATTAAGTCCATAATTCACCCCCCTTTCTAATCACACCGAATCAGACAGGCAAGTCTATCTCCACCCTGGTCCCCTCTCCCTGTCTCGACCGGATGGAAATACAACCTCCAGCCAGTTCCACGTATTCCTTCACCAGGGCCAGCCCAAACCCCCTACCGGTACGACCTTTAGTCGAAAAACCTTTCTGAAAAACCGTCTCCTGAATACTCTCCGGGATTCCCAGCCCTTGATCCTCTACCAAAAGATGCAAGCAGCCGGGGCTTTCTTTCAACGAGCACCGGACCTTTCTCCTTCCGGGCGGAAGACCTTGCACCGCCTCCATGGCATTTTCGAGCAGGTTTCCGATAATGATCACCATGGCGCTGCTGTCCAGCCCCCGGGGCAAGCGCCTTAGGCTGCTCTCCCTGGCAATTTCCAGTTCCATGTGCAGTTCTTTGGCGCGGCTGTACTTGCCAAGCAGGATTCCCGCCACCCTGTAGTCACGGATCCTTTCAGTCAGGAATTGGGTCAACTCCTCTTGCTCTTCCGTAACAGCAAAGATGTAATCCACCGCCTCCTGGTACTTTTTCAACTGGATCAGCCCGGCGATGGTATGCAGCTTGTTCATATGTTCATGATTCTGCACACGCAAGGCTTCAATAAACTTTTTTACACCCGTCAGTTCCTCGGCCAGTTTGGCCACCTCCGTCTTATCCCGGAACGTGGCCACTGCCCCCACAATCTCCCCCTTTACCCGGATGGGGAATCGATTGGCTAATATGGTGGTCCGGTTTAACAGGCGCTCCCTGTCATATTCCGATACTCCGGTGGCTACGATATAGGGCAGATGCGAATCGGGTATGACCTCCTGGATGGGCCTTCCGACAACCTCTTCCTCAATCCCCATGATCCGTTTGGCTTCGTCATTGATGATGGTTACCCTGTTCTCGTGGTCAATGGCTATGATCCCTTCCCCGATGGAATGGAATACCGCTACCCTCTCCTCCAGCAGGCGGGCGATTTCCACCGGTTCCATATCGAACATGGCCCGCTTGATATTCCGGGCCAGGACCACCGATCCCACAAAGCCCACCGCCAGCCCGGCCACCAGGGAAAGATAAAGCCGGAAGCGAATCTCGTGGAGTAAGCGGGTAAAGGTGGGCGTGAGCACACCTACCACCACCACCCCTACCTGTTTGGTCCCTTCGTCCGTCTTGATCGGCACGAAAGCCCTGACCGAAGGGCCCAACACCCCTTCCGCCCTGGAAATGTACTCGTGATTGGCCAGCGCCCGGTCTTCATCCCCGCCCACGAAGGTTTGACCGATATACTTCTGCACCGGATGGGAATAGCGGATTTTCTGCATATCAAACACCACTATGTACTCCACGTTGGTGGCCAGGCGAATCTTTTCCGCGATAGGCTGGATAACCTCAGCCCCGCCGGGTTTACCCACAGCGTTCTGAATGGATTCCATCTGCGCCAGCGTCCTGGCGATAGCCAGCGCCCTGGAACCGATTTCCCTTTCTGTGGTACGGTAAAAATTTTCTACCAGTGTGGCGCCTCCGATCAAAACAGACAATAGAACTAAGCCAAAGGAAAGTAAAGTGATCTTGTTCTGTATTTTTATAGGCTTGCTGAAGATCTTCATAGTCCTCACCACTTGGCCGTTAATAGTGTGATAAAGAAAACTTGACTTGTGCCGAGCATTAGTGACGGCAGAGGTCAAAGTTGCGCTGATGCCACAGAAATTACACTTTCTGTTGGTGCAAGTTCGACATTGATGGAAAATTCCCTTTTGTGGAAAAATGGAGGGTAGGTTAATTCCTGGGAAGGGATACCGGTGGCTGAATCTCGTGGGAAGGATAATTACAGTCAAGGCACGAATTATTCCATCGGGCCTCGCGTAAAGTGTTACCGGTGGTGACTTAAATGGAGGATGTTCTCGGCCGAAAAGTATACGAGGAACTCTACCGGCTGTTGGACCGGGTAACCCCCCTGGAAGGGGACTGCGGCTTGCTGTGTCACAAGGCTTGCTGTGGGCAGAAGGACAGCGGGTTGGGCATGTACCTCTTGCCGGGCGAAGAGGCTATGTTTTCCAGGCAGGAGGATTGGCTGGATTGGGAGGAACACCGGGTGGAAGACTATGATTTTCCTCCCAGTTGGTCGGGAACTACGTACTTTGTCCGCTGCCGCCGGGATTGTCCCCGGGAGAAACGCCCGATCCAGTGCCGCACCTTCCCCCTGGCCCCGCACTTGACACCGGGCGGATCCCTGGTACTGATCTGGGAAACCCTCAGTCTCCCGTACAGTTGTCCGATTATCACCGGGCGCATCACGCTACGTCCGGAATTCGCGGAAAATGTCCGCCGGGTATGGGAACGTCTCCTGACTAGCCCCTTAATTCGGGACCTGGTGGAATTTGATTCCCGGCAACGGGTGAGAGAGGGACTGCCCGTCGAGTTGGCTTACCCGCATCCAACCGAATCGTAAAAAAAGAAGGTCTTACTGCGTCACTAAATCCACCATCACCCGGCGGTCCGTTCCGCAGTTGGAGCATGCCAGGAGGTGAATACACCGGTCCCAGGCGTGTACTCCGCTCCCATCCCCCGCCACCAGGGTCTCCAAGTCCTCATAAGGACTGTAGGGACCGTAAAACAGGCTGATCGGCCCGGTATCTTCCATTAAACTGCCGCACCGGGGACATACATGCGACAAAGGGATGATGCCGTTACAGGCAGGGCAAACCATCGTCACAGCTTCTACCCCGCTTCCTGAAGGACCACAATACGTTATACTTTACATCTAGCCTATAACGTTCAAGAGCTGAAGCTTGTCCCAGCGCTGCTAATAGCCCTCATCGGACGCATCCACTACCCGGCAAGCCTGGGGGGTGCAATGGTTACCGCATACCGGGCAATCCCCTTCCTGACCCTTTACGGGAAACATGTGACCGCAGCGGTCACACTTGAAGCTTTTACTGGCGTTTTCCGGGATATTTTTCATTATTTATCTGGCTTCCTCCTTTGTCACCGATGTGTTCGCCGGCCCACTAGTATTGTGCCAACCAGGCCGGGAAATATGCCGGTTCAAGTTGTTGGCTTCAAGAATCAAAAAAAGGGCTATAATTTTTATAGCCCTTCACCATTCATCCTTATACATACATCCAGTTTTTCTGGTATCTCAACATGTCAAAGGCCTGAACCGCAGCCGTGTCCACCCGGGAGCCCACCCGGACCACCAGCATATTGGCCGGATGCTCGCAAATCTCAGGGTCGTCTGTACCCTGTGGGTCCATACCCACGCGGCTTAACAGCCGCTCCATCATGCGCCGGTATTCCCAGATTGAGAGGCCGGTTCCCTTTAAATCCCAGTGCCAACAGTATTCGCAGGCAATAACGATGTGATCTTCCACCCACTCGTCGCCAAAGGCCACTTCCAACAGCGCCGCTCCGGTACCGGTATGGCGCCAGGCCGGACTGACTTCTATAGCTCCGAGCTCAATAATTTCTTTCAGGCCACCCTGCCCCCACCGTTCAAATTCCTCCGGTGCGTGGAAGGTAACGTACCCCACAATGGTCTCACCGGAAATGGCCATGTAAACCCTGCCTTCCGGTAGATCGGCAATCTCCATCAGCGCTTGTTTCTGTCTTGCCGGTGGGCGAAACGCTTTCAGTCCCTCTTCCATTTGCATGCCGGTCATTTCCTCCGGGGAAACCGGTCCGGTCACCACGATTAGGCCTCTATGAGTGGATAACACCTTCTGGTGGCTCGAATACCCGGGTCTTTGCTCCCCGGTACCCTGTAATTGATTGCGCGGCATTCAAACCACCCTTTCCCCAAATCAAGAAGCTGGAGACAAGAGGCAGGATGCAAGATTGTTGCTTTATGCTTGCTTGCTGCTACTGCCAGCCCCTTAACGGCTCCCGATTTTCAGCCCCTGACCAGCTTTCCTGACTTTATTATATATGCAGATTAAAGAATGTGCAATCCATCACAAAATGAATTAAATCTTAAAACATTTGAGATTTTTCCAATAATTAACGGTTTAATCCACCTTCCCGGTGAGGCCAGGAAACACCATGTTCAGCAGCAGGTGGTTCTGCATCAGGCGGGTTACTGTCAGGGTATTCTTTTCAGTAATCTCCAACCTTCTGGGCATGGGTGGGAAAGCGCCGGGTTCATCCTCCAAGTACCGCGGGAGAGTTACCGGGCTGAGGCCCTGCCACCTTTCTCGCCAGGATGCCGGTATTTCCCGTGGCAGCACCCGCCCCGCCATTTCACCCCAAAGCAGAGCCCACGCCCTGGGAACCACCCGCCAGATATCGTACCCTCCTCCTCCTACCGCTACCCACCGCCCACCTGATACTTCGTGGGCCAACCGGTGGATCAGTTCGGGGATGTATTTATAGGTCCTGGTGGTCGCCGCCAGGTGGGTCAAGGGATCCAGGCGATGGCCGTCACAGCCGTGCTGGCTGATAATGATATCCGGTTTAAAAGCCCGCAGCGCGGCGGGAAGCACCTTGTTTAACGCCTCTATCCAGGAATCGTCCTCGGTAAAGGCCTCTAACGGTATGTTGACGCTGTAGCCATACCCTTCTCCCGTACCCACTTCCTGCACCCCACCGGTCCCCGGAAAAAGATAGCGCCCGGTCTCGTGAAAGGAGACGGTCAACACATCGGAATCATCGTAAAAGGCCCACTGTACCCCGTCTCCGTGGTGGGCGTCCGTATCCACATAGGCTACCCGCGCCCCGTAACGCCGCTGCAGGTAAGCAATGGCTACAGCCGCATCGTTATATATGCAAAAACCCGACGCCCTGTCACGGCGCGCGTGATGCAACCCTCCGGCAATGTTGAGGGCATGATCGGCCCGCCCTTCCATCACCTCTTCCACCGCCGTCAAGGTGGCCCCCACCACCAAGGCGGAGGCCTTGTGCATTCCCGGAAAAACAGGGTTATCCTCGGTACCCAGGTCGTACCGCTCCACACCCGGCACCGCTCGCCCCGCTTCCCCCGCGGCTTCCACCGCCGCCAGGTACGCGCCGTCATGTACCGTCACCAGTTCCTCCCTGGTGGCCGTGCGGGGTATCACCGTATCCGCATCACCAACCAGTCCCATGGACTGCAGTAAGTCCCACCATAACCTTAGGCGCAACGGGTTGAACGGGTGTTCGTCCCCAAAGCCATAATGCATAAATTCCGGCGTATAGATACAAGTCGCTTTTCCGCTCATCGTCCCGCCTCCAAGGAAAGAGGCCACACCACCTGGTAACCCGCGGCATTGATATCCCGGATCAGGCCCTGGGGGGCAATGGTATGCACCCTGATCATCAGGATCCGGTTGTTGCTGTCTTTAGCCGGGGTAATTAGCACGCTTAGCAGGTTGACGCCGTGACGCTGAATAATGTCGGCCACCTGGGCCAGCGAACCGGGACGATGGGGCACCTCCACCCTGAGAGATGACCCCGGCTCAGCACCACCCATCAATTCCACCAGCGCCCTGAGGAGGTCGGTTTCCGTCACAATACCCACCATCTCATCCCCACGCACCACCGGCAAGCAGCCTATCTTATGCTCATACATCAGCCGGGCCGCCTCGTCCATGGTGTCCAGAGGGTGAGCTGTGATGACCCGGGTTTTCATGATGTCCTCCACCCGGGTAGTTTCCAGCAGTTCCGGTCGCTCGGGGCACAACACCGATGGGGAAACGTCCCGCAGGTCCCGGTCCGAGACGATGCCCACCAGTTTTTCGCCTTCAACCACCGGCAGGTGGCGGATCCGGTGCGCTTTAGCCGCCTGCAAAGCGTGCAGCACCGTGTCACCGGGACGCAGGACAATAACCTTCGCCTGCATTACTTCCTCCACTAACATTGCTTTCCCCCCATTATATTAAAACACCCTCTGCCCAGTTAAATTCGCCCCGCCCTGGCGCATTCCTGCTGAAATGTTAAAGAAACAAGGGCTTACCGGTAGCCGGGGGCTTATTAGTAATTATTCGTATTTTATTCGTTGGGAGAGAAGGATTTAATCGAGGGGTGTCGAAAAAATACATGCAAATCTTACCAAGCGAGTACACAGTGAGGAGAGAGAAAGCATGGGAGATGCGGTTTTCCGGCAAAAAAGCGGGGTTTTGGGCGTGGGTATCGTCGCCCCTTGCGGAGTGGTGACTCCGGACCAGTTGTCAGGCCTCGGCGAATTGGCCCGGGAACTGGGCAGCACCGGTTGTAAACTCACTACCCGCCAGACCATGATCATGCTAATCCCGGAAAAGAAATTGCCGGACCTGCGGGCGGGCGTGGCGCGCCTGAGCCTGCGGGTAGGGGTGTTCGGAGAGGTGGTGCGGAATGTCAAGTCATGTGCAGGGGGAGCCGGGTTCTGCCTCCGGGCCGCGGGAGACGTGTTTACCCTTGGTTCCCGGCTCCAGGAAACCTTTATGGACCAGCCGGTGCCCAAGGACCTGAAGATCTCGGTGGCCGGTTGCCCCCGGGGTTGCACCGAACCCCATTGTGCCGATTTCGGGGTCATCGCCACCGGGCAGGACCGGTTTACGGTTTTTGCCGGCGGCCGCGGGGGCAGCAGGAAGCCGTTACACGGTCAAAAACTGCTCCCCGACCTGAGCGGCGAAGGGGTTTTGCGGGTCCTTTCTTACGTGCTGGAACGTTACCGGGAGCTGGCTCACCCCCATGAACGGTTATGCGGTACCATTGCCCGTACCGGTCTGGAACCATTCAGCCCACCGGCCGAGGTGCTGGCGGGTCATACCGTCACGGAAGAAGATAACGATTTTCTAAGTTTCGCCGGGCTCAAGTAACCTGGAACAATTTTTACATAAGGCGGGATGAACTTTGGCTGCAACCAACGTAGACTTTGGTCCTATCAAAAAAGCTGTGGATAAGTGCTGTAAAACGCCGGAGGAGTGTGGTGATTGCCCGCAAAACAAGTGCCTTATCGGCTTTGCCCAAATCGCCGTTGAATACGCCACCCAGCGGAGTACCTTCCGCATCCCCCGGGGAAACGAGTTAATCCCCCAGCAAGACTTCAAGGTCTATTATCACGAAGACTTGAACCGGGCCCTGGTAGAAATCCTCTGCCAGTGCCAGAACTGCCAGGATAGCCACGAAGAAGAGTGCGTCATTAACGTAACCAGGATGGCCCTGGAACTGGCCCTGCTGGGAGACAACCTGCCCTACGAAGGCTCCGCTTTTACGTACCTGATGCAGGTTAACCGCCTGCATCCGGATGCAGGCGCCAGGTTACTGGAAGGTTACAAAGAACGCCGTAACATCGCTTAACCGGCCCAAAGCCACCTGATTAACAGGTGGCTTTACTATACCTACTAAACATCCATGCCGGCGCCCGGCACACAGAACCATGAAAATGGGGTAGAGCACTTGTTAACTGGCGTAAAGATTCCGATATTGAATATAGGGTCGGCGGGGGCGCTAGGTCGGGATACTTTTTGGTGGCAGCGACCCCGTGAACTAAACTGACTACGGACGGCTTTGAGCACACTAAACTGTGGCACTCCCTTCGGGAGAAGCACGCGTAATAAATTTCATCTTCTCTTAGCCGTCCGTTGCCCTCCCCGGCCTAATAATCTGAGAGGGGCTGGAGGGGTTGGATGTTTTAATTGAACGGTGTTGCGGATTGGATGTACACTCCGACAATGTGGTCGCCTGTCTAATGGTGAAAAGGAAGACCCCAATCATCCGAAGCTTCGGCACAATGACCAGCGATCTAAAATCGTTGCGTGATTGGCTGGCGGCAGAACAGGTCACCCATGTTGCCATGGAAAGCACCGGCGTCTACTGGAAACCCGTTTACAACGTACTGGAGGACACATTGGACATCACCTTGGGTAATGCCAGAGAAATCAAAAACCTGCCCGGACGCAAGACCGACGTGGAAGACGCTCAGTGGATCGCCAACCTTTTGCGCCACGGCCTGATCCGTCCCAGCTTCATTGCGCCGCGAGACATCCGTGATCTCAGAGACCTGACACGGTACCGGCGGAAACTGGTGCAGTCCGTGTCGTCAGAGCGTTGCCGGGTGCAAAAGATCCTTGAGGACGCCAACATCAAGCTGACGGAGGTAGTGTCGGACCTGTTTGGCGTAACAGGCCAAGGTTTGCTCAATGCCATCCTCGATGGAGAAGTCATTACCCCAAAAGATCTTGATCGTCTGGTAAAAGGAAAGCTGCGACCCAAGATTCCAGTACTGGCCGAAGCCATCAACGGCAATCTCCGGGAGCACCACCGTTTCCTGCTCCGGAGCTTTCTCTCAAGGCTGGACTCACTCGACCAGCAGATTGCCGTAGTAGAAAGACGGATCGCGGATCTCGTGAAACCATACGAGAGGCTGTTAGAACTTCTGGACACCATCCCGGGCGTTGACCGAATCGTCGCCATTGAAATCCTGGCGGAAGTGGGGGCAGACATGTCGGTATTTCCGTCGGAACGCCACATATCATCATGGGCGGGCGTTAGCCCCGGCAACGAATCCAGCAACAAAAAGCAGAAGAAAAACCGCACCGTGGATGGCAATGTCTATCTGAAGTCGATCCTGTGCGAGGCTGCTTGGGCCGCTACCAGAACCCATAACACCTACCTATCGCAGAAGTATTATCAGATGCGCGCCCGCAAGGGTGGCAAAAAAGCCATTATGGTGGTGGCGCACAAGATTTTAATAGCGGCATACCACATTCTGCGTGACCTGGAACCCTATAAGGAACTTGGGTCCGACTATTTACGCGAACGATTTCACAGGCAGACCGAGCGCCGCTATGTCCATGAGCTTGAGGCGGCTGGTTATGTGGTAATTAGACCGCCCCAGGCTTCTGTTTCACCAATGACTTGAATGCGGTAACTATTGCCACGTAAGCATTAGATTGAAGATCCCTCTTTCTAGCGCATCTTGATATGGATGGCGCCGGGCATTGTGATGGCTTGTTTTCTTAAACCACTTATCCGTTAGGTTTGCTTTTCAAGACTCATTTTCGTAATAAAGCTCTTGCTCCGTGCTCTTCGGTAAACCCAAACTACCGGCCCACGCTCATGGCCCAGCAACCCGTGTAACTTGACAACAGTGCGCAATCGCCTCTATAATAATTTTTGCGAACATTTGTTCGGGGGAGGGAGTGCATTGTCCTGGATTGCCTTCCTGGAATCGCTACCAGCTAAGAAACCCGGGCACAGCAAGGCCCTTTTGAGTCATTGCGGCCGGGTCTCGCCATATGTTGAACCGGTGGACGCCAGGCGGGTATTTCTGGACCTGGGAGGAGGCATCGTCCCCCCCGTGGGCCTTGCCGGAGACCTGGCCTCCCGCCTGGTACCCGCCTGCGCCCCCCGGGTGACTCTCGCCCTGGCCCATTCCAAACTGACCGCCCGGGCCGTCGCGGCGGCCTTTGCGGCCGACCGGCTGCCCCCGGATTCACCCGGGATGCAAATCCACCAGAGAAGTTACGGGGATATCCTGGTGGTCCTCCCGGGGCAGGAAGCCCGCTGCCTGGCGCCCCTGCCGGTGGATTACCTGTGGCCGCTGGAGCCACAATTGCGCGAACGCCTGCGTCTCCTGGGGCTTACAACCATCGGCCTGGTAGCCGGTGTCCCGGAATCCGACCTCTGCCGCCAATTCCCGGCGGATGGCCCGTTAATCTCCCTTTACTGCAAGGGACTGGACCACAACCCGGTATACCCCCTCTACCCGCCCGGCCGGTTCACCTTCAGTGTTCCCGTCGAGGAGGTAACCGGCAAAACGGCTCTGCGGCCCTTTTTAATCCTGGCCGCCACCTCCCTTAGTTCCCGCCTGAAGTCAAGTAACTGCGCCTGCCGGCGGGTGATCCTGTGGCTGTTCACCGGGCAACACCCCCCTGCCCGCCAGGCCCAGGCCTTCCCCCAGGCCCAGCAGGACGAAAAGGTATTGCTGGACACCCTGAATCACCTCCTGGACAAGGCCGGCATCGCCGCGCCCGTCACCCAGTTGGGCGTAACCGCCACCGGTCTCACGCCTTTGCAGGCCAGGCAACTCACCCTGTTTACCCCCCGGGGAGACCGCATGGCTGCGGGCAGCGGCAACGCCACCTCCTTCCGCCGCCTGGCCGCCGAACTCCAGCAGCGCTATCCCCGGGCGGTGCGTTGGGGAAGGGCCTTGTTCACCAGCCGCCGGGAACAGATGCTGGCGCTGGTGGATCCATACCGGTCAAGCAATCCGGGAAAAACACACGAGTAAAAAATCTTCGTTCGTCCGTTATCTCGTCCGGTGAGCATCTCTTAGCTTCTATTTACACCGGGAGGAAGGACGTTTGTGGGAACGTCCTTCCTCTTTTACATCAGTATTCTGTCGCCCGCAATAAGCGCCTCTTTGCGGTCACCCAGGCGCACCTCTCCCAGGATCAGGCTGGTCAGGGTGCCTGCCCGGCGGGTGTCCCCCACCAGGGTATAGCCTACCAGGCGGTCGCCTGTGAAGACCAGTTTACGGTAATCATTCCTGGCGGCATCCTGCCAGGTGTGCGCTTCGTAACCGTCGCCTTCGGCCCGGTTCAGACCGGCGGTGATGGCGGACAACCCGAAGAAGTTGACCGAGTTCATGGCGATGGAGCCACGGTAGGCTTGCCGCTCCCCGGCCATATTACAGCCCGCCAACTCGCCCTGGGCGGTGGCATTGGGCCAGACGGCGTTGATTGCCGGTTCCTTGCGCAGCAGGTCTTGGGCCTCAGCCGCGTCCCCGGCAGCGTAAACCCCGGGCACGCTACTCTCCAGGTATTCGTTGACCAGGACACCCCTGTTGACTGCCACCGGCGTTCCCCGGAGGAAGTCGATGTTGGGTGTGACCCCTTTCCCTACTACCACCAGGTGGGCAGGCAGCCGGGTACCGCCGGTAAGCACCACTCCGGTGACTTCCCCTTCGGCGGAACTGCTCACCTCCGCTGCGTCCTGTCCCAGGAGAAAGCGCATGCCGTGTTCCTCCAGGCGCCGCTGCAGCATTCCCGCAGCCACCCCGTCCATTACCTGGGAGAGGACGCGGGAAGAACTGACCACCACTGTCACCTGCAATCCCCGTTCCAGCAAGCCGTAAGCGGTTTTCAGGCTGACCAGGCCGCCGCCCACCACCACCGCCGGGGCGCCGGGCGCCGCCCGGCTGCTGATGTCCCGGGCATCCCGCAAGGTCCGCAGCCCGTGCACTCCCCTGGCACTGATTCCGGGGATATCCGGGAACACTGGGCGAGCCCCGGAGGCCACCAGCAGCCGGTCATAGGAAATAGTTCTCCCGCTGGCGCAGTAGACCATAGTGGCTCTTATATCCACCCCCTCTACCCGGCACCCGTAATTGATGTCAATGCTGTGCCTCTGGTAGAAATCCGGGGGCCGGATTGCCATGTCCTCTTCCGAAACCAGGCCGGCGATGAAATAGGAGGTAAGGCAGCGGGAGTAGGCCGGAACGTCCTCATCGGTAAGCATGATGACGGTATCATCCGGCCGGGTGCGGCGGATGGCCTCCGCCGCAAATACCCCCGCCGCACTGTTGCCGATTATTACATGCCGCATATTTCAGCCCCCTACAGGCCCAGCTTGCGGCGCTGGTCTTTCAGGTGGGTGATGATGCCCTCGGCGGCCTTATGCGGGTCGGTCTCCACGTAGAACTTCCCGCCCACCAGCCCCTCCAGGTCGGCGGTCAAGAGCTTCACCACTTGGGCGCTGCCCAGCACCGGCGGCACTACCCCCAGGTGGGTGAAGATACCCAGGGCCACCGCCCAGGTCCCTATCGAAAGCGCTTTTTCATGCTGCAATTCGGGAGCCGAGGCCGCCACCGGCAGGTCTTTCACCGGTACCATCAGGTACGCGGCCAGGGCGGACACCAGGTCCGCCACCCGGGAGTTGTCCACGCAACTACCCATGTGCAGCACCGGGGGCAGCGGGCCGCCCAGCCCGGCAGCCTCACCCACGGCGGTCAGTACCGCCCGCAGTCCGGGGCCGGCGTAATTGATGGCGGCTTCCGGCGTCATCAGGCCCGCCTTGGCCAGGGCGTGGGCGGAACACCCCGTGGTCACCACCAGCACGTTTTCCTTGATGAGCGCCTTCACCAGTTCCACGTGGGTACGGTCCTGGACCACCTTCACGTTGTTGCACCCCACCGTGGCCACTGCTCCCAGGATGTTGCCGTTGGCAATGTTGTCCACCAGCGGCTTCAAGGGGTCCTCATCGTTCACGGCTTTCAGGGCGCCAACAATCGCCTCCACGCTGAACCCACCCCACATCTTGCTCTTTACCTGGGGAATGGCTACCTTGGCCGGGTCGCGGCGGCGGTAAGCCTCCAGGGCGATGCGTACGATCTTTTCCGCATCGTTATCCGCTGTAGCCAGGGTAAAGGGCACGTGGTCCGCTCCCGGCAGCTTGACGATAGGCATGGTGGTAACGATCTTGGTGTGGTAGCATGCCGCCACGTTGGCCAGGGAGGGCATGATGCACTGGACGTCCACCACCATGGCGTCCACCGCCCCGGTAACGATGGCCAGTTCCTGGCTCAGGTAGTTGCCGGCGGCGGGAACGCCGTGGCGCATCAATACCTCGTTGCCGGTACAACAGATGCCCGAAACCTGAATACCCGCGGCCCCAGCGGCCCGGGCCTCGTCCTCCAGTTTCTTGGCCCACTCCACCACTTTCTCGGACAAGAGCGGCACATGGCCGTGGACTACGATATTTACATGGTCTTCTTTTAGTACTCCCATGTTGGCCTCGGTCTCCACCGGCATAGGCGTGCCGAACAGAATGTCCTGGATGTCGGTAGCCAGGTGCAACCCGCCGTACCCATCCGTCAAACCCAATTTGGCAGCCGCCAACAAGAGGTTGACCGGGTCGGCGTCCATCCCCATGGTGGTTTGATGGATGGCCTCACGGATCTCGCGGTCGGGATTGCGGGGAAGAATGCCGAGTTTTTCCCATATCTCCACCCGCTCCGCCGGCGCAGTGGCAGTAAGCCATCGCATCGGGGCACGGGTGTGGTTGGCAAAGTCCCCGAAGGCCAGTTCCGCTACCTCCCGGGCCAGTTGACCCTTTTCCTTGCCTTCGGTTTGCACGCCCAACTTCCCCGCCACAGCCGCGAGCTTAACCTCATCCTTGATTTCATACGGTATCTCTCCGGCAGCGGCCAGGTAGAGCGCCTCCACGGCATCGTAAGCGTGGTCGGCATGGGAAGCTGCCCCACCGGCAACGCTTCTTACAAGGTTACGTGCCACGATCACGTCAGCGGTGGCGCCGCAGATACCCTTTTGGGGTTCTCCGAAGGGGTTAATCCGGCAGGGCCCCTGCACGCAGTTGCGGCAGCACAAGCCCAGTTGTCCGAATCCACACTGGGGCTGCTGAGCCTCATACCTGTCCCAGACTGTTTCCACCCCGTCCGCCTGGGCCTTGGGTAAGAGCTGCCGGGCAGCCGGGTCGATGGTCACCTTTTCCCACTTTTTCACGCGGGCACCTCCTCGCAAGTAAACCTCTGTAAGAACGCCTGTCGTTTTTCCTTGCTGTACTCCTCCACTTCCCGGCAGGTGATGGCCCCGGTGGGGCAAGCCTCCACGCAGGCCGGTTCCGTCCGGTCCGGGCAGCGGTCGCACTTCAAGGCCACCCCGCGGGAGTTGTCCTGGACGATGGCGCCGAAGGGACAGACCATCAGGCACATCCAGCACCCCACACACTTCCGGGTATCCTGCATCACCAATCCCCGTGCCGGATCCCGGGTCAGCGCTCCGGTCATGCAGGCCTTCACGCACTGGGGATCGCTGCAGTGGCGGCACTGGATAGGGAAATTGGTTTCCCTGCTCCTTTCTACCGCTACCCGCGCCCTGGGCGGTACCGCCTCCGCCAGCGCACCGAACAGGTTCCTGGAGGCCGAGTGGGCCACGGCACAGGAAAGTTCACATGACCGGCAGCCCAGGCACTTTTCCATGTCGATCAGAATCTGCTGCACATTCCTCCCCCTTTCCATGTTCACGGCGGGCGGGTATGCTCCCGAGCAACTCCTCCAACCACAGCCTCGTTGATTTGGTGAAAATTTCTCGTTGGCGATAGGAGGGCCAGGCGCCCCGGCCCGCTTGTTTAGAGTACCGGCTATGTCGATTGTACACGGGATGCCCGGTATTGAAAGTCAGTTGCATGACAATTCTATAAAATTCTTTGCTTTTCATACTAATCCGGCGGCTTCAGCCATGAACTAGGAAAAAGACCGGGGTTGTCCCCCGGTCATGTAGCAAGCTCCTGTAACCGCTCCCAGTCCTTGATCATTACGTGCCTCCGGTTGAGGGAAATAATGCCGTTCTGGTCAAAACGCCTCAAGGTGGAAGTAACCGTCTGGCGGGAACTGCCGATCAGGTTGGCAATGTCCTCATGGGTCAATTCCACGGGTACCACCAGCCCTTCCGGTCCCTCCTTCCCCCGTTCCGCCGCCTGCCGCATCAGAAATCGCGCCAGCCGGGAAGACACCTCCCGGAAGGCCAGGTTCTGGATGGCGTTATTTGTCTCCCGCAGGATGCCCCCCAGGATCCGGATCAGCCTCAGGGGAAGCAGGGGATTCTCCGCCAGTATCCGGCGAAAATCCGCCATGCTGATCAGCCAAACCTCTGTTTCTTCCAATGCCGTGACAGTCCCCTCCGAATGGCGGCTGTACATCTCCCCCGGGCCCAGGATAGTCACCGTGAACTCCTTGCCGTCCTCGGAGAAATAGGAAACCTTTACCCGGCCCCGGCTCACGAAGAACACGGCATCCGCGGACTCCTCGGGAAACGTCATCTGTTCCCTCCGCCCGAACCGCCGGCAGGAAAAATACCTGCCATACCGGCCCAGCTCCTCCTCAGGCAACCCGTCAAAAAGCTGGAACTTGGCTAACACAGCCCCGGCCAAAACCATCACCCCCGCCCTCATCTACCTCTTAAATTCACCCCGCACAAGGATATTTCCTCCCGTTAATTCAAGGGAACTTAACATGTTAACTGGAAAAAAATACATTTGGCCTCCCCTGGCATTTAGAACATGTGTTCGGTATAATAAGAATCAACTCAACTTTATCATCAACCGGAGGTGTCGACGCTTGGCATCCTTCGTCCACCTGCACGTCCACTCGCCCTTTTCCTTCCTGGACGGGGCCAGCCGCATCGAAGACCTGGTACAGGCCGCGGCGGAACTGGGCATGCCCGCCATGGCGGTAACCGACCACAGCAACGCCAGCGCGGCGGTCCAGTTCCATCAAGCGGCCCTGGCAGTGGGGATCAAGCCCATCCAGGGGGCGGAGGTAACCCTGGAAGGCGGGCACCACCTGGTCCTGCTAGCCCAGGACGCAGGTGGCTATGCCAACCTGTGCCGCGTCTTGACCCAAGCCCACCTGTCTCACCCCCGCCGGCAGCCCCGGGTAAGTCTTGAGGCATTGCCCCAGTGTAACCGGGGACTGATCGCCCTCTCCGGCTGCCGCCGGGGCGAGGTGCCCGCCCTGATCCTCCAGGACCGGTACCGGGAGGCGGAGGATGCCGCGCGCAAGTATATGAACATTTTCGGCCCGGGCAGTTTTTTTCTCGAACTCCAGCACCTCCACCTGCCGGGAGAACGGACCTTGAACCGCCGCCTGGCGGAGTTGGCCGAACACCTGAACCTGGAGCCGGTAGCCTCCAATAACGTCCACTATACCCGCAGGCACGACTTCATCATCCACGACCTGTTAACCTGCGTCCGCACCCTCACCCGGCTGAAGGAGGTCCACCCGGAACGCCGCCTGAACAGGGAAAACTACCTTAAATCACCGGAGGAGATGGCCGTCGAGTTCCCGGAACACCCCCGGGCGCTGGCCAACACCCTGGCTGTCGCCGAACGGTGCCGGCCGGTCCTGGACTTCTCCCGGAGGCTGCACCCCCGCTTCCCTTTACCCCCAGGTACCGCAACCGAAAATTTTTTGCGGGACCTGGTCTACCGGGGGGCCGGGGAGCGCTACCGCCGGCTAACCCCGGAGGTCACCGCCCGGCTGGAGCATGAACTGAACATCATCAACCGCCTGGGCTACGCCGATTACTTCCTGCTGGTGTGGGACCTGGTCAACTACGCCCGGCAGGAGCGTATCCGCTGCGCCGGGCGGGGCTCCGCCGCCGATTCCGCGGTGGCCTACTGCCTCTACATCACCGAGGTCGACCCCATTGGGCGGCGCCTCCTCTTTGAGCGTTTCATGAGCCTGGAACGGGCAGAGAAGCCGGACATCGACATCGACTTCGACGCCCGGCACCGGGACCGGGTGGCGAATTACCTCTACCAAAAATACGGAGCCGATTACGTGGCCAGTGTTGCCACCTACAATACCTTCCACGCCCGCGGGGCGGTGCGGGACCTGGGCAAGGCCATGGACCTGCCGCCCGATGTCACCGGCCGCCTGTCCAAGCTCCTGCCTCATATCCCGGCTGACCACATCCGGACAGAGCTGGAGCGATTGCCGGAATTGCGGGCCAACCCGCTGCCTGGCGGGCGGGACTACCAGCTTCTCCTGGATGCTTGTGCGGCGGTGGCCGGGTTCCCCCGTTTCCTGGGCACCCACCTGGGAGGGCTGGTGGTGGGGCGGGAACCCCTGGTCACCCTTACGCCCCTGCAGGAAGCCGCCAAGGGAGTGGTGGTGACCCAATTTGACAAGGACGACGTGGAGGACCTGGGGCTGGTCAAACTGGACCTGCTCTCCTTGCGCACCATGTCCGCCATCGAGGACGCGGTGATTCACATCCGGGAGCAAGCGCCGGATTTTGACTATGAGGCCATTCCCCTGGATGATCCGGGGACTTATGAGATGCTCGGGAGTGGCCGTACCATCGGGAGCTTTCAACTGGAAAGCCCGGCGCAACGGGCCCTGCAGGCCCGCCTGGGGGCCACCGGCCTGGAAGACGTCATCAACAGCATCGCCCTCATCCGCCCGGGCCCTATCAAGGGCAACATGGTAGAACCCTTTGTGGCCCGCCGCCAGGGCCTGGAACCGGTCACCTACCTGCACCCCAAACTGCGGCCCATCCTGGAAAAGACCTACGGGGTGGTACTCTTTCAGGAGCAGGTCATCGAGATCGCTACCGCCATCGCCAACTTCACCCCCGGGGAGGCGGACCGCCTCCGCCGGGTGATGACCCACGCCCGCTCCCACCGGGAGATGGCGGATATTGGGCAACACTTTATCGCCAAGGCGGTGGAAAACGGGGTAGACCCCCAGGTGGCTGAGACGGTGTTTTCATACATCCGGGGCTACGCCAGCTACGGTTTCTGCGAAGCCCACGCCGCTGCCTTCGCCACCACCGCCTATAAGACCGCCTACCTGGTGCGCCACCACCCGGCTGAGTTTTTTGCCGCTCTCTTAAGCCACCAGCCCATGGGTTATTACCCGGTGAACACCCTGGTGGTGGAGGCCCGCCGGCGCGGTGTGGCCGTCCTGCCGCCGGACATTAACAAAAGCAGGGCCGATTTCACCGTGGAAGGCGGGGCCATCCGGGTTTCGTTGCGCCAGGTGAAGGGCTTGAGCACCCCTTCCATACGGTCCCTGCTAGCCGCCCGGGAGGAGCGGCCCTTCTCCTCGCCGGCGGATCTTTGCGCCCGGACCACCCTGGCGAGGGACGAACTGGAAAACCTCATCCGCTGCGGCGCCCTGGACAAACTCCACCCTCACCGCCGCCAGATGCTGTGGCTGCTGCCCCAGGTTTTAGCCGCCCGGTGCCAGATCTCAAGTTTCAGAGGAAACGAGCCAGGGAAAAAGCAAAAGGCCGAAAGCGTTTCGGCCCTGCAAACCGTATGGGATCTTCCCCCGGGGTTAACACCCCCGCCGGAGATGCCCGACTTTTCCGAGGCGGAAAAGCGGGACCAGGAATACGAACTGCTGGATATGGACGTTCACCGGCACTATATGAGCTACCTCCGGGAGCGGCTGAACCGGGAAGGGTTCCTGGCCAGCAGCCAATTATCCACCCTGAAAGACGGCGCCCCCGTGCGGGTGGCGGGACTGGTGATCCGCCCCCACCGTCCTCCCACCAAGAGCGGGCGGACGGTGGTCTTCCTGTCTCTGGAGGACGAGTTTGGCCTCACGGATGTCACTGTTTTCGAACACATCTACCAGCGGTACGGGCGGTTCATCTTCGCGGTCCCCTCCCCCCCGCTGGCGGTGGAAGGGCGGGTATCCCGCCGGGGAAACGCCGTGAGTGTGACCGCCCACCGCCTGTGGCCCCTGAAAGCACTGTGATCTACATGAAGCGGGAGGCAAGGGATGCAAGATTTTTTTCGGGGAACTGGCCCCCAATTCCTTCCCCTATTCTTGCCTCCTGTTTAGAAACCCACCAGCCTGAGCGCGTTCAAACCAAGAATGAGAACAGCCAGCGCCAGCAGTGTATACCGCAGGTGCCACCCCGGCCCCACTTCCAGAGAGGAACGTCCGGTAAGGCCGGCCATGATCAGGCTCATGCCCGAAAAGGGGGACACCGTCACTCCCAGGGCCCAACTCCCCGCCAGCAACACCGACATAAACCGGGGCGTAAGGCCCACCGAAGCGGGAGTGAGGCTGGTCACTATCGCCGTCCCGGTAACCACCGGGTGTACCCCCAGGCAGGACATCACTATGATCATCAAGGCCACCACCACGCTGATACCCACCGGGTCCGAGCCTACCAGGTAGTTGATCATTGCCGGGATGCGGGCCCCCAGGCCGGAAGCGCCAACCGCGGTACCAAAAAAGCCGGCGCAGATAAACAGCACCACTTCATTTTTCATCCGGGGCAAGGCGCCGGATAAATACCCATTAACCAGTTCGTGCCTCCACGCCTTGACTTGGCCCAGTGCCGCCGACCACACCAGAGGGTAAACAAGGCTGACCAGGGGAACCACAGTAAAGATGCCCCACCCCGTACTTCCCTCCACCGTAAACACCAGCGCCAGCACGGCAGCCCCCGAACCAGCCAGTTCCGCCAGCTTGCGGGAGTATGTCCTCCCACCGGTAACCGGCCCGGCCGCCGGCACCTCGCTTCCCGCCGCTACCTCTGCTTCGCCGGAGCCGGTACGGATCACCACCAGCAGCCAGCCCACCAGGCCGAAAAGCATCCCCATCAAAAAGCCGACCGGGAACAGTTCAAAAAACCGCACACCGTAATAATGGATCGCCATGGGGACCGGCGACATGCTGGGCGACCAGTTTACAGAGGCGCTGTAGCCGCGGGCCAGCGCACCGGCCAGGCGGGGTTCCAGCGGCTCCTTTTTCCTACCCGCCAGCATTTCGTAAGTGATGGGGATGGCTGCCAGGTTGAGCATGGCGCCTAAAAAGTGGGCCACCACCATTACCACCCCGTAGCGCCGTTTCCGCTCGCCCAGGCGGCGGTGGAAGTAGTCCTCCAACGCTTCCAGGTACCCCCCGTAGCCCAGCGGCAAACCCAGTAGGGGCACCAGGATGATCAAGGTCAGCAGGGCCAGGTTCTTGCCAAAACCGGCCAACCAGACCTCGGCCCTCGCGCCGGACGCAATCATGAGAGCGCTGCCCAATGCCAGCAACACATAAGCGGTGTAACGGGAAGCTCCCTTGACACCCGGGAGACATGCCGCCAGGGTCAGCAGGGCCAGGATATTTACAAGCGTGTCTCCACCCCGGATCCCGGTAATGTTTCCAGCCAGGTAGACCATCGCCAGCGTTAAGATCAGGTAACTGCGGGTGCGGCATAGAAAGCTGTTGATTTTCTCTGTCAAGGCTGTAACTCCTATCGCTACGTTATGATGATATTACCTGGATAGATTTCGATAGCCAACGCCGATCACCTGCCGGGGGACCGAAAATTCAGGGGCGGAGGCTATGCGTGGCTTAGGCAAATAAGTGGAACCCCCCGAAAGGGGTTCCCGTCATGGCCTTGCCCTTGTTCATTTACTTAGTCGATCAAGCCCTTTTCCTTCAGAAAGCTCTTCGCCACGGCTGCCGGCAACTCCTCATCCACGGCCACTCTCTTATTGAGTTGCTGCATCTGTTCCGTATCAATCATACCCTCAAGTTTTTCCAGTACCTGCTTAACTTCGGGATACTTTTCCAGCATATCATTCCTGGCAATCAGGATGCCGCTATAGGGAGGGTTAAACCCCTTGTCGTCTTCTAGCACCAGCAGGTCCTGAGCAACGAGTTGTCCATCGGTAGAGTAGGCATTGATCGCATCCACTTCGCCTTTGGCGATAGACCTGTACATCAGCCCGAAGTCCATCTCCGGCACCTTTTTAAATTCAAAACCGTAGAGTTCGGTAAATTCCTTGTACCCCTGTCCCGGGTAGGTCTTCCACGAATGGTCCACCGCCAGGGTCATTTTACCCGCTAAGGGTTTAAGATCACTGATCTTGGCAACCTTATTTTCTTCAGCCCATTTCCGCGGCACTGCGATGGCATAGGTGTTATTGTATCCATAGGGAGCAAAGGAATAAAGGTTATACTTCTCCAGCATCTTGTCTTTTACATACTGGTAGACCTTATCAGGGTCGCGCCATTCGTCTGTAAGTGTCTGATCCAGCAGCCCAAGGAAAAGAGTTCCGGTAAAGCTGGTGTTCATATGCAGGTCACCCTTGACTGTCGCTTCATGCGACGCCATGGAGGTTCCGAGATTACTGACATGGTCCACCTTGTGGGGGGTTTGCGCCTCGATCAGGGCCTTAACCATTTCCCCAAGGATTTCAACCTCGGTATACCCCTGGGTGCCGATCTTGAAAGTGGCGCTTTCCTGAGTTCCCTTGCCTTGCTGGGTTTCTTTCCCTCCCCCGGCACAACCGGCCAGGGAAAACATCAGGGCAATAGTTAATGACAGGATCACGAACGGCAGGTATTTTTGTTTAATACTTTTCACTTTTCTCTCCCCACTCCTTTTTTTAAAGTTTTTTTGGCCTGAACGGTACGGAGCTACTCTCTCAGGCCCCTGGGTATTACCAGGTGTTCAATTTTCCCCAGGACAAAGTCAGCCAGCAAGGCCATGATTGCTGCCGGTACTGCTCCGACAATAATCAGGTGATTCCACAGCATCTGCAAACCACGGACGATAAAGATGCCGAGGCCGCCTGCCCCGGCCAGGGCGGCCAGGGTACCGGTACCTATACAGATCACCGTGGCGGTGCGAATCCCCGCCATGATCACACTAAAGGCAAGGGGGAGTTCCACCATGCGCAACCGCTGCATGCTGGTCATGCCCATTCCCGTGGCGGCCTCTTTAATAAAGGGATCCACATTCTTTAAACCCGTGTAAGTATTTCTCAGGATCGGCAGTAAAGAATAGAGAAACAGCGCAGCGATGGCAGGCGGGTACCCTATGCCAAACCCCAGCACTATCAATAGGGCCAGCAGGGCCAGGCTCGGTATGGTTTGCATGACGTTGGCCGTATTCATCACTATACGTTCCAACCAGCGGTACCTGGTGGCCAGGATCCCCAGCGGTACCGCGACCAGGATGGCCAACCCCACCGGGACAGTGACCAACAGCACCAGATGGTCCCGGACCGCCCCCAAAAACTCCTGGGGGTTGTTCTGGATAAAGTTGATAACCTTTATATAAACAGGCGTCACTTTGTTTTCCCCCTATAATTCTTCTCACCCGGCGGCAGCATGCTCACTGTTTCGCCGCATCCCTGCTGTACCAGAGTACGTCAGTCAAGATGTCAACCAGGCTGGAACGCGTCATCAAACCCAAGAGCTTGCCGGTCTCATCAATAACCGGCAGGTACCCGATCCCGTGTTCGGCCATGGTATAGACCGCCTCCCGGACCGTCTGGCCCACCTGTACCCCTACAACCGCTCCGTCCAACAGGTCACCCACGCTGCCTTTCTTATGAATGCCGGTTTGAATATCTTTAATTGTAACAATTCCCCGCAAGCGTTCCTGCTGATCTACCACCATCAAACTGTCCACATGCCGCTTGCGCATCCGTTCAAGGGCCTCCGCCAGCCCCCGGTTAGACTCGATGGTCACCGGATTTTTGATCATCACTTCTTCCACCTTAACCTCGTCGGGAGAACGGAGAAGCCTGTTCTTGCCAATGAAGTCAATGACAAACTCATCCGCCGGGTTGCGCAGCATCTCATCGGGAGGAGCAACCTGCACCACCTCGCCATCCCTCATCAGCACTATACGATCAGCGATTTTGAGCGCCTCGTCCATGTCGTGGGTTACAAAGATAATGGTCTTGTGCAGCTTTTCCTGCAATTTCTTCAACTCGCCCTGCAGTTGTTCCCTGGTAATCGGGTCCAGGGCGCCAAAAGGTTCATCCATCAGGATAATGTCCGGTTCCGCCGCCAGGGCTCGCAGCACGCCGATTCTCTGCTGTTGGCCGCCGGACAGCTCTTTGGGGAACCTTTCGAGGTATACCGCGGGGTCCATATCGACAAGTCTCAGGAGTTCCTCCGCTCTTTCCAGACACTTTTGCTTCGACCACCCCAAGAGCTTGCCCACCACCGTGATGTTTTGCGCTATGGTCATATTGGGGAAAAGCCCGATTTGCTGGATCACATAGCCTATCCCTCTCCTGAGCTGGACGGGGTCCATCTCGCGGATATCCTTACCGTTGACATGGATTGTGCCTCCGGTAGGTTCGATAATCCTGTTAACCATCTTGAGGGTAGTTGTCTTCCCACAACCGCTGGGACCGATTAGGGTAACCAGCTCCCCGCCCGCGATTTCAAGGCTTAAATCTTTAACCGCTTCATAGCGGTCATTATATACTTTCGAAACGTGTTCAAATATAACCAAGTGTGTCCTTCACCTCCCAAAGCCCTTTGATGAACCTACTCGGTATCCTCCCGGGTTGCGGCCCGTAATTCCTAGCCGTTGGCGGGTTCGGGTTTACCCTCGGCCAAACGGCGCAGCCGGTCCACCGCCTCCTGGCGTCCAACCACCAGCAGCAGGTCCCCCGCCCCCAACTGGAGCTCCGTTCCGGGAGAGGCGTACCATCGTCCCCGCCGCCGCACAGCGGTAACAGTAACCCCCGTAACCGTCCGCAATTGGGCTTCTTGCACGCTCTTTCCGATAAGGGGTGAACCCGGCGCCACCAGGACCTCTTCAGCGTTTTGCATGCTTTTCAGCATTCCGGTTTTAAAATGCACAATCTCCCGTACCAGTTTGTCAATTTCCGCGTTCAACTTATTTCGCTGTTTAACCAGGGCATCCAGCCGCCGCTCCAGGGTTTCCAGGGAGTTATGCTCCTCAAAATCCCGGGTGAAATTTCGCGCGGCCTGGCGGGACAGGATAATCACACCGCTCCCCGGGACTACCTCCACCACCTGCCGCGCCTGCAGGAGCGCCAGGGCCTTTCGTACGGTTTCAGGTGATACCCCGTACTGCCCGGCCAGAATGGACCGGCCGGATACTCTTTGGCCTTCAGCGTAAACCCCCCTGCCTATCTCGCCGGCAATCATTAAGGCAATCTGCTCATAGCGGGCCAGTTCTTCGTCGTGCGAGTAAGACAACTCTCCACGCCCTCCTTCTATCTGACAACCTTATATTATCCTATAGGTTGTCACTTGTCAACCAGTTCCATCTCAACCTGTTTAGCACCAGGAGAAAGTGTTGCCGGAAGATGTAAAAAATAGTAGAATAGTCTGGAGGAATGCTACCTGCAAATAATCGGTGGGGAGGAGAGGGGACTTCGTGCTCGATACGCTGCAAACGGTAGGAGTGGACATGGGTTTTGGGTGGACCAAGGTCTGGTCCGACCATAGCTACCAAAAATTCCCTGCGGTAGTGGCCAGAGGGAACGACCGCAACCTGGCCAGGATAACGGAAACGTTTAAACCTTCGGACATGGTGCTGGACGTGGAAATCACCAACCAGTCCACCGGGGTAACCGGGCACTACTTTATCGGCGACCTGGCTATCCGGGAAGGTGAACAACCCACCTACATATGGTCCAAAAACAAGGCCGCCGACGACATGTCGCTGGCCTGCCTGGCAACTTCCCTGGCGCTGGTGGCACGCAACGACCATCAGGATTTTTATGTAATTACCGGCCTACCGGTAGCACATTTCGGTACCCAGCTGAAAGAAGACTTCCAGCAGGCATTGAAGGGCAATAAATTTACCGTCCGGTTTCTGAGCGGCCGTTTGCAGGGGCGGTCTAAAGAAATCCGCATCCTTTCCGCCAAGGTCTTCCCCCAGGGCTACGGGGTTTACCTGGACCAGCTGCTGGATGCTGGCGGCAGGATAGCGGCTACGGAATACCTGGCTCCCACCGGCATCCTGGACATCGGGTTTAAAACCACGGACGTGGTATTTGTCAACGACATGCAGCCGGTGGACAGGTCCTCCTTCCCCTTGGAATTAGGGATGTCATGGGCCTACGAGCAAGTCCAGAAACACCTGAACAACGGTTATGACATCCAGAAATCCCTGGAGGAGATGGAGATTATCTTCCAGGAAAAACAGGTGCGGATCAACAAGGAGTACAAGCGGATCGACCCATGGATTGAGACGGCTTACAGGGCACTGACAGACCGGCTCAAGAACGAAATCGCCCGCAAGTGGACCAACACCACCGACCTGGACAACATCGTGATAGCGGGCGGGGGCGGCCTGGCCCTATACGATTACCTGGACTACCCCCAGAAGGTGCTTCCCCCTGATGCCCAGTTCTCCAACGCCAAAGGTTTCTGGAAGGCGGGAAAAAAGATTAGCGGGGGCTTAAGAAATGACCAAAGAAACACCGCCGTTGACGCTTGAGTGGACCCTGCGGGATGCCCCGATCACCGATTGGCTGTCCGCATTCCCCGCCTCCTTAAGGGAACTGGTAGTGAAGGAAATCCTCAAGGATTACATACTTTACGGGGAGGCCGCCAACCCCATCCCCACAGTAGAAGTGCTCCGCAAGGAGCCTCAATGGGCTCCTGTGGCAGCAACCAGGGAAGAGGAAAATTCCGCGGGAACCAAACCCGTGGGACCCAGTAGTACCGGAACATCGCTTTCTTTCGCTGGAGACCTGGAAACCGCGGAGATCTCCAAGGAAGATGCCGACCAGAAGCTGGACAAAGTCCTCAGTGGTTTTTGAACCTCTTCCGGCACGCATAAAGGCGCCCCATTATCTGGGCGCCTTTATTTATCAAAACTGCAGCCCTTTCTACAGCGTTTAGCCAGGTCGTACCGTGAAGACCGGGATGATTTCATCATTGCCGGGCGACCCGACCCCTGGGAAAAAGCGCCTCCTGGACCCCCGCCCTGCGAGCCCCCTCAAGGGCCAGCAGGTTTTCCATGTAGTTCAGGGTCTTGTGGTACACCAGGTGAGAGGCTTGATTTCTTCTGATATGGGAGAGCATGGCGGAAAAACCCTGCTCATAGTCCCGGGAAGAATATGTTAACTCACGGCAAGCAAAGAATATGGCGGGGTGAATACCCCGGTGGGGATCGCCTCTGGTAAGGGTAAGGCGCAGGGTCCCATTGTCCAGTCCTGTTTCGGCCGCATATTCCTTGGCGGCGCTGGCCAGCTGATCAAGGGACAGTTCTATGATAATTCCCAGTTGGCTGCACGATAAAAACAGGCGCTGCAGGTGGGCCATCAGGGCAAAGATTCTTCCGCCGTATACCCGCATGGTCTCGAACAACCCGTACCCGTAGAGCAAGCCCTGGTCCCAAGGCGACATCCAGGACTCCTTTCCGATGACCAGTTTTCCGTTAACTATCTTCCCGACCGGTGCACCCTTACTCACTGGGAACGAACCTCCCCTTCAAGGCCCGCATCAGGGCCTTCGCTTTATCCAGGGTCTCCTGGTATTCTTTCTCGGGGACGGAATCAGCCACAATTCCACCGCCTACCTGGAAATAAGCCTTGTTATCCTTGATGATGATTGTCCGGATCACGATGTTCAGGTCCGCATCCCCGTCAAACCCCAGGTAGCCGATGGAACCGGTGTAAATGTTCCGCTTGGTGGGTTCCAGCTCCTCGATGATCTCCATGGAGCGTATTTTTGGGGCTCCGGTGATAGAGCCGCCGGGAAAAGAGGCCTTTAACAGGTCGATCACGTCTTTGTCCTCTCTGAGCTTACCTTTGATGGTGGCTACCAGGTGGTAGACAGTGGCATATTCCTCCAAGGTGAACAGTTCGGTAACTTGCACGCTGCCGGGTTCACACACGCGCCCCAGGTCATTTCTTTCCAGGTCCACGATCATCACCAGCTCGGCCCGGTCCTTGACGCTGTTGCAAAGCTCCTCCCGCAGGGCCCTGTCCTCTTCGGGCGTCTTGCCCCGGGGGCGCGTCCCCTTGATGGGCCTGGTTTCCACCATGCCGCCCGTCAGCTTGAGGAACCTCTCCGGGGAACTGCTGACCACCACCACGTCATGGAAGTTAAGGAAAGAGGCAAAGGGCGCCGGGTTGATGTCCCGCAAATGCCTGTAAAGACCGGCAGGGTCTCCCGCAAATTCTGCGGTAAACCGCTGGGAGAGATTGACCTGGTAGATGTCCCCGGCATAAATGTAGTCAATGGCCCGCTGGACGGCCCTGCAGTACGCTTCCCTGGTAAAATTGGACGTCAGCAGAACCCCTCCCGGCGGCGGGTCCGGCAACTCAACTCCTGTAAAGGAGGCGTTTTCGATCCGCAGTTTTAGCTCATGGATTTTCTCTTGTGCTTTTTGCAGCGCTTTTGCCAGGTCGGTTTCCGGCAAGCCCGTACCGGCGATATACACCCGGTTTTCGCGGTGGTCGTAAATGATGACCGAGTCGTAAAAACCCAGCAAGCAGTCGGGAACTTCCAAGTCGTCAGGGTTAATGGAAGGGAGCCGTTCAACCTGCAGGTTCAGGTCATAACCGAAATACCCCACTATTCCGCCAACAAAGGGCAGGGAGGTGGGGTTCTCGATTTGATACCTTTGATAATAGTTTCTCAGCAGGTCCAACGGGTTTCCCTGTAATTCTACCCGCTCGGCCCCCTGGAGAACCTGTACTTCCTGCCTTCTGCTCTTAAAGACCAAAAACGGGCTGCTGCCGATGAAAGAGTACTGGCCCAGTTTTTCATGGTCCATGCCGCTGTCCAGGAAAAAGCTGTGGGGCTCGTCTCTGAAAAGCAGGAAGATTTCAAAGGCGCTGAGGGAAGTCTCCACAGGCTGGATGATCACGTGGTTAGCTTGTCGCATGTTTTAACTCCCGCCGCTCGTTATGGAATGCCCTGGCGATCTGGATAAAATTCCTCAGCAATTGCTTGCCGCCCTCGGTGAGGATGGCTTCGGGATGAAACTGGACTCCCTCCACCAGGTATTGCTTGTGCCTTATTCCCATCACCTCTCCGTCCGCCGTCCAGGAAGTCACTTCCAGGCAGGCGGGTATGCTGGCCGGATGCAAGCAGAGGGAATGGTACCTGCAGACGGTGAGCGGGTTTGGCAATCCGCGGTAAATGGTTTGGCCGTCATGGGTGATCAGGGAGGTCTTCCCGTGCACGGGTTCTCGCGCGCGGGTCACCTCCGCGCCGAAGACCTGCCCGATAGCCTGGTGCCCGAGACAGACTCCCAGCAGCGGGATTTTGCCGTGAAACTCCCGGATCACCTCCAAAGAAATCCCGGCTTCGTTGGGACTACAGGGTCCGGGGGAGATCACCAGCATCTCGGGGGACATATCGTAAATGTCTCTGATGTTTATTTCATCGTTACGATAGGTTTGAATCTCTTCTTTCATTTCGGCAATGTACTGGACCAGGTTATACGTGAAGGAATCGTAATTATCGATCATCAGGATCATGCTGTCATCGCCTTTTACCAGTATTTTTATCTATGTCTATGAAGGCTTCAATATCAGTTATCCATGCCCTTGGTGGAAACCCATGATAGTTTTCCGGCCATCTCACATCCAGGCGTTACCCCTACACCCATTTCCCCGTTATGGAAGGCGGTGGCTAACAACACACCGTGAAAGCCGTAAGAGGCCAGGTCATCCAGATCCGTTTTTCTCACTCCACCACCGAAGATGATCTGGAAACGGTTGCAGTAATGAGCCAGCTGATTCAGCCATTGCCTGTCCAGCCCCCTGGAGGTGCCCACCGCCGAGAGGTCCAGGACGATTATTTCCCCACCAAACTCCAGCGAGATCAGCATATCCAGGGCCGCGGTGACGGGCAGGCCGGCCAGCCTCGGACACCGGCTGATTACCAGGCGGTGAAGGGTGTCCAGGCTGAAGGTTACCCTGTCGCCCCCCAACACCGCCGCTTCCTTTAACTCCTCCACCGCCGCCAGCGTCTCCGAACCAATGATCACCTTGCCCGTACCCATCCGCAACAGGCCTTCCGCTTCCCGGGCGGTCTTGACACCACAGTCCACCAGCAATTCCATCCCCCACCCGCTCAGCAGCCGCAATACCGCCAGGTTATGGCCCCGGCCGGTGATGGCGTCCAGGTCCGCCACGTACATCCTGCGGCAACCAAACCTTTCTGCAAAAATCCGGGCGATGACCTCCGGGTTGTCGCTGTCCGTCAGCACGCTGCGTACCGGGCGGTAGTTATCCCTGTCGCCGCGGCGGGCATGCACCACCACCCCGTTTTTCAAGTCCATGACCGGAATTACCTGCAAGCTCTTCACCTCTCCAGTGGAACAATTTTTCCCGCACCGCTTGATCCTTGCTATGGACCGGCCGGTATTATCCGGCGGTCAGGCAAAACAGGCGGCCCTTCGCGAAAAAGCCGCCTGGCACAAGTTTTACGCTTTTTTAGGCCGGCACTAGGACTGGTCCGGCGGGCCGCCCGCCACATGTTTCTTATCAGTTTGAACCGCCGATTCCTTATCCTAAGACGTCTTAAACTGATGAAAGAATTTTTTCTCGTCCGGATGACAACCGGTTTGCCGGAGTCTATTAACTTTCTGACTTTTCTTCAGCCACGTAATCATAAACAAAAGCTGCAGCCACGCTGCCCAGGATCGGCCCGATAATGTAAATCCAGTACTTTGCCCAGAGCGAGGGCCCGCCGACCAGGAAGTCGATCAGATAGGGCCCGAAAGTACGGGCGGGGTTCAACGATGAGCCGGCAAAGTTGGCGGTGGTGGTAATGACACCGGCGACAATCAGGCCGATAATCAGCCCCGCCCAGCCGGGTGGCGCCTTCTTGCTAACGGCTACACCCATGATCGTCAGCATTAAAATAAAGGTCCCTGCCGCTTCGGCGATAACCGCCTGACCGTCCGACACCCCGGGAAAGGGCGCGGTGGCGCCCAGACCACCGACGGTGGCGGCCCTGGAGCCGAGGATCGCCACCAGGGTCAGTGCCCCCAGGGAAGCGCCGGCCAGTTGAGCAACAATATAAGGAACCAGTTCCCTGGTGGGAAAGCGTTTGGTGGCCCACAGGGCGACGGTAACGGCCGGATTGATGTGGCAGCCGGAAATAGGACCAAAAATATAAATAGCAGCCGTTACGGCAATTCCGAAGGCCATACCTATGGCCAGCCAGTCGCCCAGTCCGCCCAGGGCGCCGATACCGATATTAAAATTGGAGGCAAATTTTTCACCCTGGGACAGCAGTAAAGTAACCACCGCTGAACCTGCCCCGATGAAGACCAGCATCCAGGTGCCGATCAATTCGGCGAGGAATTTCTTGCCTAAAGACTGATTCACGTCCGACTCCTCCTGTCTTGATTTTAATTGAACCCGGCCCCTCCGGAGAAGGGCCGGATCTTGCCCCCGGTTTAATCCTCCCGGCCTACACCGCGGTGTTCCAGTTACAGTAACCGTGCCGCTTGATCAGGGTGCATACGGCGCAGTCCTTGCACACCCGGGCGGGCGCACCGGGAACCTGGGGTTCAAGGGCGATGACATTGGTCATCAGGGTCGCGGTCACCGGTTCGCTGGTCAGCAGGCACGGGAAGTCCGCCAGCCGCATCAGGGAAGAGAAGCGCACGGTAATGGCGCAGCCGGGATAGGTGTAGCGCTGGGGATTGCCGATGATCTCGTTGTTGTCCACCGGGCTCAGGTCCACTTCCACGCCTCTTACCTTCCCGCCGCCGCCGATGGCCGCGATCTCGTTGATCTTGGCGCCGCGGTGGATCATGTCCATAAAGTCACAGTTGTGCAGCTCCGCCGCCGCGCCGCGGTTCGGATACTGCTGGACGTAATTGCTGTAACGCTTGGTCAACAGGTCCACCACCATGGGTACGGTGAAGCCGTCCTTCTCCAGGATGTAGGCTACCGCCGCCGCCGTGGAACCGGTAGCCACGCTCAACACTTCATACGCGTTCTTGTAACCTTTTGCCAGACCACGTTTAAGGGTGTTTTCCATCACCCCGGTGGTCGCTTCCATGATGGCCATGGTCACATCGTCTTTAGCCATGTTGAACATGGACTGGGAAATGTGGTGAGCCACGTCGCCCACACAGTAGGCGGGCACCGTCACGACATTCCCGTAGTGCACCCCGGCCTTGACCGCCTTCTCTACCGTGGCCTGCATGCGGTCCTTGTACATGTTCATGTACTTGTTCACGTCAAAGGAACTGTGCCCCAGGTCGTTCATCAGCTTGGTTTGCGCGGCGATGGGGGTATCATAGACCATTTTCAAGGTGGCTATTTCTTCCCGCACCGCTTCCGCCGCCGTCTTACCGTTTTCCAGGGCCGCCGCGAAGGCCGCGCCAATGCCGTAAGAAGTATTCATGCCCCACGACTTGGCAGCCAGAATGGCCTTTTTATGTTGCTTGTCGATGTCCAGCCCGGATAGAATGGTGTTGACCACATTACTGGTGGAACCGGGACAAAAGGCGAAGTCCACCACGCAGGTGGGACCGTAGAAGCCCCCGTAACGGCGAATGGCTTCCCTGCCGATCAGCGCCTCGTTTGCCTCGATGGCTTTAATGAATTTCTCCATGGAGGCCCGGAAGGCGGGATCCAGCCGGTACAGGATCTCCAGGATGGCCGGGGTCTGGTAGTGCTCCACAAAGGGGTCGTCCTCCGGGCGCACGGTATCGGTAAGTTCGCTTAAGATTTCATAGTGGGCGTTGACGGAATCCACATGCAAGGCAATTACCTCGGCCTTTTGCCCCTCTCCCGCCTTCATGCCGTTGACAGCATCCACGTAGGTCCTGGCATCCTCGATCTTGAAGTCTGTCCCCCGTTTTGCTTTGATTACCGCCAGGTCCGCTTTCTGCGCCGCTAAGGCCTCATTCACCATCTTTTCATAAACGGACATAAATCAATCCTCCCCGCAAGCAAAATTAAATCTGTAGAGGATCAGGCTCGGCTAACGGCCGGTAGCTTTATCCCCTCCTTTCCCGCCGTGGTGTTCCTCGCCTTTCCTCTCCCTGCCAGGTTTACCGTCGCAATTCTCGTGCCAACATACGCGACCCCGACCAGACGGTGACTCGCGGGAATTTTTTCAGTTTTCCCAAAAGCATAGTAAAAGCAGGCGCGGGCAGCGCCTGCTACATTAATGCACACCGGTGTCGATTGTGATGGGCGGGAGCCGGCAAAACCAGTCAAATCAACGCTTTTCCCTTTCAGGAACGATAGTGTGCCGTTTTTGCGCATATGAAAGAATTATACAGTAAATTACCGGCCTGGGGCTATAGAACCTGCCTTAAGTCCACCCCCAGATCGCGAATTTTGCGGTACAGGGTGTTGCGGGAGATGCCCAGAATGTCTGCCGAGCGGGAGATGTTGCCGTTCAGCATTTGGAGAGTATCTAGGATTACCTTTTTCTCCGCTTCCTCCAGGGAGAGCAACTGGCCGATCCCGGCCTGCTTGCTGGTGGGTACAAGCATTTTACCCTCCCAGCGTATTTTTTCCGGCAAGTGCTCCATTTCAATCACGTTACCCGGAGCCACGTTGACCGCCCGTTCGATGGCGTTGCCCAGTTCCCGCACATTGCCCGGCCAGGCATATTGCATGAATACCTGTTCCACTTCCGGCGCCAGGATCACGCCCGCTTTACCCAGCTGGCGTCCCAGTTTTTGCGCAAAGTAACGGGCCAGGGTAAGGATGTCGTCTCCTCGCTCTCGCAAGGCGGGGATGTACACAGGAATTACGCTCAGGCGGTAAAACAGGTCCTGGCGGAAGTTGCCCTTTTTGACTTCCTTCAACAGGTCCTTATTGGTAGCGGCAATCACCCTGATCTCCACCGAGATGGCCTTGCTTCCCCCCACCCGCACCGCCTGTTTCTCCTGCAACACCCGCAGCAGGGCCACCTGGGTTTCCAGGGGCATGTCGCCGATCTCATCCAGGAAAATGGTCCCCCCGTTGGCCAGTTCGAATTTGCCCGGCCGCCCTCCCCGCCTGGCGCCGGTAAAGGCGCCCTCCTCGTAGCCGAACAGCTCGCTTTCCATCAAGTCCCGCGGGATGGCGCCGCAGTTAATGGCCACAAAGGGCCCCCGCCGGTAATCGCTGGCGTTGTGAATGGCCTGGGCAAACATTTCCTTGCCGGTGCCGCTCTCTCCCTGGAGCAGGACGGAGGCGTTCCCCCGGGCCACCCGTCTGGCCAGTTCCACCGCGTCCCGGAGAGCACGGCTGTTGCCGGTGATATCGTCAAAGGTAAACCTGGCCTGGGCTCCCACCATCCTGGTCACCAGTGTCCGCACGCTCTTGATCTCCCGCACGGTGATCACGCCGCCGTGAATGCTCCCGCCATCGCCCCTGATGGGCCGCCCGGAAATGAGGAACTGCAACCTGCCCCGCTGGGTGTCGATAAACAGTTCCTGGTCGTTGATGATTCTCCCGTCGCGGAGCAGGGCTTCCTGCACCTCCGCGGTCTGCAGGAGCACCTCCAAGGGCCTGCCCACCCACTGGCCGGCCGGCACACCCAGCATGCTGCCGGCCACTGCGTTGATGCGGGTGATGATGCCGTGCACGTCAAAAGAAATCACTCCCTCCGACATGGATTCCATAATGGCGGTAATATTCCGGTAGGAGTGCAGCACCTCGGCGGAAGCCTGCTCCAGGCGGAGCTGATTTTCCACCGCCCGCACCGCCGCCACCACCATCCCCAGTGTGTGGGAGTGGGCCTTGCGGTAGTCTCCCGATACATCCAGGATCCCCAGCAATTCGCCGTTGACATCGGAAATGGGCGCGGCGGAGCAGGTCATGGTGTGATTTAACTTGCAAAAATGTTCCGTGGCGAACACCTGCAGGGGAGCCTGTTCATGCAGGATCAGGCCCATGGCGTTGGTCCCTTTGTACTCTTCCCGCCAGTTCTCTCCCTGACGGAAATGCTCGTAACGTTCAATAATCTCCCTGTCGCCCACCAGTTCTAAAATATACCCCTCCCGGTCCAGCAGGATCACCACGAAGCCGGAACCCCGCACAAACTGGTATAAATTTTGCATGAAAGGACTGGTGACCTCGATCAGTTTTTGTAACTGGCGAATACGCTTGCTCAGCTCCTCCGCGGAAAGACAGTTGGTAGTGATCCGGTGGTGGTCTACCCCTTTTTCCAGGCACCGCCGCCAGGAACGGGCAATCATGGGGCTGATGATTGCCTGGTCTATTGCTCCCGAACTGACGCATTGCTCCCAGGCGCGGTAAATGTCGCTGACACTTTTGTCCACTCAGGTCACCTCCATTGCAAAGCATTAAGAGAGGATGGACGCCATGAGGGTTTTTGTTTACGAGCATCTCTCCGCCGGAGGCTGGCGGGACGGCCACCAAGAACACCTGTTGCCGGAAGGAGCCGCCATGCTGGCGGCCTTGTTGGAAGATTTTATCAGGATGCCCGGCTGCACCACTGTCACCGTGCTGGACCCGTACCTGGATCCGGGAAGGTTTAGGGCCCACCATGTTTTCCCCGGTGGGCTTTCCTTCGACCTGAAGGCTTTCCGCCAGTCGACGGTCACGGCCGACGCCGTCCTGGTGCTGGCTCCGGAAACCGGCGGCTTGCTGGCGAAATTGACGGGAATCGTGGAACGGGCCGGCAAGTTGCTGCTGGGCTGCGGCAAAAAAGCCGTCATTGATACTACTTTCAAAGATCTCACGGTGAACCGCTGGAAAGGGGCGGGACTTCCCGTACCCGACACGGAATTGGTCTCTACGGAGTTTAATTCGATACAAAAACTGAAAAACCTGCCGCTGCCGCTGGTGTTAAAACCGCGGGACGGCGCCGGGTGCGGCCATACCTACCTGGTACGGCGCCACCGGCGGCTGGAAGTGGTGTGGGATCGCATCGCCGCGGAAAATCCGTCATCCCGTTTTCTCGCCCAGGAATACGTGGCCGGCATCGCCGCCAGCGTCTCCCTGGTAGTATCTCCGGACGCGATACTCCCCCTCAGCCTTAACCGGCAACTGCTGGACGCTGGGGAGGAGTTCCGCTACCGGGGAAGCACGGCAGGACTGGTCCACCCGCTGGCCCAGGCCGCCACGGAACTGGCCGCCCGGGCCTGTACCCTGTTCCCCGGCCTGCGGGGTTACGTGGGCGTGGACCTGGTGCTGGCCCCCCAGGGAGCGGTGCTGGTGGAGCTAAACCCCCGGATCACCACCTCCTACCTGGCGCTACGGCAGGCGGCCAGCTTCAACACGGCGGAACTCATCCTCCGGGCGTGCGCCGGGGAAAAACTTCCCGTTTCCGTACCTTTGAACAACACCGTTACCGTCAAGCTGGATGAACTTTCCGGCAAGTTCGGAAAGGAGGCGCTGGCCCGTGTCCCTGGCCGTTGGTATTGATATCGGAGGAGTAAATATTAAGGCCAGCCTGGTGGAAGCGGCAGAAGGAACAGTGACCCCCCGGCGGGTGGTCAGCCACCCCCTGGAAATCTGGCGCCAGCCCGGCAGCCTGGCCGGCGTGTTGGCACAAATCGCCCGGGAATGGGGAAAGGAAATCCCCGTGGCGGTCACCATGACCGCCGAACTGTCCGACGTGTTTCCCACCAAGCGGGAAGGGGTGCACTTCATCCTGGATTGCGTGCGGGAGGTCTTTCCCGCTCCCCTCGTCCACGTCCTGGACGTGGACGGCAACCTCGTCAGCCTGCAGGAGGCCAGGACCTCGCCCCTGCGGGTGGCTGCCGCCAACTGGGTAGCCACGGCTGCCATGGTTGGCCGCTTCCACCCCTACAGCTTACTGGTGGATGTCGGCAGTACCACTACCGATATCATTCCCATCCGGGACGGTCGCCCAGCTTCCCTGGGTAAAGCGGACCTGGAGAGGCTGCAGGCCGGCGAATTGGTATACACCGGCGTCCTGCGCAGCAACATCAATACCGTGGCCCCCCAGGTGCCGGTGGAGGGACAAATGTGCGCTACCGCCGCGGAATACTTTGCCGTTACCGGGGACGTCCACCTGCTGCTGGACCACATTTCACCGGCGGAATACACCTGTCCCGCTCCCGACGGCCGATCCAAAACCAGGGAGGCTGCCGCGGCGCGGCTGGCCCGGTCGGTGTGCGCCGACGGGGAGCGGCTTTCCCCCGCCCAGGTCACCGGCATCGCCCGCTACATTTACGAAAAACAATTGCAGAAAATTTCCGGGGGCATCCTGCAGGTGCTCTCCCAGACGGCCGGCAGCCCGCCGCCGATGCTGGTGGCCGCCGGCCTGGGGGCTTTTATGGCCGCCGCGTGCGGGCACAGGTTGGGGTTGCGGGTTAGCCGCCTGGCCTGCTACTGTAGCCGGGAGGCCGAGGTGGCCGCCCCCAGTTTTGCACTGGCAACGCTGCTGGCCCTGGGAGAAGGTGAACACCGTGACAGGTAAAACAGTGCTGAAAGTGGGGGGCAGCCTGATCTCCGGCGCAGACCTGCGGTCTTTATGCCGGACCATCAGTTTACTGGGAAAACGGCACTCCCTCCTGGTGGTACCGGGCGGGGGGCAGTACGCCGACCTGGTGCGCCGGCACCACCGCCAGTACGCTCTCAGCGAGGAGACCTCCCACCTGATGGCCATCCTGGCCATGGAACAGCACGCCTACCTGCTGGCCGACCTCATCGCCGGCAGCCGGCTGCTGCCGGACCCCCGGGCCTTCGCCGCCGGCAGCGAAGAGGGGGTCTGCGTGTGGGTCCCTTTCTCCTACCTGGCCGGGCGCCGGGAACTTCCCGCCTCCTGGGAGATTACTTCCGACAGCATCGCCGCCTTTGCCAGCGGCGTGGCGGGAGCAGAAATGCTGGTGCTGTTAAAGGACCGGGACGGCGTCCTGGACGCCGACCCCCGGCTGGACCCCGACGCCCGCCTGCTTCCCCGGGTTACCAGGGCGGAAATGGCCGGTTACCGGTGTGCCGATAGCCAGTTTACCCGTTACCTCCCCCATGGCATATCCTGCTGGGTGCTGAACGGCCATCACCCGGCCAGGCTGGTGGAACTGCTGGAGCAGGGCAAAACCACGGGCACTGAGGTGGTTTAAGCGACAAAAAGCGCCCGCCGTAACTCGCTAACCAGTTCACTGTCCACCCGGCCCCGCACCCGGTCGCCCCGGCAGGCGGCCGACCTTACCCCCACCACGTCGGGGCCCAGTTCCCGCACGGCCGGCAAGTCTTCCGATCCCAGGGAACCCGCCAGCCCGCATACCAGCCGGCGGGCCCTGGTTTCCCGGACGAACCGGGCCAGTTCGTGCATTGTCATCACCCGCAACAGGGAAGCCCCGTCCTTCACGGCGGTGTCCAGCATGCAACCGTGTACCCCGGCTTCCGCGGCAACCCGCGGGAGTTCCGCCGGCGGCATCGCTCCCACCCGGCCGGCGTCGGCGTAACCCACAGCAATGACCTGCCCCTGCTCCCCCGTCACCAGCCGGATCGCCCGGTTCACCTGGCGCAGGAAATAGATCGCAGCCTCCCCGTTCTCCATGCCGTATAGCCCCACCTTGACGTACCGGGCGCCGCACCAGGCCGCCCCTGCCGCCGCCAGGGAATAGGCGCCGGGGAGGCAGGCGGCGTCACCCAGGGTGGCGCTCAACTCCCTCCCGCCCGGCATCAGCCCGGCGATCTCCCTGATTCTCCAGGGGAAGTTGGCGCCTAGGGCTCCCTCCAGGGGATTTTTCACGTCAATGATGTCAGCCCCTCCCTCCAGCGCCGCCAGCGCTTCCGCCGCATCCACCACGCTTACCAGCAGCTTCACCTCATCAAGTCCCTCCTCATCTCTCCCAAAGGGATGTCCCCGTTTAACAGGGCCACAAAAATGCAGGCGGTGGTCAAATCCGCCGTGGCGCCCGGGTTCAGGGAGTTATCCGGCTGCCTCAGCGTCCGGTCGAAAACGGCCAGGTCCTGTTTCCCCTCCAACACAAGCCCTGCCTGCCGGGAAATCTCCTCCGCCGCATCTTTACCTCGCTTGCGCTCTACCAGCGTGTCGGGTACCTGCGCCAGGATGTGCAAAAAGGCCCGCATGACGGCGACCTTCAAGATGCCCTCCCGGCGATAGTACTCCTTTAACGCCGGATAGCCCAGCTCAAAGACCACCGCGTAATCAGTGACGTATTCCCGGGCGATGGCGTCCCGCTCCCGGGCCAGGGCCATCATTTCCCGCAGGGTGCCCGCCGTTCCTTCCCCCACGTCTCCCCGGGGTACTTTCCCCAGGCCGCCGGGCGAGGCCAGCCTGATGGCCCGGTAGGCCAGCCTGGCATCCTCCTCCGTCAGTCCGGCCAGCACCGCCCGCAGTCCCTCCCGCAGGCTCTCGCTCCCGGCGGCCCTGGCCAGGGGGGCCAGCAGCAGGATGATCCCCAGGTTGGTGTTGACAGGCGCCAGCCGGCGGGTATCTTCCACCGCCCGCAGGATCACCTGCCCCACCGTCCATTCCCGCGCGCGGGCCATGGCCGGCCCGATGGCCACCGCGCTGAGCAGGAAGTCTTCAAAGGTGGTGTCGGTAAAATCATGCAGCCGGTTGACATTGCCGGGCTTCGGGGCGCACACTTCCAGCAGGCACGCCACCTGGACGGCCAGGGCCACTTCCGCCGGTCCCCATGCCGTCTTACCCCTCATTTCCTCACCTCCCCCTGTCGCTTCCGGCCGCGCAGCAGGCCGTCCACCAAGCCGGCTATTTCCCCCGCGATATCCAGCGAGGTGGTGGACTGGAGGCCCGACCATCCCGGGATGCCGTTAACCTCCACCACGTAGTGGCTTCCCCGCGGGTCAGTCACCAGGTCGACGCCCGCATAGTAAGCGCCTACCGCCCGGGCGGCCCGCACGCAGCAGGCAGCCAGTGCGTCGTCCAGCCGGCAGGGTTCGGCCCGGCCCCCCTGGGCCAGGTTGGTCTTCCAGCCCTCCGCCACCCGGTGCATGGCGGCCACCACCCGCTCCCCCACCACCAGCGCCCGCACATCCCGGTTGTCATGGGGAATGAACCGCTGCAGGTAAAAGATGTTCCTGCTCAGCTCCAGCGCCCGGAACACCCGGTAAGCGGTATCGGCGTCGGTAATCCGCACCATCCCCTTGCCCAGCGACCCGAACAGCGGCTTCACCACCACGTCCTGGAAGTGATGGAAGGCGGCCATGGCCTCCTCCAGCCGTTCGGCCACGATGGTCTCCGGCGTGGGCAGGCCGGCTTCTGCCAGCAGGCGGGAGGTATAAAACTTGTCCACCGTTTTTTCCACCGCCGCGGGAGGGTTGACCACCAGCACCCCCATGCGGTCCAGGGTGTGCATGACATCCAGGCGGAAGATGACCTGTTCCAGGGAACCCCCGGGAATACCGCGTACCAGCACCGCCTCCAGGTCGTCCGCCCCGTACCCGCCGGCGGTCGCCGCCGGCCGCCCCCCCACCCGGGCCGCCAGGCGGGTTACCGGCAGCCACACCACGTCGTAACCCAGCCGGCCGAAGGCCTGGCGCAGGGCCTGGGTGTGCCAGTTCTCCGCCGTCCCCAGGATGCCAATGCCGGGCACCTGTTACCCCCCTAACAACGATTGCCTGAGGACCTCCCGGTTGATGCCGCCCGCCTGGAACACCCGGCCGGTGTTGACGTTGTTGATGACTACCCGGGCCGGGCTGAACAGCAGCGGATCTATCCGGTAAAAGTCCCAGTTGTACCGTTTTAAGATCTGGTAAAAAGGCGTGCCGTAATCGGCCGCCGCCGCAGACGGCATGCGCCGGATCACCTTTTCGATTTCCCCGTCCTCCGCCGCCACGGTGTAATACACCTGGCCGCCGTACAGCACGCAGTCATTGGTGCGGCCGATGGCCAGCCCGTCATCCCCGGCCACGGGAGCCACCGGGCAGGTGCCGAAGCCCGACCGCACCCGGTGCACGTCAAACCCCAGTTCCTTCAGCTTGTGCAGGCCCGTCTCCACCACCCGGGCGGATACCTGCACCGCACCCGCCAGGCTGGCGGTGGGAGCGATGACCAGCCAGAGGTGACGGGGCTCCACGCCGCACTTTTCCGCGATATAACCGGCCACCCGGGCTGAAGGCATTTGCCGGCCCTCCAGGGCCAGCACGGCGCAATCGTCTGCCTCCCGGTAACTGATGGCCTGAAAAAGTTCTTCCCTGGCCGCCAGCGATCTGGCCGGGCCGGAGGCCATGGCAAAAAAGTCTTCTTGCTGCAGGCTCCACCCGGCGTACTGGGACGCCAGGCACCCCTCCACCGGCCGGTTCACCGCCACCGTGAGGCCGGGAAGCCAGAAATCCCCGTAATCTATGGCCTGAAACGAAACCTGGCCCATACCGCCCAGGCAGATTTCCGCGAATCCTTTCCCCGCCTCCCAGCTCCCGGCGACGTGAATGCCCGCGTCCACCACCCGGCTCCCGTTTTCCAGCAGGTGCTCTTGAATGTTCAGGTGTTGCCGTTCCTCCAGCATCCCGGCCAGGATGTCCCTGGCCCGCCTGTTCAGGTTTAATTGTTCCCGTGCCAGATCAAGATCTCCCCCTTCCCTGTCTCCGCCATGTCGCCGCAGTAGCGCCGGTACACGGCTTCCGCCTTTTCCCCGGGAATTTTCACGCCCTGCTGCGCCAGCCACCTGTAAAGCAGCCGGAGAAAAACCGGCTGGAAAGCGGCGGCGTACTTGAAGGTGGGCAGCAGGGAACAGGGGTGCAACGCCACGATGCTCCCGCGCCGCATGCCCGCCCCCGGCGCCTCCCCCGCCGGCCCCGCCAGCACCAGGGTGCCGCCGCGCATCATCGCGCCGGCAAAGTCGCCCGCCTCCCGGTAAACCACGATCACCCCGCGGCGCATGTGTTCTCCCACCATGTCGCCGGCGCCGCCTTCGATGACAATCAGACCGCCGTTCATCCCCGTATCGTTGCCCCGGTAAGCGGCGCCCACCAGGTGGCCGGCCCTGCCCCGCACCCGGATGCTGCCGCCCCGCATCTCCGCGCCCAGCCAGTCGCCGGCATCGCCATCCACGACTATTGCTCCTCCCGACATGCCGGCCCCCAGGTGCATGCCCGCATCGCCGGCGATGTGGAGCCTCCCGGCGGACATACCCCGGCCCATGTGCTTGACCATGGACAGGTTTCCCCGGACGTACACCTCCGTGCCACCCTCGCCTGTTATTTCGAAGAAATCCTCCAGACTGGCCTGCTGCCGGCCCAGGTAAACGGGAAGCCGGCCGATTTCCGCGCGGCTCTTCCCGGCCAGCACGCCGGGGGAAATCACCTCCGCTTCCAGGGGCACCGCCGGCTCTTCTTTCAAAACCAGTTCTATCCTGCCCATCGCCTCACCCCACCAGTTCCCGCAGGTGAATGTGGTACGGCCCCAGGCTGCCGCCGTAATTACCCGCGGAAACACTTATTACGCCGGGGAGGCAGGCGGCCCGCAACCCCACCCGCATAGCTTCCCTGACCGCCTCCAGTTCCAGGCCGTCCACCACTATTTCCAGCACCGCGTTCACTCCCGGGGGCAACTGGCTGGCCACCCTCGCCCGCAGGGTAGGACAGTAAGCTGTACTGGTGGATGCGTTCAGGAAACGGTAACGGGAACCCACCTTGCTGCCACTGCGGACAATCCCCCCCGGGAAGGGCATGACGATTCCCCGCACCGCCCGCATGGCCGCCACCGCTTTTTCCGCCGCCTGCAGCGCCGCCTCCTGGGTTTCCGCCAGGATCAACAGGTTCCCGCCGCCCACCGCCTTTTGCACGCCAAAACTGTCCTCCAGCAGAAACTCGCCTTCCATCACCGGGACCCGCCAGAAGCGGCGGTGGCCCAGCAGCTTGCTGGCCTGGTAGCCATCGCCGAAATAGCGGAGCTTGCCGCCCACCCGGATGTGCTGGGCGGCTTCCAGGTTGTTGAAACAGGCGGTGGTGGGAGCGGTCATCACGCACTGCCCGATGCGGCGCAGCAACTGGTCCTCCAGCGCCTGCCGGGAAACGGCAAAAAACAGGATGTTGACGCCGGGCCGCCCGTCAGGGGTGTCGTCCGTTTCGGATTCGATGCCAGCCTCGCACCCGCAGGCGATCACCGATGTGGCGAAGCCGGTGGCGGCCAGGGCCGCTTCCCGGGCCCATGACCTGTCGACCGCCGTGACCAGCACCCGGGCGCCCCACATGGGAAAGGCCTCGGCAAAGGTGTCTACGATTTCTACCCCGTTGATCCTCACCTGATCACCTCTTCCCGGGGCAGGTACGCGTCCTCCACCCCGTAGTTGTCAAAGGATATGGTCCCCCACCGCTCGTACCGGTCCCTGAATTCTTTTTCCGACCCGGGCTCCCAGGGGGCGGCCGCCCGGAAGGTTTTACCCCGGGGTTCCCGCACCACTTCCCCGTCCCTCACCACCAGCTCTCCGGACTTGAACACGTAGGCTGCCCGGGAAAAGACTTGTTCCCAGTCGTCTCCCTGGCGGTAAATGGCGATGTCCGCGTCCGCCCCCACCCCCAGGTGGCCTTTATGCCGCAATCCCAGGGCCCGGGCGGGGCCGGCCCTGGTAATCACCGCGATTTCCGCCAGGGTATACTCCCGGCGAATTTCCGCCAGCGCCGTTCTCCCGCAGGCTTCAGGGTGCAGGGATCGCATCACTTCTTCCCGGTACCCCCTGTCCATCAACAGTTTGATGACCCGGGGATACATGGTGAACGGGCCGGCATTGGGGTGGTCGGTGGTCAAAAACACCCGCCAGGGGTCCGTAATCAGCAGGAACAGTTCCAGGCCCGCCGCCCACTGGACGGCGTTGACCGGGCTTTGCGGGCGAAACGCCAGCGGCACAATCCCGGCCCCGCTCTCCATTTCCACGTCGGCATTGATCCAGCGGTTGCCGGTAAGACGGTACAGCCCGTACTGGGCCGGCGCGTCGGCGGTCATGGTGGTCACGTCGCCGAAGATGACCTGCCCCACATCCACCGTTACCCGCGGCTGTTCGTTGACCGCCGCCGCCACCTCCCCGGCCCGGGAGCAAAAGTCCTTCTTGCCTTCCCCGCCGTAGCTGTAAAACTGCAGGTGGGTCAGGTGCACCCGCCCGCCCTGTACCGCCCGCAGCGTCTCCAGGACGGTGCGGTAGTTGCCGGGCAGCCCCAGGTTGTGGCAGTGCAGGTGCACCCCGTGGGGCAGTGCCAGGGTTTCGTTGGCCTCCACCAGCATGGCGATAATTTCTTCCGGCGTGACCCCCCAGCCCGCCACCGGGTCCGCCAGGCCGCGGACATTGCCCCCCTGCTTCCAGTTTTCCACCCCGCCGGCGTTGACCACTTTCACCGCCATCCCCCGGCTGGCGGACAACAGCCATGCCACCAGGTTCTGGAGGGCGCGGCGGTCTTTGCGGCGCACGCAGTCCAGCACCAGGTGGTTATTGCCCATCAATGTATAGCATCCCTTGTCCAGCCAGGGGATGTAATTCAACTCCTCGTGGGTGTGCCGGGCCTTGAGGGGCGCCACCGCCGCTTCCATCACCGTGGTGTAACCCATCCGGGTATAGAGGTATCCCGTTTCCCTGGCGGTAAACAGGCATTTTCCCTCCTCCCGGCGGTGCACTTCCGGCCGCATGACCCTGCCGGCGTTAACCTTGGAGCCGGCGATGTGGCTGTGAATATCCACCCCGCCCGGCATCACCAGCATGCCGGCGGCGTCAATCACCTCCACCGGCCTGCCCGGCGATAACGGCGCGGGAACCACCTTGCCGTTTTCCACCCAGATATCCCTGGTCTCACCCGCCACCCCGTTCAGCGGGTCGTAAATTTCCCCGTTGGCTATTTTCAGCACTGTCGCACCTCCTCCCGGATGCTGGCCAGGATCTCGGCGTCACTGGGATCAGGACAGGGAATCACCTTTTTGACCCGTAACGGCACGCCGTCCATCCGGTAAGCGGTACCCGCGGCGCTGACGCCGGAGACGGCGCAGGGGATCACCACGCTGGCCAGCCGGGTGGTGATGGTGGGATGGGGTTCAATGGCGATGGTGGGTATCCGCTGTAAATGCCGCGCCGCCGCGGCAGGAAAGTGGGCCGCCGGGTCGGAGGCGACCACCAGGGCCGCGTCCGCCTCTCCCCGCGCCAGCAGGTCCACGGCGGTAAACTCCCCGGGATTGTACCTGGGGGTACCCCGGCTGAAGTTCACGGCAAAGGGGTAGCCGGTGGTCCAGGCCAGGGTCTGCTCGCTGCCGGCCACATTCCCGTGCCCCCGCATGGCCATCCCGGCGAAGCGGGTGAACGCGTTCAGGTCCCGCACCAGCGACAGGGCCGCCACCACGTTCATGTACCGACCCCGGCTCATGGTCAACCCCATGCCGAAAAACAGCATCCCGTACCGGGCCGCCCGGCATACCCGCGCCAGTTCTTCCCAGCGCTCCAGCGGCACCCCGGCCACCTCCTCCCCCTCCGGCCGCTCGCCTTTGACGATGGCCCGGAGGGCGGACAGGGCCCGGTAATCACCGCCGGGAGCGATCTGCAAGAACATGTCCGCCGCCCTGGCGGTGGGTGTGGGCCGCACATCCACCACCACCACCCGGCGGTCCTTCCTCCCGCCAGGGGTCAAAAGCCCCCTGGGCGTCACCGAGTAACGGCTGAAGTGGCGCAGGTGGCTTTCCGCCGGGTTGCAACCCCAAAAAATCACCAGGTCCGCGCGGTTTTTCACCTCTCCCAGGGTGGCGGTGGATACCCCCACGATCTGCTTGGCCATGGTGCTGGGCCCGTGGCATACCGATGAAGTGCTGTCAATGCTGGCCCCGATCGCCGCCGCCAGTTCTACGGCCGCCACCTGGCCTTCGCAGGTGGTGCTGCTCAGGCCGTAAATCAGGGGATAGCGGGCCTGCCGGAGGATGTCCGCCGCCGCCCGGATCGCCGTCCCCGGGTCCACCTCCTTCCCGTCCACGGCGGGAGACAGGAGGGGCCGCTGGTAATGCAGGAATTTCTGCTTGCCAATGGCACATGCCTTGCGCACATCGGCGATCCGGTCACCCTCCACCACCAGTTCCAGGTCGTCGCATAACGCTCCACAAAACATGCAGACAGCGTGGCTAACGATCACCGCCGGCACCCCGTTTCCCCGCGGGTTCCAGCATCACCGGCACGCCCTTGTAACCCGGCATGCCGGTGCCGCCGGTTTCGCCACCTACCAGGGAGTTGGCCCGGGGGCCGTAGGGGATGAACACCACTTGCCCGGGCAGTTCCGCCACCCGGGTCACCAGGGTGACAGTCCCGTGCCTGGTGCTGACCCGCACCTCCTCTCCCTCCCTTAACCCGAGGACGGCCAGCAGACCGGCGTTCATTTCCACCGTGGCCACTTCCCGCCGGTATTGTTCCGTTTCCTTGCCCGTCACCAGACCCAGCCCCTGCTTGACCGTCCTGCCGGTAATCATGGTAGCGCTAACTTTTACTGACACTGTTGTTCCCACCTGCCCGTCTCTTTTTCCAACTGGCTGCGGATCCACGCCTCCGCCCCATCCAGGCGCGCCAGGCACTCCCCCCGGCTGTCGGCGGCGGCCAACACGGTACATACCGGGCTGCCCGGCGGAATTCGTTCACCACCCCGGGGAATATCCCTGACCCCGGCCCGGCGCCACTCTGCTTCCCGCCGCACGGGTACCCGCACACGGCAGCGGGCATATACCACCCGCTTACCGTAAAAAGGGGGATGTTCCCAGTACTCTTCCAGGTAAAAGCGTGGCAGCCGGCCCGTTAAACAGGCATCCACGTGGTCCCGGAACAGGTGCGGCCGGTAGGCCCTGGCCAGCAGTTCCATGGAGGCCGAGTACCGGGGATTCACCTCCAGCAGGTACAATCTTTGCTCGTGATAGATCAAGTCCATCCCGTTCAAACCCTTCAGGCCGAATTCCCGGGTGAGGAAAGCGGCGAAACGCCTCACCGCGGCCAGCAAGGCTGCTCTTTCCGCCTTTTCCGGCGGCAAGAAAGGGACCACATTGCCCCGGTAAGCAAAACCCCCTTTTTCTTCCCCACCGCTAAATTGTTCGGTAACGCCCAACACGACGCATTCCGCGCCGTTGGCCACAAAAGCGGCGGACACCGGCGTGCCGGGAATGAAACGCTGCCAGTACGCGCCGGGTGGTACCGGCTGCCCCGGCTGCCAGAAGGCCACACCCCTGCCGCCGCCGCTTTTTTCCGGCTTCACCAGCCACCGGTCACCGCCGGACTCCGGCAAACGGGATGTAGACCGGGGAAAAAGAATGCCTCCCCGGCCCAGCGCCGCCTGCAGCCGGCGCCGGTCGCGCACCGCCAGTTCCCCCGGCCCGTTGCCCAGCAACCGGCCTTTTCCCGCCAGCCGGGCCACCACCGGCGGGTGGTTTTCCAGGTCGGAGGCGTAGACCGCCGCTTCCCAGTTGAGCCTCTCGCTGGCGCGCCACAGGTTTTCCGCCGAGTAGCCCGTTCCCCAGTCCCGCCGCAGGGAATAGGCGGGTATCAGGCGCTGCAGGTCATAATCGCCGAAGTAATCAAGGCTCACTGCGTCATAACCCGCTGCCGCCGCCGCTTCCGCCAGCGCCCTCGCGGTAAAACCCAGCAGTAGGATGCGCACTGTTCAGTCCGCCCCCACGTCGCCCGCCAGCCGGTAAATTTCCTTCACCCCCAGCACCAGGTCGTTCCGGCTGAACAGTTCCCGGATACAACGGCGGTGGATGCGCATTTTCAGGTTGCCGATGGCGATGGGACCAAAACAGGTTTTCCCATCCCGCTCTTTCCCGTCGTCCATCATCTCCACTCCCTCAATGCCGGCGGGAGGCACCGCGTTGACATCCGCCATCACTGCCAGGGCCGCCAGGCGGCTCCAGTCCTCCCTGGCCAGCAATTGCACCCCGGCTTTACCCGCCGCCACCACCACCTGCACCCCGGACAGCGCCGCTGCCAGTTCCCGCCCCGCCGGGGCCGCGCAGGGTCGCGCCACCTCGTCGAACACCTGGGCGATGCGCAGGCAGGTGGCCTCCGCTCGTTCCATCTGGCGGGAAAACAGCAGTACCTCCGCGCCTTCCCCCGCCAGCAGCACCGCCGCCCTGGCGCCCACCGGCCCGCTGCCGCCCAGTACCGCAACCTTTTCCCCCCTGACTTCCACCGCCCCGGCAATTTTCTTCACCATGGCGGCGGCGGTGGTATTGCACCCGTTGGAATCGTGCATCACGGAAACCCGCACCGGTCCGAAGAAAGTGTGCATCGTCTCTGCCAGCAATTCCTCTCCCCGGGTCACGTCGGAACCGCCGATGAAAATGGCGGTATTTTTTAACTTGTCGCCACCCCTGGTAAACATCGCCCCGTGCACCAGCGGGGTAACGTCCTCCCGCCTCACCCCGGACAGGCTGATCACGTGATCCACGCCGGCATCGTAAGCCACCACCTGATCAAACACGCTGGCCTGGTCATCGCTGTCTAATTGGATTAACAGTTTTTTCAAACCCATCCCCTCCCTCTTCTTTCAACCAGCCCCAGGCCGCCCCCTGGTTGGGCACCCTAGTGCAGTACACCTTCCCGCCTCCCCTGGCAGCAAGAAACTCTCTCACCTCGTTCTCCAGGACCGGAGCTCTTTCCAGCTCCACCACCCCGTAAACCGCGGGACCCCAGGAACTCTGGCCCACCCCCCGGGCCCCCCGCTCCGCCATGAAACTGATGGCTTCCTCCGCCAGGGGGCTGGCAAAGACCCCTTGCTGGACCGGTGAAAAGTAGGCGCCCACTATCCGCTGGATTTCTGTCAGCGCCTTGCCAAAAGCCGGCAGGTCCTTTTCCGCCAGCGCCGGCAGCATCCGCATCACCAGCAGCCGGCAAATCCCGCCCACCGTTTCCGGCTCCATGGGCGGCAAACGGCGGAACGCCTCCGCCTCCTCCGGGCCGTGCAATCCGGGAATTAAGGGGAGTACCGCCACCACCAGCCGCCATTCTTCGGGAAAAGGGTGGGCAAACACCACCGGCGGCAGGTAACCTCCCGCTCCTTCCACCGGGAAGTCCTCCCTGACCCCGCCGTCCACCACAAAACCTCCCTGCCGGAAAACGGCAACGCCAATGCCGGAGCGACTGCCGCCCCGGTCGGAAACCCTGGCCAGTTCTTCCACCGACACCGTCCGCTGGTAAAGGCACGCCAGGGCGAAGCCTACCGCTAGGGCCAACTGGGTGCCGGAACCCAGCCCCACGTGGGCGGGTATGGCTTGCAGCACGCGGATGCGGGTTCCGCCCTCCACCCCGAAATACCGCAGGTACTCCCCTGCCAGTTTTTCCACCGTTTGCTTTATCTTTCCCGTGACTCCCACTACCTCTACCCGTTTCGCCCGGTAGACTATCAGTTCCACATTGGGCTGCTCCACCGCCACCCCCAGGCCGCCAAACCGGCGGCCCAGGGCACCGTTCAGATCAATCTGACCCATGTGCAGCCTGGCGGGCGTTTTTATCCACACCCCCACGGTCCCGACCTCCTTTCCAGGTAATGTTCAATAAACTCCATGGCGGATTTTTCCTGGTGGGACCCGGTCTTCTCCACGAGCAGGCGATATTCCGCCAGCTTTTGCGCTACCAGCTCCCGGGAAAACAGGTGGGTCCTGGTAGCCAGGATCGCCGCTTCCACCACCGCGTGTTTGGCCCGGTTAAACCCGGCAAAATCCCTGATCCAACCCTGCCAGAGGATGCGGCAGGAAACTGACGCCCGTTGCCCGTCCGCCCGCAGGTCCTCCACCACCACCTCGTAGTAGCGGCAGGCATCAGCCAGAACGCGGCTGCGGACGTACCTGGCGGGGAGGTATGGGACGTCCTTTTCTCCCAACGCCGTCCGGGCCAGGAGCAAAACGTTGTCGGTGATGTTGACCACCGCCTGCCCGGTGGCTTGCAGGTTCTGGTAGGTGCGGCTGGTACAAAACGGCCGGATCACCAGCCCGTCTGGTGTAAAAACCACCCCCATGGGGGCAAAATTGGCGCTGTTACCACTGTCCACGGTAGAAACCACCGTCTCGATAATCATTAACCGGCACTCTCCCCCGCCGGTGGGGAAAGATAGCCCCAACCGAGGTCCTCGTCCTGGATATACTTTTTACCCAACTGCATGGCCAACCGGGCTTTAAACAGTTCCCGCCCCAGGTAAAAGGCGTGCCTGCCGTCCTTGACCTGCAAGCGGGAAAAAATGTCTTCCGGATCCCGCCCCTGGACAAACTGGTGGGCGTTAAACACGAACACCTCTTCTTCCCCGGCAAAGATCCGGTAATTCCTGTCTTTCACCATTTCCTGCATTTCCCGCAGCTCGCCGGCGGCATAACGCCGGACGTCCCTGTCCTTTACCGTCAGGAGCGCCGTATCCACCCTTTTGGGCGGGATACCGTTTTCCCTGGAATAGTACATGAGCCTGCGGGCGGCATCCAGTTCTTTCACCACCCCCCTGGTATTGCTGGAAGCCTCGGTGGTCAGCAGGTACTCAATCCCCAGTTCCTCCGCCATTCCGGTGAGAAGGGCGTTGACTCCCGTACTGTCGGCATCGGTAAGCTCGGTGATATTGCCCACCCCCATCAGCATGGGCACTTCCGGGTATTTTTCCCGCACCAGGCGGTAACGCAGGAGTGATGCGACAAATCCGCAATTGAGCGGTTCCAGCAGCGGGTCCACCATGAATGGCACACCCCACTCGCCCAGTGTTTCTATATTATTCCATAAAACATCCATGTTCTTGTCAGCGTCAGGAATCAACACCACCGGGCAGGACACCCGGCGGCCGAGGTCCAGGTTGCCGCTATGGACACTGAGCACCAGGTCGGCGCCTTCCGCCGCCGCCGTTAATACCTCTTCCTCATTAAATGAATCGATGCTTACGCGGTAACCCTGTCCCTTGAGTTCCCTCACCACCTGCCGCAGGTGCGGGAAATCCGTCCGGGGGATACAGCCGATATCAATGATGTCAGCGCCGGACTCCCGCAGGCGTGCCGCCCTGACCAGGATTTCCCCCACCGGCAAGAGAGGGGCGTCGGCAATCTCCGCCAGGATCTTGATCCTGTACTCGCCGTAAGGCAGGTTACGGCTGTCACCCCTGCCCAGGAACTGGCCCAGGTCTTGCAGGTCCTTCGGCCCCCTGACCACCGGAACCCCCACCTTCGACCGGATGATTTCCAGCTCACCGCGGCAGTAACCGGGAAGCACCACCCGGCTGAAGTCCCCCGGCTGGAGGTGCCGGGCCACAAAGCCGGTATCCATTAAAGCAGCCACAGTGATGGGCAGCACCTGCACCAGATACGGGAAATCCAGTTCCAGCCCCGCCAGGGTGCGAGATAAAGCCCGGGCCGCCAGTTTACCGGTTACAAACAGGATGCCAGGCATGCCTTCAATTCCTCCACGCAGCGCACCACGGTAACCCGCTCCATGGCCGCCAGTTTTTCCACATTGGCCAGGTCCACATCCCTGGGAAATACGGTAACCGTTTTCCCGGGCGCAGGGGACAGCATGGTTTCTCCCACATCGGAGGGAAGCACCACCGCGGGAACCCGCCCCTTGCCCGCATGAGCAAACAAATTGGCAATCAGGGTGTCGGAGATGCCATGCACGAACTTGGCCACCGAATTGGAAGTGGCAGGGGCAATCACCAGCAGCCGGTATTTTCCCGTGTAAAACCCACCTACCTCCGGCGCACTGGCGGACCTCTCCGGGAAAACAGGGTGCGCCCCTTTTTCCAGCCTGCCCGCCATCCGGTACATCTTGATCACCTCCACGGCGGCCCGGGACAGGAATATATCCGCCTGCTCCAAAGAAACAGCCAAATCGACGCACTCCGCCAGAAAGTGCCCGGCACCGGTCATGCCCCACGCGATTTTCAGCAAGGAATCACACCACTTCCAGACATTTACTTTGACTGATGATATAGCAAAATTCAGGCCAGGCTGTTGGCGGCAGCGTGCCATTTTTCCAGAAAAAACGCTTGCCGTGGCGTCTAACCGGGCAAAGCATTTTTTTCGTTTAGGAAATTATGCGTTGTGGATAATTTCCTCACTGAATGCCGAATGGCATGAAATGCTTATGTTCTTCATTCCCGGTTATGTGCTTTCAATTTCTCTATTCCGGCCGGGAAAAGTGCACCTGGCGATAAAAGACAAAATTGCTCAATATTTGAACACTTTCCCTCCCGATGCTTTTCGGGGTCAAAGTGTATCATTTCGTGACATGTACTCAAAATTTACACTTTTCACCGGCGTTCAGGGTCAAACCCTGATCAACCAACCCGTACACCCGGGCGATGATCGCCAGTTACCCGGTAATGCCCGTCTTTTTTTCATGTTCATGATAATACGCGGTGCATAACTTGAGGTGGTTCCGGTAATGGCATAGTTATTGCAAGAAAAGTGTTGTACGGCTTCTGCAGGGTTAGCGTTATTCTTTGGTGGCTTGTCCATAACCGACTTTTTCCAGGGGGGGATTTCATGTTAATCACATTGTTCAAGTCCAAAATTCACCGGGCTACCGTAACGGAAACCAACCTGAACTACGAGGGAAGCATCACCATTGACGCCGCTCTAATGGAAGCGGCGGCCATCCGGCCTTACGAAAGGGTCCAGGTAGTCAACAACCATAACGGCATGGTATTTGAAACCTATGCGGTACCGGGAAAGAAAAATTCAGGCACTATCTGCCTGAACGGTGCGGCCGCCCGCATGGGACAAGCCGGCGACACGGTGATCCTTTTGACTTACGCCATGGTTGACGACGAAGAAATCAAGAACTGGCATCCCACCGTCATCCATGTAGACCAGCATAATTTAATCAGGCGATAGCCTCCCCTTCTACTCCATGTGCGAGCATCACCTGCTGCCCTTTTTCAGAAAAGTGCATGTGGGGTATGCACCCCGCAAGGGCAAGGTGGTGGGTTTAAGCAAACTGGCGGGGTATTGCAGGAGGAAAAATTCCTGGGGCAACGGTTCTTGGTGGATGTTACGGTTTACTTGGACCTGCGGCCCGCCGGCGAATCGGACAACCTCCGGGAAGGTGTCGACTATACTGAAATCTATCGCACGGTAAAGGCGCTGGTCGAAGGGGAAAAATTGAATCTAATCGAGGCCCTGGCCGAGAGGATCGCTTCAGAGATCCTGACTGAATTGCCCCGGATTGACCAGGTGACGGTAGCAGTAGCCAAACCGGAAGTACCCATTCCAGGAATCATTAATGAGGTCGAGGTAGAAGTGACGAGGAGGCGGTCAAAGTGACCAGGGTGTTTTTGGGTCTAGGGTCCAATATCGAGCCGAAAGAAGAACACATCCGCCAGGTGGTACTCCTGATCAAAAACCACCCCCGGATCGCTCTCCGTAAATGCTCATCTCTCTACCACACCGAACCTGTAGGCTACAAGGAGCAGGACTGGTTTTTGAACGCAGTGGTCTCCTGCGACACCGATCTGGGACCACTGGAATTGTTGCAAGAAACAAAAAAGATGGAAGCGGAGTTGATGCGGAAACGAACAGTGAGCTGGGGACCACGAACCATCGACATCGATATCGTCCTGTACGGGCAGGAAGAGATCAATTTACCGGAACTGGTGGTACCTCACCCGAGGGGGTTACAAAGAGCCTTCGTCCTGGTGCCGCTGGCTGAAATAACGGGCGATCAGGTTTATCGTGGCAAAACCGCCCGGGACATGCTCTCGGAATTAGGGGAGCACGAAACAGTGGAATATTACGGCTCGCTACGAATTTGAAAAAATTATGTGAAAATGGTGGGTGGAAACCATATGTTTGATACCGGGAAGATTGAGCAGGCGGTAAAAATGCTCCTGGAGGCCATTGGAGAAGACCCCGCCAGGGAGGGGCTGGCGGACACCCCGAAAAGGGTGGCTAAAATGTACCAGGATATTTTTGGCGGGCTGGAGAAGGATCCGGCCGAGGACTTTAATGTGCTGTACTCGGAAGAGCACGAGGAACTGGTCTTGATCAAAGATATCCCTTTCTACTCCATGTGCGAGCATCACCTGCTGCCGTTTTTCGGCAAGGTTCACGTAGGGTATATCCCCCGCAAGGGAAAGGTGGTGGGACTAAGCAAACTGGCGCGGGGAATAGATACCTTTGCCAAGCGGCCGCAACTGCAGGAACGCTTAACCAAACAGATCGCGGATGCCATTATGAAACACGTTAAGGCCATGGGGGTAATCGTCGTGGTGGAGGCGGAGCACATGTGCATGACCATGCGCGGAGTCAAAAAGTCGGGTTCCTATACCGTCACCTCGGCGGTCCGCGGCGTGCTGCACGATGATGAGGCCTTAAGGGCAGAGACGCTTTCCCTGATTAAGTCCTAGCCGTACCACTTCCGCTATCAGCATTGCCTTATAGGCTTATTACCGGCTGCTGCACTACCGCACCAACCCTACCGCTGCGCCCGTACAGGTCCGACCAGTCTTCAGGGTTGTATTTCCTGAAAAGCAGATACTATGCACCATCACATGGTGGTACGCCAATAAAAACATGAATAATTGTGTCTCGCTTAGTATCCGACTTGTCTCGAAGTACCAAGGTTCGGGTGATAGCTTCAATGAGCAAGGCAATCCAATCAACCACCTTGATACCTCCAAGGCGTCCAGATTGACGCGTTAATAAAGGAGCACTGAGCCATCCCATTATACACCGGATTTTGGGAAACAGGTTGACGCTCACGGTCAAAAAAAGAGCACCTCTAACCAATGAAGGTGCTTTTAGTTGGTTCCTTTTTTCGGTGCTTCCTGCAGGAAGCGTTGCAGGCGGTCCAGGCCTTCCTTGATGTTTTCCAGGGAATTCGCGTAGGAAATCCGGAGGTAGCCCTCGCAGTTTTTACCGAAATCGATGCCCGGGGTGACCGCCACCTTTGCCTTATCCAGTATCTCGAAGGCAAAGGTGTAGGAATCGCCGGTGTACTCCTTGACGTTGGCCAGGGCGTAAAAGGCGCCGGTGGGTTCCACCTCGGTGGCGAGGCCCATTTCTCTTAACCGCGAGAGCAGGTAGCGGCGGCGTTCATCGTAAATCTTCACCATCCTGGCCACGTGATCATCGCATTCCCTTAACGCCGCGATACCTGCGGCCTGGACGAAGGAACCGGCGCAGATGAACAGGTTTTGCTGCAGTTTCTGGATGGGGCGGACAAACTCGGGAGGGGCAATCACGTAGCCCAGCCGCCAGCCCGTCATGGCGTAAAGCTTGGAAAAACCGTTGATTACAAAAGCACGGTCCGTGAACTCCAAAATGGTGTGTTCCTTACCTTCGTAAACCAGGCCGTGATAAATTTCGTCCGAAACGATGTACTGGTCCAGGCCGGCTATTTGCCGGAGTTCCTCCGCCGAGAAAACGTTTCCCGTGGGGTTGGAGGGAGAGTTGACCAGCACCGCCTTGGTCCGGGGTGTAAGGTGGTTTTGCATGTCAGCCAACCGGTATTTGAACCCGTCCCTCTCGCTAACCTTGACGAAAACCGGCTGCCCGTCAACATAGCGGATAAAATTCGGGTAACAGGCGTAGTGGGGATCCGACAGGATCATCTCGTCGTCCCGGTTTAACAGGGAGGAAACGGCCAGCAGCATCGCCGGCGACGTCCCCGATGTCACCACAATCCGGTCCGGCGAAACATCCACTTTATACTTGCGGTGATAATAGCCGGCAATCTCTTCTCTCAGTTCAATCTTGCCGAGGCTGTGGGTATAATGGGTATCCCCGCCGCGCATCGACCGCATGGCTGCCTCGATGATCGGTTCCGGGGTATCAAAGTCGGGCTCTCCTACCTCGAGGTGGATGATGTCCTCACCCTTGGCCTGCATTTTTTGTGCCCTTTCAAGTACGTCCATGACGATAAAAGGAGGTATCTCCTGGGCTTTGGTGGCCACCTTGTTTACTTCTTCGCTCAACCGAAAAACACCGCCCTTTAACCTGTGAGATAAGTAAAGACTTTCGACAGCAGGGGTACAGATTCCTTTATTAAGTATTAAGTGTTATTGACAGGCAGCCAGACCTGGAAAATACTCCCTTCTCCCAAAACACTTTCGGCCTCAATCTCGCCGTCATGCTCTTCCACAATCCACTTGGCAATGGCCAGGCCTAAGCCGGAGCCACCGGCCTGCCTGGCCTTGTCCGCCCTGTAGAACCGGTCAAAGACATGCGGCAGGTCCTCCATGGCAATGCCTACGCCGGTATCCTCCACCTGGACGACCAGCCGTCCTTCTCCGGTGGCTGCCGACAGGGTCACCATTCCCCCGGTTTGAGTGTACTTGAATGCGTTGTCCAGCAGGATCAGGAACAACTGCTTCAGGTGGTCCTCGGACCCCAGCACCTGCACTCCTGCCAGTTCCCCGGTCCCCTCCACCCTGAATTCCACCTGGCCGGCCATGATTCTGGCCTGCCGCGCCACTTCGTTTAAAAGATCGCGGATCTCCACCGGCCGCTTGTCCGGGTGCTGGCCGGCGTCAGCCCTGGCAAGGGCCAGCAGGTCGGATACCAACCTGGACATCCGCTCCGTCTCACCGGCGATGTCCCGGAGGACCTCGGCCCGCTCGGCGGGGTCCGCATCCCCCATTTTCCGCAGGAAGTCCACGTTTCCCCTGATGGTAGTCAGAGGTGTGCGCAGTTCGTGGGAGGCGTCCGCGACAAACCGCCGCTGGGCGGCATAGGCCTCCTCCAGGTGCTGGTAGGCCGCCTGCAACCGGCCCAGCATTTCGTTAAAGGTACCGGCCAGCCGCCCCACCTCATCCGGGGGACCGTCGTATTGTATCCTCCGGCCCAGGTCCCTGGCTTCCTGGATAGCTCCCGCGGCCGAAGCGATCCGGTCAATAGGCCGCAAGGCCGCCCGGGCCAGCCACCATCCGGTGGTTCCCGCCAGGAAAACGGTCAAACCGCTCCCTAAAATCAAGAGCCAGCGCAGCCGTACCATGGCGGTTTCCAGTGAACGCAGGGAACGGCCTACCTGCAGGATGCCGATGATCTCCCCCTGGAAGATCAAGGGCTGGTAGTACAGCCGTAAGGCTTCCCGTCCCACCCGGACGGTCTCGTAAAACTCCTTCCCCACACGCACCGCCGAAAGGCTTGCCGGGGTAATCGGCAGGGCCTGGTGGCCGAGGTTGGCGGAACGGGCCACCACTTCCCCGTAAGTATCCACCACCTGCAGGTAGGTGTCCGGCGAAGCGAACACGTCCACGTCCGGCAGCACCACCCGCTGGGTACTGAGGGGAAGCCCAACGATGCGGATGGAACGGAGCACCTCGTCAGCCTTGCGGGAGGCGGCCCTGTTGACTTCCGCATTAAGGTTGTAATCCATCAACAAGTAAAGAAACAGCCCAAAGGCCAGTAATGTGAGAGCCAGGACCGCGGTAAAAAAAAGGGTAAGCCGCCACCTGATGGACATTTGTTCACTCCCTTAAGGCGTATCCGGCGCCGCGCACGGTGTGGATCAGCCGTGGTTCCCCGCCGGCTTCCAATTTTTGCCGCAGGTACCCGATGTACACTTCCAGCACGTTGGATTCCCCGCTGTAATCGAAACCCCAGATCTCGTCCATGATGGCCTCCCTGGTAAGCACCTGCCTGGGATGCCGCAGGAACAGGGCCAGGAGTTCGTATTCCTTATTGGTGAGGATAATTATTCGGTCACCCCGCCGGGCCTCCCGGGTAGCGGTGTCCAGGGTCAGATCTGAATACTGCATGACGGTAGAGCTGGCGGGTTGATACCTCCGGAGCAGAGCCCGTACCCGCGCCAGTAGTTCCTCCAGAGCAAACGGTTTTACCAGGTAGTCATCCGCCCCCACATCCAGGCCCCTGACGCGGTCGGCTATCTCGTCCCGGGCGGTGAGCATCAGGATGGGCACGTTGCTCACCTCCCGCAAGCGCCGGCAAACCTCCCAGCCGTCCATCCCCGGCATCATCACGTCGAGGATCACCAGGTCCGGAGGGTTTTCCCGGGCCAGTTGCAGGCCCCGGTAACCATCGGATGCTTCTAACACGTGATAGCCTTCATACATGAGGCTCCGCCGCAAAAAAGCCGTAATCTTGCTGTCATCGTCAATCACCAGGATCCTCGAAGGCATCAAGCAACCCCCATCTCCCATGCATTTTAGATACTTCGCGCGGTTTTCGGTTACAAGCCCCCCGAAAATTCCCTCATTAGTTGTACTATTCAACACGAGAAGGAAAAAACCTATATGCATGATTTGGATTATTGGTACTAAAATTTTAACACAAAACCGGCAGGATAAGCGGCTAATAAGCCTTTTATATCATTGACCTGCAGGTCAATGCTACGATATACTGGTCTTGACCCAGGAGTCAACCACTAGTATTTGTGGAGACAAGGCGGAGATGTGTTTGGATAGTTCGAAGAAACAAGATATTTTGCACGCCTGTCTTGCGGAATTTGCCGAATACGGATATGAACGGGCAAATACGAACAGGATTTGTGAAGCGGCGGAAGTCTCCAAAGGGCTTATCTTTCACTATTTCGGCTCTAAGCAAAAGTTGTTTATGCTCGCGGTGGAAAAATGCATTAACGATATTTTGGCATATTTTAATGTCTTTTCGGTCGATGATCAGGATTTCCTTTCCGCAATGCTGAAATACTCGGAACAAAAAATGAAGTTTTTCATGGAGAACCCATTGCACTATAAAATGCTTATGCAGGCATTCTATAACGCTCCAAATGAGCTTAAGCCGGAGATTGATCAAAAACGAAGAGAGGTTTATGACATAGGGGAAAATATCATCCTGGAACTATTAACGCGGCTTCCGCTTAAAGACGGCGTTAACCGTGAGCAAGCTCTAAGCTTAATAATGGCGGTTTCAAATATAATTGAAGGCAAATATATATCTACCTTATCTAATCAGGACGGTTTTTCTACCGAGCAGTATAAGGCTGTAGAGAAAGAATACATCGAGCTGATGAAGCTTGTGCTTTACGGAATTGCTGATGAAAGAGCAATTTAAGACCAGTAAAGGAAGTGGCCGGATGGAAGCGATCTTGGAAGGCCGGAAGGTCAGCAAGTGGTACCAAATGGGGGAGGTAAGGGTTGAGGCCTTAAAGGGCGCCGAATTCCAGATTTATCAAGGGGAATTCGTGGTGGTGCTGGGCCCCAGCGGGTCGGGTAAAAGTACTCTGCTCAACGTCATGGGCGGAATGGATCAGGTAAGTGCGGGAGAGCTGTATTACCGGAGGCTACCCCTGCATGAAGCCGGTGAGAAGGTATTAACCAGGTACCGGAGGGAAACGGTGGGATTCATTTTCCAATTTTATAACCTGATGCCCAATTTATCCACCCTGGAAAACGTTCAACTTGCCACGGAGATCGTCAAGAATTCACTGCCTGTCAAGGAAGTCCTGGCGGAAGTCGGGCTATCAGACCTGGCCGACCGCTTTCCTTCCCAGATGTCCGGCGGGCAACAGCAGAGGGTGGCTGTTGCCAGGGCGATTGCCAAGAACCCGGAAATCCTGCTTTGCGATGAGCCTACCGGAGCGCTGGATTCCGAAACAGGCAGGCAGGTGCTGGCGCTCTTGCGAAAGTTTAACCGGGAGCGCAACAAAACAGTAATCGTGATTACTCACAACGCCAGTATCGCCGAAATGGCGGACCGGGTGTTTTACATGCGAGACGGCCGGCTGGCGCGCATCAGGACCGTCGAGAAACCCCTTGCCCCAGAGGAGGTCCAGTGGTAATGCTCCAGCGAAAAATGTGGCGTGACTTGAAAGAGAACAAGGCATATATCGCTTGCATCGTGGTGATCGCCACTGGCCTGTTGGTCTTCACTTCCGTTTCCATTGTCCTGGACAACTTGCAGGGGGCCAAGGAAACTTTTTACCGGGATTCCAATTTTTCCGACGGCTTCGCCAGGGTAAAAGGCATGCCCTTCTCCGAGATCAGAAGGCTGGCCGGCATTGAGGGCATCGCGGCCATCGAGGGCCGCATGGTCAAGGACGTGAGGGTCTTAAACCTAGAACAGGAGGAAAACGTGTACCTCCGTTTAGTTTCCGTCCAACCTGAACTGGTCAACCCCATCAACGGCGCGAGGCTATTGGAAGGTGACCCTTTACAGGATAAGGACCGGTATATTTGGGTGAGCCCCGACTTTTTCTCAGCCAACGGGCTCAAGCTGGGCGACAAAATCAGTGTCATCATCGAAGGGAAAAAGGTCGACCTGACCATGGTGGGCACGGCCCAAAGCCCGGAATTTGTCTACGCCCTGCGGACCGCCCAGGACATGTACCCTTCACCCGAGACCTTCGGCATAGCCTATATTCCCTTCAGCGTGATGAAGCCTCTCTTTGAGGAAGGCGGCCTGGTCAACGACATCGTGTTTACCATAAAGCCCGGGTATTCCTATCAGGAAGTCGAGGACCGGTTGAAACCCAAACTTGAGGCATACGGGCTGGAAGGCATTTTCCCCAGGAAGGACCAGGCCAGCAACGTGATCCTGACCCAGGAGCTGCAGGGTTTGAAGGCTACCGCCAGCAGTTTACCTGTTATGTTGCTGGTCGTCGCAGCCATCATTTTGTACATCTTGCTGAGGAGAACCGTTGAGCAGCAGCGGGGCCAGATTGGCACCCTCAAGGCTTTCGGTTATTCCAGCAGGGACATTGTTCTTCACTACCTTTCATACGCCCTGGTAACCGGCGTTTTTGGAGGATTAATCGGGGGTTTTACCGGCATATGGCTCTCCTCACCCATGACCCGCATGTACCAGGCATTCTTCAATTTGCCCGGCCTGCAGAGCGGTTTTTCCGTTAAATATCTTCTCCTGGGGATGGTCCTCTCTACCGGGTTCAGCCTCCTGGCGGGCTACCAGGGCAGCAAGCAGGCACTGAAACTGCAGCCGGCCGAGTCGCTCCGACCTCCCGCCCCTCCGGCGGCCAGGAGGACGGCCGTGGAAAGACTGGCATGGTTCTGGGAAAGCCTCACCGTTCAGGGGAAAATGGCCATGCGAAACCTTTTCCGGAACAAGCAGCGCAGCTTTTTTGCCTTCTTGGGTATTATGTTCGCTTACATCATTATAGCGACCACCTGGTACTTCCAGGATGTCAGCGACGTGATGATCGGCGATCAGTTTACCAGGGTGATGGCTTATGATGTAAAAATGACCTTTGCCGCACCCGTTTCCCGCCAGGAGATGGAAAGGGAACTCTCCCGCCTTCCCGGGGTCAAACGGGTGGAACCCATGGTGGAAGTCCCCGCTACCTTAAAATACCAGTGGCGCCAGAAGGATGTGGGGCTGATCGGCCTGGAGCGGGACGCACAACTGTATAACATCTATGCGGACGACGGCCATCGAATCAAACCGCCCGCCGACGGTGTTCTCCTCTCCAGCCGGCTGGCGGAATCGCTGGGGGCCTCGGTCGGATCCCGCCTCACCGTGGAGAGCGGGTGGGCCAGAGATTCAACACAATACCTCCTGGTGGCGGGCATCGTGCCCCAGTACCTCGGCATTAACGCCTACCTGGAGCAAGGGGCGTTGAATCAACTCCTCCGGCAGGGCGACATGGCTACATCGGTGTTGCTGGCCGTAGACAAAGAAGCCATTCCGGTCTTAAAAGACAGGTACCGCGAAGCAGCCACGGTAGCGTCCATCGAGGAAAAGAACCGGGTGCTCGAAAAGTACTACAGCATGATGGAGTCATACGGTTTTATGACCTGGCTGCTGGCGTTGTTTGGGATCATCACGGGCTTTGCCGTGGTGTACAACTCCAGCATTGTGTCCCTCTCGGAAAGGAAGAGGGAACTGGCCACTTTAAGGGTGCTGGGGATGACGCCCGGAGAAGCCTTGCAGGTGCTGACCTTTGAACAGTGGTTTACCAGCTTTTTTGCCATGCTGGCCGGCGTGCCGCTGACCATCGCCGCCATGCATGGAATGGCCCGGTCCATGAACAACGATATCTATTCCATCCCGGTGCTGTTTCAACCGCCACCGTTCATATTCGCCCTTGTCATTACCTCCCTCACCATCTGGATCGCCCAGAAGACGCTGTCAAAGAAAATGAGGCAGCTTTCACTGGTGGATGTGCTGAAGGACAGGGAGTAGTCATGAATAAAAGAAGGCAGGTGCTTGACGGATGAAGAAAGGTTTGAGGTGGGGCTTGTGGGGCATCTTGCTGGCCGGCATTATTGGCTACAGTATTTACACCATGCTGCAGCCCTTGAAAGCCGAACTGATAGAGGTCCACCCCCAGACCATCGCGAAGACGTTTCGCGAAGAGGGGGTGGTTGTGCCGAAGTTGGAAAAGGAAATCTACGCTTCCCTGGGCGGAAAGGTGACCGTCGTGAACGTGGAGGTGGGGCAGGACATCAGCAAGGGCGACCTGGTTGTCCAACTGGACACGGAGGAGATCGGCCACCAGCTTAACCAGTTGAGGGGCCAACTGGCCAGCGTGGAGGGCCAGGAGCTGCAGGCCTTCAGGCAGCCCTATGGCTCGCAGGTCGCGCAACAGCAGTTGGCCATTCAACAGGCAGAGGTGCAGCTGGACGCCGCCCGGAAGGAGTTTGACCGGGTGAAGGCGCTGCACCAGGCGGGGGCGGTAAGCCAGGAGACCTATGATCAGGCGGAGATAGCCGTGAAACAGGCGGAAAACTTGCTGTTCCAGCAGGAACAGGCCCTAATGCTGCTCATGGAGCAAAGCGATCCCCCCACGGGGACCAGGGAGCAGTTTTCTGGTTTGAGACAGGCGCTGGCGGCCCAGATCGCCCTGTTGGAGTCTCAGTTGGCCAAGGGGAAGATCTACGCCCCCATGGACGGTAAAATCAAGACAGTCAATGTCAAGGAAGGCGAAGTGATCGCCGCCGGCACTCCCATCGCCGGCATTTTCCGGCCTGGCGGCTACGATGTAGAAGTATTCCTGCTTGCCGAAGACGTGGTGCAGGTCAAACCCGGCATGAAGGTAAAGGTTATTCAGGAAAGCAATGCCAAAGACACGGCGTATGAGGGGACAGTGGCTAAGGTCGCCCCCGCGGCGTCGGAAAAGCAGTCCGCCCTGGGGCTGGTAGAGCGAAGGGTGAAAGTAACCGTCGACCTGGACGGGGATGTAAATACCCTCCGGCCCGGCTACACCCTGGATGTGGAATTTACCACCCACCGCCAGGAAGGTAAACTGGTGGTTCCCAAAACAGTGGTTTTCCCCTACGACAAAGGGGATGCCGTTTGGGTGGTAAGGGAAGGCAAAGCCGTCATCCAGCCGGTGACAACAGGGCTGGAAACCGGTACGGACGTGGTAATCGAAGAAGGCCTGCAGTCTGGGGACAGGGTAATCATCAACCCTAAACTGGAAGGTTTAAAGGAAGGGAAAAAAGTGGCCGGGTAACACTGTCTCTTGCTAAAAACCCCTGGGGCTTACCCGCCCCAGGGTACACGTTTTACAGCCGGCGTGAACTACTTTTGAAAACTTCCTTCCCAGGCCAAGACCTTTTCCCGCGACTTATACTCCACAAGCTTTTGCAACAAGTCCACGGTAATGTCCCATTTCTTCCCAGTTTTCAGGAGACAAAAATAGCACTTCATCGAATCCGCTTACCATGATTTTCGAGGGCCTTACCGCTACAACATGGTGTGAAAGTCCTACGGTAGGTGGTCATCCAGCGATGCTACGTTCCACCCTACCTCTAGCCCTAAGTGGTCAACGCATTCGGAATGGGTAGTCGATTAGTTCAGAATCAGCGGTCACACAATTTCGGAATCAAATCAATGGATGGAAGATTTTTGTCTGTTGACACCTCGCAGCATTATTATATCGTATATTCCGTATATTCCGCTTTTACTCTTCTCTCTTGCTCTCATGAACATATAGCCTCATTTTCTGTTTGGTAGAGACATTATTCCATATTAATGCAAAGGAAGCAGCATAACTGTCCCTTTGCTTCCCCTATAATCTTCCTGATTTCGTCTCATGCTTTTTCATCTGTCACTCGCTTGTTACCCACCTCATCAAGATTCTATCAGCATGTTTATTCAGACAAGAAATAGGCCAAACCACGATTATCCCATCCCAGGGGAACTACGCCAGGTGGCAGGAAACTGCCGGTATCAACTTCCAGGATCCGCTTCTTCTCTTCCTCGCCGTAAACTCCTCCTTCAAGTTGAAGGTACTTTCCATCGGGTGACCAAGCCGCTGGACCGTCATACTCTTTCAAAAACAACACCTTTTCCCCGTCAGGGGAAACAACCTCTACCCAGGACGGCCACTTGCCTACTGCAAGGTAACGCCCGTCAGGCGACCAAAGGACGCTTGCAGCCTGGTCCATCAATAAACTCTTTTTCCCACGGTCAGGATGGGTTTTTACCGCTACATATGCTCCAAGTTTGTAGCCCAAGTTGTGAACTGAAATGTTCCGCACTTTCCGTCACCCGAGCTTATCTTACCATCTATCCCATTGTTTTCCTATAGCCGCTGCGCAACCCGTCGGAATCTCCGCGTAACCCGTAGAGATTCTTGCTTGAAAGTCCATTTTCTCTGCATGAAAAAATCAGCCCCCACTTTAACAGGTGCTGATGCGAACGTGCCAAGCCCTTCTGCGGACTTGGCACGAATGCTTACTTGGCTTACCTACCAACAAACGCCCAGGCGGCAGCGTCTATGCTTGAGCGCTGTGCCGGAAGGGTAGAACTGGTACAGTAATCTGCCGGCTCGGCCTGGCCCCTGATTCCAGTAAAGCGTCAATATCTTTTGATGTGCTGGCTGATACCAACTGTTCCCCGCAATCTTTGCAGACTTGGGCCGGGATGCCTTCCACCACAATCAAGCGGCCCTTGTAGCGAAAGTCAATCTGGATGCTTCTATCCTCTAAAGTCCCTCCACAGCTCGGGCAAATACTGGCATCATTCATTTTGTTCCTCCTTCCTTCGTCTAATCCTGTAATCATCTATCCATTGCTTCTCATCGGGGAAGTAAAACGTTATGATGTCACTGACCGGTGCTAGGCTACACACCACATGAAGAGGTCGGCCACCTAAGGTACGACCCAAAATAAGGCAACTAGGAAACGGCTTATCATCAGGATATTGCTCGATGATCTCTCCTCCCAGTACAGCTTCTTCCATATCCCGAGTGGTGATACCGCGCTCTTTAGAGCGGACGACAGCATGAACCGTTAATCTGTATTTACCCTCTCTAATCGAGGCACGGATTTCGTCAATCCCCAAAGGCTTTCAACCACCTTTATCATAACCCAACGGAATAAGCTTTCCAGTCTCCTCATTTTGGTAATATTATACCATTTCGGGTAAGGAAGAAAAAGGTCCTTCCAGCCGAAGCCATGTTTTTCCTTCTTCTAAAAATGGCCGGGTATCACTATTTCTTGCTAAAAACCCCTGGGGCTTCAAACCCGCCCCAGGGGTGCATGTTTTACATCCGGCGCGAGCTGCAGGTTTCACCCGAGCAGCTGTAGAGAACATCGGACCCGCCGACGACGGTTTCCAGGTGTACCGGGCGGCCCCACAACCGGTAAATATAGGGCATGGTCCTCTCCAGGTACTTGAGGTCCAGTTCCACCCCCTCGTACTCGTGCCGCAGGTACAGTTCCCCGTTTCTCTTGTAGTCCCCGCCGATTACCACCAGGTAAGGGTAGCCGCCGTTGACACGGGCGGCCACCAGCCGCTCCCGTACCCGCTCCCAGTCCTTGTCTACCACCTGCCACGTGTCATCCACCCGCTGGTAGAGGTACAGGTCCATTTCCTCCACCAGCTCTTTGGTCAGGTAGTTTCTCAGGAAGGATATATCGGATTCCGTCTCCCGCACCTCGAAAATTTTGTCCCTCCCCCAGCGGCGTTCCAGGTCTTTAAAGATCTGCAGCCCCAGCAGGTAAGGGTTGATATGGGCCCGGGACGGCTGCAGGATGCCGGCGTTCAGCCGGGCAAACTCGATTGTCTCCGCCTCCGTCAGGTCCAACCGGCGCATGATTTCCAGGTGCCAGAAGGAGGCCCACCCCTCGTTCATCACCTTGGTCTCCAGCTGCGGCCAGAAATACAGCATCTCTTCCCTCAAGATGGCCATAATATCCCGCTGCCAGGGCTTTAAGGCCTGGCTGTGCTCCATGATGAAGCGCACCAGGTCTTTTTTGGGGCTGAGGTTTCTCCGTTCTTCTTCCCGCAGGGTGTCCTCCGGGGACGGCGCCGGCCAGCCGTCCAGGTCCAGCAGGTCCTGGTATTTATCCGACTTGCTCCTTCCCGGTACCGCCGGTTCCCCTGGTGAAACCCTCGCCCTGCTCTTCACCGCCGGCACAATGCTGAATTCCACGTGTTCCTGTACAGCCATGGCTGCATCCAGGAACTTTTCCACCTCTCCCTGGCCAAACCTGGACTCGTAGCCCCGGATGCGGCCGGCGCTGACAGCCATCCGCTCCACCATGTCCCGGGGGGTCGTGGAAAACCTGACGTTGTTTTTAAAGAAGTCGCAGTGGGCGAGCACGTGGGCGGCAATCAGCTTGTTCTGCACCAGGGAATTGCCTTCCAGGAGAAAGGCGTAGCAAGGGTCGGAGTTGATCACCAGTTCGTAGATGCGGCTCAGATTATAGTCATATTGCGTCTTCATCCGGTGAAAGGCCTTGCCGAAACTCCAGTGGGTAAAACGGGTGGGCATGCCGTAGGCCCCCACGGTATAGATCACGTCCGCGGGACACACCTCGTACCGCAAGGGAAAAAAGTCCAGGCCGCACTCCCGGGCCACCCCGGTGATTTCCTCAATGGCCCGCTCCAGTACCTCCATGCCGGTGGGCTGCATGTTGACTCCCCTCCTCCCTAACCTTCCGCCGCCCCCATTTCTCCGCCGAAGAAGGCCCGCAGCGCCGGGTAGACCCCGCTCTTGTCCCTGATGGTGCAGCAGACCAGCCCGGGGTGCTTTACCTGGCTAAACACGGACATGAGCGAACTCCTCCTGCCGTGGGGATTGATTTCCGCGTAACCCATGGCGTTCACCTTTTCCAGTAACTCCGTGACCAACTGCGCGCACCTGGGGTTGTCGAAAGGCAAGTTGTCCCCGTCGGAGAAGTGAAACGGGTAGATGTTATAGTCCCGCGGGGGGTAGCGCTCGTCAATGACCTGCTGGGCCAGTTCGTATACCGACGAGCACTTGGTCCCCCCGCTTTCCCCCTTGGTGAAAAACTCGTGCTCGCTGACCTCCCTGGCCTCGGTATGGTGGGCCAAAAAAACGACCTGTACATTCTTGTACCTTGTCCGCAGGAAGCGCACCATCCAGAAGAAGAAACTGCGGGCGATGTATTTTTCAAAGGTTCCCATGGAGCCCGAGGTATCCATCATGGCCAGCACCACCGCGCTGGTCCTGGGGCGGAGCTTGTCCTCCCAGGTCTTGAACCGCAGATCCTCGGGGTCAATGCGGTCAAGGCCGGGAGCCCCGGAGAGGGCGCTGCGCCGCAAGGCTTCCACCAGGGTCCGCTTCTTGTCCACGTTGCCCATCAGGCCCTTCTTGCGGACATCATTGAACTGGATGTCGTCCCACACCATTTCGGGGTTGCTCTTCTCCTTCAGGTTGGGAAGACTCAGGTCGGCGAAAACCATCTCCGCCAGTTCGTCCACGGTGATTTCCGCCTCGTAGTAGTCCCTCCCGGCCTGGTCCCCCGGCTGGCTGCCGGCCCCGTCTCCCTGCCGGTTTTCCCGGCCCAGGACGTCACCCACCCGGCTTTTCCCGTCGCCTTGCCCCACGTGCTGCTGCTTATTATGGTTAAACCGGAACCGGTATTCGTCCAGGGAACGGATGGGAACCTTGATCACCCTGCCGCCGTCGGACATGATGATGGCTTCTTCACTGACGATATCCGCCAGGTTTTCCTTGATGGCCTCCCGCACCTTCTGCTGGTGCCGCTGCTGGTCGAGTTGACCCTTGCGGTGCAGCGACCAGTCGTCCCGGGAAACGATGAAGCTGTAGTCCTTCATGTCGCTACCTCCTCTCCCTAAAAGCGCTATGATTACCTGTTCAGCAAGCTGCCCACGTACTGCAGGAGTTCGTTGGCGCAGGCGGAGCAGTAGCCGTGCTCCTCGATCAACTGCCTGGTCACCTCGTTGATGCGCTTAAGCTGCACCTCGTCGGGCGTCCGGCTGCTGATGGTGATCTTTACCACGTCCTTCAGGTCGGCGAACAGCTTCTTTTCGATTGCCTCCCGCAGCCTTTCGTGGGAGTGATAGTCAAAGGTCTTGCCCTTGCGGGCGTAACTGGAGATGCGGATGAGGATCTCTTCCCGGAAAGCTTTTTTGGCGTTTTCCGTCACACCAATCTGTTCCTCGATGGAACGCATCAGCTTCTCGTCCAGGTCCACTTCCTCGCCGGTGAGGGGGTCCTTTACCCGGTGCTTGCTGCAGTACGCCTCCACGTTGTCCAGGTAGTTCTCCATCATGGTCCTGGCGGACGCCTCGTAGGAATACACGAAAGCTATCTGCACCTCTTTCTTGGCCATCTCGTCGTACTCCCGGCGGGCCATGGCGATGAAGTTCAAAAGCCTTTCCCGTTCCTCCCGGGTAATGGAGGGATGCTGGTCGAACCCGTCCTTCAGGGCACGCAGCACGTCCAGGGCGTTGATGCAGCACGTTCCCCCGGCCAGCAGCGCGCTGGAGATCCGGTTGATGACATAGCGGGGGTCAACCCCGGACATCCCCTCGTCGGGCGCCTCGGCCCGCAGCTCGCGGACGTCATTATCCTTGTACCCTTCCACGTCCTCCCCGTCATACAGGCGCAGCTTGGTCAGCAGGTCCATGCCCTGCTTCTTGGATTCCTTCAACCTGGTGAGGACGGTGAAGATGGCGGCGGTCCGTAAAGCATGGGGCGCGATATGCACCTCCCTCAGGTTGCTCTGGCGGACCAGTTTGGCATAGATCTTCTCCTCGGCGCTTACCTTGAGGGTATACGGCACCGGCATCACGATCATCCTGGAGTGCAGCGCTTCGTTTTTCTTGTTGGCGATGAACGAGCGGTACTCGTTCTCGTTGGTATGGGCGACAATCAACTCATCCGCGGAAATCAGGGCAAACCGGCCGGCCTTAAAGTTCCCTTCCTGGGTCAGCGACAGCAGGTTCCACAAGAACTTCTCGTCGCACTTCAGCATCTCTTGAAATTCCATCAGGCCCCGGTTGGCCTTGTTCAACTCCCCGTCAAACCGGTAAGCGCGGGGGTCGGATTCCGAACCGTACTGGGTGATGGTGGAGAAGTCGATGCTGCCGGTCAGGTCGGCGATGTCCTGGGACTTGGGGTCGGATGGAGCAAAGGTGCCTACGCCCACCCGGTGGCTTTCCGAGAACACCACCCGCTCCACCTTAACATCCTCGATGCGGCCGCCGTACTCCGTCTCCAGCCGCAGGCGGCAACTGGGGCACAGGTCTCCCTCGATAAAGACCCCGTACTCCCGCTCAAATTCGGGCCGCAGCTCCGGGGGAATGAGGTGCAAAGGCTCCTCGTGCATGGGGCAGCCCTTGATCCCGTACACCGCCCCCCGGGAAGTGCGGCTGTAGCGCTCCAGCCCCCGCTTCAGCAGGGTGACAATGGTGGACTTGCCCCCGCTCACCGGCCCCATCAAGAGGAGCAGCCGTTTCCTTACGTCCAGGCGCCGGGCGGCCGGGTGGAAATATTCCTCCACCAACCGGTGGAGAGCCTCCTCCAGGCCGAACAATTCCTCGGAAAAGAACAGGTACTGCTTAGTTCCCTCCCCTTCCTCCACCCCGGCGTCCATGATCATGTTGTAGATGCGGCTGTGAGCCAACTGGGCGATACCAGGGTCTTTTTTCACCATCTGCAGGTACTCTTTAAAGTTTCCTTCCCAGGCCAAAGCCTTTTCCCGCGATTGATACTCCGCCAGCTTCTGCAACAGGTCCACAGTAACGCCCCCTTTCTTCCCCCATTTCAGGGGACAAAAATAGCACTTCATCGGATCCGCTTACCGTGACTTCTTCGGGACACCTCACTGCTACACCAAGCTGCCGGTCCACTCTCATCACGCTCTGGGAAACCAATTCTGTGCTTTCGTTTAACTATTTCGACACTTTCCCGATTTTCCCTGCCGACCTCGCCAAGAATTATGTATACTCCTAAAAAATGTCGTCAATTCCCTGTTTTTAAACTGAACCGCTTAGCCCGTTGTTCGATGAGTCTGACCAAGCCCGAATATTCTTGTTTAAGTTCTCTAATAATGTGTTATACTTATAACAAAGAACCCAAGAAACACAGATTCAAGGTATAGTATTATTGAAAGGAGACATATACTATGTCAATAAGAACTATAGGCAGGAGTGGCCACCTTATGGAAACTAAAAGAATTAGCGTCTCTAAAAAAAGACAAATTACTATACCCCAAAGGTTTTTCGAAAAACTAAACATTGGTGATGAAGTTGAATGTATAATGACAAATTCAGAAATAATCATCCGGCCTGTACGCCAGGAAACGGAATTCGCGGAGGAAATCTTAAAAGACCTCATTTCGAAGGGGTTACAGGGTGAACAATTGCTTGCAGAGTTTAGGAATACCCGGGCTAAAATTAGACCTGCCATTAAAAGAATGATAGAGGAAGCAGAACAACTTGCCCAAGAACTTGATGGAACTGGCGACGATATGATGCAAGAAATATTCTCGAATATGGAGGACTAGTATGCTTCCAATTGTATTCTTAAACCCCGCTGCAAAATACTTTAAAAAGCTAAAGGACAAGCAATTAAAGAAGAAATATGAAGTTGCTTTAATCGAGATACGAAAAGACCCGGAAACCGGCAACCGCAAGTCCGGTGATTTAGCAGGTATTTGGGGATACGATGTCTACCACAACGGAGTAAACTATGAAATTGCATACTACTTAACAGAAAACGATAAAGGTGAAGTGATTGTTGTAATCATGGCAGGAACTAGAGAGAACTTTTGGGACTCAATAAAAAAGTACATGAGTTAAGACAGCAGCAAACCCCCAGGGGGATGCCCTGGGGGTTAAACCAGTTTCAGCAATATTAGTGTAGTATAGTAGGAGTAAGTGGCTAATGCTTCATTTCACCCCTACTTACCCATCAATAGGCGGGTGTAGGGGGAGTTGATGGGCAGGACGATGACGGGTTTTCCGTTGAGGGTGGTTTTGTAGGACTCCAGGGTCCGGTACATCTCGTAGAACTGTGGGTCCTTGCCGTAGGCATCGTTGTAGATGCGGGCGGCCTCCTGCTCCCCTTCGCCCTCGATGGACTTGGCGGTGGCGTAGGCCTCGGCCATGATCTCCTTTACCGTACGGTCGGTATCCGCCCGGATGGTGCGGGCCTGTTCATCACCCTCCGACAGGTAACCCTGGGCGATCTTCTCCCGCTCGCTCTTCATCCGGTTGAACACGCTCTGCTGGTTCTGTTCCGGCAGGTCGGTCCTTTTAATCCGCACGTCGATCACCTGGATACCGTAACTGTTGGCGTCCAGGAACTCCTGCACCAACCGCGTAACCTCGGCATTGAGGTCGCCCCGTTTACCGGAAACGATCTCGTCATAATTGACATTGGAAAACTTGTTCCGGACCACCGAGTAGACGGTGGCGTCCAGGCGCTTCTCGGCGTTGGGGGTGTTCTGCAGCGACTGGATGAAGGCCCGGGGGTCCTTGATGCGCCAGATGGTGTAGTTGTCTACCTTTAAAGGCTTTTTGTCGGCGGTCAGGATCTCGGTGGGCACGCTGTCGTACACCATCTTGTACTTGGGTAAAGACTGGGTGGACTGGACAAAGGGCACCTTCACCTGCAGCCCGGCGGTGTCGATGATGCGGACCACCGCCCCCCACTGGCGCACTACCTTGTACTCACCCTCGCTCACCGTAAAGACGGTGGTAGCCACGAGCGCCGCCGCCAGCACCACCAGCGCCACCAGCAGGCGGAACGCCGGAGAACCCTTGCCGCGGGCGGTGTTGATGTCGATTACTTCCGGTCCGGTCATCACTCTTTACCCCCTTTCACTTCCCGCAGGGGCAGGTACTTGACTGTACCGCCGTCCCCCTGGTCCATGATGTAGATCTCCGCTCCGGGAAGCACCTGCTCCAGGGTTTCAATGATCAATCGCTTGGTGGTAATATCCTTGCTGCGGGCGTACTCGATATACAGGGCGTTGAACTTGGCCACGTCACCCTGGGCATGGGCCACCCGCTCCTTCTTGGTGGCCTCGGCGTTGGCGATGAGGGCGTTGGCTTCACCCCGGGCGTTTGGGACCTGTTCGTTCCGGTATTTTTCAGCCTGGTTGATCTTGGTGTTTTTCATCTCCCGGGCGTCGGTGACCGCCTGGAAGGCGGCTTTCACGGCATCGGGCGGTTCTACGTCCTGCAGTTTGACCGCCAGGATCTGGACACCCACGTCGTAATTGTCCATCAGCTTCATGAGGTTCTCCTGGATCTTGGCCTGGATCTCCACCTTGCCGGTGGTGATGGCCAGATCCAGGTCAGTGGTCCCCATCACGCTGCGGATGCTGGCGGATGTGGCGTTAACCAGTACCTTCTCCGGGTCGGCGGACCCGTAGAGAAACTTCTTGGCATCGGCGACGCGCCATTCCACCTGGGCGTCCGCCCACACGATGTTCTCGTCGCCGGTCAGCATCATGGCCTCTTCCGGCACGTCGACGGTTACCCCATCCTTCTCCCGGTAGCCGAATTTAAGGGCAAAGGTCTTCTTCACGGGCAGCACCTCGACTGACTGGACCGGCCAGGGAATCTTGAAGTGCAGACCCGGCTCGGTATAGTTGGTGACACGGCCGAAGGTCATTACCATACCCTGCTCGTGCTCCGCCACGGTGTACCAGCTCGTTAACGCCGCGGAAACAGCTATCGCCAGGAACACCGCCCCTACCACGGCGCTCTTCAAACCGGCCGGGCCAGGCATGCTGCCTCCCCGCCTGAATAATCGTCCCCTCAAGGACATGCGCATCCCTCCTTCTCACGGTATGCTCCTGGTATTCCCCGCCAGGCCCCCGGATTCCTGCCCCTTTTCGAACCGGGAAAAAAAGGTTCCGCCAGATCCAACCAGGAAAAGACGGTTGCTCTTGGAAGGCGTGGCCCGGAAATAATAAACCGGAGGCTAGGTTTTGCTTCCGGCCCGGCTGTTTGCCGCCTCCAGTAACCTGATGCCCTGCCAGGCCTCCGGCTCATTACAGTCCGCCGGCGACTGCCGACTTCGCAACGCCCGGCGTACTGATATGTATGTTTTCTTTACCATGATTACCACTAAAAGCTGCCCCACAGACGCCAGCACCACCGCCCCGCCGGAAGGCAGGTCCAGGTAGAAAGAGGTCAGCAAACCGGCCACCGATGAAGATACGCCGGCACCCATAGAGATCATCAGGGTAGTGCCGAATCCCCTACCCAGCTGCAAAGCGGTAGCCGCGGGGATCACGATCAGCGCGGCTACCAGGAGGGTACCCGCCACCCGCATGGCCCCGGCGACCGTCACCGCGGTCAGCACCATCAGGACCATATTCAGGGCGTTTACCGGAATGCCCGCGACCCTGGCCGCCTCTTCGTCCAGGGCGATCGCAAAAAACTCGTTGTAAAAGGCCAACAGGGTCCCCAGGACCACTGCACCAGTAAACAACATCGCCGGTACATCTTGCGGGCCGGTGGTCACGATGCTGCCAAACAGGTAACTAATAGCTTCACCCCCGATGCCCTTGCCCATCCCGGCCAAAACCACTCCCAGGGCCAGGCTGGTGTACAGGAAGATGGCCAGCGCCACGTCACCGTGAAGCTTTTGCCACCCGCGAAGCTTTTCGATTCCCACCGCCACCAGGACGGCGAACCCCAGGGCGGTAAGAGGCGGGTAGGCACCCAGGATCCAGCCCAGCGCCACCCCGGCAAAAGCGGCGTGTCCCAGGCCTTCACCCAGAAGGGACAACCGGCGGACCACCAGAAAGAGCCCGATAGCCGGCGACACCAGTCCCACCACCACCCCTACCAGCATCGCGCGGATCATGAAATCATAGTGAAAAATTTCCGGTAGCGGCATGCCGATCCCCCCTCCTCCGGTGCTCTTCCCCCGCAGCCAATTTACCATTCCCCGGACCGTACAGCCCCAGCAATTCCTGGTGCAGGAGATCCTCGGGGCGGCCCAGGAAGAGGATCCGCCGGTGCAGCCAGGCCACCCGGGTGGCCCTGGCCGCCACCGCCTCTAGATCATGAGAGACCAGCACCAGGGTCAGCTGCAGGTCCCGGTTCAACCTGACCAGCAGGTCGTAAAAGTTTTCCCTGGCCTCGGCGTCCACTCCCACCGCCGGTTCGTCCAAAAGCATCAGTTCCGGGACACCTGCCAGCGCCCTGCCGATCGCCACCCTCTGCCGCTGGCCTCCGGAAAGCAGGCCAACCGGGTGTTTCCGCAAGTGAGTCAAACCCGTTATCTCAAGGGCGGTTTCCACGGCCCGGCGGTCCTCCGCCTTCATGCGGCGCATCCGCCCAACCCGGGCAAAGCGGCCGGCGGAAACCACCTCCCACACCGTGGCGGGAAAACCTGGCTCCAGGTGGGCGGCATGCTGGGAGACATAACCCACCCGCGCCCAGTCTTTAAACCTTCCAATGGGCTCGCCAAAAAGGCTCACCGTCCCGGAAGACGGGCGTAAAAGCCCGACGGCAATTCGGAGCAGGGTGGACTTGCCGGCCCCGTTGGGACCCAACAGGCCCAGGAATTCCCCGCGGGGAACCACCAGGTCCACGCCTTCCAGCGCCTGGTGGCCGGAGTAATCAAAATTAATCCCCTTTAATTCCAGGACAGGTTGACGGATCATGGTTTTTGCTCCACCGCCTTGAGCAGGTTGGCCAGGTTTTGTTCCATCAAGGTGAAGTAATCTTCACCCCGGGAAACCTCGTCAGGAGTGAGTCCCTCGATAGGGTTTAACACCAGGGTCTCTGCCCCTACCTCCCCGGCCAGTGTTTCAGCCAGGCGGGGGCTGGTCAGGCTCTCAAAAAAGATGTACTTTGCCCCCTCCTCCCGGGCCAGCCGGACCAGTTGGGCCATCTGGGCGGGGCTGGGCTCAGCCTCGGGAGACAGCCCCATCACGGGGACCTGCCGCAAGGAGTATCTCCTGGCCAGGTAGGAAAAAGCCGAGTGGGATGTGAAGATCTTGGCCCCTTCGCTTCCCGCGAGAGCTTGCCTGTACTTCTCGTCGAGTTCCTGTAAACGCCTGGTCAATGCCTCCCCGTTAGCCCGGTAGACCGGTTCCCCCTGGGGGTCTGCCGCGATCAGGCCTTCCACTATCCGGGCTACCTGACCCTGGGCAAGAACCGGGTCCAACCAGACATGGGGGTCAGCCGGGAGCAGTTCCAGCCCGTCACTGGTTTCAATTACTACCAGGCGCTGGTTGTTAGCCCCTTCGACCATCCGGCTGGCCCAAGGTTCCAGACCCGCTCCGTTATAAACAAACACGTCCGTTTCCCTGAGGGACAGTAACTGCCGCGGGCTGGGTTCCCACTCATGGGGTTCCACCCCTGTGGGCACCAGGGTAACTACCTCCACCCGGTCGCTCCCCACCTCACGGGCAAAATAGGCTATGGGGTAAAAGGTGGCTACCAACCTGACCCGGCCGGTTTTGGCCGGAGCCGCCTGATCCCCTCCCCCCGGGACACCGCAGCCCGTAAGGCCGGTAACAACAAGCAAAACGAGAGCTACCCACCTTGAGAGGGGTTTCACCTTTGAGTATTGCCGCTGTTTCAGCCCCATAACCCTCTTACCCCGCCTTCCGGCAGTTTTTACAGTACCCGTAAATCTCGAAGGCATGCCCCACCACTTCAAACTCCTGTTCTCTTGCCGCAGCCAGCTCCCGCTCTTCCATGACGCAGAAGTCCACGCACAGGGAACGCCCGCACTGCAGGCAGACCAGGTGGTGGTGGTGGCACTCGCCGATCTCAAAACGGGAGGTTTCCTTACCCCGCAGGTTGATGAGGTTTACTACCCCCAGGTCAGCTAACAGGTTAAGGTTCCGGTAGACGGTATCAAGGCTGATGTCGGGAAACCTTCCCCGGATGCTGTCCAGCACCTCTTTGGCGCTGGGGGGTGTATCATAAGCCAGCAGGATGTCGATAATCGCCCGGCGCTGGGGTGTAATCTTGTAACCCTTATCTCGAAGTCGTTGAACAAATTCTTCCTGTTTCAAATCTACCGCCCCTTAAATAAGAATATTCCTACCTAGTATTTTTTATTATAACCCTTCATGCTGTGATGTCAAACTATTTTCTTCCAAATGAATATACATGTTGGGGTGCTAATCCGCCCCTAACAAAAAAAAGGCCGAGCAATATATCTCGGCCCTGAGGGTGGTAGGGCGCTACTTGACCAGGTCGTCCAGGTAGTGCCTGCCGTGGCTGTCGATCCCTGGGATGTCTATCGCCGGCTTGGAGTTCAGTAGCAGGTACTTGCTGAACAGGAAAGACTTCTCCGCCAGGTGGACCCGTTTCTGCGCCAGGGCATCACTGAACAATTTTGCTACGCTCATCCTTCTCTCCCCCTTTGGTTTATAAGTTATCGTCAACAAATAGGAGTGACGTCCCGCCCCTTGCGGGCCTGTCGCTACCTACCTACGAAACTCATTATTTGATAATGATTTTCACTTTCATTATTGATTATAGATCCTCCACTCCATGCGCGTCAATAGCTGAATAATTTGATTTAAGGCGCTGGAGGCAGCAGTCACCCGGTTTGCAAGAAATATCTTGCATGTTTTTAGCAATATCACCGCGAGAATCAACGCCAGGGGCGGAACTCTTTAACTGAGTTCCGCCCCGGATTGTACGCACTGTGTGGCCTTCTATGAACCACCCTGGTTTTTCTCCCCTTCTACAGGGCTGCCGGGGGAACTCTGCCAGCCCCTGGACCAAGGCATTCTACCCCCGTTATAGCCAGGATTCATGGGACCCATTGGGCCCATTTGTCTCATTGGTCCCATCGGACCCATGGACCGCATTCCCCACCAGGAGTTTTCACTTTGAGCGCCCGGTGCTGGTTGAGAGGGTTCACCGCCGGCTGTGTTATCCTGCTTAGCGCTATCTTTCCCGGTACCGGAACCTGAGAGTTCAGTGTCTCCGGAGGAGAAACCCATGCCGCCCATCGGTCCGTTCATCATCCCCCTTCGTCCGGACACCTCGCACCAGCTGCCGGGGAACGTCTTCTGTACTTCCATGTGCGCCCCGTCCATCACCTGTTGGAGAGAAGAAGACCGCAGCGTTTCCGGCGCAATCTCAATCCCCTGCTCTCTGGATTTTTCCAGCAGCAGGTACCTGTTAACCGGCAGCCCCGCTTCCACTGCCTGCCGGCGGATTTCTTTCCGGGCCTGGTTGACCACCACATACCCGTCGTACTCGCGGGCAAGCATCTCATCGTGGATGATCCGCATGATTTCGTCCTTATCTATCCCGGTCTCGCCCTTTTCGTCTCGTAGCGGCAGTACCACGGCCAATACGATGTTTTTGTCCTCGGGATTGAAAAAATTCATTTCCGCGGCCCGGGCGGTAATCAGGTTGACCGCCTGGTACACGTCCAGGCCCTTCACCTGCAGGTCCTTGAGCAGGCTTTCCCCTTCAGGGTTATGGGCTTGCGCACTGACCACCTCATTGTCCTTACTGACGGCCAGTTCCACGCTGGGGGTCATATCCAACGCTACCGAAGCTACCGCCGGGGGAATCGCCAGGGGTCTCACCACACTCAAAGCCACCGCCAGGATCAACACAGCCGCCACCGCCAGGTAGGGGCGGAAGGCGCGGCGCCGTTTAACCGGAATTTCCAGGGTCTGCCCCGGAACCGGCGGGCGGGAGGGCATCCGTACCCGCAGGAAGTCACCTTCCTCGGTAACCACCACCACATGCCGCTCCTCTACCCGCAGTACCATGCCCTGAATTGTGCGCATTTCCCCTCACCACCCTTCCTTCCGCGAAAAACGGATTAGTTGCCTGATGGGTAAAAACTCTTCGTCGCTCAGCACCAGCGCCAGGGCAATGATGTATTTCCGTCCCGTCTCCAGCACCTTGCGGCTAACGCCGGTCAGCACCATCAATTCCTTAATAGGTAGTTGCTTGTGGTCCCGCAGCCGTCCCATCAGAGTGGGCTGGGCCACCAGCTCCTGGGCGACTCGCATCAACGTGTGTTTGGTATCCTTGTGCTTCGGGGAAACTACCAAAAGATCGTCCAGTGAGATGCCGTAGCCCTGGAGGGTATCGTTATAGCAGGCTACCATTTCCCCGTGCTCCCAGGCCTCCTCTTCCGCCCGGTACTCGGTCCACGCCTGGGCTGCCTCGTACCGGCTAAACTCCGTCTCCTCGTCCGGCGCATCCAGGGACGCGTGCCGGAACCGCGATTCCCGGCGGAAATGATCCACCAGGCGTCGATGAATAAGCATCCGGGCGTAGCCCAGAAAACTCATCCCTTTATTTTCATCATAAGTGTCAATGGCCTCGTTGAAAGCGATGAGGCTGACGCTTAACTCGTCGTCATTGCTCCAGTCCAAAGGCCGGCCGCAAATGCCCGCGGCGATGGCCCGGATCTGGGGCCGGTACTGCCGGATCAACTCCTCCCGAGCGAGGTCGTCCCGTTCTTTAGCCCGGCTGACCAGATCCCCGGTTACCGCTTCCACCATGGCAGATCACTCCGTTGCCACTTAATTCGTAAAAAGCCCGGAATTTAGGGAGGTATCCGTTCTCAGCCGGGCCCAACAAGTCGCTTTCGCCACATTCTGATGATAATTTTTTTTACCATCGCTGTCAATGTACCTCCCTAAAAGCGAAAAGCGATCACGAATAAGCAACCGAGAGCCAATAAGGCCCATAACAAAAGGAGGTGAATATGATGAAAAGGAAGATTGCCCTGCTGGTGCTGACCCTGCTGCTCGTCGCCGTGGCGGTGCCCACCGCGTACGCCGCTCTGACCGATGACCAGCAAAAAGCCCTGGACAGCCTGTACGATCAGATGGCCGCCCTCCGCAAGCAGATGATCCAGCAGTACGTCGACGCCGGCCTGATCACCGCGGAGCAAGGAAAACTGATGCAGGAGCGAGCGGACCTGATGATCCAGTACCGCAAGCAGAACGCCGCTAACGGTCTTTACGGTCCCGGCGCATGCGGCGGGTGCTTCGGCGGCGGAGCAGGTTTCGGCAAGGGCGCAGGTTTCCGCGGGATGGGCCCAGCCTTTTGGGGAAGCACCCCGGTTCAGCCAAGTGCCAGTTTTTAGGAAAAATCATTACTTAAAATACGTTGTAACGTCTGGTAACAGAAACCAAACAGCTAAAGGGTTAAAGAAAGCGTTTCTTTAATCCTTTAGTTTTTATGTCATTTAAGGCTGTGGTTTCTTGCAATGACAAAAAGTTGAGGGGATTTTTACGGGGCGTGTAAGGGAGAATAATAACGGAGGTGGTATGTGTGGGTCAAGAAGGTCTTCAGTGGCTGAAATACAGAAAGGCCGAAGAACTGCCGCACTTTCCTCCCCAGATTACCTCAGAGGCTCAGTTTCAAAGCGCAGTGGACCGGTTCAAGTACGAAGTAGCCAGGGAACTGGGAATACCTCTCTCGCCGGGATACAACGGGGACCTGCCATCCCGGGAAGCCGGCCGCATCGGCGGGAAGATCGGCGGAAAGATCGGGGGTCACATGGTCCGGGACATGATCCGCCTGGCGGAACAGCAATTGAGGAGCTAACCCTTAGTTAGCTCCCCTTTATTACATAATAGGCAACCGTCCCCCATCTTACCGCTTAACCGGGTTAAACTTTGGCTGCTTTATTGTATCCCTATTCGCCATATGGCTGCAGTTTTTCCAACCACAATTCTTCCAAGACCAAACGACATGAATACCATGCCCTCCCATTAAAGTGTCGTAAAGTTCTTTTTATGGAAGGTCTTTTTTTACGGGAAAAATTATGGTAAAATACGTGCAATAGAATACAGCCGGATGATTCCGGTGGGAGAGCCCGTAACAAGAAGCAAGAGGAATAGAAGCAAGAAGCAGGATTGGACGAAGGAATTGGCAAAGCCAATTCCCGCATGAAATCTTGCTCGTGCCTCCTGCATCTTGCCTCTTGAACGGCACCGAAGAAGTAACCCGTTGGCGTGGTAGCCGCGGGGAAACTTTCAGGTTTCAGAACCGCCGGAAGACGGACCTCTGGAGAGTTCCTCCCATGGAGGACACCCACGGGGAACCGGCGCATGCCGGGACAAAATCTCTCAGGTTTAAGGACAGAGGAAAGGCACCAGGCCTTTCCTCTGTTTTATTTTTTCTCTGTACATAGGGGAACTGTAACGAAATTGCCTTCGAGTGACTGAAGATCTCCCCTAGGTCGCAAAATAGAGGTAGATTTGACAGGAAAGGCCGCCGGTCGTGTATTCTTCTTTCAATCTTAAGGGAGGTGCAGAGAGTTTGGAAGACACATCGCTCAAGAAGACTCCTCTCCACGCGGCCCACGTGGCCGCGGGCGCCAGGATGGTGGAGTTCGGCGGGTGGAGCATGCCTGTCCAGTACACCGGCATCCTGGAAGAGCACCGGGCGGTGCGGGAAGCGGCAGGCCTGTTTGATGTCTCCCACATGGGGGAAATCCGGCTGCAAGGGCCGGACGCCCTGGGTTTGGTCCAGCGGCTGATCACCAATGACGCGTCCGGGATGTCCGCGGGGCAGGTGATTTACAGCCCCATGTGCCTGGAGACCGGCGGGGTGGTGGACGACCTGCTGGTCTACCGGATGGGCAGCGATGACTACTTGCTGGTAGTCAACGCCTCCAACACGGAAAAAGACCTGGCATGGGTGCGCCGGCACGCAGCCGGCAACGTCACCGTCACCGACCAGTCCCCGGAAACCGCCCAACTGGCCCTGCAGGGTCCCCGGGCGGTGAGCATCCTGCAGCCATTGGCGGACGTTGACCTGGGGAAAATAAAGTATTACTGGTTCGACCGGGGGCGCGTGGGGGGCATCGAGTGCGTCATCTCCCGCACCGGTTACACCGGTGAAGACGGCTTCGAGCTGTACCTGCCCCCGGAAAAGGCCGAGGAGTTGTGGAACGGCCTTTTGGCGGCAGGGAAAGAGGCCGGGTTGGCGCCGGTGGGCCTGGGGGCCAGGGACACATTGAGGTTTGAGGCGTGCATGCCGCTTTACGGCCATGAACTGACCGAACAGAGCACCCCGCTGGAGGCAGGCTTGGGCAGGTTCGTGAGCCTTGACAAGCCGGACTTTACCGGCAAGGAGGCCCTGGCCCGCCAGCAGGCCGAGGGCCTTAAACGCAAGCTGGTAGGACTGGAGATGATCGACCGGGGTGTGCCGCGGGCCGGCTACCCGGTGGTGTTGGACGGAACTACCATTGGACAGGTCACCTCCGGTTCCTTCTCCCCCACCCTGAACAAGAACCTGGCCATGGCGTTCGTGGAAACGCCTTACGCCGCCGCCGGGCGGGAAGTGGGCGTCACCATCAGGGAAAAGGTTTACCGGGCCAGGGTTGTGCCCAGGCCATTTTATAAAAAACAGTAAGGAGGCAACGAAGATGGTACCCAAAGAACTAAGGTACAGCAAGGAACACGAGTGGCTCAAACTGGAAGGCGGCCGCGGTCGTATCGGGATCACGGATTTCGCCCAGCAGTCCCTGGGAGACGTGGTGTTCGTGGAACTCCCCGAAGTGGGGCAAAAACTGACAGCAGGGGATGCTTTTGGTGTGGTTGAATCGGTGAAGGCGGCTTCCGACTGCTACACCCCGGTGGCGGGCACGGTGGTGGCGGTGAACGAAGCCCTGCTGGACGACCCGCAGTTGATTAACCAGGAGCCTTACGGTGGCGGCTGGATGATGGAGGTGGAACTGGCCGACCCCGCGGAGGTGGAGAACTTAATGACCGCCGAAGAGTACGAAAAACTGACCCAGGAGGGAGGCGAGTAAGGGTGCAGTACATCCCAAACACCGAACAGGACCGGGAGGAGATGCTCCGGGCTATCGGCATACCGGGCATAGAAGACCTCTTTGCCGACATCCCCACCAGCGTGCGGCTGAACCGCCCCCTGGACCTGCCGGGGCCTATGCCGGAAATGGAACTGGCCCAGCACATGCGGGACCTGGCGGGCATGAACGGGGACCTGGACGGTTACGTCTCCTTCCTGGGGGCAGGCGCCTACGACCATTATATCCCCAAGATCATTGACCAGATGCTGCTGCGTTCGGAATTCTATACAGCTTATACCCCCTACCAGCCGGAGATCAGCCAGGGCACCCTCCAGGCCATCTTCGAGTACCAGTCCCTCATCTGTGAATTGACGGGCATGGACGTGGCCAACGCCTCCATGTACGACGGCGCCAGCGCCCTGGCGGAAGCGGTCCTGATGGCAGGCGACTTCACACGTAAGAATAAGGTGCTGATCTCCCGGGCGGTACACCCCGAATACCGGGAGACAGTCCTCACTTACGCCCGCGGCAAGGGCATGGAAGTGGCAGAGATACCCCTGGATGACGGAGTCACTTCCCTGAAAGATTTGGAGTCCATGCTGGACGACCGGGTGGCGGCGGTGGTCATCCAGCAGCCCAACTTTTTCGGCTGCCTGGAACCGGCCGCCGAGGCCGCAGAACTCACCCACGGCGCCAAGTCACTCTTCGTGGTCTGCGCCGACCCCGTCTCCCTGGGCATCCTGAAACCCCCGGGAGCATACGGCGCCGACATCGTGGTAGGAGAGGGACAGAGCCTGGGTAACCCGGTGAGTTTCGGGGGTCCCTTCCTGGGGTTCCTGGCCTGCCGGGAAAAGGTGATGCGGCGGATGCCGGGACGGCTGGTAGGACAGACAGTGGATACCAGCGGCCGCCGGGGGTTCGTGCTGACCCTGCAGGCCCGGGAGCAGCACATCCGCCGGGAAAAGGCCACCTCCAACATCTGTTCCAACGAAGCCCTGTGCGCCCTGGCCGCCACCATTTACTTGACCACCGTGGGCAAAAAGGGACTGCGGCAGGTGGCGGAACTCTCCCTTCGGAAAGCCCACTACGCCCTCAAGAAACTGTCAGAGATAAAGGGCGTCACCCCGGCCTTTGAGCGCCCCTTTTTCAAGGAATTTGTGGTCAAGGTTGCCAACCCCCCGGAGCAGATCAACCGGCGCCTGTTGGAACAAAAGATCATCGGCGGGCTAGATATCGCCCGCTTCTACCCCGAAATGGCGGGACAGATGCTCTTTTGTGTGACGGAGAAACGGACCAAAGAAGAGATTGACCGCCTGGCGGCCGGGATGGAGGTGTAGAACCGTGACGGAACCCTTGATTTTCGAATTGAGCCGACCGGGGAGGCAGGCCAGCGAGTGGCCGGCCCCCGATGTCCCCGCGGCGGACCTGCAAGAACTGGTCCCGGCGGAATTTCTGCGGGAAAAGGAACCCGAGCTGCCGGAGGTCAGTGAAGTTGATGTGGCTCGCCACTTCACCCACCTGTCCAGTATGAATTACGGGGTGGATACCGGGTTTTACCCCCTGGGCTCCTGCACCATGAAATACAACCCCAAGGTCAATGAGGACGCCGCCCGCCTGCCGGGTTTCGCCCGCCTGCACCCTTACCAGCCGGAGGAATTAAGCCAGGGGGCCCTGCGGCTGATGTACGAATTGGAGCAGGCGTTGTGTGAGATCGCCGGCATGGACCGGTTTTCCCTGCAGCCTGCCGCCGGCGCTCACGGGGAACTTACGGGGCTGATGATCATCCGGGCCTACCATGACCACCGGAACGATACCCGGCGGCGCAAGGTCATCGTCCCGGATTCCGCCCACGGCACCAACCCGGCCACCGCATCCCTGGTAGGCATGCAGGTGGTGCAGGTGAAATCCGACGCCCGGGGCGGGGTGGACCTGGAAGCCCTGCGGGAGGCGGTCGATGAGGAAACCGCCGCTCTGATGCTTACCAACCCCAACACCCTGGGTTTGTTCGATGAAAACATCCGGGAGATCGCGGATATGGTCCACGAGGCCGGCGGGCTGGTTTACTACGACGGGGCCAACATGAACGCCATCATGGGCATCACCAGGCCGGGAGACATGGGTTTTGACGTGGTGCACCTTAACCTGCACAAGACCTTTGCCACTCCCCACGGAGGTGGCGGCCCCGGCTCCGGCCCCGTTGGGGTGAAGGCAAGCCTCGCGGCCTTCCTGCCAAAACCCACGACGGAGTACGACGCCGCTGCCGGCAAGTACCGCCTGGACTACGACCGTCCCCTCTCCATCGGCCGGGTGAAGGCCTTTTACGGCAACTTCGGCGTGGCGGTCAAGGCCTATACCTACATCCGCGCCCTGGGAGGCACAGGCCTGCGCCAGGCCAGCGAGAACGCGGTGTTAAACGCCAACTACCTGCTGGCGAAGCTGAAAGAACACTACCATCTTCCCTACGACCGTCACTGCAAACACGAGTTCGTGGTTAGTCCCAAAGGTCTCAAGGAATACGGCGTGCACACCCTGGATATCGCCAAGCGGCTTTTGGATTACGGCTATCATCCTCCCACCATTTACTTCCCGCTCATCGTGGAAGAGGCGCTGATGATCGAGCCGACCGAGACCGAGAGCCGCGAAACCCTGGACCGGTTCGCCGAAACCATGATCACCATCGCCCGGGAAGGCAAGGAAAACCCCGACGTGGTGAAGAGCGCGCCCCACCACACGGTGGTCACCCGCCTGGACGAGGTGAATGCCGCGCGCAAGCCGGTGCTCCGCTGGCAGCGGCAGGAATGAGGTCCTCTTATGAAGTGGCGGTTACTGGATACAGGCTACCTGGACGGTTATACCAACATGGCAGTGGATGAGGCCGTCATGGTCATGCACAGCCGTGGGGCGGTCCCCCCGACCTTAAGGTTCTACCGCTGGGACCCGCCCACCATGACGGTGGGATACTTCCAGGATACCGGGCGGGAGATCGACCTTCCCGCCTGCCGCGAGCGGGGTGTCCAGGTGGTGCGCCGCCTGACCGGCGGGCGGGCGGTGCTGCACCACCAGGAAACCACCTACAGCATAGTAGCCCGGGAAGACCACCCGGTGGTAACTGGCAGCGTCCTGGAGTCCTACCTGCGGTTGAGCCAGGGGCTGCTGGCCGGATTAAAGAGCCTGGGGGTGCCCGCGGAGTTGTCCAGGGGAACCCCCAAGCAAGGGGATAGCGCCGCCTGTTTCGACGCCCCCTCCTGGTACGAACTGGTGGCCGGGGGCAAGAAGCTGGTTGGCAGCGCCCAAACCCGCCGGGGGGGCTGCGTGCTGCAGCACGGTTCCATCCCCCTGGAGATGGACGCCGGCATGCTGTTCGAGTGCCTCAGGTTTGACAACCCGGCGGTGCGGGACCGCCTGAAGCGCTCCTTTGCCCACCAGGCCACCAGCCTCACTGAAGTGCTGGAGCGGGACGTCACCCATGACGAGGCGGCCTCCGCCCTGGCCAAAGGATTCGCGGAAGCGCTGGGCATTAAACTGGTTCCCGGCTTCCTCACAGCCGAGGAAATGTCCCTGGCGACGGAACTCAAACAAGCCAAGTACGCCACTGAGGCCTGGAACCTTACCCCACGCCGCCGGCACAGCCCAACAGCGGCAAGCCCTCAAGACTAAAGCATAAACAACCCTCCTTCCGGTAATGTCCAAACCGGAGCATTAGTAAAAAACACCGACGTATGGCAATGGCCCGGGTATCCCGGGCCATGTTATGTGGTCGTTATCCAAAACAAAAACCTAGTTTTTCCCGTTAACAGTCACCTGGCCGCATATTATTCTTGCTCTTTTCTGCTTATGCTTCAGGGATTACGACATAATTGTCACTTCCATGGGCTCAACAATGCTGCCGTTTTCTTTTAACCAGGTGATCATCTCCTCAACAGGAGAGTGTTGGAGCTTTTCAAATTCTGCTTCCGACACAACCTCTTTGCCAAAGGAACTTAATTCTGTCTTTTTCTCCTCATCCTTTTTGTCATTTAGTTTCGGTTGATAAAAATGGGCGAAGTCATTTTGCTAAACTATAACCCCAAACTTTTACCAAAAAAATATATCACGCTGGCAATAACACCTAATCCAACCGCACTCCCAAGAAAAAATGTGCCCAGAAGCATAATTTGCCCTAATCCTGTCACCAGAGAGCAGTGCTCCACTAAAAACGGCCGAAAGAAAGACAGAGAATACCGCGGCGTAGCCAATGTATCTCAACCAAACATCATCGTCCCTGGTCAAGATACCAATGATCATACTTAAAGCTACTCCGGCCCCAATACCAAACAAAAGGGCACCATTCCCGACAAGAACGATCATGGGAGAACCTGTTTCCGAGAGACGCACTTTCAGAGTGTTTAAACACCCCGAAAAATGTTAGAGTTAAAACCTGCCGCGTCCAAATAAGCAAGAACTCCTTTCGGGAGGACATATCCAGACACGGGAATTTTAAATCGCATTTCACGGTACACTTCTGATCCCGTAACCGTTTGGCCAAAGTTTCTTAGCACAAATGCAGTCGAAAATGCGGAGCATTGGTTGTGCCCCTGCATTTCAGCGAATGCAGTGCCAGAAAATAGCATTATAGCTATTATGGCCATAATCATACAAGGAACTCTCTTTATCATCATAATAGTCATTCCTTTCGGGGTATCATTTGTTAAGAGACCGGGCCATGGAACTCAGGCAATTTCTTGTATTCCTCCTTTTCCATTATCATGTCGACAATCTGATTAATCAGGTTCCGTAATTCAATTGCTGCCACAGGTTCTTCATTGGGGTTACCCCAAACAACCCAATCCCTCCAGAATTTTTCTTTCATTTTACCTGCCGCCTGTATTTTCAAGCGATAAGTATTATGGGGAAACACTATTCTCCTCATTCTCCTTGGGTCGGCATCAAATGTCTCCGGGTAATTCCACACGTTGATTTTCACCATCTGCTTGTACAGAGTCTTCATTTCTTCCTCGGTTAAAGAAAGGTGTGTAACTGCATTTCCCGCTCCTAAGTCTTTTGTAAACGTTCCCTGGAAAGTGTCCAGTATGTTTCTCGCTCCATATCCATACTCCAATACGAAATTAAAATCACGCGGCACGTCCACGATTGGCTGGTGGGAGCGTGTTGTCATGTATTGCGCCATTCCCACCCAGCGAAGAAAAGGACGGCAACAGACAATGCGTAGAAGTATTTTCTCATAGACTTAACTCCTTCAAACTAATAAACACCCTGGCGTACTTTCTCCCTGTTAACGTGCCGCCAAGCCAAACCAGAAATAATTATTCCGAAACTAGTAGAGCCGACCTTCAGAGCAATCATCACCTGGAAAACCTTCCGGTCAAGTCCCTGTTAGGTTGAGTATCTCCAAGGTGATCCATCGCAGGCCCTCAATATCCTGTCGCTCTCTGGGAATAGCCAGGTAATGTCCAAAAGGTGAACCGATAACTGGGGGTACAAAGGTTTCCCCCTCGGGTACAGTAAGCAGTACCCTCGTAGTACCATCATGCTGAAGCAATACTATCTTATCAGTTGATACATACAACAACCCTTTACCGGTATACCTGGCTGCTAAAAATTCCTCCCCTTCAGCTACTGTAGTTGTCTCCATGTCCTTTACGTCCAGCACCCTCAATTTACGGCCTTCCCGGCTACCCGATAGTATTATCTTGCTCCCTGCCCACCGCGCCTCGGGACTGGTGGCCAAAAACCACCTTTCTCCCCGCTCTTCTTCGGCGGGAAGAAATCTCGCCGTACGGGTGGTGAGGTCCAGGGAACCATGAAGAGTGTAAGGCAACTGGTCACGATTCATATTCTCGCCATTGGCGTAACCCTCAAGGTAAAGGTAGTTACCGTCGGGAGACCATTGCGGCCATATGTACAGCCATTTAACCTTGTCTAAGGGTAATCCGGCCTCCTTTAAAGTAGGCATTAAATCTACCCGGAACGCCTCTTTCTTACCTATCTTAAGAAAATGCAACTTGGTGGCAGTAAATGGCTGGTCACCGTCTAAAGTATCCTGGTAGGTTCTTTCATTGGGGTCATAACCTACCACCCTGGTACCACCCGGCCCGGGCATTACCGCTCCAGCCTGGAGTTGTGCGCTCGAATCCCAGGTGAAACGGTAGTCAATCCTTTCTGGGCTCCGCGGTACCACTACCTGGGTGGAGGCCGTGGGTAGATCCACCAGTATCCACTGGACATCGTATCCTTCCGTATAACCAACAAAGCTCTCGTAAAGCACAACTTGGTTGCCATCAGGTGACCAGGTGGGCTTTCCGAAAGGGTGATCTTTTTCATCGAGCAGGCCGACCAGCTTTCCGTTCTCCCAGTCCAATGCCCACAACTTATCTACTACAAACTGGTGCTGGGTGGGGTACCACGCTCCCAAAAGGTAGCGCCCATTGGGCGACCATGAGAGCATTTCTACGGAGACCTCTGTATCGGTGGCAGGATCCTTTGTGAGGGCCCATCTCTTTTGCTTTCCGCTGGCAATCTCCTGTACCACCAGGTAGCCGTTGCGGGTATATGCGATCCGGGTATTGTCGGCGGAAACAGCCATGGAGTATCTGTTGGGTTCTCCAAGAAGGGTACTTTCGCCTTGCAACAGGTCGACCAGTCCTACCGTATACCTGCCGGGGTGCAGGGCCAGCCCGGTTTCACTCACCCAGGAATAGGAATGTTCTTGAAAAGAGCCGTAATGGGGGAAGTGCCCTGCCTGGTAACCCCAGGGCACTTCTGCAACTGGTACCGGCCGGAAAGGAATATCTGCTGCCAGAGAGGACAAATCTACCGGGTCTGTAGTATTTTTCTCAGCACTCCCGGTCACTGGTGGGTTAAATTTCTTCGGTTCGAAAAAAGGGCTTACCAGCCAGAAACTGGGGCTGTCACCAGGCTGGACTAGACCCAGCGAAATGGTGTCATGGTCGGGATCCCACGCCATTCCTCCCTCTCCAATAATGAAATGGCGCGGCAGCCCGGTTGTAGATAGCAGGACCGTTTGCGGCTTTTCCCATTTACCCGGGAGACTGGCCTTCCCTTCTGAGTCTCCCAGGGAGACAGATGGCCTTTGTTCGTCTTGATTGGCGCCAGTCACGGTATGAGGAGCTTTTTGCTCCCGCAACCCACCTGGATCCTCCGGAAGTCCTTTTTGCCTGCAGCCACCGGCCACGAGCGACAGCAAGATCAAGGTCGCAACAACCAAGTACATGATCTTACCCCTCAAGTCAGTCCCTCCCCTACTTTATTCTCTATAATCTTTCATGTCATAGATTGCTGTCTATGTCTCGTCGGCCAATTATCTCCAAATTTCCATCTACCGCAATCCGCATGGGTGAGGAAGATGTCTTGCCGGTCATCGCCAAAAGAGTCCGGTCATTGTTAAGAGCCGCAGTCCATATGTAATCAGAATCCGAGGGGCTTAGATCCTAGCCTTCACGATTCGAAAGGTTATAGAGCCAGGTGTTATGTAAAAGGCACCCGGGTTTATTGCCACCTACCTTAACCGCTTTACCGCGCCATTTTGGCTGCTATGCCAAAAAGAGCCTTAAGGGCCTCCCACCAGTGCAAAGGGGAGGTAGGTGTGCTTGCCAAGATACAGGTAAAGCACTGTGGGAACGTATTCTCCCCGTGGTTCGTGCAGGTAAATTCTTTTGCCGGTCAGAAGATGGGGGGTATAGACGAGGTGATGTGGCATATCGTTTCCGGTAAGCATAACAGTCTTAGTGGACGCCCTGTACAAGCGCCCGAAACAACTCAGACGTTTAGGCAGCCCTAATGGATTCCACCTTCCGTAAACTTCGCGGTTTATTATCAGCAGCGCCAGAATTAACAGGACAATCAAAAGGGCCCGTTGAGTTCTCGTTTGACTGCTGTTTGACAATTTGTCCCACTCCTCTTAAAACCGGTTTGGGCCAGCGATTACCCTGTATCATGCTCGCTAAAAACTACTCTATCAATCTCAAACCGCAAGCAGGACAGAACCTGTCTTTTAGATATATCTTAACACCACACCCGGGACAGTGCTCCTCACCATCGTCACCTTGATCTATGCCTTCTGCCTCAACCGTCTCGTTGCGGGAGTGCCCCTCCGCTAATTGCTGCTGAATGTTTGCCAAGATGTCTTTCATTTCTTGAACCGTAGCTTTCAACTGCGAGTTATCAATAGCGAATAAAATAATAAAGTACGTTATCACGATGCTGACTACAATCATTATAATTGACATCAATCTCTTCCTTTCCCACCGTGTAATCACTGCGCGGTTGTTTTATACAAGACAAGACAAGACAGAAACAGCGAAGTAGTTATCTTATGAGTTTCTATTGATGTAGACATTTAGTGCTTGCATCGCTTTGTATGCAACGAATATAATTGCCAAATCTCTCAAGACACCGACAATCGGTTGCAGCATCGCATAAAAAGCCAACCCAGTCATACCGTACACTATCAAATCCTCCTTCTTAGTTTACTATTTACGGGAACCTAAAGGGCCTTTATGGGTCTCACCCAACCCTGTTTAGCGAGAGGATCGTAGTAAATAAAGTAAATCTTGAAGGTTGGCGTGATGTCGGAATTGATATTCTTTAAAAAAGCTAAGCTTGTAGAACCCTGCTCAAAGGACCTGGCATGAAGGACATACCCAAATCGTTCCTCACTCATTTTCGCCCAGTTATAGTCTTTGTTATCCTTTAATACATTCTCCAGAACCTCATGGGGAAGCGCAGCCCCGACGGTATGAAGATTCACTCCGCGGTGACCACCAGCGTATACCACTTCTTCCTTTGGAGGAATGACTATCAAATATGGGGAGTAATAGAATTTGGTGCTGCCTTGATTATCCCATTTTTTCTCAAGGCGCAGGTCCCAGTACATATCGACCCGAATGAAATTTCTCATGATTTTTTCAGCCTCTTTTTCCGGCAGAGGCTGATCCACTCCAAAATAACTTCGGTACATGGGAACAGAAGTAAATGGAGCAACTCTAGCGGATAACAACACGTCATCCGGTCGAAGGACAGACTCCGCGGACGAGCAACCCCCTACTGCAAAGATCATTAAGATCAGGAGCAACAAGAGTGGGGCTTTCCGGATGGCCTCCCCTATTTGCCGGCCGGTGATGGTGGCTGTAAAAGCAGTATTGAAATAATCCTGGTAATCCCGGCTCTTGTCATGTTTCTTAAACAATAATTCCATTCCCAACTGTACGTTACTTTCGGCAAGCATGTCTGTATACTTGTCTGCCGGAAAGGAAGCCGAGAGTTCTGAGAGCTTTTGAAAGTTATCACTGCCAGCTACCGACTTGCTACAGCTTTTTAACTTCTCCGTCACGGCTGCACCCCCAGGATGGTGATAAACAGCATCAGCAACAGGAACCCCACAGTGTTATAAGACTGAAATCATCGTTTGTTTCTCCCTTCTATTTTTTTACCCTTGTCTACCGGATACCAGCCGTTATACTGGCCATGACGCCTGTACCAAACAGCGAAGAGAATAATAACAAGTATATTGAGAACAAGCAGTACCAAATGATGCTCCTCCAGCCCAAGACCCGCGAAGCAAGGCGGAAAATGCCCGGTTTAACGAATATGTAACAATCGTGAACAGACTTATTACACGAATGTATTCTAGTAAAAACCTAATGAGCAACATAATCAACCCTCCCAATAAACTGATTTGCATATTCAAATTGCTCATTACCCGGTATAACTTAGCAGCACACATCCCCCGATGCGCTCGGTGTTCCATTGTCGTAATAACGAACGAATACACCCCAATCGTAACCGCGCAGAAACTCGTTTTAAGAGAAACGGTCACTTCTTGTACTCCAACCGCTCTATTTCCTCATTGTTAATGAAGTGTTTTTCATAAGTGAGAGTGCCGTCGCGATCCCATTTTACCGGGTAATAGTAAACCTCGTTAGTGCCCGTGGCAACGACGTTCAACTCTCCGGTTTCCACGTTGTAAAGGGCTAGATCTATGGTGCCGTCCAATTCCCACGGGATGGGAGGTTCAACCTTCCGCACCACGCCTAGCCCCACTACCTTGGAATCGGGGGACCACTGGGGCCTGTGGGTGTATTCCTGCCAATTTCCTTTTGTTGCTCGACCGAAACAATGATACCCCCGCGTTGTGCCGAAGTCCCCGTATCGGAAATCGGCTCACCCGAAGTGGAATACCGGATGGTCACCTGCGGGTCAGTAACAATCCAACCGTTAACCTCCTGGGCCGCCGGGTCAAAGGTAAAGCTACCCGTTATATCCGGTTGGAACATACTTGCCGCCTCCAAGGCCTGTTTGCGCTCGGTATTTTCCGGGGTATCTCCCTTTTCAGAATCCGAGGAGGTCGTTGGGGTGTTCTCACGGTTTTCGGCACTGGCTACATAGCCTTCAGATTGGTTCTCTTGCGCGGTTAAGTTTTCGTTTAGGCTTTTTGGACCGCCACACGAAACAAGAAAGAGCACCAAAACAAGGATACCAATAGAAAAAAGAACGCGTTTCATCCTGATCACCTTCCGTACTCTAATCCGGTATAATCACTGTATTAAAGCCCGCAATTCAAAGGTTTCTTCCTGGCCATTCCATTCGATCTTGACATTATAGATATCATTTTCCCTAGGAATATGTCCCCCGCTTCCACCGCCACTTCCTACCGAAATGGTACCATCCTTAGAAAAATGCGGCTGTTCTAATTTACCACTACAGCTTGGCCCTGCTGTTTCGAATCGATAGTATATTTCTTTAATTTCTTCCGGTTTACTTCCCTTATACCTTAATATAGATTTTTGGATGTAATCGTTTTCGTGACGTACGACACCCCTGTCGTCTTTCCAAAAATGTTCATAGTATTGGAGCGTCACCTGGGCGCCCCAGTGGGGACTTTCCCCTTTAAAGACTATTTCCTTGCCTTCATTGAGGTCCCAAAAGACTACGTCTCGTACTTTGCTGAATTCGTCTCCAAAACGTTCCCATGGGGTTTCTTCAGGGTAATAGACAATGTGATACATAATCAATGCGTTCTTCGCGGGGAAGTAGCGTGTAGTAATTCTTTTCTCAAAGAAGGTTTTGGGTGCTTTACTTGCTCTTATTTTCTCTGACGCATTTTTTCGTTCTTCTAAAGACTGGTACAAGTAGACAAAAAGTTTGTTTTCCGTCTCGCCTATCCTGAAGACCATTGGTCGCACTCCAAGAACCGTAAGGTCTTCCTCGGCTTTAAAATCATCCACAACCAGGTCTAACCCCTTGTCCCTAAAAGCGTCGGCTATTTCTTTCAAGGTTAACGGTTCGCTGAAGTCGGAACGCCCTATAGATTGTTCCTCCATCCCCTGTTCACCAAATCGCCCAAATTTCTTTTCCCTGGACCACATCCCAACAAAACAAGAACGGACATAATAACCAGCAACACTCCAACAGGTTTCATAAAAATCCCCCCGTTTCAGTGATAGGTGCGCACCAAATGGGGTTACTTGCTCATCAAGTAGGCAAGACCGTTAGCGTCAATGTTGAGCGGCATGCCGGGCAGCTTTTTCTCCTTGCCGCTGCTCACTTCAATAAGCTGGGTGACCCATTTATTATCCTCCTGTTTCTTTAATACCAGGTGCTGGCCATCAGGTGTCCAGCCCACCATCTCCAAGTAGTTGTGGCTGGGTAATTTCATGACTAGCTCCCCCGTTGGCGCCAGGATGTTAATCCCGCCGCCCACCTTGCCTACCGCCAGGTAGTCGCCTTTGGGGGACCAGAATACGTTGAGAGCGCGTTCCGCCAGCAGCGCTTTCTCCCCTGTCTTAAGATCTAAAATAAACGCACTGGTGGTTTGCAATTGTTCTTCACCCGCAGGATTTTGCACCACGGCCAGCTTTTCCCCGGAAGGGTCATAGGCCGGGTCCATGGGCAACGGGAAGCCGTTGTTGTTAATTAGCTGGTAGCTGAAGCCCTCGATAACCTTCCATTCCCCATCCCACAGGTAAACCAAGTCGACGTTGGGCTTGTTTTCCCTCGGTTCGCGCAAGGACATGTAGGCTATCTGCCCATCCAGGCCGAGAGCAAAGCCAATCACTGGTTTTTCCTCAAGGGGGCCTTTCAGTTCCCGACCGTCGGCTGAAAAAGCCTTATTACCTACCTGAACCCGGTCGCTGCCGGGAAACCACTTGACCCTGGGGTTCCCGCCCTCGGTTAAAAGAACCTTATCCCCACTAGTCAAGTCCTGCAGCCAGTAGCGGTAGTCAGCAGAGTCACCAACACTAGAGCCTAGTTCCCAGAAGACGGCCCGGGAGCCGTCCGGCGAGACCACGCCGCCTCCGTAGCCCCCGGAAACCGAAATATCTTCAGTTTGTTGCCCTGTAGCCAGGTTTATAGACCTTAATGTAACATCAGGAGTAACCCTCAGTTCAATTTGCCCAGGGATGCTTACCAGCACTCCGTCCTGATCCTTGGCACCTTCAAGAGCCAGGTCGTATGTTTTGGTGCCTCCAGCAGGGGGCGTGAGTTTGACAATAGCCTTTTGATCGTTTAACCAGTTTAGCTTAAATTCTTCCGGCTGCGCTATCCCGGCGAGCGCCTTGGCCAGGCTGCCCCTGTCCATGGGTTTGGTGAACTCCATGACTACCTCAGCGTCCTCGGGGGATGCGAAGTAGAACCCGTATTCCCTCATTTTCAAAGAGGGGTATTTTTTCAGATACATGGTTACCCACGGGGCCGGGAAGCGTTCAAGGGTAACCGTTATGTCTTCCGCAAGGCCCTGGTGCCATGAAGATTCCTGGCTCCGGCAGTCAGGCCTATCCGTAATGGGCTTTCTGTTGATGGGAAAACATGCACCCGGAACGAATACTGAATACTCGTATTGGACCAATCGGTAGTTACCTTTGCCGCAGGTTCGACTATGAGGTGGGCCAAAACATCTGCCTCTTCCATCCGCTCAGCAAAAGAAAACTTCACCCAGACGTCGTTGTCGCTGGACACCCGGTAAACATGACCTGCTTCCT